>NZ_JARZAH010000001.1:0-697291 GCF_029892145.1 Kitasatospora sp. GP30
GGGGAAGTAGAGGGCGGGGCCTTCGGGGTCCTTGCTGTCGCGGACCGGGGTGACGCCGGGGAGGCCGGGAGCGACCTCGACGCAGTTGCCGCCGTGGTCGCTGTAGGACGACTTGACCCAAGCCGTCGCAGTGAGGTCAGTCATGCTGGAGTTCCCTTCGCACCGTTTTGATCAGGTCCAGGGTCTGGGCTGGACTGAGCGCATTCACCTGCAGCTGATCGTAGGCCACTTCCCAGGCCCTCAGCAGCTCCAAATCCCGTTCCAGATAGCCCCGTGCGGCCGATTCGCTGTAGCCCAGCAGGCTCCGGTCGCGCATGGTCAGGAGCACCACTGGCCGGTTGAAGGGCTGGAGCTCACCCATGCTGAACGGGACGGCCTGGATGGTGACCTTGGGGCGGGTCGCAAGCTGCTCCAGGTAGTCGAACTGGATGTCCATCACCTCCGGTCCGCCGACCATCCGGCGCAGACAGCTCTCGTCCATGACGGCATAGAACCGGGGCGCGGTCGCGGCGTTGATCAGCTGGCGTTGGCGGTTCTCCAGGAACGCCAGGCGCTCGCGTGCCTGGCCCGCTGTGACCGCCCCGCGCCTCACATGGGCGCTGGCCAGGGCCGCCGCATACTGCGGTGTCTGGAACATGCCGGGAATGACGTTGAGTTCATACGTGCGGATCTCCGCTGCCCGCACCTCCTCGTTCGACAACTCGGTGAACCCGTCGAGGAAGACCTGGTCCTTGATCGCCCTGCAGAGGATCTGGAAGGTCAGGCCGGTGCCGAACAGCTCATCCGCTCTTTTCGCGAACTGGGGACTCGGTGACTTCGCCCCCGTTTCTAGCCCGGAGATGTGCGCACCGGTGCACCCCATCAGCTCGCCGAGCTGCACCTGGGTCCAGCCCTTCTCCATGCGTGACTTGCGCAGTTGGTTGCCGAAGGCGGCCACGGAAGACGCCGAGGGGTCCAGCTTCTTGATGTTCATGGTGGCTCCCGCTATCTAACCCGGGGGTTTCCGAAAGTTGCGCAAGTACCGGACAGCCCGGGATGGTTGTCCCGCTCGGTGGTCGTACGGCTACCAAGAGGAACGGTGCTGCCCAGCGGCAGGATCGCTGATCACGCGTCAGATCGCCAGCCATTCCGCACGCGTAGCGCAACTTTGCTCGATTCGGGATGGATTGAGGCAACCGCACGTCAACTAGCCGAATGACTTTGTTCGTTTACCCGCGTTTTCCGGACCAGACCGATCGGGCCCTTGTCGTCCCTGAGGACGGTCCGCCCCAACCGCCGTGAACCGAAGGGATATCGCCGTGAGCACCGCTCCCTCCTCCCCGTCGGCCTACCAGGCCGCCGCCCTCGCCGAGCTGCGCTCCCTCGGGTGCAGCCTGGACCGCCAGGTGGCCGAACGCACCGGTGTCGCCGAGCACGAGGTGGACGCCATGCTCCGCCTGATGAAGCAGGTGCACACCGGGATCGTGACGTCCCACGGGGAGAGCAGGGTCGCCCGCGCCGCCTAGCCGGCGCTCCACAGACCCCCGCAGAGCAAGGCGTTTCTGCGGGTTCGGCCCCTCTCCGGTGGCACGAGGGGGTCAACTCCGCCATCGGCCATGGGCGTTGGCCGAAGCGGACACCGGGGGCCCCGCCTGCGGGCGGGGCCACCACCGCCGCAGACTCCCGCACGGCCGAGCTTGGGGAAGAGGCCGCGCGGGCCGCCCGCCCCGGTCGCCGCCCCGTGCACGGCGTCCGACCGGGGCGGGCTATCCACCACAGGGGGGCCGGTCCACCAGTACAGGAGGCCTCATGCGTCTCATTCCCGTGCCCACTCCGACTGTTGACGAGCCGTCCGTCACCGCCGCCGACGACCCCCTCCTCGCGCTCGTCGTCGGCGCCACCCTGCGAGCGGCACGCCACCGCCTCCGCGATCACCTCACCAGCCTGGGCCTGGACCCCGACGACGCCTGCCTGGTCCTCTCGGAGCTGGTGGGAAACGCCCTGCTGCACGGCGGCGACACCGCCGCCGTCGCCTGGCGCCTGGCCGGCGACCGCCTCCACATCGGCGTCGCGGACGCCGCTGCCCTCAGCCTCCCGGTCATCCAGGACAGCTGCACCCGCGAGGGCGGCCGCGGCCTGCTCCTCGTCGAGCAACTCGCCGAATCCTGGGGCGTGCGGCCGCTCGGCGCCCTCGGCAAGGAAACCTGGTGCAACCTGCAGGTCGCTTCGGCCTGAAGCACCGGACCCACTCATCTCGCCACCGTCACCCACCAGATGAAGGAAACCACGATGCCGAACACCGTCCCCGTTCCGTGGGGTACCACCCGCATGCGCCCCTACGCCGACACGCACCCGGTGGCAGCGCTGACCGCCGCCATCGACCCGCGCACCCAGGTCGCCGTCTTCCACGACCAGCAGGGCCGCACCGTGGAGATGGGCAAGCACGGCACCAGCACCGATACCAGCACCCCGACCAGCACCGGTGGCGGTGGCGGCGACGGGCAGAGCGGAGGCCAGTCCCAGCCGACCGACCTGGACAGCATCACCGCCAACGACCAGGACTGACGCAATGACCGGAGAGCGGCAGCGGGCCGTGCTGGTCCTGACCTCCCCCTATGACGCGACGGCCGACCTGGTCCTACGGATCCTGGCCGACCGCCGGGTCCCGCTCGTCCGTACCGACCCCAGCGCCGATCTCCACCAGGGTGCCGCGCTGACCGCCTGCTACACCAGCGGCGGACGGCGCGGCACCCTCACCACCGCCAGCCGAACCCTTGACCTCGACCGGGTCCGATCGGTCTGGTACCGGCGTCCATCGAACTGGCAGGCCCCGGACGGCATGGAGGGACAGGATGCGGCGTTCGCCCGCTCCCAGGCGCAGTGGGGCGTCGGCGGCATCCTCGGTGCCCTGCCCGGCGCCCACTACGTGAACCACCCCTGGCGGATCCGGGACGCCGAGCACAAGCCCGCCCAACTCGACGCCGCGCTCGCCACCGGGTTCGCCGTCCCGGACACGATCGTCACCAGCGACCCCGCGCAGGCCCGTCGCTTCTGCGCCGATCAGCGCGGCGGAGCCGTCTACAAGCCGCTGTGGAACTCCCCCTACGCCAAGGACAGCGGCGCTGCGCAGGCATGGGTCGCGCCGGTCGCGCCGGGCGAGATCACCGACGCGGTCTCGGCCTGCCCGCACCTGTTCCAAGCCCGGGTGGACAAGGACTTCGACGTGCGGCTCACCGCCGTGGGAGCCGAGCTGTTCGCCGTACGGATCGACAGCCCCGACCTGGACTGGCGCCGCCGCCAGCACCTGCTCGCGTACACCCCGATCGACGTCCCGCCCCCCGTGCGCCGCTCCGTGGCCCGCTATCTGGAGCGGTTCCAACTCGTCTACGGTGCCTTCGACTTCGCGGTCGACCAGACCGGCCGGTGGTGGTTCTTCGAGTGCAACAGCAATGGGCAGTGGGCGTTCTTCCCGCCACCGACGACCGATGCCATCGCCACTGCGATCGCCGACCAGCTAGAGAAAGGCCCTGCCGCATGACTCCCACGTCCGCCGGACTGCGTGCCGCCCTGGCCCAGCAGTTGGCCGCCGACGGCTACCTCACCGACCCGGCCTGGCGCGCCGCCGTCGAGGCGGTCCCCCGTGAGGTCTTCGTCAGCGAGTACTTCCGCGAGATCGCCGGCTCGTTCCCGACCGCCTACGAGCCCGTCACCGAAGGCGGTGACCGCCGGCTGCAAACGGTCTACGGCAACCAGACCCTCATCACCCAACTCGACGGACGGCTACGGCCAGGTGACACGGACGGCCCGGCTACCGGCTCCCCGTCGTCATCCTCCACTCTGCCGTCACTCGTCGTGCAGATGTGGCACCAGCTCGACGTCCAGCCCGGCCACCGGATCCTGGAGATCGGGACCGGCACCGGCTACTCGACCGCACTCGGCGCGCACCGCCTGGGCGCCGAGAACATCACCAGCATCGAGGTCGACCCGGGGGTGGCCGCCCGGGCTGCCACCTCCTTGAAGGCGGCCGGGTTCGCGCCGCACCTGGTCGTCGGCGACGGGCTGGCCGGCCACCGACCCGAGGCGCCGTACGACCGGCTGATCGCGACCTGCGCCGTCCGCACCCTGCCCTACGCGTGGCTCCACCAGGTCCGGCCGGGCGGGAAGATCCTGGTCACGTTCTCCGGGTGGATGTTCGCCTACGGCCTCGCCCTGCTGACCGTCACCAGGCCGGGCGAGGCGACGGGCCGGTTCCTGCCCGGCCACACCAGCTTCATGATCGCCCGCCCGCACGACCGGCCGCCCCGCCAGAACCCGGCGCTGCTGCCCGGCGACGAGACCTCGACCTGCCTCGATCCGGCCGTCCTCAGCAGCTGGACCGGCAGTTGGGTCGCCCAGCTCGCCGCGCCGTCTGCCGAACGCATCGGCGCAGGGAGCCAGCAGATCCTCGCGGACCACGCGACCGGTTCCCAGGCCCGCACGGCTCCGGACGGCGACGGCGGGTGGACCGTCACCCAGCGCGGCCCACTCCGCCTGTGGGACCAGGTCGAGAGCGCGATCCATGACTGGCAGCACGCCGGCGCCCCGCACCAGGAGCAGTTCGGCATCACGATCACCGACCACGGACAGCGGGTGTGGATCGGCACCGAGGACGGACCCGGCTGGAACCTCCCGGTCTAGCCGTCGCCGGCCGGCTCCCCGTCACTCGGCGGGGCGGTCAAAGACAGGGCCCCCGTCGTCAGTGACAGGGCCCCCGTCGGCGTCGTGCCGACGAGGGCCCACGGCCGCTGCTGGGCTCAGTCCTTGTCCCCCGGGACGAACAGCAGGCCCTTGGGGTTGACCAGCGTGACGCCGGCCGAGACGTGGGTCACCACACCGGTGCGGGTGTTCACCACCGCGAGCGCCGGGTCGTTCGGCAGGTCGCCCGCCTTCGGCGCGGGCTGCGAGGCGAACAGCGTCCCGGCGGGGACGTCCCCGGTGTCCGCCCGGTAGATGGTGCCGGTGCCGCCGTCCGCGACGAAGAGGGTCCCCGGACCGTCCACCCGCTCGACGTCGTCGAGCTGCGGGGTGGCCGCGCCCTGGGAGGGGGTCACCGCGTTGGTGAGGTTCAGCTGCTTGACGGTCGGCTTCTTGGCGTCGAGGTCGGTGACGAACACCAGCTTGCTGTCCGCCTGGGCGTCCTGGACCAGAGTGCCGCCGTCCTTGCCCCGCAGGAACCGGTTGGAGTCCGGGTCGGTGAGGCCGAGCGGCGCCGAAGTCGGCTGCCCGGCAGCCGGGTTGATCACCGGGACGGTGTCGTTCACGCCGAACAGCGGCGTCAGCCGGGCCGTCGAACCGCTCAGCTTGAGGGTGTAGACCGCAGCGGTGTTGTCGGCGCCGGGCAGCGAGGTGTCCGGGTTGGAGTGGGCGACGTAGACCGTCCCGTTGGAGCCGATCGAGATCGCGTCGGTGCCGCCGTTGGTGCCGTCGGTGCCGGTCTCGGCCGGGCTCGGGCTGTAGGTGTAGTGCGTGATGGTGCCGTGGCCGTCGTGGTCCCGGTCCGGCGTGATCACGTACAGGCTGGAGTTGAGGTCCTCGTTCGCCGAGGCCAGCACCCGGTGGTGCTTGGTGTCGGCGGTGAGCCCGTCGACCTTGCCCGGGATGGTGTAGGTCTGCTTGACCGCGCCCGTCTTGCGGTCGAAGGCCACGACCGTGCTCCTGCTGCCCGCGGGCGAGCCGTCGGGGCCCGCGTCGTTCTGGTAGGTGGCGAAGAGCAGATCGCCGAGCAGGGTGATGTCGTCGAGGCCCTTGGCACCGGCGGGCGCCGAGGCGAACGGCTTGAGCTGAACCGACGGCACCGGCGCGGCCGAGGGGTTCGTGGTGTCGGCGAAAGCGGCGGGTGCGGTCACCACGGCAGCCGACAAGGCGGTGAAGGCGGCCAGCAGGCCGACTCGGCGGCGGGTCGTCTTGCGCATGGGCATGCGAAGGCTCCAGTGCAATGGGGGAGGCGCTCCCGGAGCGGAGCAACGCCGTCACCATCCTGGAAGCCTGCGCTGAGTAGCAAGATCGAAGTCCGGTTCCGACCGACTGTTCACCGCCCTGCCCTGGCGAGTTCCGCCCCCTCCCAGCTTGCGCAAAGGTGCAAGCGTCAGAGCTGCCGCAGTTCGTGGCGGCATCGCCTCGGGTTCCTGCATCCCGGTACGCCTGCTCCCCATCGTCGATCCTCGGTCAGCCGACCGGCGGGCGCTGCGCTCCTGATTCGCTTCGCAGGTCAGCCGATCAGGACTCGCATCGTGTCGTCATTGACGAAGATCCGGCCGTACTTCCCCTCTGAGAACTGGCGCAGTAGGCCGAGGCTGACGAGTTTGTTCACCGCATTGCTCGCAGCCGGGTAGGTGACGCCGTGGCGCTCGGCTGCCCAGGTGATCGTGAGCATGGGGTAGCCGATCAGGTCATCGACGATCCGTTGGGTGACGCCCTTGGAGCCTGCACGGTGCAGCATGTCGAGCATCTTCTTCTTCAGGCCGACGAGCGTCCCGATGCGCTCGACGGCCTCCCTGGCCTGCGCGGTCACCGCATCGCAGAAGAACTGGACCCACGGCTCGAAGTCGCCAGTGGCACTCACCTCGAACAGATGGTCCTGGTATTCGCGGCGCCGTGCCTCCAGCCATGGGGACAGGGCGATGACGTGCAGTGCAAGCTCTCCGGCGGACATCAGCTGGAGCATCGCCACCAGGCGGCCCAGGCGGCCGTTCCCGTCGTTGAACGGGTGCAGGGTCTCGAACTGGTAGTGGCCGATCGCCATGCGCACCAGCAGGGGCATGTCCTCGCTGGCCCTGTTGATCCAGCCCTCCCATTCGAGCAGGCCGTCCCGTAGGTAGTGGCCATGTGGGCAGGGAACGAAGCGGGCCTTCTCGACGTCGGCAGTCTTGAGGCCGATGAAGACATCGGTATCGCGAACACGGTCGGCTTGAACGGTGTCGCTGGAGGTTCCGCGTACGAGGATGCCCTGCAGGTGTTCTAGTAGGGCGACCGTGATCGGTCGGTCCTTGATCCACTCGGTCGCGGTCTCTGCGGCGGTGACGTAGTTCTGGATCTCGGCCACCTCGGGGCTGATGGTGGAGGCGTCCTCGAAGTCGGCCTTGAGGACGTCCTCCATCGCTGCGTAGGTGCCCTCGATCGCGGAGGTGCTGAGAGCTTCCCGCCGGATCGCAAGCCGGGCCAGCAGATCCGGATTTGGGAGCTGGGTGACTGCCTGGTCGGCGCGAGCGACCATGCTCGTGGCCCGCGTGACAGCCATGTAGGTCCGTGCGCTCAGCACGACCTCTTTCGGTGGCGGTGCGGGCAGGAAGGCGTGGGTGTTGTACGCGCGTTGGTTGCGCGGGTCGAATCCGCTGATCGGGATGAGCGAGCCGACGGGTGACTCCGCGAGGCGAGAGATGTCCACGAAATTAAACTGTATCGGCAAAAACTTGAAAAGGTCGCCCGGGTTTTCAAGTCGCCTTGAGCGCGCTGGACCTGCCTTCGAACCCTTGTCTGAGCGGCTAGTCAGATCCGATCGGGCATGCAGGCGGACTTGAAAACCAGGGTTGCAAACTAAAGTCTGAGCGAAGGGGCCCAGCCGTGCGTGGCGGGCCCGCGCGTCGATACGGCCCTGATCAGCTGTTGCGCCCAGCTGCCGGGGAGAACAGTGTGCCGCCGTGTGGTTTGCGACCCACGGCCGTCGCCGCACCCACCGGGTTCTGGCGGTACCGGCTCAGGCTCCCAGGCGTTGCAGACGGCTGACGGCTTCCTGGAGGACTTCGTCCTTCTTGCAGAAGGTGAACCGCACCAGCGAGCGGCCGACCTCCGTGTTGTCGTAGAAGACCACGTTGGGGATGGCGACCACGCCGCAGCGCTCCGGGAGGGTGCGGCAGAACTCGATGCCGTCCTTCTCGCCGAGCGGGGTGATGTCGGTGGTGATGAAGTAGGTGCCCTCGGGCTGGTGGACCCCGAACCCGGCCGCCGAGAGACCGTCGGCGAGCAGGTCGCGCTTGCGGAGCAGGTCGGCGCGGAAGTCGGCGAAGTAGTCGTCGGGCAGGCGCAGGGCGTCGGCGACGGCGTACTGGAACGGGCCGGCGCTGACGTAGGTGAGGTACTGCTTGGCGGTGCGGACCGTCGCGACCAGCTCGGGGGTGGCGGTCACCCAGCCGACCTTCCAGCCGGTGAAGGAGAAGGTCTTGCCGGCGGAGGAGATGCTGACGGTGCGCTCGCGCATGCCGGGGAGGGCGGCGAGGGGGTGGTGGGTGCCGGTGAAGACGAGGTGCTCGTAGACCTCGTCGGTGATCACCAGGAGGTCGTGCTCGATGGCGAGTTGGGCGATCGCGGCGAGCTCGTCGTCGTTGAGGACGAGGCCGGTGGGGTTGTGGGGGGTGTTGATCAGCAGCAGCCGGGTGCGCGGGGTGATGAGCGAGCGCAGCTCGTCCAGGTCGGGGCGGAACTCGGGTTGGCGCAGCGTCAGTGGGACCCGGGTGGCGCCGGCCATGGCGATGCAGGCGGCGTAGGAGTCGTAGAACGGCTCGAAGGCGATCACCTCGTCGCCGGGTTCGAGCAGGGCGAGGAGCGAGGCGGCGATGGCCTCGGTGGCGCCGGCGGTGACCAGTACCTCGGTGTCGGGGTCGTAGGTCAGCCCGTAGAACCGCTGCTGGTGCTCGGCGATCGCGGCCCGCAGCTCGGGGATGCCGGGGCCGGGCGGGTACTGGTTGCCGCGGCCCTCGCGCAGTGCCCGGACGGCGGCTTCCCGGACCTCCTCGGGCCCGTCGGTGTCCGGGAAGCCCTGCCCGAGGTTGATCGAGCCGGTGGCTGTAGCGAGCGCCGACATCTCGGCGAAGATCGTCGTCCCCATACCCGCCAACCGGCGGTTCAACAGCGGCCTCGCACCCATTGTGGCTCCTCGCAGCTCGTCGTCAGGGCAATCCTCTGATGGCCGGCGGGCGATGGACAAGCATGCGCACCCGCCGACCGGGCTGTTCCGCCGCTGCGTGGAGTCGGCGGCATCGGAGACAGCCGCGCGTATTGCCCGCCGGTCGGGCCCACGGAGCGCCGACTCCTAGCTCACCCGGGGGGAGGGGGGAGGGAGACTGCCAATCCCGCTCGGCCCGACTTCCTCGGGCCGGGCGGGATTGGCGGCGTCATGCGACCAGTACGGGTCGTCGACCGATGCGCACGAGGCGGCGTAGTCAAGCGGGCCCTGGCCGAACCCGCCCTCCATGTTGTTGTCGCTGGTGTCTTTGACATCGCTCAGGGTGGCCCGCAACTCGGCGCAACCGTTCACACCGACGACGAACCAAAGGCTGAGCTCCGAGCTGTTCACCTCCACGGCCCAGCCTTCACGGTGGACCGGATACCCCTTTGCGGCCCAGAGTGCCTGGACGATGTCGAGCGGCTCGTGATCCCGCGTGGAGCTGATCCGGACTTTGGCCGCCTGTTTGGCGGTCATCTCCGCCCGGCCTGTCTTCTTGCACCCGGATGTTCCGCAGAATCCGGTCAGGTTGGGTTCGCTTTCGTACCTGGCCTCGGCCCACTGGAGTCCTGGGTGGAAGGCTCCCGCGACGTCGGCGAGCTCGGCCTCGATCCGGTGCTGCGCCTGCTCGACCGGCATGATGGGTTTGTCGGGCTCCGGCCAGACGTACCAGCCGACCAGGAGTGCCAGCAGTACCCCTGGCACGGTCTTGCGCCAAACCGCGGCCCTCACGACGGCCCCTCCCGGGTGATCGTGTTCCCGTGGCCGCTCACGATCCTCCCGACGTTGGAGAGCGAGTCGCCGCCCTTCTTGACGTCGAAGTAGTTGTCATGGGAGTCGCCCAGTGAACCGTCGGCCACCGAGAAGCGCTGCGCGCCGAAGCCTTGGCTTGCCGGGTCCGCGCCGAACCACGACCCATTGAAATCAGGCCCACCAGTCCCCTTCCCGAGGGTCGGCGGCACCTCCATGGGATCATTATTGGCCATGCCGACGTACACGTGATCCGCACCGACCCCGAGCTGCGATGCCGTGTCCACCCCGACACCCGGGCTGCCGACCAGCACGATGTCGTCGACGGGCAGGCCACCGGGCTGCTGGGTCGCCTTCCCGACCACCAGGGAGCCGTAGCTGTGCCCGATCGCGGTCATGTGTGCCGGCGCCCCCTCGTGGGTGGCCCGGAGTCCGGTGAGGAACTTGTCGTACGCGGGCCCGCCCTGGTTCGCCCGGTCCTCCATGAGCACCGAGGGGCCGTCCAACTGCGGGGCGTCGTACCCCAGCCAGAACACGGACGCGACGCTCGGCGTGTCGCGGTTGACTTCCGCACTGTCCACTGCGGAATCGTAGATGTTCTTCGCCGTCATGGCATCGCCCCCTCCGACGCCGGCCAGGTTGCTGTTCAGCCCGGGCACCAGCGACGAGACGTTCTTGGCCTTGTCCGGGTCGCCCCAGGACAGGATCGCGCGGCCCTGCCCCTGATCGCCGATCCCCAACAACAGCAGCGGCGGGTTGGAGTTCGGCCCGCCACCGTCCCGGTACTTGCCGTCGAGCCGGCTCTGAATGGTCTGGAAGCCGGTGAGCTGCTCCTGCAGGGCGTCGTGCTTCTGCTTCCACGCGGTGTAGTCGGGGTTCTCCACCGGCCCGCCGTTGGTCTCGGCGACGCTCAGCATCTTCGGCGGCTCGGGGCCGAGGTTGGCGAGTTGGGTCTGGCGGTCCTGGATCAGGTTCTTCAGGTTGATCCGGTTGGCCTGGTCGCGGGCGACGGCGGGGATGCCGTCGAGGTTGCCGATCTGGTCGGGGTGGTTGAGGATCATCCGCTGCTGCTGCTCGTCGGTCAGGCCGTTCCACCAGGCCTTGACGCTCTTCGGGTCGGTGCCGGCGCTCTGTCCGCAGCCGTCCAGCTCAGCCGGATTGACCTGGAACCCCAGACCGGGATCCGCCATGTGTTCCCCCCTGCGCTCTGCCGCGGGCGTTGCCCGAAGCCCGCGTTCCCCCAGAAATGATTACTTTCGGATAGGCATCGGTTTCTGGCTGCGATCGGTGGACCTGGGCGCTGGCATGAACGCGAGCGGGGCATGGACAGCCAAGGCGTGGGAGCGCTCGCAGGCGGACCTGGCATCTCGGCCGGGCCACCGCAATCGCCCTCAGCTCACCAGCGAACAGGGCGGGCGAACAGGGCTTGACCCAGCCGACCTTCCAGCCGGTGAAGGAGAAGGTCTTGCCGGCGGAGGAGATGGCGACGGTGCGCTCGCGCATGCCGGGGAGGGCGGCGAGGGGGTGGTGGGCGCCGGCGAAGACCAGGTGTTCGTAGACCTCGTCGGTGATCACCAACAGGTCGTGCTCGACGGCGAGTTGGGCGACGGCTAGCTCGGCTCGTACACCGTCAGCCCCGCGCCCTCCAGGGCCAGCGCCGTGAGCCCGGTGTCGCTGCCCGAGGTGTGCTGCTCGCCGGCGGACCAGAGGACGCCGGTGCCCGCGGTGATGGGGTGGGGGACGCCGTCGGGGCCGCTGACCCAGCCCTCGCCGGCGATCACCAGGAAGAGCTGGTCGCAGGGGGCCGGGTGGGTGCCGATCGCGCCGCCGGGCTCGATGGTCAGGCAGGTCAGGTGGACCGCGCCGTCCTCGCCGCCGGTGGCGACCCGGGTGGCGTGGGCGCCGGTGCTGGCGTAGCGGGCGATCAGCCGCTCGGCGCGGTCGAAGGTGAAGAACTGCACGGGCGGTCCCAGCGGAGAAGGACCTGGCCCGGCCCGCTGGGAGGGCGGGCCGGGCCAGGAATCACAGGTGCGGGCAGGCGGGAGGTCAGTCCTCGGCCGGGCCGTCGCCGTCGGGGCCACCCTCGCCGTCGATCTCCTCGATGTCCTCCTGGAGGCCGAGGCGCTCCACGATCCACTGCTCGAAGCCGACCGCCGCCTGGGTCCAGTTGGCGGTGGTGGTGATGAAGTAGTCGATGTTGACGCCGGTGCCGATGATCATCTGGCACTCGCCGATCAGCCGGACGACGCCGTCCTCGTGGGTGTGGGTGTAGACCTTGGGCCAGAGGGTCTCGCGGTTCCACTCGTCGATGAGGTCGAGGATCTCGCCCTTCTGCTCCAGCGTGTACGGCCGGTCGTAGAAGGCGCGGACCGCGAAGAGCTCCTTCTGGTCGCCGCGGAACATGTAGTAGACGCGGAAGCCGTCCCACGGCGCGACGAGGTCACCCTCCTCGTCCACCACGTGCTTGAGCTGCATCTGGTCCAGCAGCTGCGTCACCAGGTTCTGGTCCGGGACCACGATCGGCGGCGGACCGGCCGGACGGCCGCCACCGCCCGCGGGCGGCTGAGGAACGCCGAAGGACGGGATCGACGACGGGTCAATGCTCACGGGGGAGGTCCCTTCAACAGTGCACGAGGGTGGCTGGTGGTGTTCGGGGCCGCCCTTCCAACTGCTTCCCATCCTGCCTCATCCGGGGCCCCGGGCACAGGCGCTCAGGGCCGCGGTTCGAGGTCGGCACAGCAAGATCGGTTCACCGGGTTGACGACGGTGGTCCGGCGCGGCCGCTCAGTGCCCGGCGCGGCCGCCCAGTGCCCGGCCGGCACCGCTCAGTGCCCGGCCCGCACCGTCAACCGGTCGCCCGCCTCGTCCCGCTCGACCACCACGGTGTCGCCGTCGCGGACGTCGCCGGACAGGATCGCCCGGGCCAGCTGGTCGCCGATCGCGGACTGCACCAGGCGGCGCAGCGGCCGGGCGCCGTACGCCGGGTCGTAGCCGGTGAGCGACAGCCAGTCGCGGGCCGCGCCGGTGACGTCCAGGGTGAGCCGGCGGTCGCGCAGCCGCTGGGCGAGCTTGGCCACCTGGAGGTCGACGATCCGGCTCAGCTCCGCGGAGCCCAGCGGGTCGAAGACCACGATGTCGTCCAGCCGGTTGAGGAACTCCGGCTTGAAGTTGCCGCGCACCGCGTCGAGCACCAGCTCCTTCTTGGCGGTCTCCGGCACCGTCGGGTCGACCAGGTACTGGCTGCCCAGGTTGGAGGTGAGGATCAGGATGGCGTTGCGGAAGTCCACGGTGCGCCCCTGCCCGTCGGTCAGCCGACCGTCGTCGAGCACCTGGAGCAGCACGTCGAAGACCTCCGGGTGGGCCTTCTCCACCTCGTCGAGCAGCACCACGCTGTACGGGCGGCGGCGGACCGCCTCGGTGAGCTGGCCGCCCTCCTCGTAGCCCACGTACCCGGGCGGGGCGCCGACCAGGCGGGAGACCGAGTGCTTCTCGCCGTACTCGCTCATGTCGATCCGGACCATCGCGCGCTCGTCGTCGAAGAGGAAGTCGGCCAGCGCCTTGGCCAGTTCGGTCTTGCCGACGCCGGTCGGGCCGAGGAAGAGGAACGAGCCGGTCGGGCGGTCCGGGTCGGCGATGCCGGAACGGGTGCGCCGCACCGCGTCCGAGACGGCCTGCACGGCGGTCTGCTGGCCGATCAGCCGGCGGCCGAGCTCCTCCTCCATGCGCAGCAGCTTGGCGCTCTCGCCCTCCAGCAGCCGGCCGGCCGGGATGCCGGTCCAGGAGGCCACCACGTCGGCCACGTCGTCCGGGCCGACCTCCTCCTTGACCATCGAGGCGGTGGCATCCTCGTCCTGCGCCTTCTCCTGGGCATCCGCCAACTGCTGCTCGGCGGCCGGGATCTCCGCGTACATCAGCTTGGAGGCCTGCTCGAAGTCACCGTCCCGCTGGGCGCGTTCGAGGGCGCTGTGCAGACCGTCGAGGCGCTCCTTGAGCTCGCCGACCCGGTTGAGGCTCTTCTTCTCCTGTTCCCAGCGGGCCGTCAGGGCGCTCAACTGCTCCTGCCTGTCGGCCAGATCGCGGCGCAGCCGGGCCAGCCGCTCGACCGAGGCGGCGTCGGACTCCTTCTCCAGGGCCAGCTCCTCCATCCGCAACCGGTCGACGGCGCGCTGGAGTTCGTCGATCTCCACCGGCGAGGAGTCGATCTCCATGCGGAGCCGGGAGGCGGCCTCGTCGATCAGGTCGATGGCCTTGTCGGGCAGGAACCGGGAGGTGATGTAGCGGTCCGACAGCGAGGCGGCGGCGACCAGCGCGGCGTCCGCGATCTGCACCTTGTGGTGCGCCTCGTAGCGGCCCTTGAGCCCGCGCAGGATCGCGATGGTGTCCTCGACACTGGGCTCGCCGACCAGCACCTGCTGGAAGCGGCGCTCCAGCGCCGGGTCCTTCTCGATCCGCTCGCGGTACTCGTCCAGCGTGGTGGCGCCGACCATCCGCAGCTCGCCGCGGGCCAGCATCGGCTTCAGCATGTTGCCGGCGTCCATCGAGGAGTCGCCGCCGGCACCGGCGCCGACCATGGTGTGCAGCTCGTCGATGAAGGTGATGACCTGGCCGTCGCTCTGCTTGATGTCGTTCAGGACGGCCTTCAGCCGCTCCTCGAACTCGCCGCGGTACTTGGCGCCGGCCACCATCGCGCTCAGGTCGAGCGCGACCAGCCGCTTGCCGCGCAGCGACTCGGGGACGTCGCCGGCGATGATCCGCTGGGCCAGGCCCTCGACCACGGCGGTCTTGCCGACGCCGGGCTCGCCGATCAGCACCGGGTTGTTCTTGGTGCGCCGGGAGAGCACCTGGACCACCCGGCGGATCTCCTGGTCGCGGCCGATCACCGGGTCGAGCTTGCCGTCGCGGGCGGCCTGGGTGAGGTCGGTGCCGTACTTCTCCAGCGCCTTGTAGGTGCCCTCCGGGTCCGGCGAGGTGACCCGCCCTGAGCCGCGGACCTCGGTGAACTTGTCGAGCAGCGCGGTCGGGGTGGCGCCCTGGCGGGTCAGCAGCTCGGCGACCGGCCCGCCCTCGGCGGCCAGGCCGACCAGCAGGTGCTCGGTGGAGACGTAGGCGTCGTCGAGCTTCTCGGCCCGGCGCCCGGCGTCCTCCAGCACGGCCAGGGTGTCGCGGCCCAGCTGCGGGGCGGAGACGGTGGATCCCTGGGCGCTGGGCAGCGCCTTGAACTGCTGCCGGGCGGCGCCGATCAGCTGCGGAACGTCGGCGCCGACCGCCTCCAGCAGCGGACGGGCCAGGCCCTCGGGCTGCTCCAGCAGGGCGAGCAGGATGTGCACCGGCCTGACGTCCGGATTGCCGGCGTTGCCGGCCTGCCGGATGGCGACGGACAGGGCGTCCTGCGTCTTGGTGGTGAACTTGCTCGCGTCCATGGCCACGATGGGGTGCTCCTCCAGGTGCTTACTGGCTACACGATGCTTATTGGGTACTAAGGCAAGTTGAGTCTAGCGCGCTCAGGTTTGATGCCTCAAGTATGCGCGGCCTTGGAGCTGGTCAGCGCCAGCAGGTCGCGGGCCGGGCCGCTCGGCCGCTGCCCGGCCGGCCAGACCGCGCGCAACGGCCGGCGCAGATCCAGGTCGGCCACCGGCACCTCGACCAGCCGCCGGGTGGCCAGCTCGTCCGCCACCGCCAGCTCGCTCAGGCAGACCGGCCCGGCGCCGGCCAGCGCCGCCGCCTTGAGCGCGGTGGTGGAGGCCAGCTCCAGCAGCGGTTCGGCCGGCGAGCCGAGCGCCCGGTCCAGCACCTCGCGGGTGCCCGAGCCCGGCTCGCGCAGCACCAGCGGGGTGCCGGCCAGCTCGGCCCGGGTGACCGGGGCGCGCCGCCTGGCCCAGGGGTGCCCGGGCGCCACCACCACGGCCAGCCGGTCGGCCCCCACCGCCACCCCGGCCAGGCCCGGCGGGGTCCGGGTGCCCTCCACGAAGCCCAGGTCCGCCTCGCCGGCCAGCACCTGCCCGGCCACCGCCTGGGAGTTGGCGGTGCGCAGCGTCACCGCGGTGTCCGGGCGGACCGCGCGCAGCGCCAGCAGCCAGCCCGGCATCAGGTACTCGGCGACGGTCAGCGAGGCCACCACCCGCAGCCGGGCGTCCCGGTCCTCGCGCAGTGCGGCGATCCCGGCGTCCAGCGCCTGGGCGGCCTCCACGACCTGCCGGGCCCACTCCACCACCAGCCGCCCGGCCGGGGTGGGCCGCGAGCCGCGCGGCGAGCGCTCCAGCAGCGGCACCCCGAGCTGCCGCTCCATGCCCTTGATCCGCGAGCTGGCGGCCGGCTGGCTGATCCCCAGGGCCGCCGCCGCCCGCCCGACACTGCCCTGCCGGGCCACTTCGAGCAGCAGTTCCAGCGCGCCCAGTTCGGGGACCAGGGGGGAGAGAGCCATAGATCCAGGTTATGTCCCCATAGGTCCATGGCGGCTACCGGCGCGGGCTCGGCGAGCCGAGGGTGGAGTCATGACCACCCTGCTCGCCCGCCCCGCCACCGCCGCCGCCGCCCGCGGCCCGCTCGACCTCGCCCAGCTCGGGCCCAACTGGTACGCGGCCGTGATGGGCACGGCGATCACCGCCAACGCCGCCGTGGCGCTGCCCCACCGCGTGCCCGGTCAGCTGGGCTTCGCACAGGCGGTCTGGGCGCTGTCGCTGGCCATGCTGGCGGTGCTGGTCGCGGCCCGGCTGGTGCACCTGACCAGGCACCGGGCGGCGGCCCGCGAGCAGCTGCTGGACAACCCCGCCACCGCGGTCTTCTACGGCTGCCCGCCGATGGCGCTGCTGGCCGTCGGCTTCGGCACCCTGACGGTCGGCGCGCCGGTGATCGGCACCGGCCCGGCGGTCGCACTGGACCTGCTGCTGTGGAGCACCGGCACGCTCTACGCCGTGCTGGTCGCCGCCAGCCTCCCGTACCTGATGGTCACCCGGCACCGGCTCTCCGCGCTTGCCGCCAACCCCACCTGGCTGCTGCCGGTGGTCGCCCCGATGGTCGCCGCAGCGCTCGGCCCGGCGCTGCTGCCGCACCTGCCGGCCGGTCTGCGCCCTGGGCTGTTCTACGCCTGCTACGGCATGTTCGGCGCCAGCCTGCTGGCCGTCCTGGTGATGCTGCCGGTGGTCTTCGCCGGCCTGGTGCACAGCAAGCTGCCCGCCGTGCTGCTCACCCCCTCGCTCTTCCTGGTGCTCGGCCCGCTCGGGCAGTCCAGCACCGCGGTCGGCAACCTGGCGGACGCGGCCCGCACGGTGGCGCCCGCGCTGGCCGCCCCCGCGTTCGGCTTCGCGGTGCTCTACGGGGTGGCGATGACCGGCTTCGCGCTGCTCTGGCTGCTGCTGGCAGGAGCCGCCAACCTGCGGGCGCTGGTGCGGGACCGGATGCCGTTCGGCATGACCTGGTGGGCCTTCACCTTCCCGGTCGGCACCTGCGTCACCGGCACGGCGTCGCTGGCCCGGCACACCGGGTTCGCGGGCTTCGGCTGGCTGGCGGTGGCGCTCTACGGGCTGCTGCTGGCGGCCTGGGCGGTGGCCGGCGCGCGGACGGCGAGCGCGCTGCTGGGCGGCCGGCTGCTGCGCGCGGCGGTGTGACGTGCGCCGGCACGACGGGTGCCGGCATGTCGTTCGCCGGTGTGACGGGTGGTCATCTGACGGGAATGAACCACCCCTCGACGGCAGCCCGTCTGACGGAGCGTGTGATGATCTGCATCGCGCGACCGACCGAACGGCCGAACGGTACCCGGTTCTCGCGCCCTGCTCTGCCGACTGGCAAGATGGCGGAGGACAGTCAAGTCGGGGGTGGAGTGCGATGGCGGAGCCGGCCGATCCGGTGGGGCACCGCGAAGAGCCCGGCGCCCTGGATCTCAAGCTGGACCCGGCGGCCCGTGCCTTCTACCTGGCTGTGGTCGCCGGCGGCGGCTGGGTGAAGTCCGACGAGGTCCGGCCCGGGGACGCCGCGGCGCTGGACCGGCTGCTGGCTCTCGGCCTGGTCCGCGGCCTGCCCGGCGGCACCTTCTACTCGGTGGTCAGCCCGCGCGCCTTCCTCGGCCGGGCCGGCGGCGCCCTGCGCGCCCGGGCCGCCGAACTGCTCCGCCAGGCCGACGAGATGCCGGCCCTGCTCGACGAGCTGACCCAGGCCTACGAGGCGGCTCCCCGCAGCTACGGACTGCGCCCCGGCGTCGTGGACACCGTCACCGACCGGGACAACATCCGGCACCGGATCGCCCAGCTGGTGGCCGACACCGAGAGCGAGATCCTCACCGCCCAGCCCGGCGGCGACCGCCCCGCCGACCATCTGGCCTGGGCGATGGCCCAGGACGTGCCGTTCCTGCGCGGCGGCGGCGTGATGCGCACCCTCTACCAGCCGGTGGCCCGCACCGACCCGGCGACCAGCTCCTACGCGGCCGCCGTCACCCCGTACGGCGCCCGGATCCGGGTGCTGGACGAGGACTTCCAGCGAATGCTGATCTTCGACCGCAAGGTCGCGCTGATCCCGGCCTCCGCCGACATGGGCAGCGCCGCGTTCGTCTGCGACCCCACCGCGGTCGAGGTGCTGGTCGAGATGTTCGAGCGCGACTGGCAGCGCGCCGAGCGGGTGGCCTGGGGCTCGGCCCACCCGATGCCGGACGCCGGGGCGGTGGCCGACCGGGTCGCCCGGCTGCTGGCCTGCGGCCTGAGCCGGCGCGCCATCGCCAGCCGGATCGGCCTGAGCGAGCGCACCGTGGCGGCGCACATCGCCCGGCTGCGCCAGGAGTA
This sequence comes from Kitasatospora sp. GP30, assembly GCF_029892145.1. Taxonomy (NCBI): domain Bacteria; kingdom Bacillati; phylum Actinomycetota; class Actinomycetes; order Kitasatosporales; family Streptomycetaceae; genus Kitasatospora; species Kitasatospora sp. GP30. Next base: position 18,475 of record NZ_JARZAH010000001.1, read on the forward strand.
CGAGGCGGAGACGCTGTTCCAGCTGGGCTGGCTGATGCGCGGCCAGGGAGAGCGGGGCGCCGGCGACTGCTGACCCGCGAACCGATCGGTGCGGCCGGGCGGCTGCAGGAACACGCAGCTGCGGAAACCTGCACCGGTCCGCGCCTTGTCGTGCCGCGGGCACTGCGGCACCCTGGCAGCTCAGCTGATCGTCTGTCAGGAAACCGTCCGGCAAGGGGAATCGGGGGCGCCGAACGGTAGCGCAGCCCCTCGCCGGACGGGTCCGCGGGGGAGGAGTACGCGATGGTCGGGCGTTCGCATGTGCTGGTGGAGAGTCAGGTGGTCTGGGGCAAGCCGGAGGCGGACAGCTTCCTCAAGGAGGCCGTCTCGCTCGCCGAGTCCGGTGACCGGGTGATCCTCTACCTGGTCGAGGACGGGGTGTTCGCCGCCGTCTCGGACGGCATCCCGGAGCTGGCCCGGCTGGTGGAGCTCGGCTCCGAGGTCTGGGCCGACGAGTACTCGCTCGGGCACCGGGCGCTGGTCGCGACCCGGCTCTCCCCGTTCGTCCGGGTCAAGGCCGCCGAGGCGCTGGACCATGTGGTGCGGCAGGCGGACGGGCGGGTGGCGATCCACTGAGCGATCCACTGAGCGGCTTTGGCCCTGCGGTCAGCGGGGGCAGAGACCGAACGTTCTTCTCTCATACCCGCAGCTCAGCTGTGCACGGATGACCACAGCGCCGCGTCATTCTGCACGTTTGTGCAGTTGCGGGAATCTGCAGGAGGAACGCCCTTGTTCCCAGGTCCGCGCTTTGTGAGGCTTGGGATACACGCCAAGCCGCCCGGGTAACCGCAACCCGCTGGTGGTGACTCGTCCACCGTCCTCGCACAGGGGCAGAGGTATCTGTGCGAGGGGCCGGGGGACGCCGGGCGGTCGCTATTTGTGGTGATGGCGACCGCGCCCGGTACCAGCGAGGCGTTGCTGCTCCGCCTCGCTGGAAGCACCTCGGATTTGGCGTCAGTGAAGTGGATCCGCCCGGAGACAGGAGACCGAGAGTCCCTGACTCCGGGCCGGATCCGCCCACGGAGTCGACGTCGGTTGCCCGCTCGGGGGGCGGGCAACCGGACCCTCCTCCGTGCTGCCGGTGGCGCCCGCGGCGTGCCGTGCCCGTTCCTGATGAGATGATGCGCCCGAGGCGGTCGTTCGACCGCTGCCAGTCCGGCGCGCAGGGGGAACGGATGGCCGACATGCCTGACAAGTCCGAGGTGCCCGACAGTCCGTCAGCCGCCGCCCGTCCGCAGCCGGCCGAGCCGTCCCCGGGCGAAGCCGGCGCACTCGACAACCTGGTGGGAGGGCTCCCGCTCCCCGGCTACGCCGCCCGGACGCTCTATCTGGCGGTCCTCGGCGACGGCGGTCAGCTGCCGATGGCCACCGTGCCCGAGCCCGACCGGCCGGTGGTCGCCGAACTGCTGGAGCTCGGCCTGCTCAAGGCCGACCCGGTGGCGGGCGCCTACACCGTGGTCAACCCGCGGTCGGTGGGCGGCCGGCTCAGCGAGGAGCTGCGCTCGGCCGGCACCCGGCTGCTGGTCCAGGCCCAGGAGATGCCCGCACTGCTGGAGGACCTCACCCGGGCCTACGACCGGACCCCGCGCAAGGTCGACCGCTCCGGCGAGGTGCAGCACGTCCACGGGCACGCGGAGGTCCGGGCCCGGATCGACCGGCTGCGCGACGGCGCCACCGGCGAGCTGCTCTCCGCCCAGCCCGGCGGTGCGCTGAGCCCGCAGCTGCTGGACAACGCGGTCGCCGCCTGCAGCTCGCTGCTGGAGCGCGGCGGCAGCATCCGCACCCTCTACGAACCGGGCGCCCGGGCCCACGCCCCGACCGCCGCCTTCGTGCTGGACGCCACCGAACTCGGCGTGCGCTTCAGGGTGTTGGGCGAGTCCTTCAAGCGGATGATGATCTTCGATCGGTCCACCGTGGCGATCCCGTCCGGCCCCGACTACGCCAGCGCGGCCTTCGTCGAGGACCCGGCGGTGGTCGCCTTCCTGAGCGGCATGTTCGAACGCGACTGGGCCCGCGCCGAACCCGTCCAGTGGAGCGCCGCCACCGCCCCCGAGCCGGTCGGCCAGCCGGTCCACCTCCAGGTCGGCCGCCTGCTCGCCCAGGGCCTCACCCAGCGCATGATCGCGTCCCGGCTCGGCCTCAGCGACCGCACCGTCGCCGGCCACATCTCCCGGTTGCGCGAACTCTACGACGCCGAGACGCTGTTCCAGCTGGGCTGGCTGATGCGCGCCGCGAACGGAGACGGGCGAGGGGAGTAGGGGTGACGGGGGACGGCCCGGACGGCGGGAGAACCGCGCCACCGCAGGTGCCGGACGCCGCGGCGAAGGCGCTGTACCGGGAACTGCTGGCGGGGGGTGGGCTGTTCCACCCGGCCGAGGTGCCGGCCGGGGACGCGGTGGCCCTGGAGCAGCTGCGGGCAGCCGGGCTGGTGGTGCAGCAGCAGGGGTACGAGCTCTGGACGGTGGTCGACCCTCGTGCGGCGGCCGCGCGGATCAGTGCTCAACTGCGCTCTGCCGGAATGGACTTGCTGGTCCAAGCCGACGCGCAGCCCGGAGCGCTGACGGATCTGGCGGCGGCGTACGAGGGCATGCCGCGTCCGGCAGCCGGCAACAGCGTGATCCAGCAACTGCACGACCTCACCCAGATCCAGCAACGCGTGGAGCAGGCGGCCGCCGAGAGCAGGTGGGAGATCCTGGTCGCTGGGCCGGGACCTCGGCACCAGGTGGCGGCCGACCAGGCGAAGGAGACGGCCAGGGGCCTGGTGGGTCGAGGGGTGGCGTTCCGGGTGCTGTACCAGTCCGCGGCGCGGCAGGTGCCCGCAGTCGTGGAGTACGCGGCCTACGCCAGTCGTCTGGGCGTTCGCTTCCGGGTGCTGGATGAGCCGTTCCTGCAGACGATGATCTTCGACCGCAGGGTGGCGGTGGTCGGCTCCCCCGGCACCTTCCACGCGTCGTTCATCGAGGATCCGGTGCTGGTGGACCTGGTGGTGGACCAGTTCGAGCGGGACTGGGCACGGGCGGAGCGGGTGCGGTGGGACGCGCCGAGGGAGACGGACCCGTTGGTTCCACTGCTCGCCCAAGGGCTGACGCAGCGGGCGATCGCCAAGCGGCTGAGGTTGAGCGAGCGGACGGTGGCGACCCAGATCGCCCGGCTGCGCGAGGAGTACGACGCCGAGACGCTCTTCCAACTGGGTTGGCAGATCCGGGGCGAGCAGCCCGACTCGTGATCCGCCGAGCTGGGCTGCCCACCTCTGGCTACCTCTGGCCGGCGAGGCTCAGCCGGTCACCGCACCGGTGCTCGGCCAGCTGCTGTACGGGTTGCGCAGGCTGGAGGCCGGGCTGAACTGCTCGCCCGGGGCGGTCCAGAAGCCGTCGCGCAGCGAGAGCGCCATGCCGGCCCAGTCCAGCGCGGTCTCGACGATGTGGCGCAGGCTCTCCTCGGACCAGGTGTCGTCGAAGACCAGCGGGAGCACCGGGGCGACCTGCTCGATGGTGGCGATCAGCGGGTTGTGGGTGATCGCCTCGTCCACCAGCAGCACGATCGGCTTGCGCAGGGCGGAGCCCCAGCCGAGCTCCAGCGAGACGCCGGCGGAGAGCGGGGAGCCGACGTACGCGAAGATCAGGTCCGCGCTCTGCATGGCCCGGAAGTCGGAGGGCACCCGCGGCTCCGGGGCACGCCCCTCGATCGTCCACGCGTCGCTGTGGTGCGCGCTGAAGACCGCGGCGCCGCTGTGCAGCAGCGAGCTGCGCAGCGCGGTCAGGCGGGTCCGGCTGGCCAGCGTCACGACGCTGTCGGCCGGCCCGGTCAGTCGCATCAGCGGGGCGGCGAGGAAGACACGGGCCCGGCGACCTTCGGTGGCCTGGGCTGCGTGCTGGCGCATGTAGGGCTCAGTCATGGCGATGGCTCCGGGGATGGATGGTCCTGCGCTGTGTGGTGTCAACGCAGGTCAAGCAGGTGTCGACGACGGGGCGCGGTTACTGAAACCGCCTCGGGCTCGAGAAGAGGCGGGGGCCCGTCCGCTCATTGATCGTCACTGCTGACAACGCATGGAGTCCACAACGGTGGTGTGTCATCTCGCTGACTGGCATTTGGATGACACCGATGCACGTGCATCTGCAGGATCGGGCTGGCGAAGAGGTGTCATATTTCTGCCTGGCAGCACTATGACACCGACTGCTTGATGCCTGGGCTTGCCTAGCCGCCAGAGTATGGCTTTGATAAACACTTGTTCGCGTTCCCCTGCGGTGCTCGGGTATGCGTTGATAAGGATATATCAGGTTCATGACAAGGAGGCACAGCATGCGTCGGCCCCGATTTGCGGTTCGTGTGTTTGTGCTCGGTGCCACGGTCGGCGCAGGTCTGGCGGTGTCGGCACTCGCGCTGTCGGCTCAGTCGGCGGGCGCGGCAACTGCGTCCCCGAATGACTACATATGGGGCAAGAGCTCGACGGGTGCGGTGCTGCAGGCTGTTCCTGCCAGCCACCAGTCGGGCCCGGCCGGGGTCGCCCTGGCTGTGCCAGCCGACTATCAGTGGAATGCCAGGCCGGCGGCCGCAGCGGGCACCGCTGCGGTCAAGCCCCTTGACTACCAGTGGAACTGAGCAGTCCAGCCGAGCCCTCGCGGGATCGACGACACCCCGGATCGGTAGCGCTACCGCTCCTCGCTCGACTCTGAGTCGGCCTCCTCGTAGGCCGGCGCCGAGGAATTGAGGGCCATCCGCCAGCCGAGCTGGAAGAGGGTCTCCGAGTCGTACTCCTCGCGGAACTCGGCGATATGGCGTGCGAGCGTCCGCTCGCTGATACCGAGGTTTCTGGCGATGACACGGTGGCCGATGCCCTGTGTCATCATGCGCAGAATGTTGACCCGCAGGCGGGAGATGACCTCTTGCGGCACCTCGGTGGCGCCGACGAAGGGGATGGACCGCTCCCACATCTGCTCGAACGAGGTGAGCAGGTAGGCGACGATCGCCGGGTCGCTGATGAACGCGGCCTTCTCGGTGTCCCCCGGGAAGGGAATGATGGCGATGCGGCGGTCGATCACGAAGAGCCGGCTGAACGGCTCTTCCAAGGTGCGGACCTCGGCGCCCGCGTCCGTCATGGCCTCGACGTACTGCCGAGTGGGTGCCGAGTAGCGGGCGCTCGGGTGGTACAGAACGCGTCGTGCCACCCCACGGCGGACCAAGGAGAGGTCGCCCTCCAGCGCACCCTTCAGTAGGAGCAGCGACTGCCGGCGGCTGCCCCCGGGCTGCGCCGTCAGCAACTCGAACTCGGCGCTGTCGAGCAGCACTCCGACGCGTTGGTTGATCTCAACGAGGCCGTGTATGTGCTCGACCGGCCCGCCCTCTTGAATGTGCCGGTCGAGCGACTGAAAGGCGTGGTTCAGTTCCTGCATTGCGGTCGGGACGGCCACAGCTTGCGAGAGCAGCGAAAGGGCTTGCTTCTGCCAGGACGAACTCAGCCGCGCCGCAAGGCGATTGGGATCAGTCGCGGTCATGGTCGCCGGTTTTCCTTGGCTCAGAACCAACAGACCGAGTTCCGTCAGTTCCTTGCAGGGGGCGTTGAGATCCTCGCCCTCGACCTCCATGGTCCCGCCTGCCGCGATGACCTGGAGATACAGTGCCTTCGCCTCTGCGGAGACGAAGTCGACGTGGTCCTTCTCCCCCTCGGCGCCGCCTGTCGAACCCATCCCCTGGCTCCCCCTCCCGGGAAAAGTCGGTCACCAACACGGTTTGCCAACACGGCAGGCTGCACTCTACGCAAGCGCGGGAACGGTTGACACCCCGCTGACTGATGGGGTGCCAACCGTTCCCGTAAAGAATCTTGAGCCGCTAACGCCGCGGCCGCCAGACCACCAGCGCGGCCGACTGCGTCGGCGGCTGGTACGGCACCAGGTCACGGCGGTACGACGCGTGCACCGCGGCCTCCCTCGCCTGGAGCGCCGCGCCCGCGCCCTCGACGGCGGCGGCGAGTTCGGCGACCCGGGCCTGCAGGGCGGCGACCTGGTTCTCCAGCTCGATGATCCGCTTGATCCCGGCCAGGTTGATGCCCTCGTCCTGGGAGAGCCGCTGCACCTCGCGCAACTGCTGGATGTCGCGGGCCGAGTAGCGTCGCCCGCCGCCGCCGGTGCGGTCCGGGCAGACCAGGCCGAGCCGGTCGTACTGCCGCAGGGTCTGCGGGTGCAGGCCGGACAGCTCGGCAGCCACCGAGATCACGTAGACCGGGGTCTCCTCGGTGAGGGCGTAGCCCGCGCCGGCGGGTGCGGTGCGCCGGCGGCGGGGTGCGGTGCCGCCGGGCAGGCCCTCGCCGATGCCGGCGCCGATGCCGGGGCCATTACCGGAGTCATGGGGGTTCATGTCGGGTCACGCTCCCTCCGCCGCCTTGAACAGAGCGGCTCGCGGGTCCTCGGATGCGGTGGCGTCTCGGTACTGCTCCAGTGCGTTCAGGGCCTCGCCGGAGACCTCCTGCGGGACCGTCACTTCGACGGTGACCAGCAGGTCGCCGCGGGTGCCGTCCTTGCGGGTGGCACCCTTGCCGCGGGCCCGCAGGGTGAGCCCGTTGGCGCTACCGGCCGGCAGCCGCAGCTTCACGGCGGGGCCGTTGAGGGTGGGGACGTCGATGGTGCCACCAAGGGCCGCCTCGGGGAAGGAGACGGGCACGGTGACGGTGAGGTTGTCGCCCTTGCGCCCGAAGACCGGGTGCGTGGTGACGTGGACCGTGACATACAGGTCGCCGGGCTGACCGCCGCGCTCGCCCTGGGCGCCCTTGCCCTTGAGGCGGATCCGCTGGGCGTCCTGGACGCCCGCCGGGATCCGCACCTGCATGGTGCGGGCGGAGCTGGCCCGGCCGCTGCCGTGGCAGTCGGGGCACGGGTCGTCGACGATCATGCCGCGGCCCTTGCAGTCCCGGCACGGCTCGGAGAGCGCGAAGGCCCCCTGGCCCCGGCTGACCGTGCCGGCCCCGACGCAGGTCGGGCAGACCCGCGGCGTGGTGCCGGTCTTGGCGCCGGTGCCGGCGCAGCTGCGGCAGGCCGCCTGGCTGGTCATCCGCAGCGGCACGGTGGCGCCGTCCACGGCCTCGTCGAAGCTGAGGGTCACCTCGGTCTCGACGTCCTGGCCGCGGCGCGGCTGGGGCTGCCGGGTGCGGTTGAACAGCCCGCCGAAGACGTCGCCGATGCCACCGCCGCCGCTGGTCTGGCTGCCGTTGAAGAGGTCGCCGAAGTCGAAGCCGTAGCCGTTGCCGCCGGCGCCGCGCATGCCGCCGGCGCCGAACAGGCTGCGGGCCTCGTCGTACTCCTTGCGGCGCTTCTCGTCGGAGAGGACGTCATACGCCTCGGAGATGTCCTTGAACTTCTCCTCGGCCTTGGCGTCGCCCTTGTTGGCGTCCGGGTGGTACTCCCGGGCGAGCTTGCGGTAGGTCTTCTTGATCTCGGCGGTGGTGGCGTCCTTGGGCACGCCGAGGACCTTGTAGTAGTCCTTCTCCACGTAGTCCTTCGTGCTCATGACTCCCAACCACCTCCCGGGGGCGATACGGCGCTGCGGAGCCGCGCGTCACCGGTGGTGACGCGCGACCCCGCAGCACACAGCGTGTCAGTTCTCGGCAGCACCGTCAGCCTCGGGGCCCGCCGGGCCGTCAGCGTCCGGGCCGGCCGTGGACTGGGTGCCCGGCTGCGGCTCGGCCACCGCCACCATCGCCGGGCGGATGATCCGCTCGCCGATCCGGTAGCCCGGCTGCAGCACCTGCACGCAGGTGTCCTCGGTGACCTCCGAGGAGTAGCTGTGCATCAGGGCCTCGTGCATGTTCGGGTCGAAGGGCTCGCCCTCCTTGCCGAACTGCTGCAGACCGAGCTTGGCCACCACGGTCTCCAGGTTGTCGGAGACCGACTTGAAGCCGCCGGTCACCTCGCCGTGCTCACGGGCCCGGCCGATGTCGTCCAGCACCGGGATCAGGGACTCCAGGATGTTGGAGACCGCGATCTCACGGACCGTCAGCCGGTCGCGCTCGACCCGCTTGCGGTAGTTCTGGTACTCGGCCTGCAGGCGCTGCAGGTCGGCGGTGCGCTCGGAAGCCTCGCGCTTGGCGGTGGCGAGCTCGTCGGACCCGACCTCCCCGGCGGCGGCCTTGACGGCCTCCTCCGCGGCCTTCAGGACCGCCTCGTCGGCGTTGGAGTCGTCGCCGGGCTCCACGCCCTGCGGCTTCTCCGTCATGCCGCACCGCCCTTGGGCTTCTCGTCGTCGATGATCTCGGCGTCGACGACGTCCTCCTCGGCACCGGCCTGGCCGGCCTCGGCACCAGCGGCACCGGCACCGGCGGCCTGGGCGTCGGCGTAGAGGGCCTGGCCGAGCTTCTGGGCGGTGGTGGAGACCTTCTCCGAGGCCTCGCGGATCGCCGCGATGTCCTCGCCCTTCAGGGCCTCCTTGAGCTCGCCGATCGCGGTCTCGACCTCGGTCTTGACCTCGGCCGGCAGCTTGTCGGTGTTGTCGGCGATGAACTTCTCGGTCGAGTAGACGAGCTGCTCGGCCTGGTTGCGGGTCTCCACGGCCTCGCGGCGCTTGTGGTCCTCCTCCGCGTACTGCTCGGCCTCGCGGGTCATCCGCTCGATGTCGTCCTTGGGCAGCGAGGAGCCGCCGGTGACGGTCATCCGCTGCTCCTTGCCGGTGCCGAGGTCCTTGGCACCGACGTGCATGATGCCGTTGGCGTCGATGTCGAAGGTGACCTCGATCTGCGGCAGGCCGCGCGGCGCCGGCGGCAGGCCGGTCAGCTCGAACATGCCGAGCTTCTTGTTGTACGCCGCGATCTCGCGCTCGCCCTGGTAGACCTGGATCTGCACGGAGGGCTGGTTGTCCTCGGCGGTGGTGAAGATCTCCGAACGCTTGGTCGGGATCGTGGTGTTGCGCTCGATCAGCTTGGTCATGATGCCGCCCTTGGTCTCGATGCCCAGGGACAGCGGGGTGACGTCGAGCAGCAGGACGTCCTTGACCTCGCCCTTCAGCACACCGGCCTGCAGCGCGGCACCGATCGCCACGACCTCGTCCGGGTTGACGCCCTTGTTGGCCTCCTTGCCGCCGGTCAGCTCCTTGACCAGCTCGGAGACGGCGGGCATCCGGGTCGAGCCGCCGACCAGGACCACGTGGTCGATCTCGGACAGCTGGATGCCGGCGTCCTTGATGACGTTGTGGAACGGAACCTTGCACCGCTCCAGCAGGTCGGAGGTGAGCTGCTGGAACTGGGCCCGGGTGAGCTTCTCGTCCAGGTGCAGCGGGCCCTCGGCGGAGGCCGTGATGTAGGGCAGGTTGATCGAGGTCTCGGAGGACGAGGAGAGCTCGATCTTGGCCTTCTCGGCCGCCTCGCGCAGGCGCTGCAGCGCCATCTTGTCCTTGGAGAGGTCCACACCGTGGCCGGCCTGGAAGGTCTTCACCAGGTGGTCGACGATCCGCTGGTCCCAGTCGTCACCGCCGAGGTGGTTGTCACCGTTGGTGGCCTTGACCTCGACCACGCCGTCGCCGATCTCCAGCAGCGACACGTCGAAGGTGCCGCCACCGAGGTCGAAGACCAGGATGGTCTGGTCGTCCTTGTCCAGGCCGTAGGCCAGGGCGGCGGCGGTCGGCTCGTTGACGATGCGCAGGACGTTCAGGCCCGCGATCTCGCCGGCCTCCTTGGTGGCCTGGCGCTCGGAGTCGTTGAAGTACGCCGGGACGGTGATGACCGCGTCGGTGACGGTCTCGCCCAGGTAGGCCTCGGCATCCCGCTTCAGCTTCTGCAGGATGAAGGCGCTGATCTGCTGCGGGTTGAAGTCCTTGCCGTCGATGGCGGTCTTCCACCCGGTGCCCATGTGGCGCTTGACCGAGCGGATGGTCCGGTCGACGTTGGTGACGGCCTGGCGCTTGGCGACCTCGCCGACCAGGACCTCACCGTTCTTGGCGAAGGCGACGACGGACGGCGTGGTCCGGGCGCCCTCGGCGTTGGTGATGACGGTGGGCTCACCGCCTTCGAGAACACTGACGACGGAGTTCGTCGTGCCGAGGTCGATACCGACCGCGCGTGCCATCTGGATACCTCCACGAGAGTTGAGCTTTACGCGCTCAAGCATGCATGAGGGGCGGGAATGAGTCAACAGGCATGAGCTGGCTCGACTCAACTTTTCTGCCCCGCTCCTTGACCCCTTCCAGTTTGCCCCCAATGGGTGAGTATGGGCTTACGTGACTGCCGCCATACCTTGAGCGTCTTCTGAAAAGGTGCTAATGGGCGGTATGGTCCGGCCGGGTGGGCGCCAAGTTACCCACCAGTACAATTGACCGACATGCCCTCACCGCCGCTGGAGTACGGAGAGCCCGGATGCAGCTAGCAGCGATCGTCATCTCACTAACGACCATCGTGGTCGGCGTGGCGCTGTTCGCTCGCGCCATCGCCAAGATCTACCGATTCGTCAGGCTCGGCCAGCCCGTGCCGAAGGGATCGCGGATCAACGACCCGGTCGCCCGGACCGTCACGCTGGCCCGGGAGTTCCTCGGGCACACCCGGATGAACAAGTGGGGCATCGTCGGCGTCGCCCACTGGGGTGTCGCCATCGGCTTCTACGCGCTGATCTTCACCCTGGTCGGCGCGATCGGTCAGCTCTTCGACCCCAACTGGGTGGTCCCGGTCATCGGTGACTGGGCCCCGTACCTGGTGTTCCAGGAGCTGCTCGGCCTGGTGACCTTCCTCGGCATCGCGGTGCTGACGGTGATCCGCCAGCTGAGCCTGCCGAACAAGTCGGGCCGCAAGTCCCGCTTCGCCGGCTCCAACATGGGCTTCGCCTACTTCATCGAGTGGGTCATCCTGATCATCGGTGCGGCGATCCTGACCCTGCGCGGCATCGAGGGCGCGCAGCTCGGCGTCAACCACTACGAGGCCTCCTACGTGGTCTCGTACCCGCTGGTGCAGGCGTTCTCCGGGCTGAGCACCGGGACCCTGCACAACCTGCTCTTCCTGGTCGCGGGCATCAAGATCTCGGTCTCCTTCATCTGGATGATCACGGTCTCGCTGAACACCGACATGGGTGTCGCCTGGCACCGCTTCCTGGGCTTCCCCAACATCTGGTTCAAGCGCAACGCCGACGGCGAGGTGGCGCTCGGCGCGCTGCAGCCGATGACCAGCGGCGGCCAGCCGATCGACTTCGAGGACCCGGCCGAGGACGCCGTCTTCGGCGTCTCCCAGGTCGAGCACTTCTCCTGGAAGGGCATCCTCGACTTCTCCACCTGTACCGAGTGCGGCCGCTGCCAGTCGCAGTGCCCCGCCTGGAACACCGGCAAGCCGCTGTCGCCCAAGCTGCTGATCATGTCGCTGCGCGACCACGCCTACGCCAAGGCGCCCTACCTGCTGGCCGGTGGCGGCAAGGACATGGAGGGCGAGGAGAAGGCGACCGCCGAGCAGCTGGCCGACGTGCCGGCCGCCGCGCTGGCCGAGGCCGAGCGCCCGCTGATCGGCACCGCCGAGGAGAACGGCGTCATCGACCCGGACGTGCTGTGGTCCTGCACCACCTGCGGTGCCTGCGTCGAGCAGTGCCCGGTGGACATCGAGCACATCGACCACATCGTCGACATGCGCCGCTACCAGGTGATGATCGAGTCGTCGTTCCCGACCGAGGCTGGGACGATGCTCAAGAACCTGGAGAACAAGGGCAACCCCTGGGGCCTGGCCACCAAGGCCCGGCTGGACTGGGTCAAGGAGCTCAAGAAGGAGACCGGCATCGAGGTGCCGGTCATCGGCCAGGACATCGAGCCCGCCGAGGTCGAGTACCTCTACTGGGTCGGCTGCGCCGGCGCCCTGGAGGACCGGGCCAAGAAGACCACCAAGGCCTTCGCGGAGCTGCTGCACACCGCCGGCGTGAAGTTCGCCATCCTGGGCAAGGAGGAGTCCTGCACCGGTGACTCCGCCCGTCGCCTGGGCAACGAGTTCCTCTTCCAGATGCTCGGCGCGCAGAACGTCGAGACCCTGAACGCGGCCCTCGAGGACGCCCCCAAGAAGCGGATCGTGGCCACCTGCCCGCACTGCTTCAACACCATCGCCAACGAGTACCCGCAGCTCGGCGGCCACTTCGAGGTGATCCACCACACCCAGCTGCTCCAGCACCTGATCGACGAGGGCAAGCTGATCCCGGTCAACCCGGTCGAGGGCCTGATCACCTACCACGACCCCTGCTACCTGGGCCGCCACAACAAGGTCTACAGCCCGCCGCGCGAGATCATGGACAAGGTCCCGGGTCTGCGCCAGCAGGAGATGCACCGCCACAAGGAGCGCGGCTTCTGCTGCGGCGCCGGTGGTGCCCGGATGTGGATGGAGGAGCGGATCGGCAAGCGGATCAACACCGAGCGCGTCGACGAGGCGCTGTCGCTCAACCCCGACATCGTCTCCACCGCCTGCCCGTTCTGCCTGGTGATGCTCTCCGACTCGGTGAACGGCAAGAAGAACGAGGGCGCCGCCAAGGAGCACCTGAAGGTGGTCGACGTGGCCCAGCTGCTGCTCGACTCGGTCAAGGCCGCGCCGGTCGTCGAGGAGCCGGAGCCCGTCGAGGCCTAGGCCGAGGCACAGGCCTGGGTCGAGGCCTGGAACGTCAGGCCTGGGTCGAGGCCTGGAACGTCAGGCCTGCCTGAGTACTACGTGAGAACGGATGTTTGAGCCGAGCGCGAATGTGCTTGCGGCTCAACGCCTCACATATGATGCCTGCCCCGGGCCAAACCGCCCGGGGCAGGCTGCGTGGGGCTGCCTTTCGGGTCGTCACCAGGCACCCGCGAAGTCCCGTTCGAGCGTCCGTCAACTGATCAGCAGTCGGTGAGCGGCGCATACCGAGCACCAAGAACCCAACGACGGTCCTGGCAAATCGACAGGCCAGATCGCTGACCGGAACCAAGGGGAGAAACGCACAGATGACCCAGGCGATCATGCTGGTGGGTGGTCAGGGCACCCGGCTTCGCCCGCTCACCACGCACACCCCGAAGCCCATGCTCCCGGTTGCGGGTGTGCCGTTCATCGCGCACCAGCTCGCCCGGGCGGCCGCGGCGGGCGTCACCCGCGTGGTGCTCGCCACGTCCTACCTGGCCGAGGTCTTCGAGGAGCACTTCGCCGACGGCTCCCCCTACGGCATCGAGCTGGTCTACCTCACCGAGAAGGAGCCGCTGGGCACCGGCGGCGCGATCCGCAACGCCGCCGAGGGCCTGACCTGCGGCCCCGACGAGCCGGTCCTGATCTTCAACGGCGACATCCTCTCCGGCCTGGACATCGCCGCGCTGCGCGACGGCCACGTGGCCGCCGGCGCCGACGTCACCCTGCACCTCACCCGGGTCGAGGACCCGCGGGCGTTCGGCCTGGTACCGACCGACGAGCAGGGCCGGGTGCTGGAGTTCCTGGAGAAGCCGGAGACCCCCGAGCAGATCGTCACCGACCAGATCAACGCCGGCTGCTACGTCTTCACCCGCTCGGTGATCGACCGCATCCCGGCCGGCCGGGTCGTCTCGGTCGAGCGCGAGACCTTCCCCGGGCTGCTGGAGAGCGGCGCGCTGGTGCGCGGCGTGGTCGACACCTCCTACTGGCTGGACCTGGGCACCCCCGGCGCGTTCGTGCGCGGCTCCGCCGACCTGGTGCTCGGCCGGGTCGACTCCCCGGCGGTCCCCGGCCCCACCGGTGAGGCGCTGCTGCTGCCCGGCGCCACCGTGGACCCGGCCGCCGTGCTCAGCTCCGGCACCGTGGTCTCCGAGGGCGCCTCGATCGCGGCCGGCGCCATCGTCGAGGGCTCCGTGGTGCTGCCCGGCGCGGTGGTCCACGCGGACGCCGTGGTCAAGGACTCGATCGTGGGCGCCTACGCGGTGATCGGCGACCGCACCGTGCTGGACGGCGCGGTGATCGGCGACGGCGCCGTGGTCGAGGCCGACAACGAGCTGCCGAACGGCATCCGGATCGCCTGCGGCATCCGGCTCGGGGTCGGCGCGGTGCGCACCACCGCCGGCCCCGGCGGCTGCCCGGCCGGCGAGACCTCCGCGGCGGCCGTGCACGGGTCGGTGCTGCAGAAGTAGTCGCCGCCTGGGTGGGGGCTTTCCTCCGTTCTTCCGTTCGAGGGGTTGCGGCAGTGCGTCACAGCACTGCTGCAACCCCTCGGCGCATCCGGTCCCGGTGCGCCTTTCCGGGTACCTTCGGAGGGTGGCTGGGAACGGATATCAGAGCGGGTGGGGCGGCGACCGGCGGTACGCCGGTGACCAGGCGGGGAACACCCTCCCCGACCAGGGCGGGTACGGGGGGTACGGCTCCGGGTACGGGGCTCGGCCCGACGACCGCACCATCGACGGCGGCCGGGCTCGGCACGACGAGCGGACCCGGTACGACCTCGGTGCCCGCTACGGCGAGGACGCCGGAGCTGGGGCCGGCAACGACGACGGCGCGGGGCAGCCGTACTACTACGACTCCGATTCCCCGTACGAATCCGGCTCCGGCGCTGGCTCCCGCTCCGGCTCCGGCTCCCGGTCCCGTGGCGACGAGGGTGCCGGCGAGCCGTACTACTACGACGAGCAGGCCGGCGGCCAGGACCGCGTCACGACCTACCGGGCCGGCGGCCGCACCGCACCGCGGACCGGCGGCCCGCGGCTCGCCTGGCGTGAGCTGCTGTTCGGCATCTACCGGGCCCCCGCCCGCACCTTCGACCAGATGCGCGACCACCAGGCCTGGCTGCCCGCGATCACCGTCTCGCTGCTCTACGGCGTGCTCGCCGTGCTCGGCTTCGGCGACACCCACAACGAGGTGGTCGGGGCCACCTTCTCGGTGGCCGCCTGGTCGCTCTTCGGGTCGGCGCTGGCCTTCACGGTGGCCGGCCTGATGCTCGGCTCGGTCACCTACGCGCTGGCCCGCCAGTTCGGCGGTGACGGCCCCTACGCGTCGACCGTCGGGCTCGGGGTGCTGATCGGCTGGACCACCGACGTGCCGCGGCTGGTGCTGGCGCTCTTCCTGCCCTCGGCCAGCCCGGTGGTGCAGGCGCTCGGCTGGGTCAGCTGGCTGCTCTGCGCGGCGCTGCTGACCACCCTGGTGCGCAGGGTGCACGACCTGCCCTGGGGCAAGGCGGCCGGCGCGGCGGCCGTCCAACTGCTGGCGCTGCTGGTGCTGATCAAGCTGCCGACGCTGGGCTGAGCGGGCCGGCGCGGCGGCGCCGAGCGGCGCCGAACCCGGGCCGAATAGGCTGGACCGTCCCAGCCCGACCCGTCACCACCTCGGAGACCCCGTATGACCCTCCCCACCACCCGTGTCAGCTTCCCCGGCGGAGCGGTGGCCGGCGAGTCCACCGTGCTCGCCGTCCACCAGCTCGGCGACGGCCGGTACGGGGTCGTCACCGCGGACACCCCGTTCCACCCGCTCGACCACACCTGGCCCGACCAGCCCGCCGACACCGGCACGCTGACCGTGGCGGGCACCGAGCTGGCCGTGGTGGACTGCCTGACCGCCGCCGTCGGCCCCGAGGACGACGAGGGCGGTGAGCACGGTGAGCACGGCGAGCTGCTGGTGGGCGCCGACATCCCGGTGCGGCGCGGCGACGAGGCCTGGTCCTGGCTGGTGCTGCACGTGGTCGAGGAGCAGCCCGCCGAGCTGGTCCCGGGCGCCCCGGTGGCGCTCGCGGTGGACGCCGAGCGCCGGGCCGCGCTGAGCGCCGCTCACACCGGCTGCCACCTGCTGGCGCTGGCCCTCAACGAGGCGCTCGCCGAGCGCTGGCGCAAGGACCCGGGCCGTGCCGACGCCTTCGGCAACCCGGACTTCGACAGCCTGGCGATGGCCTCGTCGGTGATGGACACCGAAGCCAGCACCGACACCTACCGGCTCGGCAAGTCGCTGCGCAAGAAGGGCTTCACCACCGACGCCGCCGACGGCCTGCCGGCCCTGGCCGACGTGCTGCCGGCGATCACCGCCGCGGTCAACGAGCGGCTGGCCGGCTGGGTGGCTGCCGACGCCCCGGTGCGGATCGAGGTGCCCGGCCCCGAGTTGACCGCCCGCCGCAACTGGCACTGCGAACTGCCGGCCGGCTCGGCGCGCATCGCCTGCGGCGGCACCCACCTGCACCGCCTGGGTCAACTGTCCGCACTGGAGACCGAGTTGACGCTCTCGGAGGACGGCAGCGAGCTGGTCGCGGTGACCCGCCCCAAGCGGGTCTGACGACCTTCCCCGAACGTGAACGCCTAGACGTTCGTCCGGTGGAAGTTGAGGTACGAGCGGGACGGCGTCGGTCCGCGCTGCCCCTGGTAGCGCGAGCCGTACCGCTCGGAGCCGTACGGGTGCTCGGACGGCGAGGAGAGCCGGAACAGGCAGAGCTGCCCGATCTTCATGCCCGGGTAGAGCTTGATCGGCAGCGTGGCCACGTTCGACAGCTCAAGCGTCACATGGCCGCTGAAGCCCGGGTCGATGAAGCCCGCCGTCGAGTGGGTCAGCAGGCCCAGCCGGCCGAGGCTCGACTTGCCCTCCAGGCGCGAGGCCACGTCGTCCGGCAGCGTGATCACCTCGTAGGTGGACGCCAGCACGAACTCGCCGGGGTGCAGGATGAACGCCTCGTCCCCGTCCGGCTCGACCAGCCTGGTCAGGTCCGGCTGCTCCTGCGAGGGGTCGATGTGCGGGTAGCGGTGGTTCTCGAAAACCCGGAAGAACCGGTCCAGCCGCACGTCGATGCTGGACGGCTGGACCATGGCGGGGTCGAACGGGTCGATGACGACCCGGCCCCGGTCGATCTCGGCGCGGATGTCTTTGTCGGAGAGCAGCACGCCACGAGGTTACGTGGTCAGCGGCCGTCTCCCAATTTTCTCCACGCCCCGGCACTGCCGCGGGCCCTCCCGCAGCCGCCCACGGCGGCCGCGAGAGGGCCCACCCGGCGCTACACGAGCCGCAGCGCCCTTGCCAGTTGCCCCTCGGACAGCACGCTCGGATCGGCCGGCACCGCACTGCGCAGCCGCCCGCACTGCGGACACCGCAGCAGCCGCTGCGGCCCGAGCCGCCCCGCCCCGAGGTTCCGCATCGGGAACGCGCTGATACTGAACAGGTGCCCCTCGGCACAACGAACAACGGTCCGCCGCTCCATCGATCCCCTTCCCGGACTTCCCCGGCCCGGCCCCCGTACACCGCCGGGCCACGACAGCCGTCACATTAGGGGACCATCCCGACATCCCGCCCCCAACTCGCCGCCCCGCCCGCGAACCCTCACGACGCCCACCACCCCTCCACGCCCCACCCCTCGGCAACCCGGTACGGAGCCCCCTCGGGGATGAGGTAGAGTGGAGCATGATCGAGCCGTTCCTGACGGGTCGTCACGCGGGCGTAGTTTAATGGTAGAACATGAGCTTCCCAAGCTTATAGCGCGAGTTCGATTCTCGTCGCCCGCTCAGAGGGAAAGCCCCAGGTCAACGACCTGGGGCTTTCGTGTTGTCTGGACCAGTCCGGGGTCGTCGGGCCAGGTAGGCCTGGCGCAGTGCTAGATCTTTTGGTGATCTGTGTCACATTTCGCTTGGTTGGTCGATCTGTTTGGCCCGCTGACCTCCAGCGAGGAGTTCAGCCCCCGGGTCAGACCGTCGCTTCGAGGGTGACCGAGATGTTCCCCCGGGTGGCGTTCGAGTACGGGCAGACCTGGTGAGTGGTCTCCACGAGCCGGTCGGCGGTGGCCTGGTCCAGGCCGGGCAGGTGTGCCGCCAGTGCGACCTTCAGTGAGAAGCCCCCGTTGTCCTGGGCGATCAGGCTCACCGTGGACCTGACGGTCGACTCGCCCAGCTTCACCTTCTGCTGACCTGCTATCAGGCGCAGCCCGTTGTGGAAGCACGCGGCGTAGCCGGCGGCGAAGAGTTGCTCGGGGTTGGTCTTGTCGCCGCCGGGGCCGCCCATCTCCTTCGGGACCGCGAGGAGTTCGTCGAGCACCCCGTCGGAGGTGCGGACCTCTCCGTTGCGGCCGTCGCCGGTCGAGAGCGCCTCGGTGGTGTAGAGCGTGGACATGGGGTCTCCATTCACAGGCATTCAGAAAAGGTGGACGGGTTGTCGGTTGCCGGACGAGTGCGTCCGTCCGGGGCGGTGGCTTGGGCGAGCAGGGCCAGCGCGGCCTGCGAGGCAGAACCCGCCATGGCGGTAACCGCGACGAGTCGCTGTCCCTGCTCGTTCGGGACCGGCATGGCCTGCTGGGTGACGTCCATCGGTCCGACGAGCGGATGCCGCATCCGGTAGGCCGCGATGTCCCAGGCGCGGACCCGGTGTTCGGACCAGAGGTTGGTGAACTCCGGGCTGTGCATCACCAGTTCACCGATCAGCGCCGCCAGCAGCGGATCGTCGGGGTACCGGCCGACGGCGAGGCGCAGTCTCCCCACCGCGTCTCTGGCCTTCTTCGGCCAGTCCTCGTACAGCTCGCGGGTGTGGGCGTCGCGGAAGACCAGCCGCGCGGTGTTCGGACGCCGGGCCGGGTCCTGCGGGCTTCTCGGATCGAGGTGCCCGGCGAAGAGCGCATGCCCGGTGCGGTTCCAGGCCAGTACGTCGCTGAGGCGGCCGAGCACGATGACCGGAGTGTCCCCGAAGGCGTCGATCAGCTGCCGGGTGGTCTCGGTGATGCCCTCGGGTGCCGGCGGGTTGCGGGTTCGGTCGTTGCCGCCCCTGCGCCCGACACCAGCAAGGTCGTACAGGTGACGGTGTTCGGTCTCGTCCAGGCGAAGTGCCCTGGCGAGCGCATCCAGTACCTCCCTCGACGCGCCTCGTGACAGCCCCTGCTCCAGCCGCGTGTAGTACGACTCGCTCACCCCCGCCAACCGGGCAAGCTCGTCCCGGCGCAGTCCCGGCACCCGCCGCCGCTCATCGAACTCCGGCAACCCGACGTCCGACGGCTGCAGTTGCGCCCGACGCGTCCGCAGGAACCGCCCCAACTGCGACTTGCTCTTCATGGACTTGAGTATGGACACGGGCGGCGGCGCGTGCCTGCCCCTGCCAGTGCCAGGCAACGCGGCTTGAGGCGGTGGGGCCGGCTCAGGAGGTCGTCGCAGGAACGAGGTGGTCGAGTCCCTGCGCACTGCCCTTCGCGGCCTCGATCGAGCGCGGCAGCATGGTGCTCTCGTAGGCGTGGACGGCGTCGTCGACGCTGGATTCGGTGACGAGGGCGTGGGCGAGGTCGGAGCCGTCGAGCATGGCGAGATTGGCGCCCAGCCCGACCGGGGGCATCAGGTGCGCGGCATCGCCGAGCAGCGTGACGCCGGGAACGTGCTCCCAGGTGTGCGGGGCGGGCAGGACGAACAGGGACCGGTTGATGAACCCGCTGTCGCTGTTGCGCAGGATGTAGCGCAGGCTCTCGTCCCAGCCGTCGAACATCCTCAGCAGGTGCCTCCGCACGGCCTGCTGGTCGCCGAGGTCGATACCGGCAGCCAGGTGCCAGTCCTCCGGCACGCGGACCGCGATGTAGGCGCGGATGTGGCCGTTGCTGTTGCGCTGTGCGACCAGCGACCTGCCGGCGCCCTTCGCCAGCATCGATCCGTTGCCGACCAGCCGCGCGAGGTCGGGATGGCGGGTGTCGCAGTGGTCGAATCCGGTCTCGACGAAGGTGACACCGGTGTAGCCGGGTGCGGCCTGCGACAGGGCCGGGCGCACGCGCGACCAGGCGCCGTCGGCACCGACCACCAGGTCGAAGTCCTCGGCGGTGCCGTCACCGAAGTGCAGCCGGCAGGTGCCGTCCGGGAGCGGGGTGACCCCGCTGACGGCGCGGTCCCACCGCACCGTGCCCTTGGTGATCGAGTCCAGGAACAGGCCGCGCAGTTGGCCTCGGTCGATCTCCGGTCGGCCGCCGTCGGCGGCGGCCGGCGGCTGTTGCTTCAGGAGCGCGGCGGTGGCGGGGTCGAGCACGCGCCACTCGTCCCCTTCGGGGCGGGCGAGGGCGTGGAACCGGTCGAGCAGCCCGGCCGAACGCAGGGCGGCCTGGCCGGTGTCGGGGTGCATGTCGAGGGTGCCGCCCTGCGGGCGGGCGTCGGCGGAGGCCTCGCGTTCGAAGACGGTGACGGAGCGGCCGCGTTGCTGCAGGACGCGGGCGCAGGTGAGGCCGCCGAGGCCGGCGCCGACGATCGCGATGCGGGGGTCACGAACTGCGTGCATGGGAGTGCCCTTCGAAAGGTGGGTGAGCCGCCGGGAGGTCCGGCACCACCAAGAAAGCACACTCGATAAATAAGTGCAATGACTAAACTTTCGTAGCGGATGCACTTCGGGGTATGGTGGGCGAGTGACCGAACCGACCGGGCGCCGCGAGCGCAAGAAGGCCCAGACTCGCCAGTCCCTGGCCGACGCCGCACTCGAGCTCTTCCTCGACCGCGGCTACGACCAGGTCGGCGTCAAGGACGTCGCCGACGCCGCCGACGTCTCGGTGACGACCCTGTTCAAGCACTTCCCTGGCAAGGAAGCCCTGGTCTTCGACCAGGACGACGACCTGGAAGCAGCACTCGTCGCCGCGGTCCGCGACCGCACCCCCGGCCAGTCGATCCCCCAGGCGTTGCGCGAGCACATCCTGCTGACGCAGACCCAGTTCGCCGTCCACACCACGGACCCGCGGTTCGCCGAGTTCACGCGCATGGTGCAGGAGACCCCCGCGCTGCGCGACTACGCCCACCGCATGTGGACACGCCACGAAGCAGCCCTGGCGCGGGCCATCGCCGAGGCTGTCGGCGCCCCCGAGGACGACGTCAGCTGCGCCGCCCTGGCTCGTTTCGCCCTTGAGGCCCGCGGCCTCATCCTGCGGCACGCCGAGCCGAGCCGCGCCGCCGACGAGGCCTTCGCGTTGCTCGAACACGGCTGGGCGGCCTCCCATCCGGGCAACTGACCCGGTCTGCGCCTGCCACCGCCTCAGTCGCCGCTATGAGCGCCGGCTGATCCAAGACGCTCAGACGGCTGTGCCATGCGACGGTTCCGCCCGGGTGGTCAGCCCGCGGCGGTTGGGTCCGCGTCCGTCCTCGGCAGCCGCAGGGTGAAGACCGCGCCCTCGCCGGGTCGGCTGGTCGCGGTCACCGTTCCGCCGTGGGCGTGCGCGAGCTGGCGCACGATGGCCAGCCCCAGGCCGCTGCCGCCGGTCTGCCGGCTGCGGGACTTCTCGGCCCGCCAGAACCGGTCGAAGACGTGGGGCAGTTCATCAGGGTCGATACCCGTGCCGGTGTCCGCCACCTCGATGACCAACTCGTCGCCCACCGGGCAGGCTGCGACCGTGACGCTCCCGCAGCGCGGCGTATGCCGCACCGCGTTGTCCACCAGGTTCCCGACGGCTTGGCGCAACCGCACCGGGTCGGCCACCAACTCGGCTTCCCCGTCCGTGGGCAGCACGCTCAGGAGCACGCCGGCGGCCTCGGCCCGGGCTCGATGGGCCTCGGCGACCTGGTCGATGAGCTCGGCGATCCGGACCGGCTCGCGGTGCAGGCGGAAGCTGTCCGCGTCGGCCGCCGCCAGGTCCCGCAGATCGTCGATGATGTGCTGAAGCAGGAGCGCCTCCTCCAGCAGTGACGCCATCAGCGCCAGGTCAGGGGTGGCCACGCCGTCCTGGGTGGCCTCCAGCCAGCCGCGGATGTTGCTGAGCGGCGTACGCAGTTCGTGCGCGACATCGCTGACCATCGCCTTGCGCTGCTCCTCGATCCGTTCGCGGCGCTCCGAGAGGTCGTTGAACGCGGCGGCCAGGTAGCCGATTTCGTCGTTGCCGGTCACCGGGACGCGGGCGTGTGGTTCGGTGGGGTGCTGGGCGGCGTCGGTCAGCGCGCGCAGCGGCCGGACCAGCCGGGTGGCGAGGAGGACCGAGAGCGCCACGGTGAGGGCCAGGACCAGGCCGGTGACGCCGGCGATGCGCAGGGCTCCGGCTCGGGTCAGGTGGAAGGCGGGGGTGGTGGTTCCGTTGCTGTCGCTGATGAACAGCAGTGCGGCGGGAGCGACATAGGGAGCGAGTTGCTGGCGGCGGCTGGAGTCGACACAGGTCGCCACCGCCTGATCGGCGCTGTCGGCATTCGGGTTCGGCAGCGGGGTGGGCGTGATCGCGGGGGTGGCGGGAGAGACAGGCGAGCCGGGAGAGACAGCCGGGCCGGGCGGGATGACGGTACCGGGGGAGGGCGTCCCGGGGCTCTGTACCCGAGGGCTCGGCACCACCCCGCTGGGGCCGATGCCGAGCTTGACCGGCCCCAGCCCCTCCGGCGACAGGCAGGCGTCGACCAGCTCGCCGAGCCTGCTCAGAGCCTGCTGCTCGGTCGGGGTGGGAGCGGAGAGCCGGGGGAGGCCACAGACCGCGGAGGTGCCGTCGTCGGGGGCGAGCCCGGCGACGGTCACGTTCGGTCGGCCGCTCGGGTCGGTGCCGGTCTCGGCGGCGAATCCGCGCGTGCGCAGGCAGTCGGCGGTCGCGCCGGCCGCCGAGCGCAGCTGGGCGCGTTCTTCGGCGGAGAGGGCGAACGGCCCGACGGCGCGCGGGTCGATGCGGGTGGTGCCGCTGTTGGGTGCCAGCGTCTGGTCCACGTCGAGCGGGTCGATCACCGCCGATGCCTTGGACGGGACCGGCGACGCGTGCGGGGCGGCGGAACCGCCGATGGGTCGGCGGCTCTGGTCGGTCAGCGCGATGTGACGGCCCGTCCGCTTCGTCAGGTCCGCCAGCACGGGGCCGGCGCCGTCCCAGTCGTGGTGGGTCGCGGCGAAGCCGAGCAGGGTCTCGTAGATGCCGGCGTCGCCGGAGAGGGTCTGGACCTGTTCCTGCTGGATCTCCTGCGACGTGGCGTTCACCGCCAGCCAGGCGGTGGCGGCGACCGAGCACACGGCGACCAGGATCGAGGCGGCCAGCAGCCGGACCAGCAGGCTCTTGCGCAGCGGTACCCTACGGCGCACGGTGGCGTCCGGCCGTGCCGTCGGTGAGCTTGTAGCCGACTCCGAAAACGGTCAGCAGCCGCACCGGGTGCCGGGGGTCGGGTTCGATCTTCCTGCGCAGGTTCATGATGTGCACGTCGATGGTGCGCTCGGATATGTAGGGACCGAACCCGCCGGTGCCGCCCAGTAGTTGCGCCCGGCTGAAGACCTGCTCGGGGTGTGCGGCCAGGGTGCGGAGCAGCTCGAACTCCCCTGGCGTGCACGGCACCAGGGTGCCGGCGACGCGGACCTCGTGGCGGTCGGGGTCCACCGTGAGCTCGCCGACCCGCAGCACCGGGTCGGCCGGGGCCCTGCGCTGTGCCCGCTGCGAGCGCCGGAGCAGGACGCGCACCCGGGCCATGAGCTCACGGGGGCTGAACGGTTTGGTCATGTAGTCGTCGGCGCCCAGGTCGAGTCCGAGCAGCAGGTCGTCCTCGGCGGACCGGGCGGTCAGCACCAGGATCGGGAGTTCGGACTCGCGGCGCAGGACGCGGCACACGTCGAGGCCGTCCACCCGGGGCATCATCACATCGACGATCAGCAGGTCCGGTTCACGTCGCCGGACCTCGTCGATCGCCGCGCGTCCGTCGTGGACGACGGCGGCGGTGTGGCCCTCCAGCTCCAGATAGCGACGGATGAGCTCGGCCTGTTTCGGGTCGTCCTCGGCCACCAGGACATATGCGCTCACCCTTTCGATCATAGGTGGCGTGAGCCGCCATCAGATCGGGTCGGCAGGCCACGTCATCAGAATCGAAAGACATCCTGACAGGTTCCAAACATCCATTGGCGATCATCGCAGCCATGCCGAAGTCAACTGATGATCGCCCCCGGCGTCGGGACCGCCGGCTGCTGCGGACCGCGGTGCTCTCCGCTGTTCTGCTGGTCCCCCTGGGCGCCCTGACGGCGTGCGGTTCCGGCTCGGGTACGCAGAGCAGCGCACCCGGCGCCGGCGTGGCCTCGCTGCCGAGCGCCGCGGCTCCGAGTTCGCCCGCCGCGGGCGCCTCCCCCGCGACCGGCGGCGACCCGGCCCCCGGGACGAGCGCGGCCTCGGGTGCCCCGTCCTCCGCCTCCACCGCAGACCGCCCCCAGGAGCGGCTGGACGACAGCGCTGCGCGCGACGGCCAGCTCTGGGACGCCTACTACGCCTGCCTGGGTGCCAACGGAGTCCCCCTGACGGGCGGGATCGCCCCGGCCGGACAGCCTATGCACAAGATGCCGCCGCCGGGTGCTGCCATCCCCAAGGCCGCTGAGGCGGCCTGCCAGTCCAAGATGCCGCTGCCGCCGCCGCAGACGGATCCGAAGCTCAACCCGAACTACGGCGCCGATTTCAGCGCCTGGGTCAACTGCATCAACGGCAAGGGGTTGAAGGTCAAGGCCTATGGCACCCCGGGCAGCGGGGACAGCGGGTGGAGCTACGACGGGCAGCCCACGATGCCCGAGCCGCAACGGGAACAGGTGATACAGACCTGCAAGATGGAGGCATTCAGTGGCAGCGGGCACTGACGCGGGGAACGCCGACATCGACGACGTCCCCGCCACCGAGCCACCCTCGCGGCGAACACGCAGGCGGCGCGTGGCCGTGATCGTCGCCCTCGCCGTGACAGTCGGCATCGGAGCGGCGAGCGCGGTGGGGCTGAGCAGCCGGCAGAAGCCGCACGCAGCCGCGAGCAGCGGCGCGCAGGTGCACACGGTCGCCGTGGTCAAGACGGACCTGTCGAACACTCAGACCATGAGCGGCACCCTGGGCTTCGGCACGGCGCAGACCTTGACGGGCGCCAAGCAGGGCATCATCACCGCGCTCCCCGCCGCCGGAACCACCGTGACCAGGGGCCAGCAGCTGTACCGGGTGAACGACCAGCCGGTGCCGCTCTTCTACGGCGGCACCCCGCTGTTCCGGCCCCTCGACAAGCCCGGCCTGGTGGGCCGGGACGTCCAGGTGGTCGCGAGCAACCTGCAGGCTCTCGGCTACGACGTGGGAACGCAGCCGAAAGTCGGCACCGTGATCACCCAGCCCGCCGCCGACCCGGCACCCGGTGGCAGTGCGCCACCGCCGAAGGACGGGGGAGGGACGGCGGCTCCGGCCGCCGGGAGCGGCACGGGTGCGCCAAGCGGCGGGCCGACCAGGGCCCCGGCCGCCCCGACCGCTCCGACCAGCCCGACCACGGCCGGCACGCCGGCCGCGCCGACCCAGACCACGGTGGAATCGGGCGACGGGGTCGTCACCGATTCCCTGATCGCTGCGATCAAGCGCTGGCAGAAGGCTGTCGGCCTGCCGCAGACGGGAAGTCTCGGCATCGGCGACGTGGTGGTGCTGCCCGGCGCGGTCCGGATCGGCGCCCTGCAGACCCAGCTCGGCGAGCAGGGGGCCGAGGCACTGATGTCGGTCACGCCGACCGACAAGGTGGTGACCGTGCCGGTGGATCCGGCGAACGTCGGCTCGATCAAGCAGGGTGACAAGGTCACCATCAGCCTGCCCGACAGCTCGACGACACCGGGAACGGTCAGCGGCGTCGGCACCGCCGTCAAAGGAAACGCCGGAAGCAACTCCGCTGCGGGCGCCGGACCGGGCGGCCCGCCCACGGTCGATGTGACCGTGGCCATCGACGACCCCTCGACGGTGAAGAACTTCGACTCGGCCACCGTCCAGGTGGCCTTCGTGTCGGCGACCGCGACCGGAGTGCTGGCCGTTCCGGTCGGCGCGCTCCTCGCCCTCAGCGGCGGCGGCTACGCCCTGCAACTCCAGGGCGGCGGGCTGGTGGCGGTGCAGACCGGCATGTTCGCGAAGGGCATGGTGGCGATCACCGGCAACGGCATCGCCGCGGGCACCCAGGTGGTGACCGCCGCATGACTCCGGTGCTTGTGGTGCGCGGGGCCGGGATGGCCTATCCGGGCGGGGTCAAGGCCCTGGACGACGTCTCGCTGACCATCGACGAGGGCGAACTGCTGGCCATCCTCGGACCGTCCGGCTCGGGAAAGTCCACCCTGCTCAACATCATGGGCACCCTGGACCGGCCGACCAGCGGCACGGTGGAGGTAGGCGGCCACGACATCGCGCGGCTCTCCGACCGCCGACTGTCCGCGCTGCGCGGACGCTGGCTGGGCTTCGTGTTCCAGCAGTTCCACCTCACGGACGGCCTCAGCGCCGTGGAGAACGTGGCCACCGGGCTGCTCTACGCCGGAGTGCCGCGCCGCCGGCGGGGCCCGATGGCGCTGGAGGCGCTCGGCCGGGTCGGCCTGGCACACCGCGTCGGGCACCTGCCGCACCAGCTCTCCGGCGGCGAGCGGCAGCGGGTGGCCATTGCCCGGGCACTGGTCAACGAGCCCGCCCTGGTGCTCGCGGACGAGCCCACCGGCGCCCTGGACACGGCCAACGGCAGAGCGGTCCTGGCGCTGCTGACCCAGCTGAACGACGAGGGAACCACCATCGCGATCATCACCCACGACCGTGGCATCGCTGAACTGATGCCACGTCAGATCGAGATCCTGGACGGGCACCTGGTGTCCGACCGCCGTACCGGGGTCAGCGCATGAGCAACGGCGGCACTCACCGCGGCGGCACGCACAAGTCCGTCGCGAACCGGACCAAGCCGGTGCGGTTGGCTCCGGCCGACGTTCTCGGCCTCGGACTGCTGGGCATCCGCACTCGGAAGGCGCGTGCGGCGCTGTCGGCCCTGGGCATCTCCATCGGCATCGCCACGATGATCATCGTCATGGGCATTCCGGCGTCCAGCCAGAAGGCCCTGCTGGAGCGGCTGTCGGCGCTGGGCACCAACATGCTGCAGGCCACGGCCGACCCCGGCCAGAATCCTCCGGTGGTCTTCCCGCCCGAATCGCCGGACATGGTCGCCCGGATCGGCCCGGTGACCGTCGCCAGCGCGGTCGCCAACACCAACACCGTCGTCGCACGCTCCGACAAGGTCGACCCCGACAACGACACCGGCCTCGCCGTACTGGCCGGCAAACTGAACCTGCTGCAGGCGATCAACGGCAAAGTCCAGTCGGGCCGCTTCCTCGACGCGGCCACCGAGAGGTTCCCCACCACGGTGCTGGGCTCCGCGGCCGCCTCCCGACTCGGCATCACCACGCTGCCGACCGATCGACCCGGCCCGCAGGTCTACATCGACAACCACTGGTTCACCGTCATCGGGATCCTCGCTCCCGTGCCGCTGGCTCCGGACATCGACCACTCGGTACTGGTCGGCTGGGACGCCGCGAAGGCCCAGCTGGGCTTCAACGGCAACCCCACCGTGATCTACGTCCAATCCCGGGAGTCACAGATCGAAGCGGTCCGCGCGGTGATGCCCGCCACCATCGATCCACAGCAGCCGGGCCTGGTGCAGGTCAGTCGGCCCTCCGACGCGCTTGCCGCGAAACGGGAGACCCAGACCGCCTTCTCCGCGTTGTTCCTCGGCCTCGCGGGCGTGGCCCTGCTGGTCGGGGGCATCGGCGTGGCCAACACCATGGTCATCTCGGTGCTGGAGCGGCGCAAGGAGATCGGACTGCGCCGGGCACTGGGCGCCAACCGAGGGCAGATCCGCGGCCAGTTCCTCGCCGAGTCGGTGGCGCTGTCCGGGCTCGGCGGTATCGCCGGCACTGCCATCGGCGCCCTCGTGACCTTCGGCTACGCCACCTCACAGGGCTGGCCACTGGTCATCCCCCTCCCAGTGCTGCTCGGCGGCATCGGCGGGGCGGTCGTGGTCGGCGTGGTGGCAGGCGTCTACCCGTCGATCCGCGCCTCACGGCTCACCCCCACCGAGGCGCTGGCCTCGACCTGATCGGCCGGCGAGAGGGCGGGTGCCAGGCCGAGGCGGGGTGGGGTTGCGGGAGAGGGCGATCTGCGGTGGGGCGGCGAACCGCGGGACGCCCAGGAACGGTCCCTCGGCTCCCGCGAACGGTGTTTCGAGGTGGCAGATCGCGAGGTCGGCCCGGGAGACCGCCGGTCGCAGTCCGGCCAGCATCGACCGGAAGTCGAATCCGCCGGTGCCGGCGGCCTCGGCGTCGAGGGCGGCCTGCTCGATCAGCGGGGGGTGGATCAGGACGTGGCCGCCGGCGACCACGGTGAACTCCATCCCGCCATGGTCAGCCCTCGGGGTAGAGGACGAACAGGGTGCAGCCGGTGGTGGTCTGGGGGACGTGCGAGGAGCCGGCGGGGCAGTGGATGAAGGAGCCGGCGGGGTAGTCGCGGTGGCCGTCGTTGAAGGTGCCGGAGAGGACGAACACCTCCTCGGGGCCCGGCTCGTGGACGTCGGTGCCCTGCCAGCAGGTGTTCGGGTCCATCTCCAGGACGTGGGCCGCCGCGCCGTCGTCCCCGCGCCACAGCGGGCGCAGGCGGATGCCGGGGAAGAGCTCCCGGATCGGGGCGTCCTGGACGTGGGACCAGGTGAAGGCGAGTGCGTTCGGTTCCGAAGTCTCGGTCGTCATGAGGTCAGCTTGGCGGATCACGGCTGTGCGGCCGAGTGTCAGAAATGACATCAGGGAGTACTTTTCTGACAGGAGGATTCGGGCAGGGGTTTCCGGCAGGGGGTTTCTGACGTGCATCGAGTGGTGGCACTGGTTCGCCCACCGCAGTCGACGTTCGAACTCGCCTGCGCGGCGGAGGTGTTCGGGCTGGAGCGGCCAGGGCTGCCGGCGCGGTACGCGTTCAGCGTGTGCACGGAGCAGCCCGGCCCGGTGGCCACGCTCGCGGGCTACGACATGCTGGTGGCCGAGGGGTTGGACGCGCTGCGGCGGGCGGACACCGTGATCGTCCCGGGCTGGCTGCCGGTCGAACGGCCGCCCTCGGACACGGTGGTCGAGGCGCTGCGGCGTGCGGTGGAGCGTGGGGCGCGAGTGGTGAGCATCTGCTCCGGCGCGTTCGCGTTGGCGCACGCCGGGCTGCTGGACGGGCGGCGGGCGACCACGCACTGGGCCACGGCGGGGAAGTTGGCCGAGGAGTTCCCGGCCGTGCAGGTCGACCCGGATGTGCTGTACGTGGACCACGGCGAGGTGGCCACCAGCGCGGGCGCGGGGGCCGGCATCGACCTGTGCCTGCACCTGGTCCGCGCCGACCAGGGCGCCGGGTACGCGGCCCGGGTCGCGCGGAGCATGGTGATGCCGCCGCACCGCGAGGGCGGGCAGTTGCAGTACTCCGCGCCCCCTAACGCGGGGCAGTTGGACGGCTCGCTCGCGCCGCTGCTGGACTGGGCCACCGGGCGGCTCGGGGAGCCGCTGGCGGTCGCGGACCTGGCGGCGCACGCGGGCGTCTCGGCGCGCACCCTCGCCCGGCGGTTCGATGAGCAGCTCGGCACCAGTCCGGGGCACTGGCTGCTCGTCCAACGGATCACCGCAGCACGGGAGTTGCTGGAGTCTTCCGACCTCCCGCTGGATGCCGTCGCCCGCCGCGTGGGCCTCTCCTCGGCCACCAACCTGCGGCGGCGCTTCCTGGGGGCGTTGGGGACCACGCCGGGTGCCTACCGCCGAGCCTTCCGGGCGTAAGGCAGGCCACTCGGATGGAATTGGACCGGGACAGCCGAACGGACCGGTGGCTAGCCTCGGGCGTAGTCGATCTTTGGAGGCCACCCGTGCACCCTGAACTCGCCGCCGATCTGGACCAGTTGCCCGCGTTGCTGGAGGAGGTGCGGCAGCAGGCCGTGGTCTTCCTGGACGGGCTGGACGAGCGAGCGGTGATTCCGGAGGCGGAACAGGCGGGGAAGCAGGCGGACTCGGTGCCGCTCGGCGGGGAGAGCGGCGGAGTGCGGGCGGCACTCGCGGAGTTCGGCGAGCGCTGGCAGCCGAGGCTCTCGGCGAGCGCCGGGCCGCGCTACTTCGGGTTCGTCACCGGTGGCGCGACCCCGGCGGCGCTGGCCGGCGACTGGCTGACCGCCGCCGTCGACCAGAACTCCAACTCCGCGATGGACCCGGCCGGTCAGCAGCTGGAGCGGGAGACGCTCGGCTGGCTGCGCGAGCTGTTCGGGCTCTCGGAGGCGCACAGCGGCAGCTTCGTGAGCGGCGCGACGATGTCCAACACGGTGGGGCTGGCGGTCGCCCGGGAGTGGCTGGGCGAGCGGCTCGGCGTCGATGTGGCCGAGGACGGGGTCGGTGCGCTGGGGAGGGTGCGGGTGCTGTCGGGGAACGCGCACTCCAGCGTCGCCAAGGCGCTGTCGGTGCTGGGGCTGGGACGCGCGGCGGTGACGCCGGTGGCCGCGCTGCCGGGCCGGGAGGCGGTGGATGTGGCCGCGCTGGAGCGGGCGTTGGCCGAGGCGGGCGGTCCGTGCGTGGTGGTGGCCAACGCCGGCACGGTGAACACGGTGGACTTCGACGACCTGCGGGCGATCGCCGCGCTGCGCGAGCGCTACGACTTCTGGCTGCACGTGGACGCGGCGTTCGGCGCCTTCGCGGCGCTGGTGCCGGAGCACGCGGAGCTGGTGGCCGGACTGGACCTGGCCGACTCGGTCTGCGTGGACCTGCACAAGTGGCTCAACGTGCCGTATGACAGCGCGGTGCAGTTCACCCGCCGCCGCGACCTGCAGGCGCGGGTGTTCCAGAACGCGGCCGCCTACCTGGGCCCGCTGGGCGAGGACCCCGACCTGGTGCATCTGACGCCGGAGAACTCGCACCGACTGCGCGCGCTCGCCGCCTGGTTCACGTTGCGGGCGTACGGGCGGGCCGGCCACCGGGAGATCGTCGAGCGCTGCGTGGCGGGTGCCCGGGCACTGGGGGAGGCGGTGGCCGGGATGGCGGGGCTGCGGCTGCTCGCGCCGGTGCGGCTGAACGTCGTCTGCTTCACGCTGGCGGCGGACCCCACCGCCGAGCGACTCGCCGCGCTCGCCGCGGAGTTGGCGGGGGAGGCCTTCGTCACGCCGACGCGGTATGCCGGGCAGCCCGCGCTGCGGGCGGCGTTCAGCAACTGGCGGACCACCGAGGCGGACGTCGAGCGGACGGCGGCGGCGCTGGAGCGGGCCGTGGCGCGCCTGGGGGAGGCTGGGGGAGGCTGGGTAATGGGGGCGATTAATGGGAGCAATTAATGGGGGCGATCAGTGGCGGTGGGCGGAGGCTGGCGGCGGCTGAGGCGCGATTAATAATGCGCATTAGGTTAATGGGGCGTATTAAGGTGCGTTGAGGTGCGTTGACGTGCACCGAACGGCCAGGCCGCGGGTGCTTGGCGGCTGACTGGACCTAATGCGAACCATTAATCGGATGCATTACGACGATTCGTCATGTAATGCTCCACCCATGCCGATTGCTGACGTGTCCCCCGGAGTGTCCATCGCCTACGAGACGTTCGGGGACCCGGGGGACCCGGCGGTCCTGCTGGTGATGGGGCTGGGCGCCCAGATGCTCGGGTGGGACGAGGCGCTGTGCCAGGAGCTCGCCGGGCGGGGGCGGTATGTGATCCGCTACGACAACCGGGACTGCGGGCTGTCCACCAGGTTCGACGAACACCCGGTCGACGTCGGGCAGTTCATGGCCCTGGTGGGCGCGGGTGAGATCGCGGCCGCGTCCGCCCTGGTGCCGTACACGATCCAGGAGATGGCCGACGACGGCCTCAACCTGCTGACCGCGCTGGGGATCGAGCGGGCGCATGTGGTGGGGTCGTCGGTGGGCGGGATGCTCGCCCAGGTGATGGCGATCAGTCGGCCGGAGCGGGTACTGACGCTGACCTCGATGATGTCGTCGACCGGCGAGCCCCAGTACGGCAAGGCCACCCCCGAGGCGCAGGCGGCGATCGCCGCACCGCGGCCGGCGGACCGCGAGGGGTTCATCGCGGCGGCGGAACGCGACCTGATGTGGGCCTCCAGGCGCTACGGGGACCCGGCGGTCCTGCGCGACCTGGCAGCCCGGAGCTACGACCGCGCGTACTACCCGGCCGGGGTCGGACGCCAGCTCGGGGCCGTCACGCTCGGCGGCTCGCGGGCGGACGCGCTCCGCGAGCTCAAGGTGCCGACGCTGGTGATCCACGGCCTGGACGACACCCTGATCGACCCGAGCGGCGGCAAGCGCACCGCCGAACTGGTGCCCGGAGCAAAGCTGCTGCTGCTCCCGGACATGGGCCACGACCGCCCCCGCCCGCTCTGGCCGCAGCTCATCGGCGCCATCGAGGCCCACACGGCCTGAGCGGCTCGCGCCGCTTGGGCGGCCCGCGTTGCCTTGGTGAAGCCCACGCGTCGCGTGAGTGGCGGCTATCGCCTGGGGGGTCTGAAGCGCCGGACGGCCTGGGCCGCTTGAGTGTCTGGAACCGCTTGGGCGGCCCGCGTTGCCTTGGTGAAGCCCGCGCATCGCCTGAGTGGCTGCCACTGCCGGGTGGCTCCCACAGTTTGGGCGGCCTGCGCCGCCTGGGCGGCTCACGCCGTCTGGCCGACGCTCCGGGCCGCGTGAGTGGGACCCGGAGGGCTGAGCCCCTCGAACGGCGTTTGGGTTGGCGGGTACGGTTTGGCCCATGGATGTTTCCGGAGCAAACGCCGCCGACGCAACCGCCGTCAAGGGCGCGGCACGCCAACTGCTGGCGAAGGTGGGCGCAGCAGGCCTGTCCCTGGAAGGCGTCGCCGACGAAGGCGGGTTGACGGTCGCCCAGGTGCGGGAGCTCTTCCCGCACCGGGACGAGCTGCTGACCGCGCTGCTGATCGACGCCTACAACGAGTCGGGCGCCGCGATGGAGCACGCCGACCAGGCCGCGGTGGCGGCCGGCGCGTCGGGGGGTGCCCGGCTGCTGGCGGTGACTCGGGCGCTGCGGGCGTGGTCGTTCGCCAACGCGGCCGAGTTCACGCTGGTCTACGGCTCGCCGGTCCCCGGCTACCACGCGCCGCAGGACACCGTGCCGCCCGCCTCCCGGACGCCCGCCGTGCTGGCCGGAATCGTCAGGGCGGCCCTGGAGGCCGGTGAACTGACGCCGCCCAAGCGCCAGTTGACCAAGGAGTCGCTGCTGCTGCCGGAGGCCGTGCAGCTCTTCGGCGGGGTGCCCGGGGCGCCGTTCGCGGATGTCGTCGAGCGCGGCATCGTGCTGTGGAGCAGCCTGGTCGGGCTGCTGGTGTTCCAGGTCTTCAGCCGCACCCATGACAGCGTGCGCGACGAGTCCGCCTTCTTCGACTTCGCCATCGCCGTGGCGGCCGAGGGCATCGGCCTTGAGGTCCCGCTCGGCGAGGCCGCCACCGGCTGACACCGGCCCGCCACCGGCTGACACCGGCTGGCACAGAGCAGCAACATCACCGATCAGCACAACGCCGATCAGCACCACCACCGATCCGCAGCACCACCCACTAGCCCCACACCGTCCGCCGCACCCCGGCAGTGACGGGGAATCAGGCCGTGAACACCACTCGATCCCTCTGTTTCGCCATCTCCGCACTGTCGTCGTGCGCCGCGCTCGTCTACCGCCTCTGCCAGGTGCGGGGCAGCCGACGCGACAGTGCCTACCGCACCCTGGTGGTCACCCTGGTGCTGCAGTGCCTCACCTTCACGATGGGTGCCGTCGCCACGGGGAGCAAGAGCTTCCTGGGCGTCGGCAACCTCGCCATCCTGGTGATGCACGTATCGGCGGTGGCGTTCTGCGTCAGCGCGCAGATCATCCTGCTGCGCTGGGCGAGCGACGCCGAGGTGGCAGCCCGGCAGTCCCGGTACTGGCTGATCGGCGGCAGCGTCGTCAGCGTGCTGCTGGTGGCGTTGTTCTTCGCCGCGGACGGTCCGAACCGGTCGGCCGACGACTTCAACGGCAGCAGCCGCCCGCTGCTGCTCACCTACCTGCTGGTCTTCGTCGTGTCGCAGGCGGTGCCGTGCGTGACGATCTTCCGGCAGGTCCGGGCCTACGCCGGGGTGGCGGGTTCGCCGTCGCTGCGGCAGGCGCTGCGGCTGCTGTCGGTGGCCGCGGTGCTGCTCTTCCTCTACTGCACGGCCCGGACGGTGAACATCCTCACCCTCGCGTGCGGGATCGACATCGGCGTCTGGCAGCTGGCCGCCTCGGTGCTCAGCGCGGTGGGGATCGTCGTGCTGTCGCTGAGCCTGACGGTCTCCTCTTGGGGCACCGCGGCGGCGAGGCTGCTGGAGTGGGCGCGCAGCTACCGGGCCTACCGGGTGCTCTACCCGCTCTGGCGGGACCTGTACGAGGCGTCGCCGGACATCGCCCTGGAGCCGCCGCGAGTCAGGGTCTCCGACCTCAACTACCGGCTGCACCGCCGGGTGGTGGAGATACGGGACGGCTGGCGGGATCTGCGCCCGTACATCGACCGCGCGACCAACAGCGCTATCGACGGCGCGACCAGCGGCAGCAGTGCGGCCAACGGCGACATCGACGGTACGACCAACGCCGACGCTGCGACCAACGGCGGTTTCGACCGTACGACCACCACCGGCAGTGCGACCAACGCCGACGCTGCGACCAACGCCGACGAGTCCCGGCAGGCCTTCGCCGAGGCGGCGCAGATCCATCAGGCGCTGCGGGCCAAGCGGATCGGCAGCATCCCCGATGACAACAAGGACGCCGCCGACTTCGAGGACCGCGACACCGACAACTTCACTGCGGAAGTCGCCTGGCTGAGTAAGGTCGCGGTTGCCTACCGTAAGCTGGGCAGCGCAAGTTGAGAGCTCCCGCCCGGTCTGTACCCCCGTCAGACCGGGCGGGTTTCTCATTTCCCCAGGGTTTCCCCCGGGTTCCCCCCTCGTCCCCCCGTTTCCCACTGTCGGTCGGACGGGGACGTGCCCCGTCCGACCCGGGCTCGGACCGTCCCCCGACTGCCGAGCGCAGGCCGATGCGACTGACAACCAACGCGGCTACCCCCGTGAGCGGAGTTAGCTGACAGCTATCGGCAAGGTCCACCGTGTCGGAGTCCGGCTCGATTGTCAACTGGCAGTTAATCTGCGAAACTGACGGATAGCCAAGGGCTATGCCAGGGAGGTTGACGGGGGGAGACCTGGATGTCCGAGTCAGAGACTGACGAGCGCCCGATGCTGGCGGTGCGTCTGGACGACCTCTTCAAGACGGTCCGCCCCAAGGGCAAGCACTGGACCAACGCGGAGGTCGCCGAGGAGCTGAAGCTTCTCAATCCCGATCTCAAGGTCGGCGGCGTCTACCTGTCCCAGCTGCGGACCGGCAAGCGCTGCAACCCCACCCCCGACCTGCTGGCCGCCCTGGCGCGGTTCTTCGGCGTGTCGGTGGCCTACTTCTTCGACGACCAGGTCGCCGAGTCGGTGCTCAGCCAGGTCGCGGCCATCGAGGCGCTGCGACAGGCCGGCGTGCGCGCGGTGGCGATGCGGGCGGCCGGGATGAAGAAGGAGAACCTCCAGGCCATCACGGCGATCATGGACCAGTACCGCGAGATGCAGGGCCTGCCGCCGGTCACCGACGGCACGGAGCCCGAGTGAGGAGACCGCGGCGGTGATAGGCAGCAGAAGGGGCTGGACGGCCCGCCAGGCCCGCCGCAGCCAGCTCAAGAAGCTCCGCAAGGCGGGTGCCCGGCGGATCGCCGAGCTCGGCCTGCCGGAGACCGCCGACGTGGCCGAACTCTGCGCCTACCTCGGCGAGATCCGCCAGCGGCCGATCCTGCTGGTCCCGATGCCGATGCCCGCCTCGCACCCGTGCGGCATGTGGGTCGCCGCCCGCGACGAGGACCTCATCTTCTACGACGCCAACACGACCGGCGCGCATCAGGAGCACATCATCTTGCACGAGCTGGGGCACATCATCTGCTGCCACCGCGGGGCGGGCGGGCTGGACGAGGCGAGCGCCCGGCTGCTCTTCCCCGACCTCGACCCCGACCTCGTGCGCGACATGCTGCTGCGCGCGACCTATGACGACGTCCAGGAGCAGGAGGCGGAGATCATCGCCTACCTGCTCTCCCAGCGAATGGGCGCGGCCGCGGACGCCCCGGCCGAGCGCGCCGGGGACGGCACGGACACCGGAAGCGACGCCATGCGCAGCCGGATCGAACGAACGCTGATCTGAACCGGCCTGCGGGTCAGGCGAATTCACGTCACCGCCGGACCGCCGCCACCTCCTCGGCCAGCACCGACACGGCCCGCCGGATGTCCGCCTCGCGGTGCTCACTGGTGACGAAGAACCGCAGCCGGGCCAGCCCCTCCTCGACGGCGGGGTGGAAGATCGGGTCGGCGATGACGCCCCGCTCGTACAGCCGGTCCGCGACCCGCAGCGTGCGCGCCGAGTCGCCGAGCAGGCACGGCACGATCGGCGTGCCCGCGCTGGCGCCGGTGGCCAGGCCGGCTGCCCCGGCCAGGCCGAGGAAGAGCTCCGCATTGCGCCGCAGCGCGGCCACCCGCTCCGGCTCGGCGGTGATCAGTTCGGTGGCGGCCAGCGCGGCGGCCGCGTTGGCGGGGGTCAGGCCCACGCTGTAGACGAACCCGGGCAGCGTGTGCCGCAGCCACCGCACCATCCGGGCCGAACCGCCCAGGTAGCCGCCGCAGCTGGCGAACGCCTTGGAGAGGGTGCCCATCCAGAGGTCCACGTCCGCCCGGTCGACGTCGAAGAACTCGCCGACGCCGCGCCCGAGTCGGCCCACGGTTCCGATGCTGTGCGCCTCGTCGACCATCAGCAGCGCGCCGTACTGCTTCTTCAGAGCAATCACGGCGGGTAGGTCCACCAGGTCGCCGTCCATGCTGTAGGCGCCCTCGACGGCGATCAACACCCGGCGGAACCGCGAGCGGTTGAGCCGCAGCAGGTGCTCCAGCTGCTCCATGTCGTTGTGGGCGAACGGGCGTCGGGCCGCCCCGGACAGGGCGCAGCCCTGCAGGATGCTGTCGTGGGCGAGCGCGTCGTGCAGCACCAGGTCACCGGCGCCGACCAGGTGCCCGATCGCGGTGACGTTGGTGGCGTGGCCGCTCACCAGCGCCAGGCAGTCCGGCACGCCGAGGAACCTGGCCAGCGCCTGCTCCAGGCGGATGGTCAACTCCCGTTCCCCGGAAAGCACTCGGCTTGCCGAGACCGAGGTGCCGTACCGCTCGACGGCTCGCTGCGCGGCCTCGTTGACGGCCGGGTGGCCGGACAGGCCGAGGTAGTTGTAGCTGCCGAAGGACAGGTAGCCGCGGCCGTCGACCACGGTGGTGTCGCGGATGGTGCCCTGGTGGACCCGGAAGTACGGAAAGTCCGCGCCGCTGCCCGTGATGGCGCTCAGCCGCTCCTCGAACTGCCGCACCTCGGGGAAGTCGTCGACCCGTGCGGTCGCACTCGCCCACTCGGTGCCGCGCTGCCGGGGCACGGAACGCACGGGGACGGGCGGTGCGGTGTGCTGCGGGTCGGCCAGGGCGGTCAGCTGCCCGATGGTGAGCTCGGGGGAGAACAGCTCGGCGG
This sequence comes from Kitasatospora sp. GP30, assembly GCF_029892145.1. Classification (NCBI taxonomy): domain Bacteria; kingdom Bacillati; phylum Actinomycetota; class Actinomycetes; order Kitasatosporales; family Streptomycetaceae; genus Kitasatospora; species Kitasatospora sp. GP30. The sequence goes on from NZ_JARZAH010000001.1 coordinate 55,641, forward strand.
CGTCGATGCCCGGCAGGCGGTTGCTGATGTTGACCTCCAACTCCTGCAGCATCAGGGAGTCGAAGCCGAGGTCACCGACCAGGGTCAGCCGCTCGTCGAGGTCGGAGAGCGGGAAGACGCCGACCCGGGAGATCTCCTGGAGCACGATCTCCGCTGCGGAGGCCTGAGTTGGCGGCACGGCGGTCTGGCGGGGTGCGGTCGCTTTGCGGGCCGGTTCGGTGGCGGTCTGGCGGGGTGCGGTCGCTTCGCGGGCCGATTCGTCCACCGCCCAGTGGCGGCGCGGGGCGAGCGGGCTCGGCGGCAGGGTGACCGGGGGTATGCGTTCCGGTGACGGACGCAGCCCGGCACCGGTGACCGCCTGCTCGGCGAGCCGGGTCAGCTCGGCCATGCGTTCCGCAACGGGCAGCGAACTCGGTGCCGGGACAGCGGCCTTGGCCAGGTCGCCGACCCGCGCCAGGTCGCCGAGCCGCCCCGAGCCGGCCCACTGCCCCGGCCCGAGCTCGCCGCTGCGGCCCGCCATCACGGCGTCGGCCGCCGCGGTCAGCTTGGCGATGGCGTCGGCAGCGTCCCGCGCCACCAGGGCGAGCCGCTCGGCCAGCGGTGCCCGGCGCGCCAGGGTGTCGGCGACGGCGGCCAGCGGCAGCCGGTCGTCGGCAATGGCCTGCGCCAACTCCCGTGCGTATCGGGCGAGTCCGCCACGGTCACGAGCGCTGACGAGCAGCAGCTGCGGCCCGGTCTCCTCACCCGCCCCCGACTCGGGAGCCGCGCACTCCTCGACAACCAGATGAACCCCGGTGCCGCCGAAGCCGAACGCGCTGACGCCGGCCCGGCGCGGCTGCCCGGAGGCGGGCCACGGGGTCGGCGCGGTCGGGATGGTGAGCCGCGCATCGTCCAGCGCCGCCCGGTCGGCCGGCTCGAACTCCGGCTGCGGCGGGATCACTCCACGCTGCACGGCCAGTACCGCCTTGATCAGCCCGGCGATGCCCGCGGCGTTGAGCGCATGCCCGACCACGGCCTTCACCGCGCCCAGGTACGCCGGCGCGGCCTGCTCCCCGCGCAGTTCACGCAGCACGCCGATCTCGACCGGATCGCCCACCGTGGTCCCGGTGCCGTGCGCCTCCAGGTAGTCCACCGCGGCGGGCGCCAGGCCGGCATCGCGGTACGCCCGCCGGAGCGCCCGGAGTTGGCCGGCCGCCTGCGGATGCATACCGCCGGCCACCGTCCCGTCGTTGGCGGTGCCCACGCCCCGGAGCACCGCGTAGACCCGGTCGCCGGCCGCCAGCGCGTCGGCCAGCGGCCGCAGCACCAGCACCCCGGCGCCCTCGCCCAGCACGAACCCGTCGGCCTCGGCGCCGAAGGGCTGGCAGCGGCCGCTGCGCGAGAGTGCGCCGATCCGGCTGAGGCCCACCAACAGGTCGGGGGTGAGGTTGAGTTGGGCACCGCCCGCGATCGCGATCCGGCACCGACCGGCCCGCAGGGCGAACACCGCGTTGGCCACGGCCATCAGCCCGCCGGAGCACGCCGAGTCCAGCGCATAGCTCTCACCGTGCAGGTCGAGTATCGAACTGACCGTGTTGGGGCCCATGTTGAGCAGCAGCCCGGCCACCGAGCTGCCGTGCAGCCCGTCGACCGCGCGGGCTGCCTCCAGCCACTGCGGGTCGCTCGGCCGGGCGCCGAACTCGCCGCCGGCCAGTTGGCGCATCCTGAGTCGGAGGGTGCTGATCTCGCGGTAGCCGCTCTCGGTGAGCGCGGTGATGACCGAGGTCTCCTCGCGGTCGAACCCCTCGGCCTCCCACCCCGCGTCCTGGATCGCCTCGCGGGCCAGGTCGATCAGCAGCCGGTGCTGCGGGTCCATCGAACGGGCACGGCGCGGGGGGATGGTGTAGTGCGCCGCGTCGAAGTGGCCGACGTCCGGCAGCAGCGCCATGGTGTCCGTGTAAGAGGCGGACGTGTCACGGATGTTGTCGCTGCGGAAGGCTGCGCTGTGCCACCGGGAGTCAGGGACGCTGGCGAACTGCGGCTGCGGGTCGGTGAGCAGCCGCCAGTACTGGTTCAGGTCCCGGGCGCCCGGGAACCGGCAGGCCATGCCGACGATGGCGATGTCGTCGGGTCTTGAGCCGCTCGCTGTCACCGCGCGCCGCCGACTCTGGCGCGCCACCAGGCCACCGTCGCCTCGACCTGCTCGTCGAGTGGCGTGGCCCGCAGGGCGAACTCGCCTTCGTACGCGCTGGAGTCGATGACGAACGGGCGGTCGAACTGGTAGCGGATCTCCTTGAGTTCGCGGATCAGCGGGGAGACCAGGGACATCACGCCCAGGACGGCCGACGGCACGGGACGCACCGCGACCGGTGCGGTCCCGGCTTCGGAGGCCAGGCGGTTCACCATCTCCCGGGTGGAGAGCGGGGGTTCGGTCGGGACGTGCCAGGCGCGTCCCCAGGCATGCTCCTCGCCGGCCACCTCGACCAGGGCGGCGGCCACGTCGGGGAGGTAGCTCCAGCTGTGCGGGACGTCCGGGTCGCCGAGGGCGGAGACCGGCTTGCCGCGCAGCAGCTTCGGCATGACGCGGGCGGCGAGGTGGCCGCCGTCGGTCACGCCGGGGCCGAAGAAGTCCGAGGCGCGCACCTCGACGGCCTTGATCCGGCCCTGCTGGTGGAGGTCCCGAGCCTGCTCCCAGACGGCGGCGCGCACCCGGCCCTTGGTACCGGTGGCGGCGAGCGGCAGGTCTTCGGTCAGCGGGCGGTCGACCGGGCCGTAGCCGTAGAGGTTGCCGAGGGTGACCAGCACGGCGCCGGTCGCCTCGGCCGCCGCGCAGGCCGATGCGGCCAGCGGCGGCCAGTCGCTCGCCCAGCGGTGGTACGCGGGCGCGGCGCAGTTGAAGATCGAGGCCGCGCCCGCCGCGGCCTCGATCAGTCGGGCGCTGTCCGTCGCGTCCAGCGCGACGTGCTCGATGCCGGGCTCCGAAGTGCCGCCCGACCTGGTGACGACCCGCACCGAGTGCCCCTGCGCGGCCAGTAGGCGAGCGGTGGCGGCCCCGGCGGGCCCGGATCCTATGACGAGTTGAAGGCTCACGCACGCACAGTAGCGCGAGAACGATGAGACTCTGTCAGGACCGGGCCCGCACTGGGCAATCTCGTCTGACCTGCGGCTTTGCGAGGGAGGCCTACTCGGGCAGGCGGTCCAGGATCCAGCTGCCCAGCTCCTCGGTCATGGCGCTGTGCGGGGTGTTGGTCGAGGAGAAGATGTAGTCGTCGACCTCGAACTCGTCCGGGGAGAGCTGTTCGAGGTCCGTGTAGACGTCCGCCTGCTGGTCGAGGTTGCGGACGGCGAGCGCACTGACCGAGGGGACGAAGCAGATCGACTCGGTGCCCGGCTCGATGTCCACCTTGCCGGTGATCTTCAGCTTGCTGCCGGCGATGCCGAAGCTCTCCAGGGTGCCGCCGGGGGCGCCGTCCAGCTCCGGCAGGTCGTTGGTGACGACGCGCTTCTCGGAGAGCAGGCCCTTGAGGCGGGCCACCTCCTGGTCCTTGCCGGCGGACTGGGTGCGCAGGGTGGTGCCGTTGAACCAGCCGGAGGTGACCTTGATCGCGTCGACGCCGGGCTTCACGCCGTTGCCGCTGCCGTTCCCGGTGCCGTTGGCGACGGCGAGCAGGCGCGGGATCCGCGGCCAGCTGCCCACGCGGTCCAGCTCCTCCAGGAACTTGGTGCGCAGCGGGTCCTGGCGGGGCGTGCCGTCGGCGGTCTCGATGTGCCGCCACAGCAGTTGGCGGGCCGCCGGGCTGTTGATCTGCTGCGACATCTGCGGGGTGGCCTTGAGGAAGTGGGCCAGGCCCTGGAGGGCGATCGGGATCCAGGCGCCGCGGTGCGGGCTGTCGTAGGAGAGGTAGACGCCGACCCCGTGGTCGATGCGCTGCATTTCCATCCGGGCCAGGGCGTAGCGGGTGACCAGGCCGCCCATGCTGAACCCGCCGACCAGCAGCCGGGTGTCGCCCAGTTGCTCGGCGCGGGTCCGCATGATGCAGGCCGTCGCTGCCTGGGCGTTGTCCAGGATCGAGGCGCTGCGCTCGTCGTAGCCGATCAGGATCAGGTCGCGGCCGCGTCGACGCAGCTCCGTGATGAACGGGTAGCCGGTGCGCTCCAGGCCGTGGTAGAGCTCCTTGAGGCTGCTCGGGCCCGTGTTGAAGCCGTCGGACAGGATGACCGGCCTGGTGACTCCCTCGTTGCGCTCGCCGTAGTACACCCAGGCGGTGCCGCCGGGCAGCGGCCAGGTCTCGTCGGGCGTGGGCGCGGCCGGGATCTCCGGCGCAGGGGGCGGTGCGAGGAAGCCGAAGGGCTCGATCACGGGCTCGTTCTGGTCGGGCAAGGTGGGTCCCTTCAACGAGTGAGGGTGGCCCCGCAGTCGACTGCGGTGCGGGGCGAGCCGGGGTGGTGGCCCGGCGTTCCGGACCCGCACCTACCCACCCGGCCCTGCTCGCCATGCACGCGTCACTCCTTTGAGTGAATCCTGATGGATCGTCAGATAAGAATCACAACTTCAGTGCAGTGCACGGCCGTTGAGTCGCCGCCCGAGGCGCAGCGAACCCGGTTGAGGGCGGCGCCGACCAGGTGGGCGTTGGTGGGGGAGCCGGCCCGGTGGTTCCCGGACACGCCTGAGTGAGCGAGGGGGCTGGGCGCGGGGTCTCTCGCCGACCAGTCCCTGGAGCGCAGTAGGGTCCGTGCAGGGGAAGGGGGGAGCACATGGATCAGGCCCGAGTCCTGCTACTGGACGCGGCTCCTGGCGAGTTGCTCGGTCGGGAGTTGGATCGCCTGCTCGGCCACGGCCTGGCCGTCACGCTGAACCTCCGCCGGGTGGCCGATCCTGCCGGGGCGCGAGCTGCCTGGGACGGCCGGGTGGGCTTCACCGACTTCGACCCCTTCGATGAATCCGCGCTGCTCGCCGAGACCGCCCGGGACGGACTCGGCTACCACGCGGTCAAGTCCCGTGCCGGTGTGCCGCTGCGCGCCGCGTTCCTCTCGGCTGCCACCGACGCCGCGTTGGCCAACCGGCTGCGGGTGGTCGGGCGGGCCGGAGCGGGCACCGATCACGTCGAGTTGGCGGCCGCTGCCCGTCACGGCGTCTCGGTCACCCATACCCCGGGGTCCAATGCGAACGCGGTCGCCGAATTCACCCTGGCCCAGCTACTCGCCCTGACCCGGGATCTCCCCACGCACAACGAGATCGCGCACCAAGGCAGTTGGCGTGCACCGGTCGCACCAGCGGTGGAACTGTCGGAGCTGACCCTGGGCATCGTCGGGCTGGGCCGGATCGGCCGGGCACTGGCTGCGCGGGCCACCGCCCTGGGCATGGCGGTTCAGGGCCTCTCGCGGCGCCCGGCTGAGGCATCGGTGCCCCTGGCCCACTCCCTCCCCGCCCTGCTGGCGACCAGCGACGTGGTCTCCCTGCACCTGCCGCTCACCGCGCGGACCCGAGGGCTGGTCGGGCGGGCGGAACTGGCGCTGATGCGTCCGGGGTCGATCCTGCTGAACACCGCCCGGGGCGGAATCGTCGACGAACAGGCGCTGACCGACGCGCTGCGCGACCCGGCACATCCGCTCGCAGCAGCCGCGATCGACACCTTCGCACACGAGCACGCCGCCTTCGCCTCGCCGCTCTTCGGCCTGCCGAACGCGCTGCTGACCCCGCATGTCGCCGGGATGACCAGGAGCGCCATGGCCACGGCGGCCCTGTGCTGCGCGGACCACATCGCGGCCCTGCTCGCCAACCGGCCGGACGGCGTACCCGTGGTGACGGCGTGACAGTTCACGCAGCGCCGCGACGAGGCGCTCCACCACCCAACGGCCGGGGGACACGTCGTCGGGGCCCGTGGCACGCGCCCGCCGCGTCGGCTGGGCGTCAGCGTCGCCTGCGAAAATCGCTGTCCGGTCGCCGAACCGGGCTGATAAACATCCGGCGTGCAAAAGACTCTGGAGTTCCCTGACCTGCTGCGGTTGCTCGACGATCGAGCGACGGCGTTCCGCGCTGCGGTCGCCGCCGCGCCCAGCCTCGATGTGCAGGTGCCGACCTGCCCCGAGTGGACGCTGCTCGACCTGGCGCAGCACATCGGCGAGGGGCGCCGCGCCTGGGCCGCCACCATCGCCGCAGGGCCTGATGCCACGGCCAAGTCCGCAGCGCCGGGCGCCCCGGTCGCACCTCGGGAGCGCGAGGCCCAGCAGGCCTGGCTGGCCGCATCGACGCAGGAACTGGTGGACGCCCTGCGGGAGGCCGGCCCGGAGCGCGGTTGCTGGACGTGGTGGGGTGCGTCGCAGTCGCCGCAGACCTGCGGTGCCGTCGCCCGGCACCAGCTCCAGGAGATCGCGATGCACACCTACGACGCCCAACTCGCGCTGGGCGCACCGCAGTCGCTGCCGGTCGAGGTGGCACTCGACGGTGTCGAGGAGTTCCTCTCCACCTGCTGCGCCACGCCTAGCGCCTGGCCGCACCAGCCCACTGCCTTCGACTTCCACGCCATCGAGGGCCGCTCCTGGCGCCTCACGGTCGACGGCGACGGCGCCCGCTTCACCCGCATCCCCGCGGCCGGCACGGCATCCGGCACGGCACCCGCCACCGCTGCCGGCGCCTCCGTCCACGGCACGGCCAGTGAGCTGGTCCTCTTCATGTACGACCGCATCCCGGCGGCCTCCCTGCGGATCGACGGAGACGCAGGGCTGATCGACCTGCTCCGTGCCTGGGAGCCGGAGGAGTAGGACGCGACGATGCGCCACCTCGCTCGCCCCGAGCGCAGCGATGTCGGCCATCGCCACGGCGTCGTTCGGGTCGCCGGTCGTCTCGGCAGCGCCTGCCGTGTGCCCCGAGCGGGTCCAACCCGATGACGTCCCAGTCGTGGCCGGCGAGTCGTGTCGCGATCGCGGCGCCCATGCGGCCCAGGCCGAGGACGGCGATCGTGCGCGGTGTGGTCATGCGTTTCAGCGTGGCGGCACCGCAAGGTCTGCGACAGGCGCAGATCCAGCAGGGCAGCCATGCGGAAGTACGCATATCGCCAGGCTGGGGCACGCCGACCGGCGGCCCCGACCGAGCATTCACCTTTGAGCTGCCAATCGCGCTTCTCAGGCGCGGTCGGCGGCGACGGACCACACCGGGAAGAGCAGCCGGTTTTGGTTGTCAGTGGGCAGGTTGTCAGCGAACTCCCGCCCGCCAGGGACGTTCAGTGCGTCAACGATCTGGTGGAGGATGTCCCGGGTGAATCTCGCGGACAAGGTGTACGTGGTCTGCCGCAGACTGTTAATCGACCAGCCCGCACCGGCGAAGGTACCGCGCAGTTCCTGCTCGGAGCAGCGGTTGGGCGACGCGATGTCCTTGGGCACCAGGTCCGAGAAGCAGATCACGTGCAGGGTCGCCCCCGACGTGGTGGCTCGATGCAGCGTGGCGAGGTACTGCGTTCGCTGCTCTGGGGCCAACCCGTGGTAGAGGGCGCTGTCGATCACGGTGTCGAAGTGGGCGTCCGCGTCGATCCCCTCAAGGGTGACGGCGTCGGAGACGACGAACCGCACGTCGAGGCCGAGCGCCGTCGTCAGTTCGGTGGCGCGCGTGATGGCGTTGGGGGAGACATCGAGGGCGGTGACGCGGTGCCCTCGCCCTGCGAGGAAGCGGGCATTTTCGCCCAGGCCGCAACCGACGTCGAGCACTTTGCCGCGGAATCCGCCGGCTGTCTCGATCTCGACGAGCGCCGGCTGGGGGCCTTCGATGTCCCAGGGGATGATGTTGCCGCAGATCTCTTGAAGCGGGGAGTCGGGGCCGTACGGCGAGTCGCCGTTGTAGCTGGAATCGAAGCGGATGTCGGCCAGTCTCGGGCTGACTTCTGGCATGGTTCTTCTCCCGGATCCTTGTCACCGATGGCGAGGATTCAGAGTGGCTGACAGCCGGTGGCGTATACGACTGGCGACAGCTGTTTGATTACAGACTTTATTGCTTGAGGCCCTCCTTGGGGAGGCGCGTGACATCGATGTGAAAGCGCGTCAGGGCGCCTGACACGCTTTCCACGCCCCGGAGACGCCCAGTTGGCGGCTTGTTGGGCAGCGCTCACGTCAGGCCGCTTTGACCTGGAGTTGGCACCAGATCTCCTTGCCGACGGTGCCGAGCGGCCGTACGCCCCAGGACTCGGCGAGCAGGTCGACCAGGAACAGGCCGCGCCCGCCGTCCCGTTGGCAGTGCTCCTGGAGCACGGTGAGGCCGAGCGCGGCGCCGTCGGCCACCCCGATGTGCAGCCGGTCGCCGTGTAGTCGCCAGGCGACGGCGGCGCTCTCCCCGCCGTGCAGCAGTGCGTTGCCGACCAGTTCGGAGAGCACCAGGCAGGCGTCGTCGGGGTCCAGGCCGTGGGCGGTGAGCTGGTCGTGGAGGCGGTGGCGCGTGGAGCTCAGGGTGGAACGGACGACGAGCGCCACGAGGCCGAAGGAGTCGATGGAGTCGAGGGAGTTGGAGGAGGAGTCCGGGTGCCCGTCGTGGGACGGGCTCGGCAGCGGAACAAGACGCATGAAGGTCTCCAGTCCTGTGGGATCAGCGCCCCCCTTGCCCCGTGTGTGGTGGCCCGCCCCGGCCGGCCGGTATACGCGTAGCGGCCGACGGGGGTGGGCGGCCCGCGCGGCCGCTTCCCCAAGCTCAGCTGCGCGGGAGTCATGTGATGGTGGGTGGTCCCGCCCGCGGCGACGGGGGCGCCTGGCGGGCGGGACCTGGTTGCGTCGGCCAACGCCCTTTGGCTGACGCGGGGTTGGCCCCTCCTCACCACATGAGGGGCCGGGCCCGCAGAGACACCCGGGCTCTGCGGGAGCTTTTGCGGGTCGCTAGGCGGCTCGGCCCTGGAGCGAGCGGTGGACGACGGACGACAGGCTCGCGCTCAGGGACCGTTCGACCCGGATGTGCAGCTGCTTCATCAGGCGGAGGGTGGCGTCCAGCTCGGGAGCGGTGACGCCGGTGCGCGAGGTCACCTGGAGGTCCAGTCGGCGCCCGAGGGTGCGCAGTTCGGACAGGGCGGCGGCCCGGTCGGACGGCTGGGAGGAGAAGGCGGCGTTCACGGTGAATCCCTTTCGGTCGGGGAGTTGACCGCTCAGTGGTGGGTGGGCTTCAACTTGGTTGAGCAGTGGGGTGGTTGGGGGCAATGGTCAACTTCGGTACTCACACTTTCGAGTGAATAAGAGCTCTGCTTGCGCGCGGACCCTGTGGCGTCCCAAGTCAGCCCGGATTTCGCAGACTTGGGGAACATGTGGGCCGGCGGTGGGCCGGTCCGCCGATGCACAGCTGCCCCTTCCCGAAGCACTCTGCTACCAGATGCTCACACTGTGCTCTACGCTCAGAGCACCTTCAAACTGGCCGCTCGGAAAGAAAAGTCAGCCTTGAACATCAAGCAGCTCAATCCAGATGCCTCCCCGCGAGCCGCCTTCGGTGCCGAACTCCGACGAGTCCGCGAAGAGTTGGGCATGACACAGGATCAGGTCGCGGAGCGGACGGGCTACTCCTCGGGGCATATCTCGTCGCTGGAAACTGGCAGGAAATCCCCGACCTTGCGACTCGCTCGCAAAGTTGATCGCGCGTTCGGTACCGGTAGCAAGTTCGAGAATCTGTTCTTCGACCTGCGGGCGAGCTCGTTGCTCCAGGGCTTCGGTGACTACATGGCTCATGAGGCCCGAGCGGTAGAACTGCGCCTCTTTGACCTGGGCATCGTTCCCGGCTTGCTCCAGACCCCGGAGTACGCGGAAGCGATCACGCGCGGGGCTGTGCGCCGGGGCAGCATCACCCAAGTCCAGGCCAACGAACGGCTGGAGGTTTTGGCCAGCCGTCAGGCGAAGCTCTTCCGCCAGCCACCGCCGCTGCTCTTCGCTGTGCTTGATGAGAGCTGCCTCTGGCGTCCCGTCGGGGGACCCGAGGTCATGGGAGCGCAACTGGACCGCCTGGTCGAAGTCTCCGAGCTGCCGAACGTCACGATCCAGGTCGCGCCCTATGCTATGGCTGAGGCCAGGGCCTTCGACCTTCCGATCTACCTGCTGACGCTGCCAGGTCACTCTGTGGCCGCCTACTCGGAGTCGTCGCAACGCGGGCACTTCGAGCATGATCCGGACGCGGTGCGGCCGTTGCTGACGGACTACCATCACCTGCAGGTAGAGGCTCTGTCGCAGGCCGCGTCCGTGGCGCTGATCCGCAAGGCACGAGAGGAACTCCAGTGATCAACCCCGAGTGGTTCAAGTCCAGCTACAGCAGCAACGGTGGCGCCTGCGTTGAGGTCGCCGCCAACATCCCCAGCGTCGTCCCCGTCCGTGACTCCAAGGACCCCGAGGGCCCGTTCCTGACCTTCACCGCCAAGGGTTTCGCGGCCTTTGTGGCAGGTGTGAAGGGTGGCGAGTTCGGCGCGATCTGACGAACTCCCCGACACAAGCCCCTGTGCGGCCGCTCGACGGCCTCACAGGGGCTTCGCGTTGCCCGCGTTCTGCTGACGGTCTACCAACATCTGTGAACAGGCCGCATCCTGGCTGGGAAGCGCGACCCGAGAGGAGATCCCGTGATCAGCCCCGAATGGTTCAAGTCCAGCTACAGCAGCAACGGTGGCGAGTGCGTCGAGGTGGCCGCCAACATCCTCACCGTCGTCCCCGTCCGCGACTCCAAGGACCCCGAGGGCCCGTCCCTCACCTTCACCGCCCCCGCCTTCGCCGCCTTCGTGGCGGGCGTCAAGGACAGCGAGTTCGGCACCGCCTGACGAACTCCCCGACGCAAGCCCCTGCGCGGCCGCTCGATGGCTCCACAGGGCCTTTGCGCTGCTCAGCGCGGCGACTTGGGGGAGCCGAGCGGTCAGTTGCTGCCCACTGTTCGGCAGCTTGATCAGTGGGTGCGGCGGACCGGTGTCCGCCCTGCGGCACCGACCGCTGCCGGCCGATAAGCGGAACATTTCCCTGACTGACCGTCAGGTGTAAGATGCATAGTTCCTTGTAGTTGCGTCGCGAAAAATAGGGGCAGCCATGGGCCGCGCATGGGAAGCCGATCCATCCGCCGCGTTTGCAATGCGCTTGGGAAAGTCCGCGAAGGAGCTGGGAGCCTCTGACGGCCGGGACGAGTGCCCGGATATCTGGGAGCTCGACAACGGTGATATCGCGGTGATCGGCCGGGATCTCACGGAGAATTACCGCGGCAACCTTCCCGAGGGTGTGTTCCTGGCTTCGGGTGAGCGGTTGGTCGTCATCCCCGGAGCCATGCTCAGTGCGGCGAAGGCAGACATCCCGGATGCGTGATCGTCGTACCCCGGAACTGCGGCCCGAGTGGGGCGACAGGCTCGTCCGGGAGGACTACAAGCGGGACTTCCGGGAGCGTGACGCGCAGGTGAGGGACGCGGACTCCTGGAAGCTCGAACGCCTGCAGTACTTCGAGGAGCAGGGCAGCCCGAGTCGGGAGGCGCTGCGCCGGGGTGACTGGGAAGAGTCGCTGCGACTGTTGGAGGAGCGGCGCGGCTCCTTGCTCGCGATCGGCCGGGAGGATGAGGAGCGCCGCTCTGTCTTTCACCGTGTGCGGGTGATCGAGAAGCCGTTGACCGAATATCTTCAATGGGAGTTGCATTCGCTGCGGATGCGCGCTGAATACGGCGAGAGAGTCCGCATCATCCGTGCCGACGATCTGGCCGGCGCGGAGGAATTCGGCCGGTTGCCGGACCTGGTCGTCCTCGGTGGTCGCACGTTGTTCCAGCTGCTGTATGCGGAGACGGGGATTCCGATCGGGGCGGTCCGCTACACCGATCGCGATCTCGTCGAGCGCTGGGAAAACTACATCAAGGATCTCTACGAGGCGGGCGAGGATGTGCAGGCCTACTTCGACCGCGAGGTCGCGCACCTGCCCCCGCCGAGCACAGGGACGGAGTAGGCGATCAACGAGCACAGTGGGGGCGCAGACGGCCTCGGCAGTACGCGCAACGAGCTCTCGGGATCGTCGCGTAATGCCGTCCAGGCGAGGAACGTGAGCGGGGGCATCCACTTCCACGACGCTCCTGACCGCGAGAGCCCTCCAACTCCTCGCCAGCTACCAGCCGATGTGCGCGGCTTCGTCAACCGCGTCGACGAACTTCAGGAGCTGAACGCGGTCCTGGCCGACGAAGACGGGGACCCGCTCGTCGTCTCGGTGTTCGTCATCGCCGGCACCGCCGGTGCCGGCAAGACCTCGCTCGCGCTGTGCTGGGCACACCAGGCCCGCGACCACTTCCCGGACGGACAGCTGTACGTCAACCTGCGCGGCTACGACCCGGGACAGCCGGTCACCGCCCACGAAGCGCTGCACCGGTTCCTGATCTCGCTGGGCGTCCACGCCCAGTCCGTCCCGCAGGACCTGGATGCGGCCGCCGCGCTCTACCGCTCCCTACTGGCCGAGCGCCGCGTCCTGGTGGTCTTGGACAACGCCGCCACGGTCGGTCAGGTCCGCCCCCTGCTACCCGGCAGCGTCGGCTGCCTGGTCGTCGTCACCAGCCGCAGCCGCCTGTCCGGTCTCGCGGTGCGTGACGGCGCCCGTCGACTGACCCTTGGCACACTGCCCGAACCGGAAGCCGTCGCACTGCTACGCGCCATCACCGCCGGCTACCGCCCCCAGGACGACCCCGACAAGCTCACCGAGCTCGCCCGACTCTGTGCCCAACTGCCCCTCGCTCTACGCATCGCCGCCGAGCGCGCCGCCAGCTTCCCCCACATGGGACTGGACGACCTGATCGCCGACCTGCGCGACGAGTCCGCCCTGTGGGACGCCCTGAGCGTGGGAGACGAGGAGGAAACCGACGCCGTCCGCACCGTGTTCGCCTGGTCCTACCGCGCTCTACCCGACCAGGTCGCCCGCCTGTTCCGTCTCCTGGGCCTCCACCCAGGCCCCGAGTTCGGACTTCACGCCGCAGCCGCCCTCGCCCACCTCACCGCCGGCCGCACCCGCCAACTCCTCGACTCCCTCGTCGGCGCCCACCTCGTCGAACAGACCGCACCAGACCGCTACCAGTTCCACGACCTGCTGCGCGCCTACGCCAGCGACCAAGCCCAGCACGAGGAAGCCCCCGCACAATGGCAGGCCGCGCTGCGCCGCGTCCTGGGCTGGTACCTGCACACCGCCGACGCCGCCCAGCACTGGCTCGCCCCGGCCGAAGAGCACCTGCCGCTCGCCCCGCCGGCCGACGGCGTGCAACCGCTGGCCTTCCCCGACTACAACTCGGCCGTGGACTGGGCCGAACGCGACCGCGCCAACCTCCTGCAGGCCGTCCGAACGGCCGCCGCGGCCGGCGAGGACCAGCTGACGTGGCAACTGGCCGCCGTGCTCTGGAACGCGCAAGCTCCCTCAGCACCGGGCGCGGACTGGCCCTCCGTAGGCCACATCGGTCTGGCAGCAGCAGAACGCCTGGGCGACAACACCGCCCGGGCGCTGCTGCTCACCGACCTCGGCATGGGCTACACCCGGATCAACTCCTTCGCCGAAAGCCTGGAGTACCACCACAAGGCACTGCCGATTTGGCGCGACCTGGGGGACCGGCTCAGCGAGGCTCACTCACTCAACCTGCTCGGCCTGGTCCACCTGCGCAGCCGGCAGCTGACCGAGGCCGCACGGTACTTCGAGCGGGCCATTACCGCCTTCCAACTGCAGGGCGCCACACACTGGGAGGCCACCGCGCTCTCCAACCTCGCCAGTGCCCACTATCGGGCCGGACACTTCCGACAGGCGACGGCCACCATCGACCAAGCACTGACGGCACACCGCTCGCTGAACAACCAGCGAGGCGAGGGAAATGCCCTGCACCTGCTGAGCAACCTGCAACGCGAGCAGGGGGCCGTCGATGCGGCCCTGGCATCGGCTCATGACGCAGTGGAGATCGCGTTGAGCCTACGCGCCCACCGACTGGAGGGCTTCTGGCTCATCACGCTCGGAGACGCCCAGCGGGCCAACGGCCTGTTGAGTGAAGCGTTGGACTCCTACCAGCGCGCTGCCGTCCTCCACCGTCGCCTCGGCGACCGCAGCCGGGAAGCTTTGGCTTGGTATGGCGTCGGAGAGACGTACTGTCAGCTCGACCGCGAGGCAGAGGCGACCAACTTCTACCGCCAGGCCGCCACTGCTCATCACGAGCTCGGCGACGCCTGGAACGAGGCACTGAGCCTGGACGGCCTGGCACAATCCCTGCGGAGCCGCGATCCACAATCGGCCCGGCAGCATTGGGCCGAGGCACTCAGGCTTCTGGCCGACTACGACGACCCGCGCGCGGCAGCGCAGCGGAACCGGATCGAACGCCGGCTGGGAACGTGATGAAGACGGCCCGTCAGACGAGGAGCCCGGCCATCGGCGTCTGGACCGGTTGAGATCGCCGTACGGCCCGCCGCGCCCCCGTCGCTGTTCGGGCAGCAGCGTCAAGTCGACCGGGAACGTCACCGGACCGTCCGCGCACAGCACGGCGTCGGTCGCGACTGCGAATGCGATCCCGTCACCAGCGAAGCCGTGATCCGCTGAGCCGCCATCGGTCTCACGACCCGGTGCCGCACCGGGTGAGGAGTTCCATGAGATGTCCGTCGGGGTCGCGGAAGTAGGTGCCCCTGCGGCCTTCGATGTGCTTGCTGTGATAGATCTGCCCGATTTCTTGGCATGCGGGATCGCCGTAGTGGGTGATTCCGCCGTGCTGGATGCGGGCGAGGGCTGCGTCGAACTCCTGCTCGCCGAGCATGAACGCGTAGTGGTGTGGCTCGAAGTCGTCCAACTGGTCGTAGTCCAGGCTGACCTGGTTGGCCAGCCTGACCGGCGTGAAGTGCGCCAGCGGCGGGTCGACGCTCAGGCCGAGGATTTCGGCCAGGAACTGCGCCGAGGCTTGCGGGTCACGGGCGGGGACGATGGTGTGATTCAGTTCCACGGTCATGGTGACTCCTCTTCAGGGGCGGGGCTACGCATGGTGGGGTGCTCGGCGGCCTCGGCGACCCGGCATGGTGCATGGATGCGTGACTGCCCGAGGGAGGACAGGGCTTCTCCGGCTACAGCTGCGATGTGATGTAGATCGAGGTGGCGGTGCCGCACGTCGGGCGCACGGCCGAGCGGTTGCGGCTCACGACCGGGCGGGCGAGCCGCGGGCTCAGGCGAGGGCGGCGACCAGCAGGGCGAAGGCGGCGATGATGACGGCGACGCGGACGTAGTGGAAGCGGTCCCAGCGGTTCATCTGCTCCTTCCAGTCCGCAGGCCGGTTCTCGGGGGTCCACGTCTTGCCCCGGTTGTTGATCGGGACGAGCAGCAGGACCGACATGATCACACTGAGGATCAGCAGCGCACCGGCGGTGACGACGAGGCCGGTGCCGTGGTGGTGCCATCCGGCGACGGCCCAGACCGCGCTAAGGACGAGCGAGCCGATGTACCAGAACGGCATCACGGCGCCGAGCATCCGGCCCCCGTGGGCGCGGGCGAGTTGGTTGCTGTCGTCGGGGAGGGCGTTGAGGATCGGGTTGAGGACGAAGGCGACGGAGAACTCGACCCCCACCATCACTCCGACGACCACGGTGGTGACGATCTCGAGTGCGCTGAGCATGATGACCCCCTGGGATCTAGCGTTGCTAGCTGATGAGGCAACGCTAGTACTGCTGCCGCTCATTTGTCTAGCGGTGCTAGGATCGACTCATGTCGGTACAGGAACGCAAGCAGCGTGAACGGGCGGGCCGCGAACGCCTCATCGTGGCGACGGCCCGCGAACTCGCCGAGCAGCAGGGCTGGGACGCGGTCACCACCCGCCGGCTCGCCGAGCGCATCGAATACAGCCAACCCGTCCTCTACAGCCACTTCAGCGGCAAGCGCGAGATCATCGGCGCCGTCGCCCTGGAGGGTGCCACCGAGATGGCCGCGGCGGTGCGGGTCGCGGCCGCCGCCGCGGACGGCCCGCGCGCCCGGGTCATCGCCCTCGCCCGCGCCTACCTCGACTTCGCCGCACGCAACCCGGCGGTCTACGACGCCCTGTTCCAGCTCGACGGCGGCTTGGCCTTCGCGGCCGAGGACACCCCGGAGCCGCTGAAGGACGCCTTCGCCGCCCTGCTGGAGAACCTCGGCGAGGTCGCCGGGGACGGCGTCCATCCGGGACTGTTCACCGAGGTGTTCTGGGCGGCCCTGCACGGGCTGGCCACCCTGACCCGGGCGGGACGGCTGCCGCCGCCGGAAGCCGAGCGGAGGGTGGAGCTGCTGGTGGACCGGCTCGCCGTGGTCTGAGACACGCCATTCCGACGGGCACGCAGCGCGCAGCCGGCGGCCGACGCGGCCGGGCGCGGACGGGGGGTGCTCGTCAACGGCCCTCCGGGGGTGGTGTCTTGGCGCGAGGACGGGACGCCGCTGTCGGTCATCGCGTACACCGTGGTCGACTGCCGGATCACCGAGAGCACGGTCGTGGTCGACCTGGCCAAGCTCGCCGCGATGGGTCTGCCGGACCCGGTGTGACCCGGACACGTGGCGGCCCGGGGTGCTAGCCCCGGGCCGCCACACGCCTGTTGACGGTTCTACGGCAGTGAGCCTCCCGAAGTGGCGTCCAGCTTCACCCACTTCGCTTCACTCGGCACACCGTTCGCGTCCAGCAGGAACAGCATGTAGTACCCGGGCGGCGCGGCGTTCGTGCTCGGCGGGCTCTGCAGCGTCAGCTTGTTGCCGTCGCGCTTGGTGATCTGCAGCTCCACATGGCGCTGGGCGGTGTCCACCGAGTGCGTGGAGGTGATCGGCGACATCAGCACGGCGCGGGTCACCTGGCCCTGGGTGGACGAGGTGACGTCGAAGCTGCGGCTGTACCGCACCCCGTCGCTCGGCGCCGAGTCCAGCTTGGGCCGGGCACCGCTGTGCAGGTACCACGGCTCGTAGATCTCGATCGTGCCGCCGTTCTCCGTCTTGATGTTCGGATTGTTGGCGATCTGCTGCAGCTCGTCACCGGTGATCATCACCCGGCCGTCCGGCAGGATCACCGCGTTGGAGTGGTAGCCGCGCGGCAGTCGCTGGACCGGGCCGAGCTTCCAGTTGCCCTGCTTGTCGCGCATCTCGGTCTGGCGGTACTTCAGGTCCGCGTTGGGGTTGTACGCCCCGTTGCCGTAGTCGCGGATGTCGAAGGCGCCGTTGACGGTGAAGAGGTTGCCGTCCGGGAAGATCAGGGTGTCGTCCTGGGTGCGGCCGAAGGCGCGCGGGGTGTCCGTGGACCACTTGCCGCCGGAGAGCTTGTAGGTGTTGGGGTCGGCGTTGTTGCCGCCGAGGATCAGCACCGAGTCGGGCCCCTTGGTGCCGTTGGGCAGCGCCACCGCCGAGCCGTAGTTGCGGTTCATCACCCCGGGAGCCAGGTTGTCCGGGCGGGCCGGCAGGTCGGCGCGGGTCTCGGCCTTGGGGTCGAAGACCCACTGCTGCTTGGGCACCCGCCCGAGCCCGTAGATCTTGCCGTCGTTGAGCGAGAAGAGCTGCGGATAGTCGGTGGTGAACGGGGCGTCCGCGCCGAACCGGTCGACGGGACCCATCGGCACCTTCTTGGAGTCGTAGACCACCGGGTCCTTCTTGGCCGGGAACCGCTCCACGATCGGGGTCGGGGTGCCCCAGCCGATCTCCGACTGGCCCGACATGATCAGCTGCCGGCCGTCCGCGCCGGTCACCACCGACGGGTACCAGCGGCCGACGGACATGTCGGGGTTCTTGGTCCACTTCTCCGTCCACGGGTCGAAGATCAGCGACAGCTTGGCGCCCGCACCGCCGTTGCCGCCCAGGTTGCCGCCGAAGATGCCGACCATGCCGTTGGCCAGGTAGGAGTGCCCGGCGCAGAAGAACGGCGCGGGCCGGTTGGCCCCGGTGCCGTCGTCCAGCACCACGTTGGGCGGCGGTACCGCCGTGAAGGCGTTGGAGCCGGTGCCCAGCGACGGGTCCCAGAGGTAGGCGCGGCCCTTGTTGGCCGAGCCGATGATGTTGGTCGGCGCGGGCTCCTGGGTCGGGTCGGTCTCCACCGGCTCGAACGAGAAGAGCAGCACCTTGCCGGTGGGCAGCAGCGCGACGTGGTCGCCGTACTCGGGCGAGGTGAAGTAGTCGGTGAACTTGCCGAAGACCGACGGGTCGAAGTTCTTGTTGAGCTCCGCCTGGGTCTTGGTGAGCATCTCCAGGCGGTGCACCCGGATCGGGAGCGGGTAGCCGTTGTCCGACCCGCCCTCGGCCCGGGTGTGCGCGGCCTCCCGGAGGCCGGCCCGGGTCTCCAGGCGCTGCCAGGCCAGGTAGCCGGCCTCCTCCGGGCCGAACGCGCGCACTTCGTCGGCACGGGTCTCGGCCTGCACCTGGGCGGCGGTGATGGACTGCTCGTCGGGGCTGGTGGTGGCGGCGCCCGCGCTGAGCGGGACGGCCAGGGCGGTGGAGGCGGCCACGGCGGCGACGGTGCAGGCGCGCACCAGGGCGGCTAGCCGGCGTCCGGGCGGCACAGCGGTACGGGACATGGATTTCCTTCACAGTGAGGGACGAATGGCGGCCCTGACTACGCTTGGTAGCGGAAAGTGAGGGGCTTCGGCACCCCTGGCGGATGCCGCCGCAACGGCGTGCGCGCGGCCGCGACGGCCGGATTCAGAGCCGTGTTCAGTCTTATGACCAGCGCGAGTTGCTGTCGCGTCAGATACCGCCAACGGGTGGCCCGGGCACCCGTCTGATGGCTCGTCGGTCGCTCGGCTCAAGTAGGTCGCATACGGTCATGATTACCGACCGCCATCAGAGAATCGTGGAGACTCCATGCCCGTCGACCTGCCGTTGCGCGAGAACGAGGACATCCAGGGAGATGTGCTCGCCGGATTCAAGAAGGACCAGATGGTGCTGCTGATGCTCTCCTTCCAGGACGGCATCAAGGCCCGCAGCTGGCTCCAACGGCTGACCCCGCGGATCGCCACCACCAGACAGGTGGCCGGCTTCAACGAGGCGTTCAGCCAGGCGCGCAAGCGCAGCGGTGGCGACCCCACCGGTCTCAAGGCGACCTGGATGGGCCTCAGCTTCACCTACTCCGGCCTGCAGATGCTGCTCGGCCGGGAGCCCTACCCGTCGGCCGACCCCGGCACCACCCTCGGCGCCTTCCAGCAGGGCCCGGTGCCCCGGGCCGAAAAGATCGGCGACAAGGGCGACAGCCACCCGAGCCACTGGCTGTTCGGCAACAACAAGACCGAGGGCCTGATCCACGCGGTGCTCACCATCGCCTCCGACACCGTCGAAGACCTGAACGGCATGGTCACCGAGCAGCGCGAGCTGGCCGTCAGGTACGGCATCTCGATCATGTTCCAGCAGGAGGGCGCCACCCTGAAGGGCAGCCGGCGCGGCAAGGAGCACTTCGGTTTCAAGGACGGCGTCAGCGAACCGGGGGTGATCGACTTCGACGAGCCCGACCCGCTGATGCCGGAGTGGGTCAAGGACCACCCGGGCACCCGGCTGATCCCCGCCGGAGAGTTCGTGGCCGGCCACCCCAGGGTCGGGGACGCTCCCAACACGCTGCCGCAGTGGGCGTTCAACGGTTCGTTCCAGGTGATCCGCCGGCTGGCCCAGGACGTCCCAGGCTGGTGGGCGCAGATCTCCCGGCAGTTGGAGCCGCTCAAGAAGGCCAAGGCGATCCCCGACGACGCCACGGTGGAGTGGGTGGCCTCCCGGGTGGTCGGGCGCTGGCGCTCCGGCGCCCCGGTGGCCAACTGCCCGCTCGCCGACAAGCCGTACGACACGGTGGCCGCCAACGACAACAACATCAGCTACCTCAACGACTTCGAAGGGCACCTCACCCCGCTCTTCTCGCACCTGCGCAAGACCAACCCGCGGGACGCCCTGCAGGAGCGCCCGGGCGCCGATCCGTTCCCCGAGAACCCGGTGATGGACCGGCGCCGGATCGTGCGGCGCGGCAGCCCCTACGGCGCGCCGTTCGACCCGGCGTCCGAGGGTCCTGGCGGGCCTGACGAGTCGCGCGGGCTGCTCTTCATCTGCTACCAGACCGATCTGATCGACCAGTTCGAGTTCATCCAGAACCGGTGGATCGACAACCCCGACTTCCCACCCAACCGTGTCGACGACGAGCCCGGCCCCGATGCCATGGTCGGCTTCAACGGCACGGTCAACTGGGAGCACGCCGGCGGCGAGCCGGTGCAGCTCGGCTTCGAGCGGTTTGTTCGCACTGAGGGCGCGGTCTACGCCTTCCTACCGTCGATCACCATGCTCAAGGCACTGGGCGAGGGCCGGCTGCCGTCGGACATGCCGCCGGTCGGGCAGCCGGTGGACACCTTCCTGCCGGTGCCCGACCGGCAGCGCACGGACGGCAAGAGCTGGTACTGGGCGTTCCGCACGGTCGCCGGCGAGCAGCAGTTCCGGGCGATCTCCATCGCCGACGGCGACCAGCACACCGACCGCAAGGAGACCGACGACCAGCCGGTCGACAACTGGGCCTCGTTCACCGACATCACCCAGGTGGACTGCCTGCTGCCGTTCCCGGACAAGCAGAACGTCGACAACAAGACGTCCTACTGGCTGTTCCACAGCGCCAACGCCATGCAGCGCTACCGGGTGGTCTCGATCGCCAACGGCAGCGACCACCAGGACGTCATGGAGCGCGACGACGCCCCACTGACCACCTGGCCCGCGCTCGCCGGGGTCGCCCGGGTGGACTTCTTCCTGCCGATGCCGGACCGGCAGCGGGTCAACGGGATGAGCCTCTACTGGGTCTTCCACACCCTGAACGGCCAGCAGTTCCACCGGGTGATCAGCATCGCCGACGGCGAGCAGCACGCGAACCAGATCCTCCGCTCCGACCGCCGGCTCTCCGCCTGGAGCTCGTTCGCCGGGATCGACAAGGTCACCACCATCCTGCCGATCCCGGACATGCGGGAGGTGAACGGCCGGTCCTGGTACTGGGTCTTCCACCGCGACCGCTACCGGATGATCTCGATGCTGAACAGCGGCGACCACGACGACCAGATCGAGGTGCCGGACCGGTCGACCACGCTGTGGAGCTCGCTGACCGTGAACTGACGCAGCGTCACAGGTAGTTGTGCCCACCGCCGAGGGCGACGAAGGCCCGGACCTTCGCGTCCTCGGCGGCGGCACGCCACACCAGTGCGCCATGGGCCGGCGGCAGGCCGGTCAACGGGCGGCTGGTGACCCCGGGATGGCAGTAGTGGCGGAACAGGCCGGCGTGGGTGGGCCAGACCAGGCGGCCGGTGGCCACCTGGTTCAGCGCCTCCTGGTAGGTGCGGGCAGCCCCGGCGGTGGGGGTCCCCCCGGTCGAAGGCTGGGGGCGGATCGGGCGGCCCCTCGGGGTGACCGGAGGCTGGGCCGACAGCCGCAGCGCGGTGGGGAGTTGGGCGGGCAGGGCGAGTACCGGGTAGTCGGCCAGCTGCTCCGCGTCCACTGTGGCGGCCGCGGCCAGCGGGTGGTCCACGGCGACGGCCAGCACCCGGTCGTGGCCGACCAGCACCGGGCCGAACCGCAAGTCCGGCTCGGCCACCGGCAGCAGGCTGAGCACCAAGTCCAACTCGCCGCCGCGCAGCTGCCCGTAGAGATCGGTCCAGGGCACCTCGGCCAGGCTGATCCGGCAGGCCGGGTGAGCCGCCGCAAAGTCGGCCGCGAGGGTGGTCAGCGGGGCGCCGTTGAGGCAGCCGAGGAAGCCGATCCGCAGGGTGCCGACCACGCCCTGGGCCACCGTGCGGGCCTCGTCGAAGGCTTGGCCGAGCGCCTGGTAGGCGGCGCCCAGGCCGTCCCTGGTGTGCTCGCCGAGCCGGGTCAGCTCCACCCGGCGGCTGGTCCGGGTGAACAGCGGTGCGCCGAGCCGGCGTTCCAGCGACTGGATCTGCTGGCTCACCCGGGACTGGGACAGCCGCAGCCGCTGCGCGGTCCGGCCGAAGTGCAACTCCTCGGCCAGCGCCAGAAAGGTCTCGATCTCCCCCAGATCCACGGCTCCCCCATGCTCGCCCGACGGCCCGGGAGCGATCATCCGCCGAGGCCGCGACCGCCTGCAACACCGGCCCGGGCAGAGGTCTCGACCAATGGTTCGGCTCCTTGACTTGGGGTTCAGGCGGTCGCGCGTTCCAGCAGGTGACAGACTTCCTGGATTGCCGATTGGTACAGACCTGTTGACCTGACGCGGCGGCAGGGCCTACCTTCGGCGCAGTCCGCGGAAGCAGGTCGGACCGGGTGCGCACCCGGTCGGGCCCAGGTACACCTCCCCCCACTCAACGCCCGGCCGCCCCACACCGGTCGGACGTGACCCCTGGAGCGACCATGCCCGAACGCGCAGCCGCTGCGCGGCAGACCGAGCGTCCGACGACCGCTCGACGCCCCCTTCGCAACGCCACCGCTCTGGCCACCGCCACCGCCCTGGTAGCCGGAGCCGCCGGCCTCGCCACCCTGATGGGCGGCACCGCCGCCACCGCCGCCGGCACCAACCTGCTGACCAACGGCGACTTCGAGACCGGCACGCCGACCGGCTGGAGCTGCTCCGGCGGCCTCGGCAGCATCACCACCAGCGCCCCGCACAGCGGCAGTTACGCACTGCAGGCCGCCGCCTCGGCCTCGGACACCGCGCAGTGCTCGCAGACCGTCGCCGTCACGCCCGACACCGCCTACAGCCTGTCCGGCTGGCTGAAGGGCGACTACACCTACCTCGGTGTCACCGGCACCGGCACCACCGACACCAACACCTGGGGCTCCAACGCCAATTGGGCCAACCTCAGCACCAGCTTCACGACCGGGGCCGGCACCACCTCGGTGACGGTGTACGTGCACGGGTGGTACGGGCAGGGGACGTACTACGCGGACGACCTGGCGCTGACCGGGCCGGGCGGCGGCGGTGGCAGCACCAGTGCGTCTCCCACGTCCTCGTCTTCGTCCACCCCGACGTCGACTCCCACTTCGACTCCCACCTCGACGCCTTCGTCCACCCCGACGTCGAGCCCGTCGCAGAGCGCGACCCCCACGCCGACCCCGACCACCACCCCCTCCGGCGGCACCGCGCCCGGTGGCGACGGCCTGGTCTCCACCCCGACCGGGGTGAGCGCCAAGGTGCAGAACAACACCGTGACGCTCAGCTGGGCGGCGTCCACCGACGGCGCGCAGAACGGCAACGTCCCGGCCTACTACGTCTACAGCGGCGCCAACCTGGTCGCCACCTCGATGGGCACCACGGTCACCGTCAGCTCGCTGCTGCCCAACACCGCCTACAGCTTCACCGTCCAGGGCTATGACAAGGACGGACACAAGAGCGCCCAGTCCGCGCCCGCCCCCGCCACCACGGGCGCCGCGCCCACCGGTGCGGTGAAGTCCGCGTACTTCGCGCAGTGGGGCATCTACGGCAACGCCTACTACCCGAGCAGCCTGGCCAGGACCGGCGCGGCGTCGGGCCTGAACACGGTCACCTACGCGTTCGAGAACATCGACCCGACCAACCTGAGCTGCTTCGAGACCGTCAAGGCCGCCGACACCAACGACGCCGACCCCAACGCGGGCGACGGCGCGGGCGACGCCTTCGCGGACTACCAGAAGTCGTACACCGGCGACATCAGCGTGGACGGCAGCACGGACGCCTGGAGCCAGCCGATCAAGGGCAACTTCAACCAGATCCGCGAGCTGAAGGCGAAGTACCCGAACCTCAAGTTCACGGTCTCGCTCGGCGGCTGGACCTACTCCAAGTACTTCTCCGACGTCGCCGCCACCGACGCCTCGCGGAAGAAGTACGTCTCCTCCTGCATCGACATGTTCATCAAGGGCAACCTGCCCACCGGCATCTCGGGTGACGCCTCCGGCGGCACCGGCTCGGCAGCCGGCATCTTCGACGGCATCGACATCGACTGGGAGTACCCGGCCTCGGCCGGCGGCCACACCGGCAACCACTACTCGGCCGCCGACACGGCCGACTACACCGCGCTGCTCGCCGAGTTCCGCAACGAACTGGACGCCTACGGCTCCAGCATCGGCAAGCACTTCCTACTGACCGCGGCGCTGCCCAGCGGCCAGGACAAGATCACCAACGTCCAGACCGACCAGATCGGCAAGTACCTGGACTACGGCAACATCATGTCCTACGACATGCACGGCGCCTGGGACGCGACCGGCCCGACCAACCTCCAGGACCCGCTGCACGACAGCCCGAACGACCCCAGCAAGGCGGTCGCCCCGGGCACCGAGAAGTACAACGTCGACAACGCGGTCAACGCCTTCATCAACGGCGACGCCGCCTACGGCATCAAGGGCGGCTTCCCGGCCAACAAGCTGGTGCTGGGTGTGCCGTTCTACTTCCGCGGCTGGACCGGCGTGCCGGCCGGCGCCGACAACGGCCTCTACCAGAGCGCCACCGGCCCGTCCGCCGCGCAGGCCACCAGCCAGGCGGCCGGTGTGGCGTTCTGGAAGGAGCTGGTGGCGACCGGCAAGACCGGCTCGGCCGATGTGCACTGGGACCCGACCACCCAGAGCTCCTGGATCTACGACGGCACCAACTTCTTCACCGGTGACACCCCGCAGGCCATCGCCGCCCGCGGCGCCTATGCCGGCGGCAAGGGACTGGGCGGCATCTTCGCCTATTCCCTGGAAGCCGATGACCCGTCCGGCACCCTGGTCAAGGCCATGACCAGCAGCATGAAGTAGGACATTTACGGTCCATCAGGAACATTCCTCCCCGGTCCCCGGTGTCAATTCGGCACCGGGGGCCAGGGCTATTCGATGTGTCATCAAGACCTGTTAATCTCAGCCTTTTTCCGCCGCACCCGCGCTGGCGGACTAGACGGGGTAAGAGGGAAAGAAACATGGCGATTCGCCGGTCGAAGCAGAAGGCACAGGTCATCGAGAAGCTCTCGCAAATGGCACCGCCTGGCGAGCACTTCATCGCGTGCGTACACGTGGAGACCGGTCCGAGCCCCTGGCTCAACGGGATCTTCGACGAGATCCCGGGCCTCGGCCTGATCGTCGCGCTGACCCGCAAGTTCTACTTCCTGACGCTCACCAGCAGCTCGGTGGTCGTCAACACGGCCAACCGCTGGACCAACCGCCCCGGCGACGTGATCGCGGTCTTCCCGCGCCACGCCTTCCCGGTCAGCCGGGTCAAGCGGCGCAGCATCTGGAGCTCGATGTACATGCAGCTCCCGACCGACAGCAAGCCGAAGCGCATCAACATCCACCGCTACTGGCGCAACGAGCTGGACCAGCTGAGCGCGGCCTTCCCGCCCGGATCGATCGACCCGAGCTCGCAGCCGTTCGAGAACGTCCCGCAGGGCCAGCCCTTCCCGCCCCAGGGCCAGCCGTTCCCCCCGCAGGGCCAGCCGTTCCCGCCGCAGGGCGCGCCGATGCCCCCGATGGGCGCCCCGGTGCCGCCGCAGGGCCAGCCGCCGTTCCCGCCGCAGGGCGCTCCGGTGCCGCCGCCGTTCCCGCAGCAGGGTGCCCCGGTGCCCCCGCCGCCGGGCCAGCCCTACCCCCCGCAGGGCGCGCCGATGCCCCCGATGGGCGGCCCGGTCCCGCCGCAGGGCGCCAACCCGTACACGGGTCAGCCCGGCCAGCCGGGCTACGCCCCGCACCCGGACCAGATGTGACACGGCACCGCTGAGGCGCCCGTCGGGCCCGCCCCCTTCCCATGGGTGCGGGCCCGACGGCTTTTCGGGTGTCAGTGTCCGTTGCGAGGATGCGCGGATGACCACAACGGACCATCAGCCGCGGGCCCGCCTCCTGGAATCGGTCGGCGCGATCGAACCGTGGGACGACCTGGAGCACACCCATCTGACCACCGCCGCGGAGTGGATCGGTGGCGGAGCCCCGCTGTACCGGGTGCGCAAGCCCGACGTTCCGGCGATGCACCTGGTGACCTACTTCGTCGTCCTCGACGACACGCGCGGGCAACTGCTGTTGGTCGCCCATCGCAAGGCGGGCCTGTGGCTGCCGGCCGGCGGGCACGTCGAGCCGGGCGAGGACCCGTGGGCCGCGGTGGTCCGCGAATGCCGGGAGGAGCTTGGCATCCAGGCCGTGGCATCACCGCTCACCGGGGAACGCCCGTTCTTCCTGACCGTGACCCGCACCCGAGGCGAGGGCTCCCACACGGATGTCTCGCTCTGGTACCTGCTGAACGCCGACACCGATGCCGTCACCTCCTACGACGACGGCGAGTTCAGCGCGATCCGGTGGCTCACCGATGATCAGGTACTGGAGGAGTCGCCGGAATTCCTTGACCCCCACATGCACCGCTTCACCCGCAAGCTGCAGCACATACTGAAGCCATGACCGAGCCAGAGCCCGTGCCCGCGTTCAGCCACGTGAAGATCCGCGTCGGGGCGCTGGTCTTCTGCGGGGACGAGGTTGCCCTCATCCGGCGTGAACGGCCCGGTGGGGTGCGGTTCTTCACGCCGCCCGGGGGCAATGTCGAGCCCGGGGAGGACCTGGAGGCCGCGTTGTGGCGGGAGCTCGACGAGGAGCTCGGGCTCGCACAGGGGCAAGTACCCGCTGCTCCCGAGCTGTTGTGGGTGGTGGACCAGCGCGTCAGTCGGCCCGGGCCGACTGCGGCGCCGCGCAAGCTGCATCTGGTCTACCGGCTGCACATCAGTGAGGCGGTGCGCGATGGCCTCGCCGCCGAGGAGTACGACGAACTCCCCGACGGCACCCACGAGGTGGGCCACATCGACTGGCTGGACTACCGCAGCACCGCCGACCTGCCGGTCTTCCCACTGATCGGCCCGGCCCTCGCCGCGCTCCCCGCCCCCCACGCACCGATCAGCAGCGCCGCGCTGCCCGCCGTCACCGACGCCAACTACACCTGGGTCGAACGATGAGACGAGGCGGCCGCCTCAGTCGTCCAGCAGCGTCAGGTCCAGCTGCGCCAGGCGGTCCTGGTCGGCCAGGATGTTCAGCTCCACCACGCGGTCGTCCGCGACCGTGAACGACATCACCGAGACGACCTGCTCGCCGTCGCTGGACACCATCCCGTACGCGCCGTTGATCAGCGCCTGGTGGCTCTGGTAGGCGAACTGGCGGAAGAACAGCGCCTGCGAGGCCACCGCCGCGCCGCGCCGCGCACCAGCCGGCCGCCCACGCCCACGCCCACGTCGGCGCGGAGCAGCACGTCGGGGTCGAGCCAGGCGCTCAGGTTGTCGATCTGCCCGGCGTCGGAGCGGCTCAGCCGCAGCCAGGGCTCCTGCACCGCGTCCTCGGCCTCGGGCACCGAGCCGAGCATCCGGTACGCCACCGCGCGCAGTTGTCCCCGGGCGGCCTAGAAGCGATCGGCCAGCCAGTCGTGGTCGTCCATGATGATCTCCTCCCCGTCGTGTCGTTCATATCACCGACGGATACCGGCCAGGAGATGTGACAGGCGAGGAGAATGCGGCAGATGACGACTGACGACTTCACCGCCGCCGCCTGGTCGGCCCTCGGCGGCGACCCGGCCGCCGCCACCGCCGTCGAGTACCGCGAGGTGCCCGGTGCCCTGGCCGGCCCGCTGCCCGTCCGGCAGCTGGCCCGGGCCACCGTGGCCGCCTGCTCGCTGGCCGCCGCCGAGCTGCTGGCCGAGCGCAACGGCACCGAGGCTCCCGCCATGGGGGTCCCCCCGGCCGGAGGCTGGGGGAGGATCGACGAGGGCGCCGTGGCCACGGCGTTCACCAGCGAGCGGCAGCTGCGCATCGACGGCCGGGCGCTGACCACCTTCGCCCCGCACTCGGGCTTCTGGCGGACGGCGGACGGCTGGGTGCGCACCCATGCCAACTACCCGCACCACCGGGCCCGGTTGCTGGCCGCGCTGGGCCTGCCGGAGGACGCGTCGGCGGAGCAGCTGGGCAAGGTGCTCAGCGAACGCAGGGCCGCCGAGGTGCAGGAGACCGCCTACGCGGCCGGCGCCCTCGCGGTGGCCGTCGCCGGCCCGGTACCCACCGACCACCAGCTGATCGAGTACCTCGAACCGGGCGTCAGCACCCGCCGACTGGCCCCCGCCGAGCTGCCCGCGGCCGGGGTGCGGGTGCTCGACCTGACCCGGGTGATCGCCGGCCCGGTCGCCACCCGCACGCTCGGCCTGCTCGGCGCGGACGTGCTGCGCATCGACTCGCCCCGGCTGCCGGAGAGCGAGGACGCGCACGCTGACACTGGCTTCGGCAAGCGCTCGACCCGGCTGGATCTGGCCGAGCCGGCCGACCTGGACGTGCTGCGCGAGCTGGCCGCGACCGCCGATGTGGTGGTGGCCGGATATCGCCCCGGTGCGCTGGACCGGTTCGGGCTGACGCCCGAGGCGCTGCCGGGCGCCATCGTGGTGCAGCTCAACGCCTGGGGCTGGCACGGCCCGTGGGCCGGGCGCCGGGGCTTCGACAGCCTGGTGCAGGCGGGCTGCGGGATCGCCGAACTGACCCGGGACGGCACGGAACCGGGCGTGCTCCCCGCCCAAGCCCTGGACCACGGCACCGGCTACCTGATCGCGGCGGGCGTGCTCCGCGCCTTGACGGAGCGTCAACGCACCGGGCAGGCCGCCTGGTTGCGCTACTGCCTCGCCGGCACCGCGCAGTGGCTGCTCACCACGCCCGCCGAGCCCACCGGCCAAGCGCCCTTCGATCCGACCCCGTACCTGGTGGAAACGCCGTCCCCCTACGGACTGCTGCGCCATGCCCGCTCGCCGCTCGGCTACCAGGGTGCCCCGAGCAACTGGCAGCACGGCCCGAGCCGCTGGGGTAGTGACAACCCGGTCTGGAAGGCCTGACTTTCGGTCAATCTTGCTCCGTTCACCCTGACTTCACCACGGCAGCGCGCACGCCTCCTGTTGCGTTCAGGTCGGCTGTGGCAGCCTGTGGCACGCGTGGCGGGGGGTGGCTCGGGCTGCCCTCCGGCCAGCGATCTACGCGCGTCCCCGACATGGCACCACTGCGGGCGCGCGGACGTGCCCGCAGGCGCCCAGAGAGGGAGCAGGATGCGCAGGAGCAAGTGGCTGGCGCTGTCGCTGACGGCGGGGCTGGGGCTGGGGATGGTGACCGCCGGTGCGGCGACCGCCGACCCGGGCCACCGCCACCCGCAGTCGAACGGTTGCCAGATCTCGGCCGACGGCCGGGACGTGCAGCATGTGATCTACCTTCAGTTCGACAATGTGCACTTCACCCGGGACAACCCCAACGTGCCGTCCGACCTCGAGCAGATGCCGCACCTGCTCGACTTCCTCAAGGACAACGGCACCCTCGACACCGACCACCACACGCCGCTGATCGCCCACACCGGGGACGACATCCTCACGTCGATCACCGGCCTCTACGGCGACAAGCACGGCCAGTCGGTCTCCAACTCGTACCGGTACTACAACCCGGACGGCACCACCAACTCGGCCAGCAGCTTCGCCTACTGGACCGACGGCGTGGCCGACACCTCGGTGCCGAAGCCGTCCGACAGCGCCCCCACCATGGTGGGCCCGGACGGCAAGATGGCACCGGCGCCGTGGGCCGCCTACACCAAGGCGGGCTGCGACTTCGGCTCGGTCTCCACGGCCAACACCGTGCTGGAGAACACCACCGTCGACATCAACAAGGTGTTCGGCACCGACGGCCCGCAGTACGCCGAGGCCAAGGCCGACCCGGCCAAGGCGCAGGCCGACTACGTGGGCATCGGCGTGCACTGCGCCAAGGACTCCGCGATCTGCGCCAAGGGCAACCCCAGCCCGGACGTGCTGCCGGACGAGCCGGGCGGCTATAACGGCTACCAGGCCCTGTTCGGTGCCAAGTACGTTGACCAGGCGATCAGTTCGGACGGTGTGGTGCGCAGCACCGCCGGCACCCCGATCACCGACCCGAAGGGCAACCCGGGCTTCCCGGGCTTCGACGCGATGACCGCCGACAACTCGCTCGGCTACGTCGCGCAGATGCAGGAGTCCGGCGTGCCGGTCACCTACGCCTACATCTCGGACGCGCACGACCAGCACGGCGCCGACGCCGGTGCGATGGGACCGGGCGCGGCCAACTACACGGCCCAGTTGAAGTCGTACGACAACGCCTTCGGGAACTTCTTCGACCGGCTGAACAAGGACGGCATCAACAAGAGCAACACGCTCTTCGTGGTCACCTCGGACGAGAACGACCACTTCGTGGGCGGCCAGCCGACCCCGGCGAACTGCGACGGCGTCACCGTGCCGTGCAGCTACCAGCAGATCGGCGAGGTGAACGCCAACGCCCGTGGCCTGCTGGCCACTCAGCAGGGCGTCACCACCCCGTTCCAGGTGCACGCCGACTCGGCGCCGAACTTCTACCTGAACGGCCGGCCCGGCCAGGACGACCCGACCACCAGGTCGTTCGAGCAGGCCTGGTCCAAGGTGACGGCGGTCAACCCGATCACCGGCAAGACCGACACCGTCTCCAACTACCTCGCGGACCAGGCGGAGCAGAAGATCCTGCACATGCAGACCGGTGACCCGCTGCGGACGCCGACCTTCACCTCGTTCGCCGACCCGAACTACTTCGTCTACGCGGGCGCGGCCAACTGCAACGCGGCCTGTGTGGCGCTCGGCCCGGCGTACGCCTGGAACCACGGTGACTTCTCGCCCGACATCAACACCACCTGGCTGGGCCTGGTCGGCCCGGGCGTGCGGCACGACGGCGAGACCGGCAAGGTCTGGTCGGACCACACCGACATCCGTCCGACCATGTTCGCGCTGCTCGGCCTGACCGACCCGTACACCCACGACGGCCGGGTGCTCACCGAGTTCCTGGACAACAACGCGCGCCCGGGCAACCTGCGCGGGCAGCACGGCCGGGACTACCAGAAGCTGGCCGCGGCCTACAAGCAGCTGAACGCGGGCGTCGGCGCCTTCGACTCGGCCACCCTGAAGGCCTCGACCCGGAACATCGAGTCGGTCAGCGCCGGCGACCAGCAGTACCAGCAGGGCACCGCGCAGCTGACCGCGCTCGGCAGCCAGCGGGACGCGCTGGCCGGGCAGATCGCCAAGGTGCTGGACCAGGACGCCTTCGGCGGCCAGCGGATGGACGCCCCGCAGGCCGACCGGCTGACCGCCCAGGCGGACGCCCTGGTCAAGCAGGCCCAGCAGCTGGCCGGTTGAGCTCCGGATAACTGACTGAGCGTCATCCTGCCGTCCTGGGAGTGCTGTTCCCAGGGCGGCAGGTTCGCATCCGTGTGGTTGTGGGCATGACACCCAAGCGTTGCCCGCCCGCTACCGAGCAGTCATCCGGGCGCGAAACGGTCTGGCGAGCAAGGCACGGGGACACCCCGGGGGAGGAAGAGAATCCGCATGCCACGACCACCATCGTCCGCCCGGCCCGCCGAGAAGGCGCTGGCCTGGGCCTTCCTGCTGCCCTCGGTGGCCGTCTTCGCGCTCTTCCTGGGCTACCCGCTCTACCGCAGCTTCTACTTGAGCACGCACGCCAACGACCTGTTCGGCGCGCCCACCCGGTTCGTCGGCTTCCAGCACTACACGGACCTGCTGAGCTCCGCCGAGTTCGCCCGCACGCTGGCCACCACCGGGCTGTTCGTACTCCTCACCGTGGTGCCGGGGGTGCTGGGCGCGCTGCTGCTGGTGCTGCTGCTGGAGAGCCGGATCCGCGGGGTGCGGCTGCTGCGCTCGGCCTTCGCGCTGCCGTTCGCCTTCTCGGTGGCCAGCGCCTCGGTGGTGTTCGGGGTCTTCTACAACCCGGCCACCGGGGTCATCAACGGGCTGCTCTCCCACCTCGGGGCGGGCCCGGTGAACTGGCTGACCGATTCCGGGGTCGCGCTCGTCTCGCTCTCGCTGGTGACGATCTGGCTGAACCTCGGCTACAACGTGCTGGTGCTGTCGGCCGGGGTCGGCTCGATAGCACCGGAGATCAGCGAGGCGGCCCGGCTGGACGGCGCCGGCGGCTGGCGGCTGGCCCGCTCGATCACCGTGCCGCTGCTCGGTCCGCACCTGTTCTTCCTGGTGGTGGTCTCCACCATCAACGCGCTGCAGACCCTGGGCCAGATCAACATCCTCACCAAGGGCGGCCCGGACCACTCCACCACCACCCTCAACTACTCGGTCTACCAGAAGGCCTTCGCCTTCGGCTCCAGCGACTTCGGCACCGCCAGCGCCCAGGCCGTGGTGCTGCTGCTGGTCGTGCTCGCCTGCACCGCGGTGCAGTTCGGGGTCATCGAGCGAAAGGTGCACTACGCATGAGTCGCGCGCTGGGCCGGGCCGCCGTCTACCTGCTGCTGGCGGCCGCCGCGCTGGTGGTCTGCTTCCCGGTCTACTACGTGCTGGTCGGCTCCTTCATGACCAACGCAGACCTGGCGGTCTACCCGCCCGCGCTGGTGCCGCACCACCTGACGCTGGGCAACTTCAGCGGGGCGGCCCGCTCGGTGCCGCTGGCCCGGCAGTACCTCAACTCGGCGCTGGTGGCCGGGCTGATCACGGTCGCCCAGCTGCTCACCTCGATCCTGGCCGCCTATGCGCTGGTCTTCCTGCCGCTGCGGCTGCGCGGCGCGGTCTTCGGGGTCTTCCTGGCCACCCTGATGGTGCCGTGGGAGGCCGTGATCATCCCCAACTACCTGACCCTGTCCGGCTGGGGGCTGGGCGACAGCTACACCGCGCTGGTCCTGCCGTTCCTGGCCTCGGCGTTCGGCACCTTCATGCTGCGCCAGGCGTTCCGGCAGTTCCCGGCGGAGCTGCGGGACGCGGCGCGGATCGACGGCGCCGGGCACTGGCGGTTCCTCTGGCGGATCCTGGTGCCGCTCAACAAGCCGACGCTGGCGGCGGTCGCCATCTACGTCTTCCTGTCGGCCTGGAACCAGTACTTCTGGCCGCTGATCATCACCCGCAGCGCGCAGATGCAGACCCTGCAGATCGGGCTGGCCAGCCTGCACGACGCCGATGTCGCCAACCCCGGGCTGATCCTGGCCGGCGTACTGCTCTCGGTGCTGCCGACCCTGCTCCTGGTGGTCTTCGGCCAGCGCTACATCGTCCGCGGACTGACCGCCGGTGCGGTCCGCTGATCCACCGAACCAGGCTGAGACCTAGCTAGAAGGAGACAGTGACGTGCGCAAGCTGCTGGCAGCGACGGTGGTGGCGGGCCTCGCCCTGACCGCGTGCAGCTCGTCGACGGGGAGCGGTTCCGGATCGGACGGCTCGGCGCCGGGCGCCCAGGCGCTCACCGACGCCAAGGGGGTGACCACGGTCACCTTCTGGCACGCCATGACCGGGCAGAACGCCACCGTGCTGAACGGGCTGGTCGACAAGTTCAACCAGGAGCACCAGGGCAAGATCCAGGTCAAGCCGGTCTTCCAGGGCACCTATGACGACGTGATCTCCAAGTACAAGGCGTCGGTGCAGCAGAAGGGCACCCCGTCGCTGGTGCAGGTCTACGACATCGGCACCCGGTTCATGATCGATTCCAAGCAGACCGTGCCGGTCCAGGCGTTCTCCGACAAGGACGGCTACCCGCTGACCGACATCGAGGCGCCGATCCGCAACTACTACACGGCGGGCGGCAAGCTGGTCTCGATGCCGTTCAACTCCTCCATGCCGCTGCTCTACCTGAACGCCGACGCCTTCAAGGCGGCCGGCCTGGATCCGACCAAGCCGCCGCAGACCCTGGCCGAGCTCGGCGACGACGCCAAGAAGCTCACCGTCAAGGACGCCGGCGGGCAGACCACCCAGTACGGATTCGGCGCGGCCATCTACGGCTGGTTCGTCGAGGAGCTGCTGGCCGAGTCCGGCACGCTCTACTGCGACCAGAACAACGGCCGGGACGGCAAGGCGAGCAAGGTGGTCTACGACTCGGCGCAGGGCGCGCAGGCCCTGCAGTGGTGGGCCGACCTGGTCAAGAACGGCTACGCGGTCAACACCGGCCGGGTCACCGCGGACGCCCAGGCCGCCTTCAAGGCCGGCCGGGTGGCGATGAACCTGGAGTCCACCGGCGTGCTCGGCGGCTATGTGCAGGCGGCCAAGTTCCAGGTCGCCACCGCGCCCTACCCGAAGATCAACGACGGCGACCCGGGCGGCCCGGCGATCGGCGGCGCCTCGCTCTGGATCGACGGCCCCGGGCACTCGGCGGCCGAGCAGCGGGCGGCCTGGGAGTTCACCAAGTGGCTCGCCGAGCCGGCCCAGCAGGCCGCCTGGCACACCGGCACCGGCTACTTCCCGATCAACGGCAAGGCGCTGGACGACCCGACCGACAAGGCCTGGGTGGCCAAGCACCCGCAGTTCCAGACCGCGATCGACGAGCTGAACGCCACCAAGCCGTCCGCCGCCAACGCGGGCTGCCTGCTCGGCGTGATGCCGCAGGCGCGCCAGGGCGTCGAGGACGCCATCGAGCAGACCATCAGCGGCTCCAAGACCGCCCGGCAGGCGCTCGCGGACGCCGCCAAGGCGATCCAGCCGGCCATCGACAACTACAACAACTCGGTCGGCTGACTTCCGGTGCCCGGTCGAACCGCCGCGACTCGGCACTCGATCGGGCTCTGACCTGCGGCGAAACCGAACCGCCCGGGAGGTTTGGCCTGCCGTTCGCACTGATCGCATAGGATGTCCGGCCAGTGGGGGCAGGTCCGGGGAAGAGGAACCAGGTGCGCGGAGCAAGCGCAGAGCAGGGCGCGACTGACTACGGGTCGAAGACCGGTCGGATCGGGAGGATCCCGGTCCGTCGGCACCACCTGCTGCTGTTCGCCTGGACGGTGCTCTGGTTCGTGATCGTCGAGCCGAGCGGTGGCTTCTCCTGGCACTACCTGCGCCAGGGCGAGCAGCTGCTGTTCAGCCATGCCGGCGACGGCGGGCTCGCGCTCTACGCGCATCACCCCGAGCTGCAGATCGGCCCGGTCAGCCTGGCGGTCGCCCGGCTCTTCGGCGCGCCGTGGCCGCCGCACATCGGGCAGGTGCTGGCCGAGGGCTTCATGTCCATCCTCGGCCTGATCATGGTGGTCATGGTCGGGCGCACCGCCGCCTGGTACTACCGGGGCACCGGCACCAACCACCGCCGGCTGCAGCAGCGGATCCTGATCGCGGGCCTGGCCTTCATCCCGATGTGGGTCGAGGTCTCGGTGCGCTTCGGGCACATGGACGACGTGCTGGCGCTCTTCTTCACGATGCTGGCCGTGCACGCCATGGTCCGCAACCAGGTCGCCGCGACCGGCATCTACCTCGCGATGGCGGTGGACTCCAAGCCCTGGGCGGTCGCCTTCCTGCCGCTGATCCTGGCGCTGCCGAAGAAGGACTGGAAGCGCGCCGCCATGTGGTGCATCGGCCTGGTGGCGATCGCCTGGCTGCCGTTCTACCTGAGCAACCTGGGCTCGCTGTCAGCGGCCAAGTTCACCATCCCCAACCAGCCCGCCTCCTCGCTGCGCTGGCTGGGCGTCTCCGACCCGTCCACCCCGGTGTGGGACCGGCCGGCCCAGTTCGCCATCGGCATGGGCCTGGGCACCCTGGCGGTCTGGCGCGGGCGCTGGCCGGCCGTGGTGCTGGTCGGGTGCAACGCGCGGATCCTGCTGGACCCGAGCGTCTACACCTACTACACCGCCTCGATCCTGCTCGGCACCCTGCTCTGGGACGCCGTCGGGCAGCGCCGGCTGGTGCCGTGGTGGAGCTGGATCGCGCTGTTCTCGCTCTACGGCAGCGCGCTGGCGATCCCCTCGGACTCGGCCAAGGGCATGATCCGGCTGGCCTTCGTGGTGGTCTCCACCGCCTACGTGCTGCTCTGGCCCACCAAACGGCCCCGCCGGCGCGGTGGTGGCGGCTCCGGCACCCGGCGGCGGCCGGTCGGCGCGGAGCGGCCCACCCTGGCGCTCACCCCGATCTCGGCCCCGATCGGCGGCGGCAGCGCCGCGGCCGGCGGCCCCGCGCCCAGCGGGGGCGGCGGGCGGCGGGCGAAGGGACGCGGCGGGATGCCCCGCCAGCCCGGCGGCGAGTACCGCACCCCGGCCACCTCGCGCACCTGACGCCCTCCTCCAGCGGGCTTGACCCTCTCGCTACGTCAGGCCCGAGGGTGGTGCCCAAGCGAGGAGGGAGACCCCGATGAGCGGTGGGACCGACGGCTACCCGGTCGGCGACGTGGCCAGGATCGCCAAGGTGACGGTGCGCACCCTGCACCACTACGACCAGATCGGCCTGCTGTCGCCCGGCGGCCGCACCGCGGCCGGCTACCGGCTGTACCAGGACCGCGATCTGGACCGGCTGCAGCAGATCCTGTTCTACCGCGCGCTCGGGTTCTCCCTGGACGAGGTCGCGGCCATTCTCGACGACCCGCAGAGCAGTCCGCGTGACCATCTGCGGCGCCAGCACGCCCTGCTCAAGGAGCGGATCCGGCAGCTGGAGGAGTTGGCCGAGGCCGTGGAGCACGCCATGGAGGCAGAGAAGATGGGCATTCAGCTGACGCCCGAGGAGAAGTTCGAGCTCTTCGGTCCGGACTACGACGAGGCCTGGGAGCAGGAGGCCGAGCAGCGCTGGGGCGACACCGACGCCTGGCAGCAGTCGCAGCGCCGCACCGGCTCCTACACCAAGGAGGACTGGCAGCGGATCCAGACCGAGACCGCCGCGCTGAACGAGCGGATCGCCGCCGCGATGGCGGCCGGCGAGGCGCCCGAAGGGGAGGCCGGCATGGACCTCGCCGAGCAGCACCGGCAGCACATCTGCGAGAACTTCTACGACTGCACGTACGAGATCCACCGGGGCATCGCCTCGCTGTACGTCGGCGACCCGCGGTTCACCGCAAACCTGGACAAGATCGCCCCCGGTCTGGCCCAGTGGCTGCACGACGCGATGCTGGCCAACGCCACCCGGGCCGGCCACTGAAAAAATTCTTGAGACCACCTGCAACCCCCCGGGGTGCTGGACGTCTATCAGGGTGAGAGCAAGGGGAACGGGACCGGCCGGGTGACGGCACGCCCGGTCGAGGCTCTCAACAGACCAAGGACATCCACACCCTGGGGGGCTGCGTCATGCGCGCGTCCGTTATCAACCGAATTGCGAAGATCTCCGCCTCGGCCGCGCGCCGCGCCGACACCGCCTGGGTCCGCCGACTGGCGGCCACCGTCCCGCTGGCGGCCGTGGTCGCCGTCGTAGCGGTCGGCGCCGGCCCGGTGAAGGGCGACGGCACCGCGCCGGCCGCCGCCGCCAAGCCGGCCGGCCTCCCGTCCGCCGCCATCCCCGGCGCCGGGGCGCCGGTCGCACCCACCGCCTCGCCGAGCCCCACCGCGCCCACCGCCTCGGCCGCGCCGACCACCGGCACCGACGCGAACACCCCGGCCGCGCACACCCCCACCGGCCACTCCAAGGCCCCGGCCGTCCCGGCCGCCGCCGCGCAGTCCACGGCCCCGTCCGCGACCGGCCCCGCCGCCAAGAACGAGCTGTCCGCCGGTGTGCCCGGCCAGGACGCCGTGGCCATCCGGTTCAACGGCCTGGGCCTGGGCCCGAACCAGGGCCTGCCGGTCGGCGCGATGAAGCCCACCGCCTTCTCGGTCACCTGGACCAACACCAGCGGCCACCGCCTGGACGCGGTCGCCCCCGTGGTCGCCGCCCAGCACTACGCGCACGCCCGCTGCCAGGGGACCTCGATGGCCCAGGGCAGCCTGCAGCGCCAGGACGCCTCCGGCTGGACCGACCTGCCGCTCAGCCAGGGCCTGGGCACGGACTACGTGTACAGCGGTGACGACGCCGCCTTCGCGCTTGAGCCCGGCGCCAGCCGCACCATCGACTACCGGGTCGGGCTCGGCGCGGACAACGGCCCCGGCACCCTGCTGCTGGAGGCCGACGCCTTCCTCCCGGTCTCCAAGCAGTCGCACCCGCTGCTCGGCGGCACCACGGACGAGGTCACCGTCTCCGACGACCACCGTCCGACCGCCTCGATGCCCACCATGACGCCGCACCCCACCTCGGTCAAGGTCGGCGGCCCGGCGGTCGAGGTGGAGGTCTCGCCCGGGAACTTCACCAAGGAGCAGATGGGTTGGCTGGCCCCGCGGCTGACCTTCAACGACGCGGCCGGCGAGCTCCGGGCCCAGGACGTCACGGCCGAGGTCATGGTCAACGGCGCCTGGAAGCAGCTCCCGGTGCGGCAGGACTGCGACGGCGTCTCGGTGGACGCCTCCTCGGTCGCCACCATCCCGGCTCCGGCCGGGCGGGTCTTCAACTACGACTTCCGGTTCGCGCTGAAGGCGAGCACCGCCAAGGGCATCACCTCGCTCACCGTGGGCGCGGGCGCCGTCGGTGACGCCCACTACGCGGCGCCGGTGACCATCCCGGTGGCCGTGGTCCGCTGACGGGCCGGCTGCTGCGACAATCGCCCTTCCAAGATCAACTGCGTCAAGACCAACAGTCTGGACGGCGGCCGGCCCCAGCCGCCGTCCCCGGGGGGAAAGCAGAAAGCACATGTCACTGGTAGTCGGCCTGCCGCCCGCTGTGCTTGCGCGCAGCGGGCGGCAGGCCTGGGCGCCCGCGGGGATGCTGAAGGCGTTCTTCAGCGCGCTGAGCCCGGCCGCGAGCACGGAGGAGCCCTCCGAGTCGCCCGGGCAGGCGTCCGCCGTCCGCCGGTCCGGATTCCGGCTGCTGCGCGGCGGCCGGGCGCCCGAGCAGGACTCCCGCCCCACCCTGACCGAGCTCTACCACGCCCACCGGCTCGGCCTGGTGCGGCTGGCGGTGCTGCTGGTGGACCGCCAGGACATCGCCGAGGACGTGGTGCAGGAGGCGTTCACCGCGCTCTTCCAGAAGCACGGCGAGCAGTTGGACGACGTCGACAACGCGCTCGGCTACCTGCGCACCTCGGTGGTCAACGGCGCCCGCTCGGTGCTGCGCCGCCGCAAGACCGCGCGCGAGTACGTACCGCCGCACGAGGCCGACGCCCCGTCCGCCGAGGAGCACGCCGTCCTCAACGACGAACACCGCCGAGTGGTGGCCGCCTTGCGGCAGCTGACCGAGCGCCAGCGCGAGGTGCTGGTGCTGCGCTACTGGTCCGATCTGTCCGAGGCGCAGATAGCCGAGGCCCTGGGGCTCTCCCGAGGAGCCGTGAAGTCCACCGCGAGCCGGGCCCTGGACGCCCTGGAGAAGCAGCTGGAGAAGGCCAGATGACGACTGATCAGAAGCATCCCGAGGGCGGCGGGCCCGGTGACAGTCCGGTGGAGCGGCTGTTGCGCGAGGCACTGGCCGCCCGGGCCGACCAGGTGGGCGTGCACGATCTGCGCCCGGCCGCGCCACCGAGCCGCCGGATCCGCCGGCTGAAGCCGGTCTATGCGGCACTGCTGCCGCTGGGGCTGGCCGCCGCCGTCACCATCGGCTTCGTGGGCTTCAGGTCCAGCACGGTGGCGGACCGGGCCAAGCCGGCGCCCGCCGGCTCGATCACGGCGAGCCGCAGCGCCGCGCCGACGCCGAGCCCGAGCGGCAGCCCGGCGCCGAGCCCCAGCACCTCGACGAGCCCGAGTGCGAGCACGAGCCCGGACGCGGCGGGCGGCTCGCCTAGCGCCCCCGTGAGCGACCGGTCGGCGGCGACCACGACGACGTCGCCCGGCGACGGACCGGCGGCACCGGTCAGCCTGGGGCCGGTCCGGTCCTACCGTGGGGTCAACTTCCGGCTGCCGAGCGGATGGTCGGTCAGCGTCATGAGCCCGGCGGAGGACACCGTCTGCCTGACGACGCCCGATCCCAACGCCACCGCCGGTCTGGGCGCGTGCGGCCCGGACGGCATTGCGCTCACCGTCTACACCACCAGCGAAGAGGTCGATCAGGCCCTCTACCCGCGGGTGGGGGATTTGGACAGCGACCACGGCTGGGGCCACCAGCCGTACTGCTACGACCCGGGCAATCCGCACAGCAGCGACGCGACTACAGCCTCCTACGAGAAGACGGCGGTCACCCTGCCCGCCGGCCAGGCCGACCTGGCCACCTGGAACGTCGACTGCACCGGCGGCGGGCAGTACACCGTCAGGATGTGGGGCTTCCGCCAGCAGCAGGTACTGGTCGCCGTCCGCGGGCTCGACCCGAAGTACGAGAGCGGGCTGCAGGCGGTGCTGGGCAGCCTCGACCTCAGCGGCCATCTGCCGCCGATGCCCGACCCCGTGAGCATCACCACCTCGGGCCTGGGCCAGGGGGGCCCGCAGGTGCCGGACGACAACACCAAGGTGCCGTTCTCGGTGACGTTCACCAACACCGGCAGCACCCCGCTGCTCCAGGTGGTACCGGACGTGACGGTTCCCGCGGCCGGCGCCGGCACGCTGGAGGAGCAGGCGGGCGACGGCTCTTGGATCAGCGTCGGTCTGGCCTCCGGCGCTCCGGGCTCGAAGGAGAACGTTCCGGCCTTCCCGCTCGCTGCCGGGGCCGCCAAGACGGTCAACTACCGCATCTCGTTCGCCCCGGCCGCGAACTTCGCCCAGTCGCCCCTCAACCTGAGTGCGATGGCGTGGCTGAAGTTCGTCCCGGAGGGCAGCCTGAGCGTGGTGGGCGCCGCCATCAGCGTACCTGTGCCGACCGTCGCCAAATAAGCCCCAGGGGGCGCCCGTTGGGCGCCCCCTGGGCGTACGTCTCAGGCGTTCAGTGCCGCCATCCACGCCTCGACGTCCGTCGAGGTGCGCGGCAGGCCGGCCGAGAGGTTCTCGTTGCCGGTCTCGGTGACCAGGATGTCGTCCTCGATCCGGACGCCGATGCCGCGGTACTCCTCGGGCACCGTCAGGTCGTCGAGCTGGAAGTACAGGCCCGGCTCGACGGTCAGGCACATCCCCGGCACCAGCTCGGCGTCCACGTACTGCTCGCGGCGGGCGTGGGCGCAGTCGTGCACGTCCAGGCCGAGCATGTGGCCGGTGCCGTGCAGGGTCCAGCGGCGCTGCAGGCCCAGCTCCAGCACCTTCGCCACGTCGTAGACCGCCGGGTCGAGCAGGCCCCAGGCGAGCAGGTGCTCGGCCAGCACCCGCTGGGCGGCGTCGTGGAAGTCGCGGAACCGGCCGCCCGGCTTCACCGCGGCGATGCCGGCCTGCTGGGCCTCGTAGACCGCGTCGTAGATCTTGCGCTGCAGCGGGGTGAAGGTGCCGTTGATCGGCAGCGTGCGGGTCACGTCGGCGGTGTAGAGCGTACTGGTCTCCACGCCGGCGTCGAGCAGCAGCAGCTCGCCGGGGCGGACGTCGCCGTCGTTGCGCACCCAGTGCAGGGTGGTCGCGTGCGGGCCGGCGGCAGCGATGGTGCCGTAGCCCACGTCGTTGCCCTCGACCCGGGCGCGGCGCCAGAAGGTGCCCTCGATCCAGCGCTCCGAGGTGGCCTGGGCCCGGTCCAGCTCGCGCACCACGTCGGTGAAGCCGTTGACGGTGGCGTCGCAGGCGGCCCGCAGCTGCTCGATCTCCCAGGCGTCCTTGACCAGGCGCAGGCCGCTCAGGAAGACCCGCAGCTCCTCGTCGCGCTCCTCGTCGGTGCCGAGCGCGCCCTCCAGGCCGGCGTCGTAGCCGCGCACCAGGCGGGTCGGCACGGCGGTGCCGGCGGTCAGCTCCTCGACGGCCTCGCGGACATCGCGGGCCGGCACGCCGAGCAGCCGCTCCGCCTCGGTCAGGCTGTGGCGGCGGCCGACCCACAGCTCGCCCTGGCCGTCCAGCCAGAACTCGCCGTTCTCCCGGTTGGAGCGCGGCAGCAGGTAGAGCACCGCGTCGTGGCCGCCGGCGGCGAGCGGGTTCAGCACCAGCACGGCGTCCTGGGTCTGGTCGCCGGTGAGGTGGACGTACTCGCTGGCCGCCCGGAACGAGTACTCGGTGTCATTGGCCCGGGTGCGCAGGTTGCCGGCCGGGACCACCAGCCGCTCGCCGGGGAAGGCGGCGGACAGCGCGGCGCGCCGGGCGGCGGTGTAGGAGGCCTGCTCGACGGGCTGCAGGTCGTGCAGCTCGGTGTCGGCCCAGCCGGACTTCATCGACTCGGCCAGCTCGTCGGACACGCCGTCGTACAGGCCGTTCTTACGGGCCTTGATCGGCTGCTCCGCGGCCTCCTCGTCGGTGCCGGTGCCCTCGGGGTTCTCCGCCACTGCCGGGGTGCGGTCCTCGGTCACGTTCGTCGCCTCCTTGCGATTCCCTCCGCCCCGGGGCGCATCGGATCGCGACACGACACGGGCGGCTGTGGCTCCCATGGTACGGAGGACCATCCGATCACTCGTTCGGTAGGTGCGCCGGCCTCCGTGCGGCGCGGCCCGTGGCTACTCGAACCGTGCGGCGAGCATGACGAGGTCGTCCGCCGCGCCGTCGCCGGCGCCGTCGCTCGCGCACGCGGCCAGCAGGTACCCGCACAGCCGGTCCGGATCGTTCCGCACGTCGCGGGGCGCGTCGGCGGCGGCCTTGCGCAGGCAGGCCTGGCCGGCGTGCAGGGTGGCGCCGCAGCGGCGGGCCAGGCCCTCGGTGTAGAGCAGCAGCAGGTCGCCGCGCTCGGCGCTCAGCTCCACGCCGGGCGCCTCCCAGCAGCTCAGCATGCCGAGCGGCGCCGAGAGCGAGGTCTCCACGAAGTTGGCGCCGTACCGGGTGACCAGGATCGGCGGGCAGGCGCCGGCCCCGGCCAGGGTGATCTGCCGCTCCAGCGGGTCCACGCAGGCGTAGACGGCGGTCGCGGTGCGGGTCGGCTCGGTGGTCTTGAGCAGCAGCTCCAGGTCGCCGAGCACGGCCACCGGGTCCTCGCCCTCCAGCACCGCGTAGGCGCGCAGCGCGGCCCGGATCCGGCCCATCGCGCTGGCCGCACCCGGCGCGGAGCCGGGCCCGGCGCCCGGGCCGTCACCGGTGACCGAGCCGACGCTCAGCCCGAGCGAGCCGTCCGGCAGTCCGATCGCGTCGTACCAGTCGCTGCCGCCCGCCTGCTCCAGGCCGGCCGGCACCCAGCGGGCGGCCAGCCGAAGGCCGGCCGGCCGCGGCAGGTGGTCGGGGAGCAGTCCGCGGCGCAGCGCCTCGGCGGCGCGGCGGCCGCGCTCGGCGGCCACCCGGCAGGCCAGCAGCGGTGCGGCGAAGGCGGCGTAGCGGCGGGCCAGGTCCTGCCGGTCGGCGGTGGGGCGGGTGGGCTCCGGGAAGAACCAGGCGGCGGCGG
The DNA here is from genome assembly GCF_029892145.1 of Kitasatospora sp. GP30. Classification (NCBI taxonomy): domain Bacteria; kingdom Bacillati; phylum Actinomycetota; class Actinomycetes; order Kitasatosporales; family Streptomycetaceae; genus Kitasatospora; species Kitasatospora sp. GP30. The sequence continues at coordinate 98,561 of NZ_JARZAH010000001.1, forward strand.
CCAGCGGCCCGTCCTCGTCGGTGGCCAGCGGCAGCGCGTAGCAGGCGGCGAGCCCCAGGTCGGCCGCCACCTCGCGGAACCGGGGGGACACCTCGGCGCCGTCCAGCAGGTCGGGGTGGAGCAGCTGGTCGGGGCGGTCGACGGGGTCGAGCAGCCCGGCGAACGGGCCCTGGCGCACCGGCACCGTCTCCAGCGCGCCGATCGCCGCCCGGTCCAGCGCCAGGCCGACCATCGGCCCGTGGCCCGCGTGGTCGGGCCAGCCGGCGCCGATCGGGCCGCGCAGCCCGCAGGGGTCGGTCGGCTCGCCGCCGTCGGCGCCGCGGGCCAGGGTGACGAGCAGTCCGCAGCGGGCGCCGAGGAGTTCGGCGCCGGAGTCGAGCAGCGCGGTCAGGGCGGCGGGCAGGTCGCGGGCGGTGGCCAGCCGCTCGGTGTGGTGCTGCAGCCAGTCGAGCGCCGCCGGCGGCTCCAGCGGGACGAGCGCCTCGGGGGCCGGCCAGGGGGCGGCGGGCGCCCGCTGGGGCAGGTCGAGCAGGCTGGTCAGTCGTCCACCGGTTGTTGACGGTCCGTCAGTCGGCTGGTCGCCGGCGCCGCTGCCGTCCTCCCGCTCGGGCGTGGTCCCACTGGCACCGGACGGACGCTTGTCACTCATGCCGCGACTCCCAGCGCGGTGGCCCGGACCGCCCGGACCCCCATGGCCCAAGCCCGGCCAAACCACTCTTTAATGTCCCGTTTCTACACAGGTCGGTCGGCACGTGTCCAGGATCGGGCCGCAGCCGGATGGCTGGTTCTTCCTTGGTGCTTCCTCACATCCGGCACGGCCATGGGGACTTCCTGGGAACCGCCGCGGGAGTGGAGCACCCCGGGAGCGGGCAGAAGCTGACCAGAAGGCTGCCGGAACCCTGCCCGGAGCGTAGGGATCCCCCTGCCCGGCAACCGCGCTGACCAGAAGTCACTCACTCGTACGGTGGAACCGGACGGCGCCGAACGGCGTCCATCCGGTCGCATCAGGGATTCTCGAACCATGCCCCGGCCGATCGCTCCCCCAGGCTTCGGCCGGGGGACCCCCATGGTCGGCGGTGCTTTCCCCGAGTTGCCTCCTGCGGCTGTCCGGCCGCGCGTCAGGTCGTGATCCACCCGCTCGCCTTGATCCACCCGGTCACGGAGAGGAACGAGTGCCCATGCGTGAGACGCGGGAGCCGTCCGGCAGACACCGCCGGACCCGACAGGCCCTGCTGCAGGCGGCGTTGACCTGCACCCAGCGGTGGCACTGGCCGGTGGTGCCCGGTGCGGTGCCGGTGCTGCGGGCCGGCGACGGCACCGGCCCCTCGGTGTGCTGCGGCTGCGCCGATCCGCACTGCCCGGTGCCGGCCGCGCACCCGCACGGCCAGTCGCTGCTGGCCGCCACCACCGACGCCCGGATGGTGCGCTGGTGGTGGGAGCGGCACAACCCGCAGGCGCCGGTGCTGGTGGCCACGGGGACGGCGGTGGCGGCGGTCAGCCTGCCCGCGGCGGCGGGTGCCCGGCTGCTCGGCTACCTGGACGCGCTGCGGATCCCCTGCGGCCCGGTGCTGGCCGGGCCGACCAGGTGCGCGCTGCTGGTCGCGCCGTACGGCTACCCGGAGTTGGGCGAGCTGCTGGCCGCCCAGGAGGCGACCCTGCGCGCCGGTGGTGCGCCCGGGCAGGTGCCGAGCTGCGTGCGCTACCACGGGCCCGGCGGGTTCCTGGTGCTGCCGCCGTCGCGGGTCGGGCTCGGCCAGGCGGCGGTGCGCTGGGTGCGGCGGCCGGTGCCGCTGCCCGGCGGCGGGGTGCGACTGCCGCCGGTGGCGCAGCTGTTGGAGGGGCTGGTGGCGGCGGGCTCGGCGGTGCCGGACGGCAGCCGGCTGGCCTACTGAGGGCGGGGCCGGGTCCGACTGCGGCTGAACTTCGGGGACTGGCCCCTCAACTCGGGCCCGATCGCTCAACTTTGGGCCAGAAAAGGAAAATCCGGCCGCTGGCGACGGGGGATGCACCAGCGACCGGACTTTTCAACAGTAACAAGGATTGGCGCCATAGCCAAAGCCCCTGGCAGGGTTGGTCCTGAGATTTCCCTGCCCAGGCGGGTGGATGTGACCAGTTTCACGTCGATTCGGCCGGAAACGATCACATGGCGCCAGCACCGGTCAGTTGAGCGTGACCTGACGGCTCACCAGGTTCGCCCGAGCCCGGCGCTCCTCGCCGGTGAGCGGCGCCTCCTGGGCCAGCGCGCCTGCCAGGCGCTCGGCGAAGGTTGCGGCCGGCTTCTCGCAGTCGGCGGCCGACATCTCCACCGGCAGGTCCCAGACCGGCACGGTCAGGCCGTGCGCGCGGAACGAGCCGACCAGCTTGGTGCCCTCGCCCAGCGAGGCGTCGCCGGTCGCGGCGAGCCGGGCCAGCGCGTCCAGCAGCTGCTCCTCCGGCACCGTCATCACCCAGCGCAGGTGGTTCTTGTCCGGGGTGCCGCACCAGTAGGCGCTGTCCACGCCGGCCAGCTTCTCGGTCGGGATCGCCGAGGCGTTGGCCCGCTCCAGCGACGCGGCCACCTCGCCGCCGGCCGACTCGGCGTCCTCCAGCCAGAACTCGAAGCCGGTGTGCACGGCCGGCGTGAACGGCACGTCCAGGTCCAGCAGTTCCTGCAGGCGCGGACCGTCGGCCGGTGCCCGGCGGGTCGGCACCGGGGTGCCGGGCTCGATGGTGAGCGCCTGGACGAGCGCATCGGCCAGGTCCCGGCTCAGGTCTCCGGAGGACGACTGGGTCTGCAGGCCGAGCAGGATCGAGCCGTCCGGACGGCGCAGCGCCGGCCAGGCCAGCGGCAGCACGGTGGCCAGCGTGACCGACGGCACCTCGCCGGACGCACCGGCGGCCGCGGCGGCGGTCAGGGTCAGCGGAGCGGTGGCGGCCGGCACCAGCTCGCGCAGCGCCACCCAGTCCGCCTCGCCGGGCAGCCCCTCGAACGGGCGCTGCACCAGCTCCTGCTCGGCGTGCGCGGCCTGCCGGCCGTGGCAGGCCTTGTAGCGGCGGCCGGAGCCGCACGGGCAGGCCTCGCGGGCGCCGACCACGGGGACGGTGCCGGTCGCGGCGGTGGACTGGGCGGACTTGTTGGCGGCCTTCTTGGCCATGGCGCGGCTCTCCCGGAAGTGGGGTCAGTGTCTCCGGGGCAGCCTACTGAGAATCCGCGGCCGGCTACCGGCGCCCGCGGCGGCCCCCGGCCGCGCCTGCCAGGGCTACAGTCGCACCCGCCACGGCTACGGCTGCACCCGCTGCGGCTCCGGTACCCGGTCGTGCGCGGGCAGCGCGGCCCACACCGTCACCTCGCCCGGCGCGTCGCGCACCCCCCAGTCGGTGGCCAGCTGGCCGACGATGCTCAGCCCGCGGCCGCCCCTGGCGGTCAGCGAGGGCCGGGCCGGCAGCGGCCTGGTGGTCGCGCCGCCGTCGGTGACCTCCAGTGTCAGGGTGCCGTCGCCGTGCATCTGCCAGCGCACCAGGATGCCGCCGAGATCTTCGGTCGCGGAATCCCTGACTTCTTGGTGCCACGTCATATTGCTGCCATTGCCCGGAAATTCCTCGGCGAAGTCCCGTTCCGTAAGGTCCAGCAATGGACCGAGTGGCCGGGCATAGCGACAGGAATTGCTGAGCAGTTCGGAAAGGATCAGGACCGCGTCATCGATGACGGTGTCGGGCACCTCCTGGTCGCCTAGATCACGGCGCAACCTGCGCCGGGCTGCCCCGACGCTGGCCGGGCCGTGCGGCACCGCCATGGTCGATGAAGTCGGCACTTCACGCGCCACCATCAACGCCACCCCCGGACCTCCTTCAGCGTTTGCCGAGGGATGGATGCCCCGGTGGAATGCGACGGAAACGGCTCCGGGTGCACGGGGTGCGTCAATTGTGAAGTCGTCGCGACACTCATCGACTTTCGCGACCCAGCGTACGCAAAAGGTGATTATCCGCTTACGCTGCGTCAATCGCAGGAGTGGGATTCCGCCGCCGCGGGTATTCCCCGCGCCGGGCGTACGCTCAGCGCCCGAGTTGGTCCAGCACCGCGCGGGGCCGATTGGTGATGATCGCCGAAACGCCGAGTTCCAGGCAGAGCTCGACATCGGCCGGCTCGTCCACCGTCCACACGTGCACCCGGTGCCCGGCCGCCCGCAGCGCGCGGACCAGCTCCGGGCGACGGCGCACCAGCTCGATGCCCGGCCCGGCCACCACCGCGCCCTGCGGCAGCCCGGCGCCCGGCCAGAGCCGCAGCAGCTCCGGGTGCTCGAACAGGAAGACCCGGGGGAACTCCGGCGCGGCCCTGCGCACCCGGCCCAGCGCCAGCCCGGAGAAGCTCATGATCCGGGCGTGCGGCCGCCCCGAGGCGCCCTCGCCGTCGGCCTCGTACGGCCCGACCGCGCCGGCGATCCCGAACCGGCGCAGCATCGCCACCAACTCGGTCTCCACCCGGCCCCGGAACCGCACCGGATGCTTGGTCTCGATCGCCAGGTCGACCCGGCGGCCGGCGTCCGCGACCAGCTCCAGCAGGCTCTCCAGGGTCAGCACCGGCTGCGGCTCGGGCTGCTCGGGGTGCTTCCAGGAGCCGAAGTCGTAGGCCCGCAGCTGCTCCAGGGTGAGCGCCGAGACCACCCGGCGGCCGCCGTCGGAGACCCGCTCGATGGTCCGGTCGTGCACGCAGACCAGCTGCCCGTCCGCGGTCACCCGCACGTCGCACTCCACCGCGTCGGCGCCCTCGGCCAGAGCGCGCCGGTAGGCGGCGAGGGTGTGCTCGGGCAGCGCGGCGGAGGAGCCGCGGTGCGCCACCACCTGCACCGTCTGCGCGGTGCGGGCGGCGTCGGGGGCCGTCAGATCGGGGGTCGTCACGGGCTCCAGCCTAGAGCCGCGAGATGACGCGAACGCGACGGGCACCCCAACAACCGGACCGTCAGGCCTTGGGAACGGCCCTGGTCAGCGCCCAGGTGGCGAGCCCGGCGACCAGGAACGAGTAGAGCGAGGCCGAGGTCCAGTCGCCCGGGGTGTAGTGCAGCAGCGACTGCGCCCTGGTCCAGAACGCGGTCCAGCCGGTGGTGATCGGGGTGGGCGACAGGTACTGGTAGGTCGCGAAGCCCAGCACCCACGGGAGCAGCAGCAGCGGCCGGGACGGCGCGTCCTGGGTGAGCGCCCAGCCCTGCCGGCGGCCGCGGCCGAGGAAGTAGTCCACCGCCAGCACCGCGAGCAGTGGCACGAAGACCGAGCCGATCAGGTAGAGGAAGTTGGAGTACCAGGTGGCGAGCTGGTTGATCTGGGTGGCGACCGCGGTGACCAGCACGCCGATCCCGGCGGTCAGCCAGCGCCGGTCCACCCGGGGGAGGAGGTTGTGCAGCGACATCGCGGTCGAGTAGACGTTGGCGAACGACTGGTCGGCCTCGCGCAGCACCAGCACCAGCAGGAACGCCCAGCCGGCCGTCACCCCGGTGAACGAGGTCAGCAGGTTGTCCACGTTGCCCTTCGCCTGCAGCAGCGCGATCAGGCCCAGCAGGTAGCACCAGACCTGGGCGATGGTGTAGCCGGAGAAGGTGCCCCAGAACGAGGCGCGCGCGGTGCGGGAGTGCCGGGTGTAGTCGGCGGCCATCGGCACGAAGGAGACCGAGATGGCGATGATCGCGTCGGTGGCCTGGGGGAAGCCGTGCCAGTTGCCGGCGCCCGGGTTGGGGATGTGGTGCCGGCCGAGCTGGACGGTGAAGTAGACCATCGCCACGGCCACGGCGACCGCCACGTACTTGCGCAGCGCCGTGATCGAGCCCAGCGGCCAGATCGTCAGCACCGTGGTCAGCGTCCCCGCCACCAGCACGAAGAGCCAGTGCCAGCCCTGGGTGCCGACCACCGTCTGGGCGCCGCTGGAGATCACCAGCAGCTCGTAGATCCCCCAGCCGACGCACTGCAGCACATTGAGCACGGTCGGCAGGTAGGAGAGCCGGGTGCCGAACAGGCCGCGCAGCACCGCCATCGCCGGAGCGCCGGTGCGGGCGCCGATCAGCGCGGCCACCGCCAGCATCGCGGTGCCGATCACGGTGCCGAGCACGATCGCGGTGGTCGCCGCGGTGATCGACAGCTCCTGGCCCTGGGCGCCGAGCACGGTGCTCGCGGTGGTGAAGCCGATCAGGCTGATCCCGAGGTTGGCCCAGAGCGCGAACTGGTCCCGGAAGCCCAGGGTGCGCGGCGGCGCGGTGTCCAGCACCAGCGGCGCCTCGGCGCGGACGGGCGGTGCGTCCTGCAGCACCGCGGTGGAGGCAGGGGAGGGCGAAGCAGCCGTCATGGCGAAACTCCCTACGCCGGCATTACCCGGACAGGTTCCGGCGGTCTGCGCTCCCTCGCCCGCGCCGGCGAAATCGCCATGGCGTACGGTCGACCAGCGCACTCTCAGCCTGGTGGGTCCAAGCTCCCGCGTGTCAGATTTGGCCCGGAAAGGGTAGCCCGACACGCGGAATACGCCAAGGATGGGGGAATGCGCCGTCCGGATCGGCGGGACACCACGTTCGGTCGAGGCCGATCGAGTGGTCCCGAGGGGTGGGCGATCGCGGGCCGTCGGGTGCGCCTAAGGATTCTTACCAGTTCTTCAGGCAGGCCCTTACGGCAACCAGATCGGGCATGGGAAAAACTATGGGCCAAGGTCCTGTCAGCGATGGAGGTCGTCCGTGAGCACCGAGCACGAGAGTGGTTCCACCGGGCCGCAGGGGGAGCAACTCTCCAGCGGTCACGGCGAGCCGGGGGGCACTCCGGCGGTCGGTGGTGCGGCGGCGCCGGGCACCGGCGAAGTGACGCCGACGGTGGCGTTCGGCAAGGTGCCGGCTCCCGAGGCGGAGCCGGCCGCGCCGGCTGACAAGACGATGGCGTTCGGCCGGGTGCCGGCCCCCGAGGCTCCCGCCGCTCCGGTTGGCGAGCCCACCGTCGCCGAGGGCCTGAGCGCGCCCGAGTACATCGACGCGCCGCCGCCCGCCGCGCCGGGTGCCGGCTCCGGATACGTGGACGCGCCGCCGCCGGTGCTGCCGCCCGCCCCGGCTCAGCCGGCGCCTGCCGTCGAGCCCCTGGCCGTGGAGCCCCTGGCCGTGGAGCCCACGGTCGTGGAGCCCCCGCTCAACCCGTACGCGACGCCCGCGGCCGCCGCCGACCCCCGGGTCGCCCCGCAGATCACCGCCGGTGTGCCGGCCGGGTCCCCGCAGGAGCCGCACCACCCGTTCGGCGCCGGCCACCCGGTCGGCGAGGGCTGGGGCGGCGCCCCCACCGCCCCGGGCGGCCCCGGCTACCCCGGTGGCCCCGGCTACCCCGGCGGCCCGGGCGGCGACTACCCGGGTGGTCCGGGCGGCGAGTACTCGGGTGGTCCGGGCGGCGAGTACCCCGGCGGCTGGGGCCAGCCGGCCCCGCGCAAGAAGGGCAAGGGCGGCCTGGTCGCCCTGATCGCCGCGATCGCCCTGGTGGCGGGCCTGGCCGGCGGTGTCGCGGGCGCCGCGATCAAGGGCGGTGACTCGTCGAGCAACGCGGGCAGCAGCCACAACAGCACCACGGTCTCGGTGAACGGCGGCAGCCAGGCGTCCAACCGGGCGCCCGACTCGGTGGCCGGGATCGCCAACAAGGCGCTGCCCAGCACCGTCACCATCAAGGCCGAGGGCAGCAGCGAGTCCGGCACCGGCACCGGCTGGGTCTTCGACACCGAGGGCCACATCCTGACCAACAACCACGTGGTCGCCCCGGCCCAGGGCGGCGGCAAGCTGACCGTCAAGTTCTCCGACGGCACCACCTACCCCGCCTCCGTGGTCGGCCAGGCCAAGGGCTACGACATCGCCGTGGTCAAGTTGGACAACCCGCCGGCCGGCAAGCTGGTCCCGCTCCCGCTGGGCGACTCCGACCAGGTGCAGGTGGGCGACACGACCATCGCCATCGGCGCCCCGTACGACCTGGAGGGCACCGTCACCTCCGGCATCGTCAGCGCCAAGAACCGCCCGGTCCAGTCCGGCGACCAGGCCGGCAACCAGACCTCGTACATGATGGCGCTCCAGACCGACGCCTCGATCAACCCCGGCAACTCCGGCGGCCCGCTGCTCAACGGCCAGGGCGCGGTGATCGGCGTCAACTCGGCGATCCAGTCCAACTCCAGCGGCAGCGGCCAGGCCGGCAGCATCGGCCTCGGCTTCGCCATCCCGATCAACCAGGCCAAGCGGGTCGCCCAGATGCTGATCAAGACCGGCACCCCGGTCTACGCCACCCTCGGCATCCTGCGCAACGACGACTACCAGAACGGCGACGGCGCCCAGGTGCAGACCCAGTCCATCCAGGGCACCCCGCCGGTCACCCCCGGCGGCCCCGCCGACAAGGCCGGCCTCAAGGCGGGCGACGTCATCACCAAGCTCGGCGGCGTGCAGATCGACGGCAGCCCGGCCCTGGTCGCCACCATCTGGACGCACTCCCCTGGTGACCAGGTCCAGGTGGACTACACCCGCAACGGTCAGGCCAGCACCACCACCGTCACCCTCGGCAGCCGCTCCGGCGACACCAACTGACCCACCCGGTGCACCGGGCCGCCAAACCCGGTGCACCACACCCCCTTGGACCCGTTAGGCTGACCTCCGCCTGGGAGAGCTGCCCGAGCGGCCTAAGGGAACAGTCTTGAAAACTGTCGTGCGGTGACCCCGTACCGTGGGTTCGAATCCCACGCTCTCCGCTGGTAGGCGAAAGCCTGGTCAGGGCGGGTACCGGTGACATGCCGGTGCCCGCCTTTTTCGTATCGGAGGGGGATTCTCTTGAGGCGCAGCAACGTGCTCAGACGGACCGCCGTGGCGCTGCTCAGTGCCGCCGCGCTGGCGGTCACCGCGCCGGCCGCCACCGCCGCCGCGCCGGCCCCGAAGGCCGCTGCCACGGCGACGACGGACACGTTCCTGGGGAGCGGGCAGCAACTGCTGCCGGGGCAGAGCCTGACCAACGGTGAGTCGGCCCTGGTGATGCAGGGCGACGGCAACCTGGTGATGTACCTGCTCGGCCCGACCGGTAACCACGGCCCGGCCATCTGGTCCAGCGGCACCTGGGGCCACAGCGGCGCCTACGCGTACATGCAGCCCGACGGCAACCTGGTGGTCTACCTGCAGGGCCGGACCGACTCGTCGGCCGCGCTGTGGAGCACCAACAGCTGGGGCCACCGGGGTGCCAAGGCCCAGCTGCTGAACGGCTGGTTCTGCGTCTTCAGCAACGGGTTCCTCTGGCAGACCAACACCGGACTCCTGCCGGCCATGGGCGGAGCCCCGGATGCGGGGAGCATCATCGACGGGCACGCGGGTATCGGGCCCGGCCGGTGGATCGAGTCGAAGTCGGTCTGGCTGCTCAACCAGTCCGACGGGAACCTGGTGCTCTACCGCAAGCGCGACGGCGCGGCGCTGTGGTCCAGCGGGACCCAGGGTCAGCCTGGCGCGTGGTTGTTCATCCTGAACAACACCGGCGTGCTGTACCTCTTCAACCCTGACAACGGCCGGACCAACTGGACCACGCCGGACTTCCACAGCCCCAATGACTACGCCAAGGTGCAGGACGACGGGAACTTCGTGGTCTACCGCGCCGGCGGCGGCCCGACCACCGGCGGCGCCCTGTGGTCCACCGGGACCTGGGGCAACTGGTAACCGGCGACGCCGTATTGCCCCGGCCCCTGACCTGCGACGACGGTCAGGGGCCGGGCGTTCCGGCCGAGTCGGATCTTCAGGTGGTCTTCAGGTCCGCCTGACATATTGGCGGCCATGACGACTGCTCAACTCCGGCCGAGTGAGTCGGCCACATCCGCGCGGGCCGTGCTGAGCAAGGTGCCCGAGGTCACGGCGCTGTTCTGGGTGGCCAAGGTGCTGACCACCGGCATGGGGGAGACCGCGTCGGACACCCTGGCGAACTCGCTGGGGCCGATCCCGGCGGTGGGGCTGGGCGGCCTCGGCCTGCTGGTGGCCCTGGTGCTGCAGTTCCGGGCGAAGCGCTACGTGCCGGTGGTGTACTGGTTCGCGATCGTCATGGTCAGCGTCTTCGGCACCATGGCGGCCGACGGGCTGCACGTGGTGGTCGGGGTGCCGTACCCGGTGTCGGCGTCGCTCTTCCTGGTGTCGCTGGTGGTGATCTTCGCCTGGTGGAAGAAGGCCGAGGGCACGCTGGCCATCGACAGCGTCCGGACGAGGCGCCGGGAGCTCTTCTACTGGGCCGCGGTGCTGGCCACCTTCGCGATGGGCACCGCCGTCGGCGACCTGACCGCGTACGGCTTCAACCTCGGCTGGCTGGAGGGCGCGCTGCTGTTCGCGGTGGCGATCGCGCTGCCGGCGCTGGCGCACTGGCTGCTGCGACTGAACGCGGTGCTGGCCTTCTGGCTGGCCTACATCCTGACCCGGCCGCTGGGCGCCTCGCTCGCCGACTGGCTGGGCGCGCCCAAGGAGCACCACGGCCTGGGCTACGGCTACGGTCCGGTGACCGCCGTGCTGACCGTGGTGATCGTGCTGGTGGTGGCCTACCTGCAGGCCACCCACGGGCGGCAGAAGCGCAAGCACGCCTGACCCACTCGCGCCGCAGGGCGCGTAGGCTCCGTTCCGTCCTCGGATCCGGCACGACCGAACCGAACGGAGCCCGTGATGAGCGAGTTGACCACCCGGCTGCTGGCCGGCCTCCCGGACTCCGCGGTGGTCGTGGACCCGGCCGTGACCGCCGCCTACCGGCAGGACATGGCCGGGTTCTGCGCGTCCGGGGAGCCCGCGGTGCTGGTCTTCCCGAGCACCGTGGAGCAGGTGCGGCACGTGCTGCGGACCGCGAGCGAGCTGCGGGTCCCGGTGGTGCCGCAGGGGGCTCGCACCGGGCTGTCCGGCGCGGCCAACGCGGTGGCCGGCTGCATCCTGCTGTCGCTGGTGAAGATGAACCGGATCCTGGAGCTGGACCCGGTGAACCGGCTGGCCGTGGTGGAGCCCGGCGTGGTCAACGCGGTGCTCTCCCGGGCCGCCGAGGAGTTCGGCCTGAGCTACCCGCCGGACCCGTCCAGCTGGGAGTCCTGCACCATCGGCGGCAACATCGGCACCGGCGCCGGCGGGCTGTGCTGCGTCAAGTACGGGGTGACCAGCGAGTACGTCCTCGGCCTCGACGTGGTGCTGGCCGACGGGCGGCTGCTGCGCACCGGCCGGCGCACCGCCAAGGGGGTGGCCGGCTACGACCTGACCCGGCTGTTCGTGGGCTCCGAGGGCACCCTCGGGGTGGTGGTCGGCGCGGTGCTGGCGCTGCGCCCCAAGCCCGCCCCGCAGTTGGCGCTGGCGGCCGAGTTCGCGGATCCGGGGGCGGCCTGCGCGGCGGTCAACGCGGTGGTGGAGGCCGGCTTCACCCCGTCGCTGATGGAGCTGATGGACGGCGTGGTGGTGCGGGCGGTCAACAAGCTGGGCCGGATGGGGCTGCCGGAGTCCACCCGGGCGCTGCTGCTGGTGGCGTTCGACGGGGCCGAGCCGCAGCGGGAGTTGGCGGCGGTGGCCGAGCTGTGCCGCAAGGCGGGGGCCACCGAGGTGGTGCCGGCCGCGGACCGGGCCGAGTCGGAGCTGCTGCTGGCGGCCCGCCGGCTGGCGCTGCCCGCGCTGGACACCCTGGGCACCACGATGGTGGACGACGTGGCGGTGCCGCGCTCCCGGCTGGCCGACATGCTGGCGGGGGTGGCCCGGATCGCCGAGCGGTGCGGGCTGACCATCGGTGTGGTGAGCCATGCGGGCGACGGCAACACCCACCCGGTGGTGGTCTTCGACGCGGCCGACGCCGACCAGACGGCCCGGGCCCGGGAGTCCTTCGACGAGATCATGGCGCTGGGGCTGGAACTGGGTGGCACGATCACCGGGGAGCACGGCGTCGGGCTGCTGAAGAAGGAGTGGCTGGCCCGGGAGTTGGGGCCGGTCGGGCTGGAGCTGCAGCGGCAGCTCAAAGGCGTGTTCGACCCGTTGGGGATCCTGAATCCGGGCAAGCTGTTCTAGCCGTTCGCGCTGATGTCGGGTGGTTTGGCCGGCTGGGCTCACGCGATCGAGGGAATCGGACGGCGGGCACTGGAAGTCGGCGGCCGGATTGCCCAGGCTGGATTTCGGCGTCGCAGCCCGCAGGAGTTCGTCTGGCCGCGAACTCCCGCACCAGCTAACCGAATTCGTGGAGGATTTCGCATGGCTCGCATCCGCATGGCGCGGACGATCGCCGCACTCGCCGCGGCCCCGCTCGCCGCGGGTCTGCTGCTGGCCGGCGCCGGCGCCTCGTTCGCCGACGACGGTGCCGGCTCCTCGGGCAACTCCAATGCCGGCGTGGTGTCCAGCGTGGGCAGCGGCAACATCTTCGGCGGCGTCGACGGCAACGCCAACTCGACCCAGCAGGTGGCCACCGGCAGCGGTGCCTCCAACCAGAACAACACCCTGGGGGTCAAGGGCAACTCCGGGGTGGTCTCGACCGACCAGGGCAACCGCAACGTGGACATCACCTTCGCGCCGATCAACCCGCAGTAGCCGATCAACCTGCAGTAACCGACGTCCGCCGACGAGCCGTCAGTCGTGGCGGCTCGTCAGCGTTGCCCCGGCGCTCGCGCCGACCACGCAGGCGATGCCCAGCAGCTGGGCCCAGCCGAGCAGTTGGCCGAGCAGCAGGAACCCGACCAGGGTGCTGACCGCCGGCTCCAGGCTGAGCAGGATGCTGAACACCCTCTCCTGCAGCCGCCGCAGCGCCGACATCTCCAGCACGTAGGGGATCACCGGCAGCAGCATCGCCACCCCGGCGGTGGCCAGCAGCAGCTGACCGGGGTGGGCGGAGCCGGCCAGCCCGTGCCAGGCCTCGGCGAGCCCGAACGGCGCCAGCACCGCCGCGCCCACGGTCATCGAGACGGCCAGCCCCTGGAAGCCCGGGAAGACCGCGCCCACCTTGTTGGTGGCCACGATGTAGCCGGCGTAGCAGGCGGCCGCCGCGCTGCCGTAGCCCAGGCCCAGCGGGTCGAGGGCGTGCCCGCCGCCACCGCCCCCGCCGAGCAGGGTGAGCAGCGCCACCCCGCCCGCGGCAAGCACCGCCCAGGCGAGGTGGCTCGCCCGCCGCGCGTGCATCAGCGCCACCGCGAGCGGCCCGAGGAACTCCAGGGTCGCCGCGGTGCCCAGCGGCAGCCGGGAGGTGGCCAGCGCGAAGAACAGGGTCATCCCGGCCGAGGCGGTGCCGAGCAGCGCCGCGGCGGCCAGATCGCGGGCGCTGCGGCCGCGCAGCCGGGGCCGGGTGGCGGCCAGCAGCACCGCGGCGGCGCAGCACAGCCGCAGGAACGAGGTGCCCATCACCCCGAGCGGGCCGAACAGGTGTGTGGCCAGGGCCAGTCCGGTCTGCAGGACGACCATGGCCAGCACGCAGAGCAGCGGGGCCGGTGCCCGCCCGAGCACGCCGCCGTCGGCCGGGGCGGCGGCCCCGGTGGCCGAGGCGGACGGGATGGAGGGGGCGGCTGGTTCGCGATGGTCGGTGGTGGACACCAGCCGAGTCTGACGTCAGGACCATAAGCCTGACAAGCCCCTGTCTTAGAACGTGATACAAAGACATGAGCTGTTCATCTGACTGTCCGTCACGAGATCGGTGGCTAGCCCGAACGGGTGGAGATCGGGGGTGCTCCGGTGTCGCTCGGCCTGCTGCCGGAGGCGGGCGGCCAGGCTTGAGGAATGCTGCGCTACCTGCGTCCGGCGGCCGCTTCTGCCGCCGTCCTGGTGCTGCTGGTTGCCAACGACGCCAGCGCCCATCGACTGCCCGCCGCCCTGGCCGGGGCGATGGCCCGACCCGCCGCCACGAGTGCGACCAGGCACCGGGTCACGGTGCTCGCCGATCCGGGGTGGGCCAGGCTGACCATCGAGCCGCACACCGTGTTCACCGGCAGCGGCTTCGACGCCTGCTCCGCTCCGCCGCTGGACGCGATGCGGGTCTGGCGCGGCGCCTCGCCGTACGGCGCGGTCGGCATCTACACCAGCGGCAGCCAACGAGCCTGTGCGCAACCCGAGCTGACCAGGGAGTGGGTGCGCGAGGCGCGGGCCCTCGGCTGGCGGCTGATGCCCACCCACGTCGGCCGCCAGGCGCCGTGCGCGGACCGGCCGGACAAGCCGGACAAGATCGACCCGGACAACGCGGTGGCGCAGGGGCAGGAGGAGGCGGCCGAGGCGGTGCACCGCGTCCGGGTGCTCGGATTGGGCCCGGGCACGCCGGTCTACCTGGACATCGAGGCCTACCAGCCGGGCGACCCCGACTGCGCCAAGGCGGTGATCGACTTCACCGAGGGCTGGACCCGGGCGCTGCATCTGGCGGGCTACTTCTCGGGCTTCTACTCCAGCGTCGACTCCGGCATCACCGACCTGGCGGACGCCGCCCGGGCCGGTGCGGCCCCGCTGCCGGACGCCGTCTGGTACGCCCGCTGGGACAACCGCAGCTCCACCGACGGCTCCGGCGCGCTGGACGCCGACCAGTGGCCCGAGCACCGCCGGGCGCACCAGCTGACCGGCAGCAAGGCGCAGACCTGGGGCGGTGTCGAGCTGGACGTCGACACCGACCAGCTCGACACCCTGGTGGCGCGTTAGCCCTGCTGCGGGAAGAGCACCTGGGCGGCGTGCTTGGTGTCCAGGTACTCCTCGACGCTGGTGATCCGGCCCTGCGCGACGGTGAAGATGCCCAGGCAGCGGTTGGCGTACTGCCCGCCGCCGGCCGCGACGCCGTCGGCCTTCCACGCGGCGACCACCTTGTCGCCGTCGGCCAGCACGCTGACCAGCGTCACCTTGGGCGCGCCGCCCGGGGCGAACAGGCTGCCGGCGCCGACCAGGAAGTCGTCCACGATGGCGTCGCGGCCGGTCCACACCCGGCTCAGCGGCAGGTCACCCGGGTAGTGCCAGGTCGCGTCCTCGGCGAAGCTGGCCCGGATCACGTCCAGGTCGCCGTCGATGACCGCGTTGACGTACCGGATGACGACGGCCTTCGGGTCGAGCTCGGTCATTGGTCCAACTCCTTCGTAGAAAAGATCAGTTGACGGTCAGTACAGCATTGCCGCGGATCTGTCGGCCGCGCAGGTCGGCGAGGGTGCGCGGGGTGTCGTGCCAGTCCCGCACGGTACCCAGCTCGGGGTGCAGCCGGCCTTCGGCGGCCAGGCGGACCAGGGTGGCGAGGTCGGCGCCGTCCGGCTCGTCCACGTCGGCGTAGCTGAACTGCCGGATGGTGGCGCTGGTCGGGCCGTTCAGCAGGGCGAAGAAGTCCAGGGTGGCGGGTCGGCGGCTGGCCTGGCCGAACCAGAGCAGCAGTCCGCGCTTGGCCAGCCGGTCCAGCGCGATCGGCAGGTCGGCGCCGCCGGTGGACTCCAGCACCAGGTCGAACGGCCCATCGGCGTCAGCCACTTGGTGCACCACCCGGGCCGCGCCCAGCTCGCTCAGCCGGTGGCCGCGCTCGGCCGAGGCGGTCACCGCGGTCAGCTCGGCGCCGGCCGCGGCGGCCAGCTCGGTCAGATAGTGGCCGACGCCGCCGGAGGCGCCGGTGAGCAGGATCCGCCGGCCCGCCAGGTGGCCGGTGTGCCGGGCGGCGGTGCGCAGCAGCCGCAGCGCGGTCAGGCCGGCCAGCGGCAGCGCGGCTGCCTGGACCGTGCCCAACTGCTCGGGCAGCACCGCCAGCTGGCCGGTCGGCACCGCCACGTACTCGGCCCAGCCGAGCGCCGGCGGGTGGCCCACCACCCGGGAGCCGACCGGCGGACCCGAGCCGTCCGGTGCGGCCTGCACCACCAGCCCCGCGACGTCCTTGCCGGGCCGCCAGTCGCCGCCGGGCGGACGCTCCAGCTGGAAGGTCTCGCCGCGGTTGACCGAGTAGGCCTCGACCTTGACCAGGGCCTGGTCGGGACGCGGTGCCGGCTCGGCGACCTCGGTGAGGCGGACGGTGGCCGCGGCGTCGCGGGTGGCGGTGAACGCCTTCATCTCTGGCTCCTCCGTGCGGTGTTGACGTGACCACCCTCCCGCCGCGAGACGGCACCGGTCCAACAACCACCGGGCGGCCTTGACAACCGCTGGTTGTCGGCGAGGATGGGCGTCGTGGATCTTGACCCGGCCCAGTTGCGGGCCTTCCTGGCCGTCACCGAGCAGCACCACTTCGGCCGCGCGGCCCAGGAGTTGGCGATCACTCAGCAGGCCCTCTCCAAGCGGATCGCCCGCCTGGAGGCGACGCTGGGCGAGCGGCTGCTGGACCGGGACGGTCGGGGAGCGGTGCCAACCGCCGCCGGAGAACGGCTCATTGAGCCGGCCCGCGCGGTGCTGGCGGCCTGCGCCGCAGCCGTCACCGCGGTGCGCGGCTCGGCCGCCCCGCTGCGGCTGGACGTCTGGGGCCACCTGTTCGCCCCGCTGCGCACGGTGGGCGCCGTGGCCGTCGAGCCGGGCGCGGTGGAGATCGGACACGGCCGCGACCTGCCCTCGGTGCTGGCCGCCCTGCTGCGCGGCGAGATCGACGCCGGCTTCGGCCGCCACCACCCGCTGCCCGACGGCCGGGACCGCGAACTCGCCCACCGCCTGGTCAGGTTGGAGCCGGTGGACGCCGTGGTCGGCCCGGACCACCCCTTGGCCGACGCCACCTCGCTGACACCGGCCGACCTGCGGGCGAGCCAACTCCTGCTCCCCGCCGCGCTGGTCCGCCTGGAGTTCCTGCAACGCTTCGCCGAGCGCTTCGAGTTGACCTCACTCGCCGTGGAGTCCAACCTCGGTGCCGAGCACTTCCTGGCCCACCTCGCCGCCACCCCGACCGCCGTCACCCTGCTCCCCGCCGACGTGCCGCTGCCCGCTGCCACCCCGGGCCTGCGCACCATCCCGCTGGTCGACCCCACCCCCCTCTACGCCTGGTCCCTGGTCTGGCCCAAGCGCACCCCCCACCCCGGCATCCCCGCCCTGCTGCACGCCTTCGCCGAAACGGGCCGGCATCGCCGCTGGCTGGAGTACCACCCGGAGCGCGACTGGCTCCCGGAGGCGGAGTCCGCCGAGCTGCGGGCGGCCGTCCGCTGAGCCGCATGTCTCATTCCGCCCGAACCTGCTGACATCGGGCGCCCGGCGGGTCCAGAATCGGCACTTGGGCCGCGCGGCTACCGGTGGGTAGCCCGGCGCGGCACCTGGCAGAGCAGCCCGGTCAAGGAGGCCCACCGCGTGTTCAGCACCATGCAGGACGTACCGCTCACCGTTGCCCGCATCCTGGAGCACGGGTCAACCCTCCACGGGCGGGCCACCGTCACCACCTGGGACGGCACCGGCCCCCAGGTCCGCACCTTCGCCGAGGTCGGCGCCCGGGCCGCGCAGCTCGCCCACGCGCTGCGGGACGAGCTGGACGTCACGCCGGAGCACGTCGTCGGCAGCCTGATGTGGAACAACGCCGACCACCTGGAGGCGTACCTCGCCGTCCCCGCGATGGGCGGCGTGCTGCACACGCTCAACCTGCGGCTGTCGGCCGCGCAGTTGGCGTTCATCGTCAACCATGCCGCCGACCACGTGATCATCGTCAGCGGCAGCGTGCTGCCGCTGCTCGCCGCGGTGCTGCCGCAGCTCACCTCGCTCAAGCACATCGTGATCAGCGGCCCGGCCGACCGCTCGCTGCTGGCCGGCTTCACCGGCAGTGTGCACGAGTACGAGGAACTGATCGCCGGGCGGCCCACCGACTACCCGTGGCAGAGTGAGATCGACGAGCGCAGCCCGGCGATGATCTGCTACACCTCCGGCACCACCGGCGACCCCAAGGGCGTGGTCTACAGCCACCGTTCGATCTTCCTGCACTGCCTGCAGGGCAACGCGGCCGCCGCCTTCGGCCTGACGCCGGCCGATGTGGCGCTGCCCGTGGTCCCGATGTTCCACGTGGCCGCCTGGGGCATCCCGTACGCCGCCTTCATGTCCGGTGCGGGCCTGCTGATGCCGGACCGGTTCCTGCAGCCGCAGCCGCTGGCCGCGATGATCGAGCAGGTCAAGCCCACCGTCAGCGCCGCCGTGCCGACCATCTGGAACGGCCTGCTGGAGGAGCTGGACCACCCGACCGGCCGTCAGCAGCCCTACGACGTCTCATCGCTGCGCCAGGTGGTGATCGGCGGCTCGGCCTGCCCGCCGGCCCTGATGCGCGCCTTCCAGGAGCGCCACGGCATCCGGGTGGTGCACGCCTGGGGCATGACCGAGACCTCGCCGCTGGGCACCTTCGGCCTGCCGCCGGCCGGGCTGGACGAGGAGCAGCAGTGGCACTACCGCGCGATGCAGGGCGTCTTCCCCGCCGGGGTGCAGGCCCGCCTGATCGGCCCGGGCGGCGAGCGAGTGCCGCACGACGGCCACAGCGCCGGTGAGTTGGAGGTGCGCGGGCCGTGGATCGCCGGCGCCTACTACGGCGGCGCGGGCAACGAGCCGGAGCGCCCGGAGGACAAGTTCACCGAGGACGGCTGGCTGCGCACCGGCGACGTCGGCACCATCACCCCGGACGGCTTCCTCACCCTCACCGACCGGGCCAAGGACGTGATCAAGTCCGGCGGCGAGTGGATCTCCTCGGTGGAACTGGAGAACCAGCTGATGGCCCACCCGGAGGTGGCCGAGGCCGCCGTGGTGGCGGTGCCGGACGAGAAGTGGGGCGAGCGCCCGCTGGCCGCCGTGGTGCTGCGCCCGGACGCCGCCGTGGACCTGCCCGGCCTGCGGACCTTCCTCGCCGGGCGGGTGGCCTCCTGGCAGCTGCCGGAGCGCTGGACGCTGGTCGAGTCGGTGCCCAAGACCAGCGTCGGCAAGTTCGACAAGAAGGTGATCCGCGCCGACTACGCGGCCGGCCGCCTGGACGTCGTCCGGGAGGACGGCAAGAGCTGAGCCGCCGAACCCCGTGCCGCGCCCCGGTCCGACCGAGGCGCGGCAACAATGGTTGACTGACCGTCAAACAGCGTGCTGACGCTGCCCGTTGACCCCGTCCAGTTCGCCGATCCGGCCCAGCAGGTCGACTATCCGCTGCTGCACGTCCGGACTGGTCGAGCGCTCGGCCAGGAAGAGCACGGTCTCCCCGGTGCGCAGCCGGGGCAGCTCGGCCGGATCCAGGTCCACCGAGGTGTAGACCACCAGCGGGGTGCGGTGCAGCCGGTCATTGGCCCGCAGCCAGTCCAGCAGGCCCAGTTGGCGCCGCTGGATCCGCAGCAGGTCCATCACCACCAGGTTGGGCTGCACGCTGCTCGCCTTGGCGACCGCTTCGTCCTCCGTGGCCGCGTGCTCCACGTGCATGCCGCGCCGCTCCAGGCTGGCCGTGAGCGCCGCCGCGATGTCCGGGTCGCCCTCCACCAGCAGCACCCGGGCCGCGTGGTGCTCGCTGTCCTTGGGCGCCAGCGCGCGCAGCAGCACCGCCGGGTCCGCGCCGTACGCGGCGTCCCGGGTGGCCTGCCCCAGGCCGGCCGTGACCAGCACCGGCACCCGGCTGTTCAGCGCCGCGGTGCGCAGCGACTGCAGCGCGGTGCGGGTGATCGGGCCGGTCAGCGGGTCGACGAAGAGCGCGGCCGGATAAGCGGCGACCTGGGCGTCCACCTCCTCGCGGGAGCGGACTATCACCGGGCGGTAGCCGCGCTCCTGGAGCGCCTGCTTGGTCGACGGATCGGGCTCCGGCCAGACCAGCAGCCGCCGCGGCCGGCCATCCGCCGCCGGGCTGACCATGGGCGAGTAGTCCGGGTACTCGGGCAGCCGAGGGGCGGCGGCCGGGGCGGCGCCCTCGTCCTCACCGGTCAAGCGGGGCAGCTCGCTCTGGCCGGGCGCGGGCAGCGCGGGGGCCAGGGCGGCGACCGGGCGGGGCGGGGTGCGCTGCTCCAGCGGGGCGGCCGGGGCCGGAAAGGCGCTGCCGAAGTGCCCCCCGGGGCGGGGCGGGGCCAGCTCGGCCAGGCCGCTGCCCACCGGCCGGGCGGGGGGTGCGGGCGGCGTCGGCGCGTCAGTACGGGCCGGCAGCTGGGTGGCCGCACCGGCTTCGGTTGGCCGGGCGGGCTCCAGTGCCATCGGACCGGAGCCGCCGGTCTGTCCGGCGCCACCGGACTGTCCGGCGAGACCGATCTGTCCGGCACCACCGGTCTGTCCTGCGCCCGCCGACTGCTCGCCGCCCGGCAGACCGAGCCGGCGACGGCGACCGGTCGGGGCCGGCGCCTCGGCGACCGGGGTGCGCGGCTCGGTCGGCAGGGCGTTCTCCAGGCCGGGGTAGACGGGCAGAGCCGAGGCACCACCGGCCAGCGCCTGCTCCAGACCGGGGTACGGCTGCGCCGCGGGCACGGCGGGCCGGGCGGGCTGCTCGGTGGCGGGCGCCCGCTCCGGCAGGGCCCGCCGGCGGCGCGGGCTGCTCGGCGCGGGCTGCTCGGCGGGCTGCTGCGGCTTGGTCAGGTCGACCGGTGCGGACTCTCCCCCAGCCATGGGGGTCCCCCCGGCCGGAGGCTGGGGGGCGCTGGGAGGTGCGCCCAGGCCCGCAGCCGCCGCCTCGGCCTCGGCGGGCTCCGCCTCGGCCGACTTCGCACCGGCGGAACCCACCAGGGCGTCCACCATCTCCGGCGGCAGGTCGGGCAGCACGGCGGTGTCGGTCTCGCGCGGCACCTGGTGCCCGCCGTTCGCGGAGCGGGCCGCCGCCGCCTCGGCCGCGGCATCGTCCAACGGCAGTTCCACCACATAGGTGGTGCCGCCACTGGGCAGCTCATGCGGCTGGAGCACGCCGCCGTGCCGCTCCACCAGGTCCCGGGCGATCGGCACGTACACCTTGCTGCCGCCCTTGCCCGGACCGCGGATCTCGACCCGGGCCATGTCGGCACGCTGCGCGGCGGCCACCACCACCATCGGAGCCTCGCCGCCGTCGGCCACCGAGCCGGTCAGCGCGACCCCGCTGACGTCCGCCACCAGATACGCCAGCGCCTGGGCGAGCCGCTCCTGGTCGGCGGTCAGTTCGACGGAGCCGGCGTGCACCGAGAAGCGCAGCCGGCCGGGGCCGACCAGCCGACCCGCCTGCTCGACGGCACCGGTCACCAGCGTCTCCAGCGAGGTGGGCGCGCGGTGCAGCTCCTGCTCGGGGCCGTCGGCCTGCTGGTGCGCCAGCACGCCCTCGATCAGCACCCCGAACCGCCGGCAGTCGTCGGCCAGCGCCCGCAGCATCCAGTTGGCCTCCGGCCACAGCTGCCCGGCGGGGTCTGCGGCCAGTCTGTCGATCCGGTCGCGAAGCGCCTGCAGGGCGCCGCTGACCTCGGTCTCCAGCACCGCGCTCAGATGCTCGGCGCGGGCCGTCAGGGCCAGCTCCTGGGTCCGGTCGGTGAACGTCATGACGGCACCCACCAACTGGTCGCCGTCCCGCACCGGAGCGGTGGTCAGGTCGACGGTGACCGGGCGGCCGTCCTTGCGCCACAGGGTGGCGCCGCGCACCCGGTGCTTGCGGCCGGACGACAGGGTGTCGAGCAGCGCCGACTCGTCCGCGGCCAGCGGAGTGCCGTCGGCCCGCGAGTGCTGGACCAGGGTGTGCAGCTCGCGGCCGCCCAACTCACTGGCCCGGAAGTCCAGGATGTGCGCCGCGGCCGGGTTGACCAGCACCACCCGGCCTTCGAGGTCCACGCCGAGCACGCCCTCGGCGGCGGCCCGCAGGATCATCTCCGTCTGCTTGTGCTGGCGGCGCAGCTCCGCCTCCACGCCGAGCCGGCCGCTCAGGTCGCGCACCATGAGGAGCAGGAGGTCGTTGGCGCTGGAGCCGGTGCGGTACGGGTCGTACGGCGCCGGCGGGGAGAACGCGTAGCCGCGGCCCTCGGAGGCGCCGTCATCGGCGAAGTCGTTGCCGAGCACCTCACACGGGAAGCTGCTGCCATCGGTGCGGCGGGCGGTCATCCGGACCGGCTTGGCGGCCTCGTCGGTGTCCTTGGGGACGGGGCGCATCGAGCCGGGGATCCGGCTGGGGTCGAATTCCGGCAGCAGGTCGAGCACCCCACGGCCGATCAGAGAGGTACCGGGTGTCTGCATCGCCTGCACGGCCGCCTGGTTGGCGTCCACCACGGTGCCGTTGCTGTTCACCAGCAGGAGGGCATCGGGCAACGCGTCGAGTATCGCGGCGAGGCGAGCAGCGCCTCGGATCGGCCTGCTGCTCACGTCGAAGGTCTCCTCACGACTCACGACTTGCAGCCGGCCGCGGTGGACCGGGTGCCTGGCGGAGTTTGGAGTATCCCATTGTTTTTGCCGAGAGCACGACCTGCCTAGTAACGTAACCAGCGGTTGGTGTCGGAGCCCCGAGCTGTGGCATCATCGCATGCACGCGGTCGCAACCGGAGACGGTTCGATCGGGTGGATGGAGGCTTCGCCTAGTCCGGTCTATGGCGCCGCACTGCTAATGCGGTTTCGGGGTTATTCCTGATCGAGGGTTCAAATCCCTCAGCCTCCGCCAGAAGGGCCCCGTCGACTTCGGTCGGCGGGGCCCTTGGCGTTCCAGGCCTGTTCGCGGGGCCCTAGCCGCCTGCGGGGTGGCCCGGAACAACCGATTTCGCCCCAGGTCGGCGTTCATGTAATGTTGTCCCCGCACCGCCCCGGTGGCCACAAACTGCCAGGGCGAGCGCTCATAGCTCAACGGATAGAGCACTTGACTACGGATCAAGAGGTTGCAGGTTCGAATCCTGCTGAGCGCACCAACCCCCGCTCGCGGCCCCCGTGGCCGTCCGAGCGCTCATAGCTCAACGGATAGAGCACTTGACTACGGATCAAGAGGTTGCAGGTTCGAATCCTGCTGAGCGCACCACCCCGAAGGCCCCTCGCCCCAAGCGAGGGGCCTTCGGCGTTCCGGGGGCATGCGCTTGGGGATCGCCCACCTGAGCCCCGGCCCCGGCGCGCGGGATCCGCCTCGCCCCGGCCGCCGTGCTGCTCGGGCTCGCGGTGGCGCCCGGTGTCAGGGCGAATCGGGCCCCGGCCAGCCGGCCCGCCACAGCGCCCGGCTCGCGGTGGCCGGTAGCAAGGCAGCGGCCAGTACCAGCGCCAGCAGCGCGAGCGTGCCGCCGGGAGAGAGCCGGGCGAGCAGCAGGCCGGCCCCCAAGGTGCCGGCCGGGATGCCGAGCATCACGGCGGTCATGGTGGCGGCGATCACCCGGCCGCGCAGTTCGTCGGGGACCTGCTGGAAGATCAGCACGTCCAGCATGACGCGCAGGGCGGGCATCGCCAGGTTCGCCGCAGCCAGGGCGAGGAAGACCGTGGGCGCCCCACCCGGCAACAGCGGTGCGAGCAGCAGCGGCACGCAGAGCCAGGCTGCGCCAAGCAGCAGCCGCCCGGGCCCGGCCAGCCGGTGCAGTCGGCCGACCAGGAGGGCACCGGCGAGCGCGCCGACCGCCTCACCGGCCAGTGTGAGCCCGGTACCGGCACCACCGACGCCGCGATCGCGCAGCAGCACGATCACCGCGAGCGTCATTGCGGAGCCGACCAGGTTGAGCGGGATCGCGACCCCCAACGTGGCACGCAGCACCGGCGCGGCCAACAGCAACCGCAGCCCAGCCCACGAGCCCGCGGCCGGTTCAGCGTGGTGGGGCAAGTCGGCGGGGTCGACTTTGCGGTCTGCGCGTGGGTGGCTCGGATGCTTGTCGCGGGTAGTCGGGAGCCCGAGCGCCGGGCGTGCGGGCTCGGCGGGGTCAGCGGCTGGGTGGCGTGGAACGTTGACGGGGTCGACTTTGCGGTCTGCGCTCGGGTGGCTCGGACGCTTGTCGCGGGTAGTCGGGAGCCCGAGCGCCGGGCGTGCGGGCTCGGCGGGGCCAGCGGCTGGGTTGCATGGAACGTCGGCGGGATCGACTTCCCGGTGCCTCGGCTGCTTCTTAGGGAGTGTCACTTGGGTGGGGTGGCGTGGGAAGTCGGTGGGGTCGACTTTGGGGTCAGCTCCACGGTGGCCTGGCTGCTTATAGAGGAGTAGGTCGATGGCGCCGCTTTCCCGGTCCGCTCCTTGCTGGCCCAGCTGCTCGCTGCGTGGTGCCGCCGGGGCGGGGTCACGTCGGACGTCGGCGCCGCCGACCTCCTGCCCCCCTTCGCGGCGACCCACCTGGTCAGCGAGCCGCCCCGCGCAGGTGGTTGGGCCGCCATCGGAACCTGGGAAGTCGACCCCGCCGACTTCCCCCTCCCCTTCCGCCACCGCCCCTACCACCCTGCGCCCGTCGAAGCGCACCAGGCAGGTGGCCAGGACGGCGAGCAGCGACCCGAATGCGATGGCCATGGCCGGGAGTGCCTGCCCGGCTGCGAGCAGCAGGCCGGCCAGCGGTGGGCCGAGTAGGGCGGCGGTGCTGCCGCGCAGTTCCTCGCGAGCCAGGGCCTGCCCCAGCTGGGCGGGCGGCACCACCGCGCGGATCGCCAGGGTGCGGACCGGGCCGCCGTATGCGGCCGCGGCACCGGTCACAGCGGCAGCCACCAAGGCGTGGGGCAGCGTCAGCTGATGAGCGATCAGGGCCACCGCCATGCTCGCGGCGGTGAGGAAGCGCACGGCGTCGGCGGCCAGTAGCACGCGCCGCCGGTCGCGCCGGTCGGCCACCGCGCCGCCGTGCAGTCCGCACAGCAGGGTGGCGCCGAGCCCCACCGCACCGAACGCGCCTGCCGCGGTGGGTGATCCGGTGAGCTGCAGCAGGAGCAGCGGGTAGGCGGTGTCGGCCAGTCGGGCGGCGAGTGAGGCGGCGGCGGAGCCGGTCCACAGCAGCTGGAAGCGGCGGTTGGAGCGCAGCGGTAATACGGAATCGTGAACGTTCACCATAGAGTGAATGGTTACCCTCAAGTGAGCATGCTGGCAACCCCTGAACCCGTGTCAGACTGGCCCGATGCAGGAGAGGCCCGAACCACGCCTGGTGGACGATGTCGCGACGCTCAAGGCGCTGGCCGACCCGGTCCGGCTGGCGATCCTGAGCGTCCTGCGCCGCCACGACCCGCAGCCGCTCACGGCGAAGGAGCTGGCCACCGAGCTGGACGAGCCGCAGACCAAGCTCTACCGCCACCTCAAGCAGTTGGAGAAGGTCGAGCTGATCGAGGTGGCCGGCACCCGGCTGGTCTCCGGCATCGTGGAGAGCCGCTACCGGGCGCGCCAGACGGGCCTGAGCCTGGCCCCTTCGATCTTCGCGGCCGGTACGCCCGAGCGGCCGGAGGCACTGGCCGCGCTGCTGGCCGCCATGGATGCCTTTCGGCGGGACTTCGAGCAGGACTTCCTGAACGACCGGATCGACCTGACGCTCCCCGAAGACGGAGCCCCCGGATTCTTCGCCCACAGCACGTTCCGGCTCACCCCCGAGCACGCGGCCCGGCTGCGCGTGGGGCTGCGCGAGCTGCTGGCCGAGGCGACCCGCGACGAGGTGGGCCCCGGGGAGGACGGGGTGGAGGTCAAGCTCTTCGCCATCCTCTACGGCGGGCAGCCGTAGCGCGGCCGTACGGGTGGTTCGCCGACGCCACCAGCGAGTGGCTCGGCTGACTGGACGTTAGATCGTGATTCCTTCTTGTCACATCGTGTGCACAGGAGGGTCCCATGACCGCGAGCTCGCCACGGACCGGCCGCCCCCACCGTCATCGGCGCAGCCGTCGGCGCCGTCGGACCGTGGTGGTCGCGGCCGCGCTGACGACCGGCCTGGGCCTGGGCTTCGGCTGGCTGCAGACCGTCTCGCAGGCGCAGCAGACTCCGCCGACCTGGACCGACGGCCACCACGCCGTGCTGCGCTCCGGGCTGGGCGTGGACCTGACGTTCGCCCCGGCCCCCGGGGTGACCGGCCGCGCCGGCGCCGGGACGCTGGGCAGCGCCGCGCCGTACACCGACGGCGTCGACGCCAGCACAACCGCCGAGCTGTTCCGGATGACCGAGGACCACCCCGCGGCGGACGGCTCCTGGCGCACCCTGGGCACCCTGCGGCTCACCTTCTCCCGCCCGGTGCGCAACCCCCGCCTGCACCTCAGCGGGCTGACCGGCAGCGCCGGCGGCACCTCCTCGGCGCTGCGGCTGACCGTCACCGGCGGCACCCCGAGCGCCCCGGCGCCGGCCACCCGCTCGCCCTGGCGCGGTTGGACGGTGGCCGGCGGCGCATTCGGCCCGGCAGCTGAGGACGGCACGGCGGACGCCACGCTCGACCCGGCCGGCAGCCTGGAACTGGACGGCACCTTCACCACCGCCACCCTGCGCGTCGACCGGCGCGACACCGCGGCGCCCGGCAGCAGCGCCGCACCGCCGGCGCTGCACCCCGCCGTCACCGTGACCGTCGACGAGGCGCTGGGCAGCGCACCCGCGAGCTACGGCGACGCCTCGCACGTGATCTCCGACCTGTTCCTCGGCAGCGACGCGATCGGCCCGGCCCCGCGCACCGGCCTGGCCAACCGCAGCCGGCATCCGCAGCCGGCGCCGCCGCAGCGCGTGGTGGAGTTCCGACCCGGCCGCGCCGAGCACACCGCCAACGACCCGGCGCTGAGCTTTCCGGTGTCAGTCCAGGCCGGCCGCTACTACGACGTGACGGTGCCGGTCAGCCCCGGGCCGGCCGGCGCCACCCTGGCCGGCTGGATCGACTTCCGCCACGAGGGCAGGTTCGACAGCGCCGAGCGCGCCCAAGTGGAGGTGGCGCGCGGCGCGGGCAGCGCGACCCTGGAGTGGCTGGTGCCGGCGGACGTGTCCTCGGGCGACACCTGGGCCCGGCTGCGGATCGCCCGCGACCCGGCACAGGTGGTGGCACCGGACGGGCCCGCCGACGCGGGGGAGGTCGAGGACCAGGCCGTTCACCTCCGTGTCACGGCCGCCAAGCCGGAGATCACCAGCCCGGTGGCCGGCGCACGGACCGGCGACCAGAAGCCCGACGTCAAGGGCGACAGCGGGGTGCCGGGCGGCTCCGTGCTGGTGAGTGACGGCGCGACGCCGGTCTGCCAGGCGCCGGTCGCCAAGGACGGCAGCTGGGACTGCCGCCCCGACACGCCGCTGGCACCCGGCGACCACCACCTGGCGCCCGCCGAGGCCAGCGGGAACGGGACGGCCGACACCGGCGCCCCGGTCGGGCTCGCGGTCGACACCGCGCCGCCGTCCGCACCGAAGCTCACCGTGCCGGCGTACACCAACGACCCCGAGCAGCCGATGACCGGTACCGGCGGGCCCGGCTCGATGATCGTGGTCACCGACGGCGGGTCCGACAACGAGGTGTGCCGCACGGCGGTCCGGGCCGACCGCTCCTGGAGCTGCCTGCCGGTGGAAGACCTCAGCGAGGGGTCGCATCAGCTCACCGTCACCGCGTCGGACCTCGCCGGTCACACCAGCGCGGGCGGCACGGCCACCATGATCGTCAAGACCACGACACCGGCGAAGCCGGTGATCACCGCGCCCGGATCGGGCCAGGACGTGCACGAGCTGCGCCCCCAGCTGGCCGGCAGCGCCGACGCCGGGACTTCGGTCACGGTGACCGACGGCGGGACCGGTCCGCTCTGCTCGGCGGTCGCCGCGGTGGACGGCAGCTGGAGCTGCCGCGCCCAGCGCGACCTGGGGCAGGGCGACCAGGTGCTCACGGCCACGGCCGTGGACCAGGCCGGGAACGCGACGGTGGGCGACCCGGTGCGGGTGCACGTGGTGCCGGCGCCGGTGCCGGCGACCGGGAACGCTTCGCCGGGTGGCGCGGGGACCGGCTCGCCGACGGCGCAGGCCTCGCCGGGTACGGGCACCCAGCCGACCGCGGGTCCGTCGCCGAGTGCGGGCGGTGCCTCGCCGAGTACGGGTCCCTCGCCGAGCGCGTCCGGTCCCTC
This sequence comes from Kitasatospora sp. GP30, assembly GCF_029892145.1. Taxonomy (NCBI): domain Bacteria; kingdom Bacillati; phylum Actinomycetota; class Actinomycetes; order Kitasatosporales; family Streptomycetaceae; genus Kitasatospora; species Kitasatospora sp. GP30. The sequence continues at coordinate 126,286 of NZ_JARZAH010000001.1, forward strand.
GCCGAGCGCGTCCGGTACCTCGCCGATCACGGTCCCGCTCCCGGGGTCAGGCAGCATCTCGGTGGTGGCGGCGCCCCCGAGCATCGTGATCATCGTGCCGAGCGTCGCGGGTTCCCCGAGCGCGAGCTCCGCCCCGAGCGCGGCAGGCGCCCCGTCGAGTGCGGTCGCCTCGCCGAGCGTCGGCGCCCTGTCGAGTGCGGCAGCCAGTCCGAGCGGGAGTGGTGCCACGAGCCGTGCCGCAGTGGCGGCCGCCGTCCCCAGCGAGGGCGCCGGCTCGGCCCTGGGCGGCAACGTATCGGGGAGTGCCACCCCGGCCGCTACCGCCGAGGCGTCGGCGGCGAGCCCGTCGGCATCCGGTGCGCCTGCTGACTCCCCGGCGGGGTCGGCGGCCGTCCCGGTGCAGGTGCCGACTGTGCGGCCCGGTGCGGCGCCCGCATCCCCCCAGGTGACCTCGTCGGCATCCGCCGCCGTCCCGTCCGCCACGGCATCGAGCGGCTCGCCGGCGCCCGTTGTCGCCGATCAGACCACCGCTGCCTCCTCGCCCACCGCCGTCGAGCCGGTGGCGCAGGCCGACGCGCTGCCGCCGCCCGCGGATCGGTTGACGGGGGGTCATGCCTCGCTCGGTGGCTGGCGCGCGGCGACGTGCGGAGTGTTCCTGATCCTGGCCGGCCTGACCCTGATCGCCCGGCGCATGGTGGTTCGCCGGCCGGACGACCGGCGGGGCTGAATCCCGTGGGCTTCCGCCGTCCGCCGAACAGGTGGGGGGAGCCTCCCTTCCGGGTGGGCGGCGGGAGCTGTCGGAGCGTCAGTGAGCTGGCACTTCATCAGCGGATGCACCAAAAATACCTTTCGACACGCCATCACCCAAATGTCGCATTTACTGACCTATGTACTTAGCCTGGGCTTTCGCACTGTCCGTCAGATCCGGTCGGCAGTGCCTGCCGCGCCGACCCTGAGGAACCTCCGCATGGACGCCCAACGCGATTCCGCCCGCCGCCCGCTCGCCGGGGCGACCTCGTTGCCCAGGGTGGCCCTCCCGAACACCGAGTCCCCGATCGCGGAGGACCCTGCCCCGATCGCCCAGGCTCCGATCGCCGAGGGCCCCGCCCCCACCGAGCCGCAGCCCGTCGTCCGTCCACAGCCTGTGGACAGCCGGGCCGAGGTGGCCGCCCGCCGCCCGCCGAAGGTGGCCCCGGGGCTGCGGGAACGGCCGGCGCTGGTGCTGCCGGGCTGGGTGGCGCTGCTCGCCGTGCTGCTGGCGCTGGGCTCCGCCGCCCTGGTGCTGACCCGGGTCGGGGTGATCCCGCGCTTCGGGGGCTCGCCCGATCTGCGGACCGCGGCCGCCCAGGAGGCCGACGGCGCGGTGGTGACCGACACCGCCTTGGTCGCGGTGACCGCCGCAGGCCTGGTGGTCCTGGTCTCGCTGGCCGGCCTGCTGGCCAACGGCAGCGGTGAGACCCGGGTGCTCAGCCGCTGGGGCCGCTACCGGGGCACCATCCGGCGAGCCGGGCTGGTCTGGGTCAACCCGATGCTGCGGCGGCGCCGGGTGGACGTCAGGCTGCGGCACTGGCGCAGCGAGCCGGTGCCGGTGACCGACCGGGCCGGGATCCCGATCGTGGTCCGGGTGCTGGTGGTCTGGCGGATCAAGGACACCGCCCGGGCGGTCTACGCGGTCGGGGACCACGAGGCCTACCTGCGCGAGCAGATCCACGCGGTGCTGACCCGCACCGCGAGCACGCTGCCCTGCGACAGCAACTCCACCCCCGGCCCCGCGCTGCGCGACGGGCAGTGGTTCGCCGACGAGCTCAGCCGGGGGCTGGCCGCCGAGGTGGCGCCCGCCGGTCTGGAGGTGTTCTCGGTGCAGCCGGTGGCGCTGGACTACGCGCCCGAGGTGGCCGAGTCGATGCGCCGCCGCCGGCTGGCCGACCTGGACGCGAGCCTGCGCACCGTGCTGGTGGACGACGCGGTGGAGGCGGCCGCCCTAGCGGTCCGCCGACTGGAGCGGGCCACCGCTCAGGAACTCGACGAGGCGGCCCGTAGCGCGCTGATGGAGCAGCTGCTGGTCGCGTTCGTCGCACCCGCCGGGGTGGCGAGCACGCTGCTCGGCACCATCCCGGCACCGGCCGCCCGGGCAGCCACCGCGGTGGGCGTCCCCAGGGACTCCCGCAACGGTGCCCACAAGGAAGGGAATCGCGCGTGAAGATAGCCACCGAACCCGGACTGATCGGCTTCGAGGAACGGATCGGCGAGCTGCCGGTTCCGCAGGGCTGCGACTGCCGGTTCTGCCGCTCGCGGGCGAGCACGGCATGGCTGCGGAGCAGCCTGCCGGCCGCGCGGGCGAGCCGAATACCGCAGCTCAAGGGGGTCCGGGGGCCTGTCTGGCGACCACCGTGCCGGCCGGGGCCGGAGTGATCGGCCTCGGGCTCGGCGCGGCCACCACGCCGATCGGCTCCGGCCGGCTGCGCCGCGGTGACCTGATCTTCTGGTCCGGCGACGGCCGCGCCTCGGGCATCCACCATGTGGCGATCTACCTGGGGAACAACCAGTACGTCGAAGCCCCGCGTCCCGGCAAGCAGGTCCGGATCTCCACCCTCAGCAGCGGGTACTACCCGACCCACATGGGCCGCCCGTAGTCCGCGTCAATCCGCCATCCGAGCTACGGCGTTCCCGTTCACACCGATGGACGGGAACGCCCGGCCGTGTTCCCGGAGAACGGCGGGTGGCCGGTACCGATCCGGGGACGCTGAGTCACTCCGGCGAGGGGTCCGGGCTGTCCCGGAGCCCCGGCCATTGGTTAGAGTCCCGTCCCATGGCTGAGAACAACTACGAAGACAACGCCGGCAACACCCAGATGTTCCGGGCCTTTGTGGAGACCCCGCCGGCCCAGGAGCGGGCCAACGTCTCCGTGCACCGCAGCAGCAGCGGCGGTGGCGGCCGGACCGGGATGATCGCGTTCGGTGCGATCGTCGCGGTGGTGGTCGTGGTCGCGGTGGTCTGGCTCGCCGTCAAGTAAAACGTCCGAAGGGTCACCACGCGGAACGCTGTCCGGGCACGGGTCCGGTTCGTACTCTTGGTCGGACGCGGCGCGAACCGAACCGCCGCGGCCGACCCAGGAGGACCCAGGTGATCGAGCAGTCCGCGCAGTCCCAGCAGCCCGCGCCGGCGGCAGCCGAGCTGGCCGCCCGGAGCCTGGGCCTGGCCGGGGCGGTCAACGCCCGCGACCTGGGCGGCTACCGCACGGCGGACGGACGGGTGCTGCGCAGCGGGGTCGCGCTGCGCAGTGACGGGCTGCACCGGCTGCAGGAGGCGGACCTCGAGGTCTTCGCCGCGCTCGGGGTGCGGCACGTGGTGGACCTGCGCAGCCTGGACGAGGTGCGGGAGGCCGGTCCGGACCGGGTGCCCGGCCTGCCGGTGGCGGACGTCTCCGCGGTCGAACTCTCCGCCGAGCCGCTGAGCGTGACCGCCGACGGTCCGGGCGGCATCACCCTGCACCACCTGCCGGTCTTCGCCGCCGACTTCGACATCTATGTGGCGCTGCGCGACGCGCTGGCCGACCGGGACCCAATGGCCCAGCGGGCGCTGCTCGGTGGCGGCCGGATGGCCGCGACGATGACCGGCCTCTACCGCTGGTTCGTCACCGACCCGGTGGCCCGGGAGCGGTTCGCCGCAGTGCTGCGGCTGCTGGCCGCCCCGGACGCCCCGCCGGTGCTGTTCCACTGCACGGCGGGCAAGGACCGCACCGGTTGGGCGGCCGCGCTGGTGCTCACCGCGCTGGGCGTGGACCGGGCCACGGTGGTGGCGGACTACCTGCTGACCAATGTGCGCTCCGGTGCGATCGTCGACCAGATCATGGCCAGCTTCTACCATCGCGGGCTGATGGAGGACCCGTCCCTGCTGCTGCCGATGTTCCGGGCCGACCAGGCCTATCTGGCGGCCGCCTTCGAGGAGGTGGCCGCGGGCTGGTCCAGCTTCGAGGAGTTCTGGCGGGCCGGCCTCGGCCTGGACGATGCCGTGCTGGCCGGCCTGCGCAAGAACCTGCTGGGTGACGGCGGCTGAGTGGCCCCCACCGGAATGGACCCTACCCGGACGGAGCCTCACCCGGACGGAGCCTCACCCGGACGGACCCTTGTCCGGACGGGCCGTCAGCTCTCGCTGGTCAGCCCGTCGCGCAGCTGGGTGAGGGTCTTGGTGAGCAGCCGGGAGACGTGCATCTGGGAGATCCCGATCTCCTCGCCGATCTGGGACTGGGTCAGGTTGCCGAAGAAGCGCAGCATGATGATCCGCCGCTCCCGGGCCGGCAGCTTGGCCAGCAGCGGCTTCAACGACTCCCGGTACTCGACCCCCTCCAGGGCGAGGTCCTCGTAGCCCAGCCGGTCGGCCAGCGGTCCGTCGCCGTCCTCCTCGCCGGGGCCGGAGTCCAGGGAGCTGGCGGTGTAGGCGTTGCCGACGGCCAGGCCCTCGACCACCTCCTCCTCGCTGACCCCGAGGCTGGTGGCGAGCTCGGCGACGGTCGGCGAGCGGTCCAGCCGCTGGGCGAGCTCGTCACCCGCCTTGGTCAGCGCGAGCCGCAGCTCCTGCAGCCGCCGGGGCACCCGCACCGACCAACTGGTGTCCCGGAAGAAGCGCTTGATCTCGCCGACCACGGTGGGCATCGCGAAGGTGGGGAACTCCACCCCGCGCTCCGGGTCGAACCGGTCGATCGCCTTGATCAGGCCGATGGTGCCGACCTGGACGATGTCCTCCATCGGCTCGTTGCGGCTGCGGAACCGGGCTGCGGCGTATCTCACCAGCGGCAGGTTGAGCTCGATCAGGGTGTCGCGGACGTAGCCGTGCTCCGCGCTGCCCGGCGTCACCGTGGCAAGCCGCCGGAAGAGTGAACGGGAGAGGGTGCGGGTGTCCAGTGGCGGCTCCTGCGGCGGCGGCACCGGCGTCTGCTCAGGAGCGTGCTCAGGAGCGTGCTCGGCAACCGCCGTACCACCGTGGATCTTCGCGCTGTCCAACTCCGCGGACATGCACCCACCCCCTTGTGACAGGTCGGACCGGAGCCGCCGCTCGGCTCCGGATGCGCGCCGAGTGATCGGCGCCCCCCAACCGCTTGCTTACCGGAACAGCGCGGGCGGCAAACCCGAACGTCACCAGATGTCACCCGCCGGAAACACCACGCGACGCGACCTGAGACTCACTCTTCCCAGGAGTTTCCGGTCCTGAGCCTGGTCAAGATCCTGGAGAGCAGCCGGGACACGTGCATCTGCGACATGCCGAGCTCGCTGGAGATCTGCGACTGCGTCAGGTTGGCGAAGAACCGCAGCATCACGATCCGGCGTTCCCGCTCGGGCAGTTGCACCAGCAGGTGGCGCACCATGTCGCGGTGTTCGACGTCGGTGAGCGCCGAGTCCTCGTAGCCGAGCCGGTCCAGCAGGGCCAGGCCGCCCTCGTGCTCCTGGGCGGCCTCCAGCGAGGCGGCGTTGTAGGCCCGGCCGGCGTCCAGGCAGGCCCGTACGTCCTCCTCCGGGATCCGCAGGCAGGCGGCGATCTCCGGCACCTTTGGCGTGCGGCCCTGGGTGACCGTCAGCTCCTCCATGGCGCCGCTGACCTGGACCCAGAGCTCCTGGAGCCGCCGTGGCACGTGCATGGTCCGCACGTTGTCCCGGAAGTAACGTTTGATCTCCCCCAGGATGGTGGGCAGCGCATAGGTGGGGAACTGCACGCCGCGGCTCGGGTCGAAGCGGTCGATGGCGTTGATCAGGCCGATGGTGCCGACCTGGACCACGTCCTCCATCGGCTCGTTGCGGCTGCGGAACCGGGTGGCGGCATAGCGCACCAGGGGGATGTTGATCTCGATCAGCGCGGCTCGCACCTGCTCGCGCTCGGGGGCGTCGGCGGGCAGCTCGGCGAGCCGCTCGAAGAGCACCCTGGTCAGGGTGCGGACGTCGATCGGGCCGCCGGCCTCGATCGGGCCGCCGGCCTCGGTCGGGCCGCCGGCCTCGGTCGGGTCGTCCGCCGTGGCACCGCCGTCCCCGTCGGCCGCGCGCTCCAGGCCGGGGTCCGCGCCGGTGTCCGGCTGGCTCTCCTGGATCGGCACCGGAAGCGCCACCCCCTCTTCGTTCACCGCCTCGCCCTGCCCGGCCAAATCGGTCATAGCATCACAAGCCGGGCGTGCTCCGATCAAGCACCGGGCTCAGGCGTGTTGACGGACCGTCGGCTCGGATGCGGCGGTGAACGGGAGGCGGGCGGGTCAGACCTCGAAGTCGGCGACGACCAGGGTGGCGATCGCGCGCCACTGCTCGGCGACGGCCACGTGGGCCGGGTGGGTGGCGTAGACCTTGAGGGCGTCCTCGTCGGCGAACAGGCTGTTGAGCGCGAAGTCGTAGGCGACGTCGCGCGGGCTGAAGTTCCAGCCGCACTGCCACTCCAGCAGTTCGGGGATCTGCCGGTCGAGGCCCTCGAAGCCCTGGGCGGCCGCCTGGGCGCGCGGGTCGTCCTTGGTGACGCCTTCGTTGAGCTTGAACAGGACCAGGTGGCGGATCACGGGACGCTCCTTGCGGACATGCGGGGTAACGGACTGACGGACCTGGTCACGCTACTCGACGCCGCGGTGGCCGCCCGCCCCCGGCGGCTACTTGATCAGCCCGGTCATGAAGTCGCCGATCGACTTCGCGGCCTCGGAGACCCCCTCGAAACCCGACTGGACCAGCTCGGCCGCGCGGGCGGGGGAGTGAATGATCGTGTACCCCACGAAAATCAGCAGCAGATACATGCCGATCTTTCTCGCCTGTGCCATCGAACCGCCCACCTCCACCGTCAGTCACGGCCCCGCGCACCCGTGAACGCTGGCGTTCGCACGGCGACCCCTCAGCGCAGCTTATCCACCGATCGGCTCAACGGGGTGAGCAACGCGTTCACTCGCCAGGACTAACGTCCCCCGGGCCGGGGCCCTTGTGCGGATGCCCGGGAGCGGGGTGCGGGGCAGGATGGTTGACGTACCGAGGATCTGGCAGGAATCCCGGGTACGTGGGTCCGGAGGTCCCCGCTGTGGGACCGGGCGCCGTGCTTCCCCCCCATGCGGCGCCGGTTGGGGACCTCCGCACGGGGAGCCGCCCGACCCCCCGGGGCGGCTCCCCCCAATCACAGGGCTTCATCTCTGGGTGAAGCGCACCTCGGCCTCCGGGGCCAGCCCCAGTTCCTCGCCGGTGATCGGCTCCCCGGTGCTGATCAGGATGTTGTAGTGGTTCGGGAAGTGGCAGGCGTCGAAGCCGAGTACGGTGCCGACCGGCCGGCCGCCGATCCAGACCGTGTCGCCCCGGTCGATCACCCCGGCCCGGGAGATCTCGGTGAAACCCAGGAACCCCACCCGGTCCACCCGGGTGCCCGGAGTGCCGTCCGCGACGTCCGTGGTGACCAACTCGTGCAGTTCGCCGGCCCGGACGCAGCGGCTGGCGTACGGCTCCACCGTCATGCCGCGGTCCTCCCGGCGGTGGATCAGCACCTTCACCAGCTCGCCGGCCACCGGCCGCTTGGCGCCGTCCTCCTGGCGCTCCGCCAAAATCGGGCTGGGGGGCATCGAGCCGGCGGTCATCGGGCAGCCTCCTGGGGGACGCGGGTCGCGGGGTGGGTGGCGGCGGTGTCGGCCGTTCGATAGGCGGCGTGCACCAGGTCGAGGGCGTGCGCACCGCCGTCCCGGTGGGCCGAGGGGTCGTCGAGCGCGGCCCCGAAGGCGGTCAGGATGCCTCGGTACTCGTGCCAGAGCGACTCCTTGAAGCCCGGATGACCGGCCAGCAGATCGGCCTGGCGGACCGTGCCGTCGGCCATGACGAGCCGGACGTCCTTCAGCTCGCCCGGGTAGGACCAGTCCAGCTCGACCCGGGCCCGCGCCGGCTGCGGCCCGTCGGCGACCAGGTCGATCACCGCCGCCCGGTCCAGCCCGGCCGCGTCCCGCTCGATCTCGGCGCGGGTCACGGTCAGCTCCGCCTCGCCCAGGCAGCGGCGGACCAGGTCGAAGGCGTTCGGGCCGTTGTCCGCCACGCAGCCGCCGCCGCAGCGGGCCGGGTCCAGGTACCAGCGGTCCTGGCCGACGTGCTCCTCGATCCGCTCCAGGTAGCGCACCCGCACCTGGCGGATCGGCTGGTCGAGACCGGCCAGCAGTTCCAGCAGCGGAGTGCTGTAGCGGCGGTGGAAGGCGGTGAAGAGCGGCGTGCCGTGCTCGGCGGCCAGGGCGGCCAGCCGGGGCCCGTCGGCCGGGTCGATCGCCAGCGGCTTCTCCACGCAGACCGGCACCCCGGCGGTCAGCAGGTCGCGGCAGAGCGGGGCATGGGCGTCGTTCGGCACCGTGAGCACCGCGCCGGCCAGCTCCGGGTGGTCCGCGAGCAGGGCGTGGTGGTCGCGGTAGGCGGGCGTCCCGGCGGCCCGGTGCGGGGCGAGCGCGGCCTCGTCCAGGTCGCAGACGGCGGCCAGCTCGAAGGCCGGGTCGGCCTCGATCGCGGCCAGGTAGAACCGGGAGATGACGCCCAGTCCGATCACGGCCACCCGGCGTTCGGCCACCCGGCGTTCGGGCAGTCGGCGCGCGGTCATTCGGTGGCCGCCTGCCCGGTGGCGCCGATCGGCCGCGGCGGGGTCAGCGCGCAGTCCGCGGCCAGCTCGGTGAGCTCCTGGAACCGGGCCGGCGCCAGGTGCACCCCGCCGATCAGCTGACGCTCGGCCAGCTCGCCCTCCGGGTGGCCGGGGTAGCCGACCGGGTTGGCGGGGTCCACCGGCGGACAGTCCAGCAGGGTGCCGAACAGCTCGCCGGCCTGCCGGGCGAAGTCCTGGCCGTCCCGGAGGGTGCCCGGGGCGATCGACAGGGCCAGGTAGCCGATGTCGTCGTCGCGGCCGCTGGGGCGCCCGTCGCCGGTCAGCGCCGCCGGCTCCGGGCCGAGTCCCGCACCGGCCAGCAGGGCGCCCAGCACCTCCACCACCAGGCCCAGGCCGTAGCCCTTGTAGGCACCGGTCTGCGGGCTGCCGCCGAGCCAGAGCAGATGGGCCTCGCCGCGGTCGAAGGCGGCCGGGTCGGTGACCGGGTCACCCTGCTGGTCGGCCAGCCAGCCCGCCGGGATCTGCTGGCCGGCCCGGGCCGCGGCCCGGACCCGTCCGGTCGGCACCGCCGTGGTGCTCATGTCCAGCACGAACGGGTGCAGCCGCTCGCCGGCCGGGGCCGCGACACTCAGCGGATTGGTGCCGAGCAGTGCGGTGCGGCCACCCGGCGGCCGGGCGATCCGCTGCCGTCCGCAGTTGGCCGTGACCAGGCCGATCAGGCCGCGCCGCGCCGCCCGCAGGGTGTGGAAGCCGGCGCACCCCAGGTGGGTCGCGCCGCGCACCGAGACCAGGCCGACGCCGTGCCGCTCGGCCCGCTCGACGGCCAGGTCCATCGCCGCCGGCGCCGCCCACAGGCCGAGCGCCCGCCGGTCGTCCAGCAGCACCGCGGCGCCGAGGTCGGCCAGCACCTCGGGCTCGGCGCCCGGATCGGCCCGGCCCTCGTCGAGCAGCGGCAGGTAGAGCCGGGTCAGATTGACCAGGCCGTGCGAGGTCAGCCCGGTCAGATCGCCGTAGAGCAGCGCCTCGGCGGCGGTCCTGGCCCGGGCGGCGGGTAGGCCGCGGGTGGCGAACACCTCGGCGGTGAAGCGCAGCAGCTCCGGGTAGCGCACGGTCACCCCGGGCCGGGGGCCGGGTGGCGCGGTGCCCAGCCGGGCGCCGTCGCCCTCGGCGTGGTGGGTGACGAGCGTGGGTGTCAGCGACATGCGGTGCTGGCCTCCTGGGTCTCAATGAGCGGGGCTGGTGGTGTGGTGGGCGACGCGGGGCGGCGGGACGGGGCCGGCGCAGTCGGTGTCGAAGGCGGCCAGCAGGTCGCGCACCGACCGGGCGAAGGCGGCCAGCTCGGCGGTGTGCACGAACTCGCCGTCCGCGTGGGCGCGGTTCCCGGCCAGGGTGCCCGGGCCGAGCACCGCGGTGTGGGTGCCCGGGTGGCCGGCCAGCCAGATCGCGTCACAGGTGAAGCCGGGCTCGTCGGCCGGCCACTCGGCGATCCCGGCGCCGGCCAGCAGCTCGGTCAGCCAGGCGTCGCCGGCCGTCGGCGCCAGGGCGGGCAGGCCGCGCTTGAGCCACTCCAGCCGGGTGATCTCCGCGGCGTCCACGGCGGTGCGGGCCAGCAGCGGGTTGGCGGCGAACCGGTCGGCGAACGCCCGCAGCCCCTCGGCCAGCCCCTCGGTGACCGCCTGCTCCAGGCGGGCTGCGGTGGCCGGGTCGGGGTAGGCGAGGTTGAGCAGCAGTTCGCCCCCGCCGTAGACCCGGTTGTGCAGCCGTCCGGTGTGCAGGCCGGCGATGCACAGCCGCCCGTCGCCGGGGGTGATCGAGCCGGCCAGGTGCTGGGCCAGGAAGCCGAGCAGCACGGTGGCGTTGTGGCCGGCCCCCGGTCGGTCGTCCACCGCGTCCTGGCCGTGCGCGGTGATCCGGGCGGTCATCGCGGCGGTGCAGCGGGTCAGGGCCCGGTTGCCGGTGGGCTCGCAGAAGACGTTGAGCCGGCCGTAGTGCCCGGCGGCCACCAGCGGCCGGGTGCCGATGGTGCCCAGCGCCCCGCCCTCCTCGCCGGCAACCGCCTGCACCAGCACGGCGATCCGCTCGGCCAGTCCGGGCCGGGCGGCCAGCGCCGCCCGCACCCCGGCCAGCAGGGCGACGGCCGGCCCCTTGGCGTCCACCGCGCCGCGGCCGTGGAAGGTGCCGCCGGTCGGCCCGTCGACGAACCGCACCGGCTGCCCGCCGGCCACGGTGTCCAGGTGCACGTTGAACATCACGGTGCGCTCGCGCGGGGTGTCCGGCGCGCCGAGCCGCAGCAGCAGCGAGGGTTGGTCGGCGAGGAAGGCCGGGTCGGCGGCCGCGGCGCGCACCGGCAGTGGCACGTCCGGGAGTTCGGCCCAGGCCCGGCCCGGCGCCTCGTGCCGCAGCACCGTGAAGCCGCATTCGGCGGCGGCCGCAGTGGCGTAGCCGCGCTGGGCGTCCCAGAGCCGCGGGGTGCCGGCCGGATCCTCCAGCGGCCCGGCGGTGGGCAGGGTCAGCAGTTCCAGCAGCAGCCGGCGGTCGGTCGGGGTCAGCACGGCGGTGTCCACTCCAGTCCGGCGGCGGTGCCCCGCCAACTGCCGCCCGCCGCGGCTGCCGCGGTCTCGGCCAGTTCGCGCAGCGCCTGCCCGCAGCGGGCGAAGGCGGCGCGGCAGGCGGCGGGTTCGTCCCGGTGGCCCTCGTGCGGGCGGACCGCGACATGGGGTTCGATCGACCAGTGGCCCCGGTAGCCGGCGGTCAGCAGCAGCCGCAGGCAGTCGGCTACCTCGGCGTCGCCCTCGCCCGGCGTCCGGTAGGCCACCGCGTCGCCGGACAGCCGCACCGCGTCCTTCACCTGGACGTGGCGCACATACGGTGCCAGCGGGCGCAGCAGCTCCAGCGGGCGGTAGCCGTGGGCCGCGCCGTTGCCGGTGTCGAAGAGCAGCCCGAAGGCGTCGCTCCCGGCCGCGTCCAGCAGGCGCAGTGCCCGGTCGGCGTCCCGGCCGGCCCAGCCCGAGCAGTTCTCGTGCAGCAGCACCACGCCGTGCCGCTCGGCGCTGCGGGTCAGCACCCGGACCCGGCGCAGTACCTCGCGCTCCCAATCGGCGCGCGAGAGACCGTCATTGGGGTAGGACATGATCCGCAGAAAGCGGGTGCCGAGCGCCGCGCAGCGGTCCGCCAGCAGCGCCAGTTCGTTCAACTCCTGGTCGAGGTCGCAGGAGACCGGGCGGGCCCAGCCGCCGATCCGGGAGGCGACCACCGGTACGCGCAGGCCGGCTTCGGCGATCCGGGCGGCGGCCCGGGCGAACGCGGGGCCGCTCAGCAGGTCCAGTGGCTGGCCGTCCACGGAGCGCAACTCGATGGCCTGCCAGCCGAGTTCGCGGGCGGCGGCAAGCTGGCCGGTGAGGTCGGCGGCGGCCTCGTCGGTGATCCCGCAGTAGTCGATCCTCCCCCAGCCTACGGCCGGGGGGGCGCCCACGATCGGGCTCGCCGGCGGGGAGTTGCCGGTGGTCTGCTCGGGCGACAGCTCAGTGGACACAGGACAGCTCCCGTTCGGTCGACTCGGGTGGTCGGATGACCAGGTCCGCACCGCTGAGCCGCTTGGCGTCGCTCAGCAGGCGGACCGCCCTGACCTGCGGGTCGAACTCGCCTTGCGGTGGCAGCGGACCGGCCAGGAACCGGGCGTAGGCGCGGCGCAGATAGCTGCTCAGCGCATCGTCGGGAAAGATCTCACGGCTGTTCAGACCCCGTCCGGTGAGCCGGAGTTGGGCGTACTCGTCGTCGGCGCTGCCGGGGTAGTGGCCGATCGCGGTCCCGTTGGCGAAGCGCAGTGCGATCCGGCGTTCGCGCACCGGTGACATCAGGTCCGAGACGATCTCGGTGCGCACGCCGCCGTGGTGGGCCAGCACCAGCCGGGCGCTGCCGAGTGCGGGGCGCAGCTGGTCGCCCACCCGCAGGTCCCGCCAGTCGGCCCGCAGCACCTCCGCGTCGCCGGCCAACTGCAGTGCCACGCCGAGCGCGTGCGGGATCTCGATGTCGAAGGCGGTCGGGTGGCCGTCGGTGGTCAGCGAGCGGCGGAACCGCGGCTTGTGCTGGCGCACCGAGATCCGGCGCAGCTCGCCGAGCTCACCGCCGCCCACCAGTGCGGTCAGGCGCTCGGTGAGCGTGCTGGCCAGCCACGGAGCCACCACCGCGACCTCCAGGTCGAGGCGGTGCACCAGGTCGGCCAGGGTGTCCAGGTCTGTCGGGTAGGCCGCGAGCGGCTTTTCGACGATCAGTCGGCGAAAGCCCAACTCGGCGAGTTCGGCGACGAGTTCGGCGCGGCGCTGGGGCGGCGTGCAGATGTGCACCACGGTTCGGGCCGGGTCGAGCACCTTGCGGGCAGCGGCCGGTGAGGGCAGCAGACGCAGGTCGGGGGAGTCGGGTAACGCGGCCGGGCTCGGGTCGACGGCGAGCAATGGCGCATCGGCGAACAGCCGTGCGGTTTCGTGTCGCAGTCGCAGCAGCACCGGCAGGTGCAGCCCGGCACCCGCTCGGCCGAGGCCGATGATGAGGGTGCGGAACATCGCGCGGTGCCACCTCCTGGGCGGTTCGGGGCCCATGGGTTCAGGCCGGATCGGAACGGCGACAGGGTGCCGATCAATCTGACGGCAAGTCAACTCACTCTGGGCGCTTACCTTCACTAAAGAGTGGTTTATGAGTAATCAGCACTCTTTTGACGGTATGCCGCTGGACAGTCGACGTAGCCTCGGTCCCCGATCCGAGCCTTCGCCGCCGCCAGGCCGGGGGAGGCTTCGTCCTGAGAGGGGAAGCGTTGCAGTCATCCACGGCAAACCCCGGCGCGCTGCCCAGGCAGCCGGCCGGGCGCCGACCGGTGCCGTTCTTCACCCAGGCCCGCACCTTCGAGGAGCTCTGGCCGCTGATCGAGCGGCGCGCCGTGGAGGTGCTGGACGACGGCAAGTTCTCACACGGCCACCAGGTCGCCCAACTGGAGCGGGCGTTGGCCGAATACACCGGCGCCCGCCACGTGGTCGGAGTCAACAGCGGCACCGATGCGCTGGTCCTGCTGCTGCGGGCGGCCGGGCTGCGGCCCGGCGACGAGGTGGTGGTGCCCGCGTTCAGCTTCGTCGCCTCGGCGAGTTCGGTGGTGCTGGCCGGCGGCCGGCCGGTCTTCGCCGACATCGACCCGCAGACCTACGCGCTGGATCCGGCGGCGCTGGAGGCGGCCGTCACCGAGCGGACCAGGTTCGTGATGCCGGTCCACCTGTTCCACCGGCTCGCCGATCTGCCCGCGCTCTGCGCGGCGGCCGGCCGGCACGGCCTGACCGTGGTGGAGGACAGCGCCGAGGCGATCGGGATGCGCCTGGGCGGGCGCCACGCCGGCCTGTTCGGCGCCGGCGGGGTGCTGTCCTTCTTCCCGACCAAGACGCTGGGCGCGATCGGCGACGCCGGCGCGGTGCTCACCGACGACGACGGGATCGCCGCCACCGCGGCCGCGCTGCGCCACCACGGCCGCTTCGGGCGCACCATCGGCGACTTCTCGACGATCAACACCGGCTCCACACTGCCCGGTTGCAACAGCAAGATGGACGACCTGCAAGCAGCCGTGCTGCTGGCCAAGCTGACCAGGCTGGACGCCGACATCGCCCGCCGGGCCGAGCTGGCAGCCGCCTACGACGAGCGGCTGGCCGGCGTGCCGGGGGTGCTGCGCCGGCCGCCGGTCGGCGGCATCGAGGGCCAGGTCTTCTACGTCTACCTGATCGAGACCGCGCGCCGCGACGAGCTGGCCGCCCACCTGGCACTGCACGGGGTCGAGACCGAGATCTACTACCCGTTGCCGCTGCCGCTGCAGCCCTGCTTTGCCGAACTCGGCCACCGGGCAGGCGAGTTCCCGGTCGCCGAGGCCGCCTGCACCCGCACCCTGGCGCTGCCGCTCTACCCGGAGCTGGAGCTCGACCAGGTCGACACCGTCTGCGAACTGATCCGCACCTTCCCCTGGAAGCCGATGAACACCGCCCACCGGGAGAACGAGTGAACACCGCCCAACTGACCGAGATCCCGTTCTTCCCGCCGGACCTCTTCGAGGGCGACCGGGCCGAACTGCTGCGCCTGCTCCGCCAGATCGGCACCGGCCCGAGCCAGCGGTTCATCCTGGGTGAGCAGACCGCGCTGCTGGAGCGGGAGTTGGCCGACCAGCTGGGTGCGGCCGACGTGGTCGCCTGCTCCAGCGGCACCACCGCACTGACCATGGTGCTGGCCGCGCTGGAGGTCGGGCCGGGCGACGAGGTGGTGGTGCCGGCCTTCGGCTGCGCCCCGCTGGCCGCCAGTGTGGTGCAGGTGGGGGCCCGGCCGGTCTTCGCCGACATCGACCCGTGGACCATGGTGGCCGACCCGGCCGCGATGGAACAGCGGATCACGGAGCGGACCAAGGCGCTGATGCCGGCGCACCTGTTCTCGGTGATGGCCGACATGCCGGCCTTCCAGGTGCTGGCCGAGCGCCACGGGCTGCGGCTGGTGGAGGACTCCGCGGTGGCCCAGGGCGGGGTGCTGGCGGGGCGGCCGGCCGGGCTGTGGGGCGAGGCGGGGGTCTACTCCTTCGTCCAGGTGAAGACCTTCGGCATGCCCGGGGAGGGCGGCGTGGTGGTCACCCGGGATGCGGAGATCGGCCGCACGGTGCGGATGCTGCGCAACCACGGGCAGGACGGCAGGATCCGGTTCCGGCACCACCGGATCGGCTGGAACAGCCGGTTCGACGAGCTGCAGGCCGCCTTCCAGCGGCACCGGCTGCCCGGGCTGCCGGCCCGGCTGGAACGGCGGGCCCGGATCGCGGCGTACTACACCGAGCGCTTCACGCCGCTGGCCGGGCGCGGGGTGCAACCGCCGCCGCCCGGCACCGAGGGGCGCTGCTACTACGTGTACACGGTGCTGGCCGAACGGCGCGAGGCACTGGCCGCCCACCTGCGGGCGCACGGCATCGCCTCGCACGCCTACTACCCGCAGATCCTGCCCCGGCAGGAGGCCTTCGCGCCGTACGTCCGAGCGGGGGACAGCTGGCCCGCCGCCGACCGGGTCGCCGAGCGAGCACTGTCGATTCCCGTCTACCCCCATTTGACGGATCGCCAGGTGGGGCAGATTGCCGACGTTGTGTGCGGGTTCGCCGCTATGTGAACAAAGTTGATGGATAGTCATCATTTTCTCGGCCCTGACGGGTGATGCTCACGCGGAGCCCGTCGGGGCCGCCTTATGGGTGAAGAACGTTCACCGTCCGAGTGAAGTCCGGGATCGGTCATTCGGGACTTTTTTGCGCCGGATCCCGGTCAAGAGCCCAAGTGCTGCAAGGGCTGGCGGTGTTCCGGGTCCACCGACCCGCCGATGACACGGAGAGTGACGAGAGTTGGCCGGGCTGTGATCAACTGGCGCCGAGCTCGGGCACTCGGCCCGACATGTCCTAGGAGGACCCATGCAAATCACGGCCAAGCGCTCCGTCGCCATCGCGGTCGCCGGTCTGGTCGTGGGCACGGTCGCTGCCCTGAGCGTTCCGGCCCTCGCGGACAACGCGCCCGCGGCCCAGAACGCTGCCAGGATTCCGGCGATGACCCTGGACTTCTCCGGCACCAACGGCGAGGCCGACAGCCCGCAGCTGGTCGGGACCACCTTCGGTGGCCGCGCCGTCGTCAAGGACACCAGCGGCAACAAGGTCGGTGAGGCGTTCGACGTCTGCGCCAAGGACGCGATCAACACCAAGTCCGACGTGGTGTTCTGCACCGGCACCATCAACACCAAGGAGGGCAAGATCTCCTTCAGCACCACGCTGCCCATCAGCGACGACGCGGCCAACCCGGAGCGCGCCGCCGACACCGGCGTGGTCAACGGCGGCACCGGCAGCTACGAGGGTGTCACCGGCCAGGTCACCTTCACGCCGCGGGCCCAGGGCGTGTTCGACGCCACCTTCAGCTGAGCCCAGCACAGTTCCACCGGGGAGCCGTCGATCCGTCGACGGCTCCCCGTCTGCTGCCACCCCGCCGTTCGTGACCGGAGCATCCCCGATGACCGCCTATGCCATGGCCGAGGCCACCGACCTCGCCGGCACCCAACTGCGCGCCCTGCGCGAGGCCTACGACCCGTACACCACCGAGCGGTTGGCGGGCACCGGAGTCGGGCCCGGGTGGCGCTGCCTGGAGATCGGCGCCGGCGACGGGAGCATCGCCCGCTGGCTGGCCCACCGGGTGCTGCCGGGCGGTGAGGTGCTCGCCACCGACCTGGACACCAGGCGGCTGGCATCCGGCGCCGGCCTGCGGGTGCTACGCCATGACATCGGCCAGGACCCGCTGCCCACCGGCGAGTTCGACCTGGTGCACGCCCGGCTGGTGCTCCAGCACGTGCCCAACAGGCGGGAGGTGCTGGCCCGGCTGCGGGCGGCGCTGCGCCCCGGCGGCTGGATCCAGATCGACGAGTTCGACACCTCCTACGCCCCGGCGCTGCTCACCCCCGACGGCGCCGCGGGTCGGCTCTACGAGTCCTATCTCGCCGCCAAGGAGCGGCTGTTCGGCGCTGCCGGCGCCCGGGTGACCTGGGGCCGCGAGTGCGCCGCCGAGCTGCGCGACGCCGGATTCGAGCACCTCGACCCGCAGCCCCGGATCTTCCTCTGGCGGGCCGGACACCCCGGCCTGGAGCTCCAGCTCTGCCTGCTGGAGATGCTGCGCGACCGGCTGCTGGCCAACGGCCTGACTGAGCGCCAACTCGGCGCGTTGGCAGACCTGATGAGCGATCCGCAGTTCGCCGTCTGTTCGCCGGTCGTCTACTCGGTGCAGGCCCGCCGAGCCTGACCGACCCATTCGACACCCCACCTCACGAAGAGGATTCCCCACCGTGCTGGACACCTTCGCGCCAGTCGGGCGGTACCGGCCCACGGCCGCGTCCTGGCGGGCCTACGTCCGCCTCGCCAAGCTGGACGTCTACGACTACTACCTGGCGACCCCGCTGCTGCTGGCCATGCTGCTGCCCGCCCACCCGCTGACCGGCCGCGGCTGGGCGGTGATCGGGCTCTTCCTGGTCGGCGGGATCGCCATGTTCGCCGGGCTGTGCTCCCTCGACGACGTGACCGGCTACCGGGACGGCAGTGACGCCGCCAACTACGGCCCCGACGCGCCCGCCCGCCGACTGGCCCGCAAGCCGCTGATCGCCGGCACGCTGACCGAGCGGCGGGCCGTGCGGTTCGCCTGGTGGGCGATCGCCGCGCAGTTCGGCTGCTGGGGGCTGGCGTTGGCGATCGCGCCGCACCGGCCCTGGTGGGCCGTCGCGGGCACGCTCGGCTGCCTGTTCGCCGGCTTCCAGTACTCCTGGTGGCTGCGGCTGAGCTACCGGGGCTGGCAGGAGTTCCTCCTCGCCTACTACGGCTGGGTCTTCGTGCTCGCCCCCTACGGGCTGATCACCGGCCGGGCCGACGGCTTCGCGGCCGTGCTGGGGCTGGTCTTCGGGCTCGGCCCGCTGCTGTTCGGCGTCTACTCCAACGTCAATGACATCGCGGGCGACCGGGCGGTGGGCCGACGCACTGTGGCGGTGCTCGCCTCGCCGGCCGGCAACGCGGCCTTCATCGCGGCGCTCTCCCTGCTGGAGGCCGCGCTGCTCCTGGCTCCCGCCCAACTCGGCTACACACCACGCTGGTTCGCTGCTTTCATGGCCCCGGTGATCGCGCTTCGGGCCGGGCAGTTCACGCTCGGCCTGGTAGCCGGCTCCCAGGAGATCCTGCGGGCCCGCCGACTCGGCATCCACACCCACCGGGTCTGCACTGCCCTGCTGGTGGCCGCCTGCCTGCTCAACGGGGGTGCGGCATGAGGCTGTTGCGCCCGCGGCCGCTCGACTTCGGCCCGCTCCTGGAGACCCTGGCCGATCGCGGCTCGCCCACCACCGTCCGGCTGAGCCGCCCGCTGGACCTCGCCCCGGACGCCGGCTGCGTCTGGACCATCCCGCAACTCGCCGAGCTGGTCCGGGAGATGTCCGCCGTGCTGGCCGCCGCCAAGGTGCGCCCCGGTGATCGCGTGGCGATCCACAAGCGCAACCACTGGGACTACGCGCTGCTGGCCGCCGCCGCCGCGCGGATCGGCGCGGTGCCCGCACTGATCTCCGCGGTGCTGCCGCCGGAGGCGCTGGCGGCCCTGCTCGCCCGGCTGCGGCCCGCGTTGCTGCTCTCCGACCGGGCCACCCTGGCGGGCGCGGCCGACCGGCCCGCCGTGCCGACGGTCTGCCTGGACGGGGCGATGCCCGGCGCCACCGATCTGGCCGACCTTCTCGGCAGCGCCGTCCCTGCCGTCCACCGGCGGGCGGACGACGAGCCGCTGGTGATCATGCACACCTCCGGCACCACCGGGGTGCCGAAGCTGGTGGTGCACTCCACCCGCAGCCTGGTCCGCCGGATCACCGGGTTCGAGGCGCGCCCCTGGCCGGTCACCGCGGTGCGCCCGTCGGACACCACGGCGAGCGCGGTCTCCTTCGCACACGGCCGGGCGGTCTCCTGGACCATCTCCACGCTCTGGGCACGACCGGAGAACGCCCTGGCGCTGGCCGACGACGGACCGGCCGCCGTCCAACTGCTGCGCGAGCACCCGCCCACCATCGTGGAGGCGGCGCCCGCCGTCTACCAGCACTGGCAGCCGCTGGCTGCCGAGCCGGACGGCCCGTTCGCCGGGGTGCGCCTGTTCATCAGCACCTTCGACGCGGTGCACCCGCCCACCGTGCGCGCCTTCCTCGACGCCAGCGACCGCCGGTTCCCGGTCTGGATGCAGGCCTGGGGGCAGAGCGAGACCGGGCCGCTGAGCTTCCGCTTCTTCGTCCGCCGCTCGCTGGCCCGGCGCGACGAGCGCCACCCCACCACCCGCGACCTGGGCCGGCCGGTGCCCGGCTGGGTAGGGCTGCGGGTGGTCGACCCCACCACCGGACGGCGGCTGCCGCGCGGCCAGGTGGGCCTGCTGCAAGCCCGGGTACCCGGACTCTGCCAGGGCTATGTGGGTGAACCCGAGCGCTGGGCCGCCAAACGCGACGGGCGCTGGTTCAGCACCGGCGACATCGGGACGCGGACCAGGACCGGCGGCGTGCGGGTGCTGGACCGCGAGGTGGACATGATGCCGGGGGCCAGCTGCGTCGAGTTGGAGGACGTGCTGCACGAGCGGCTGCCGGAGGTCGAGGAGGCCGTGGTGCTGGGCGCCGGGCCCGGGCAGCCGGCGCTGCCGCTGCTGGTCACCCGGGACGGCCTGCTCGACCCGGGCCGCTGGCGGCACGCGGTGCGCGACCTGCCGCCGCTGGCCGAGCCGCTGCTGCTCGGCTGGGAGGCGCTGCCCCGCACCGGCACCGGCAAGGTGCGCCGCAACGTACTGCGCGACCGCTATCTGGCGGACACGGCGCGGTACGGCAGCGGGCAGTGGACTTGATGCGACGTCATTCCTTGTCTCTGTCGCTCATTCCCTCGTGAGGCCCCGCCGAACCCGCCGACCGTGCCGGCCCCGCCGGCCCCGCCGGCGTCCGGCTGCCGCGTCGCCGCAACGGGTGCCGGTCTGACCGGTCACGCGGTGCGGGCGAGCAGCTCCGCCACGGACGCGGCCGACCAGTGGCCGGCCGCGCCCGGGCGGCTCGCCAGGTAGGCGGCGATCCGTTCGGTGTCCCAGCCGTGCGCCTCGGCCAGCCCGGCGGCCAGCTGCCGCAGATACGCCTCGGCCGGCGCGTTCAGCGGCGCCTCGGCCGGCGACCAGGAGGCGGTGAAGGTCAGCATCGGCTCGCCGTCGACCTCGCCGACCAGCAACAGGGTCTCGTACCGCCCCGGGCCCAGCTCGTCCCGCCCGGTCGCCAGCACGGTGGCCAGATCGAGGTCGGCCCCCGGCGCGCGGTACATCTCCTGCGCCACGATGTCGGAGAACTGGCCCACCGTCACCCGGTACGCCCGGGCCGGCACCACCCCCGCCCCCGCCTCGTAGAACCCCATCCCACCGCCCCACTGCCCCGACACCCCCGCGAAGTACAGCCGCCCCGGCAGCTCCACCCCGCGCGCCGCCCCGGGCATCCCCCGCTCCCGGCACCCCGGATACGTCCGCACCCCGCCCGCCGCCTGCCCGCCCTGCACATAGCAGCGCAGCCGCTCGACGGCCATGTTCGACCCGTACGCCGCGTACCAGATCCACTGTGGCATGCCGCTCATCACCCAGGTTCCCCACTCGGCCAGGCAACGACGAAGGCGCCCACCGGGAATCGATGGGCGCCTTCGGATGGCGGTAGCGGTGGGATTCGAACCCACGGTGGAGTTGCCCCCACACACGCTTTCGAGGCGTGCTCCTTTGGCCGCTCGGACACGCTACCGAGAGGAGACTCTACCGGACTGGGTGGCCCGCGACGAAATCCGTTCTCGGCCGGTGATCAGCGGTGGGTGTCGAACCAGGCGCGCAGCTGGGCGGCGCAGGTGTCGGCGAGGACGCCGGGAACGACCTCGGGGCGGTGGTTGAGGCGCGGGTCGCGCAGGGCGTCGAAGAGGGAGCCGGCGGCGCCGGTCTTGGGTTCGAGCGCGCCGTAGACGACACGGTCCAGGCGGGCCAGCACGATGGCGCCCGCGCACATGGTGCAGGGCTCCAGGGTGACCACCAGGGTGCAGCCGCCCAGGCGCCACTCTCCGAGCGCGGTGGCGGCCTGCCGGATGGCGACGATCTCGGCGTGCCCGGTCGGGTCCCCGACCGCCTCGCGCACGTTGTGCCCGCGGCCGATGACGGTGCCGTCGGGGCCCAGCACCAGCGCGCCGACCGGCACGTCGCCGGTCGCCGGGGCCAGCGCGGCCTCGGCGATGGCCTGCCGCATCGACGGCTCCCAGCGGTCCCGCACCGGGTCGGGGCGGACCGGGGCCGGGAGCGGGGCCAGGGCGAGGTCGAGGTGGGGCTGCATCCCCCCAGTGTGGCGGACGCAGCCCCGGGGCCTCAGCGCACGGCCTCCAGCACCTCGCCGCAGCCCAGTGCCTCGGCGAGCTCGGCGAGGGCGTCGCCGGGTTCGGCGCCCTCGCCGCTGAGCTCCAGCAGGTCCGCGGCCGGCACGCCGAACTCGGTGAGCAGCTCGGAGTCGCCGAGCGGGCCGACCGGCACGCCGCCGGGGCCGGTCAGCGGGCGGTCCTCGTCGTCCTCGTCGTCGGCGGAGAGCTCGGCGTCGCCGTCCTCCAGGTCGGTGACCAGATTGTCCAGGTCGTCGAACTCGCTGTCCCCGGCGCGGCCGACCAGCTCCTCGGTGAGGACCACGTCCCCGTAGGAGCTGCGGGCGGCCGCGGCGGCGTCAGAGACGAAGATGCGCGGGTCGTCCTCGCCGTCCACCCGGACGACGGCGAACCATGTGTCCTCCTGCTCGATGAACAGCAGGACCGTGTCGTCGTCCTGCGCCGACTCGCGTGCCAGATCGGCAAGGTCGGCCAGGGTCTCGACGTTGTCCAACTCGGTCTCGCTCACATCCCACCCGTCCTCGGTGCGAGCAAGCACTGCAGCGAAGTACGCCACCAGGGACTCTCCCAAATGGTCTCGGCCGTAGGCGGACTCGGGCGAACGCGGTCTGGCCGCCCCCGCACCAGAGGCGGTCCGCTGTTCGGACCGTCCCATCGGCATCGTGACAGATAGCCAGGCCTCGCGGGGAGTGTTCGGCAGCGCGTCTTCGCAGGTCGTGTCGGATTGGACCCGCGAATACGCGTCAGATGGCTCGGATTCGCCGCTCCGCGGCCGGTGATCGCCCCCGGATCATGTGCGAACCGGCTGGTGGTCGTGTCAGATCCGGAAGGTACGCATGCGGAGTGCTTCACGCATTCGGCGCTCCTTGGTCTTGCGCGGCTGCACCCGGGCCCGCAGTTCTCGGGCCTCGGCGAGTTCGCGCAGGAAGACGGCGCGGCGCCGGCGGCGCTCGGCCTCGGGCTCGGGTGTGTTGCCGGCTGGCTCGTCGGGGTCGGCGGAGGAGTTCTCCGGGTTCCTCTCCATACTGTGCGACTTTCCCAGAAGTCCCGATTCGACACCATCGGGCGGGACGACGCCTTCAGGGGGATCGGTCATGATCACGGCAAAGTCCGGCCACGTATGGTCGTGACCGGTCCCGGAACGCGGTTAAGGTCCCTCTATGCGGATCCACGTCGTCGACCACCCCCTGGTGGCCCACAAGCTCTCCACGCTGCGCGATGAGCGCACCGACTCCCCGACCTTCCGTCGCCTCACCGACGAATTGGTGACGCTGCTGGCCTACGAGGCCACCCGGGACGTGCGGACCGACGAGGTCGAGATCACCACCCCGGTCGCGGTGACCACCGGCACCCGGCTCAGCTACCCGCGGCCGCTGGTGGTGCCGATCCTGCGGGCCGGCCTGGGCATGCTGGACGGCATGACCCGGCTGCTGCCCACCGCTGAGGTCGGCTTCCTGGGCATGGTCCGCAACGAGGAGACCCTGGAGGCGTCCACCTACGCCACCCGGATGCCCGACGACCTGTCGGGCCGTCAGGTCTACGTGCTGGACCCGATGCTGGCCACCGGCGGCACCCTGGTGGCGGCGATCCGGCTGCTGATCGACCGCGGCGCCACCGATGTGACGGCCGTGGTGCTGCTGGCCGCGCCGGAGGGCGTCGCCGTGATGGAGAAGGAGCTGGCCGGGCAGCCGGTCACCGTGGTCACCGCCGCGATCGACCAGCGGCTGAACGAGCACGGCTACATCGTCCCGGGCCTGGGCGACGCGGGCGACCGGCTCTACGGCACGGCCGGCTGAGCGGGCGCTCGGCGAGCGGGCCGCTCAGCAGTTGCCCGGCTGCGGGGAGGGGCTCGGCGACGGCTTGATGGCGGCGGCCAGCGCGGTGGCTGCCGCGTTCTGGTCGAGCAGTTGGGAGAAGCCGGCGCCGATCACGAAGTCCACGCTGCCGTCGCTGCGGCCGTCGTTCATCGTGGCGGACCCGGCGACCTGGGCGCCGAGCAGCGCCGCGGCGGCGGCCCCGGACTGACCGCCGACCACCTCGGCGGCGCCGGGCACCTTGTTCTGCAGCGGGCCCGGCGCGTTGCCGACCTTGCCCACGGTGAAGCCGCGCTTCTTCAGCTCGTCGGCGGTGCGCGCCGCCAGCCCGTTCTTGTCGCTGGCGTTGAGCACGTTGACCGTGACGGTCTGCGGTGACGGCACCGCGGTCACGGCCGGCAGCGGGGTGCCGAGCGCACCGGGGGAGGCGGATCCACCGGGGGAGGCGGAACCGGAGGGTGACGGCGAAGTGGAGGGCGCGCCCGTGACCGGGGCGGCCAGCGGCTTGCCCAAGGGGTGGGCGCAGGCCTGGGCGAGGCCGTGCTTGGCCTTGCCGGTGAAGATGTTCACCAGCTGGACTCCACCGAGGGCGATCAGCGCGAGTGCGAGCAGGGAGCCCACCAGCATCAGCACCCTGCGCCCGCGCCGGGGCGGTGGGCCGAGCCGCGGATAGCTGGTGCCAGTGATCCGGAACTGCTTCCCCTTCATGCCATGGGGAGTCAACATGCTCACAGTCTGTCTCCCCTTGGTGGAAGGGCAGCCTTGCCGATGGGTGACGGGCGCGTCGCGGGCGATCGGCCGCAGCGCGGGGCGGTGGGTCCGCAGCACTGGGCGACCGTGGTCAGCAGCCTAGTCCGGTTCCCTGGATGAAGGTAATAAATGATCATCCTTTGGCCGCACCCGAGCACTCGAAAGGGTGTACTGACGATCATTCGGCGGGCTGGCCCGAGCGGAATCCCGGGCTCGTGAAAGTGACAACGCGCGTGGGTGCGCCAACGTTGCGGGGGTGATGCGTCGGCCCCCCGTCAGTCGAGCTCCAGGACTCGGGCGTGCAGCACCTGGCGCTGCTGCAGCGCGGCCCGCACCGCGCGGTGCAGCCCGTCCTCCAGGTACAGGTCGCCGTGCCACTTGACGACATGGGCGAACAGGTCGCCGTAGAACGTGGAGTCCTCGGCCAGCAGGGTTTCCAGGTCCAACTGGCCCTTGGTGGTCACCAACTGGTCGAGTCGCACCGGGCGAGGGGCGACGTCCGCCCACTGGCGGGTGCTGGTCCGGCCGTGATCCGGGTACGGCCGCCCGTTGCCGATGCGCTTGAAGATCACACGGAAAGCCTACCCGTACCGGCGCGGCTGGTGCAGCAAACGCGCGGCCCGGGCAGTGGTCTCGGCCACGTGGGTCCCGGAGGTTCACTCCAGTCGCAGAAAATGTTTCGGAAATCCAGGCCTCAACTCCTCAGGGCGGCACCGATCCGGTCCAGCGAGGAGAGCCGCATCAGTCCGTAGTCGTAGCACTCGACCTCGGGCGCGCCGAGCTCGCGCAGCACCGCGACCTTGGCGGCCAGGTCGGCCGGCCCGTCGCAGTCCACGCCCACCGGGCGCAGGACCACCGCGAGCAAGGTGTCCGCACCCTCGTCGAGCAGGTCGGTGGCGAAGGCGAGGACGGACGACCGCACGGCGCGACTCCGGAATGCGATCGGGCGGGACGGTCCACGCTGGCCGTCGCCCCGGAGTTGGTCTAGACCTGGCAGGCGCAGACGGGCTCACACGTCCGGGTGACCGTGGCCTGTCGCATCAGCGAGTGCCGGATCGGCGGCTTGACGATGAGCAGATGAGAGACCGTCAGTTCTTCGCCGCGACCCGGGCTCCGCTAGCCGTGGCCGCCGCTCTGCTGGTCGCCGGAGCGGCCCCGCCGGCCGTCGCGCACCGAGCCGCCAGCCCTCGAACCACCGTCAGCGACCCCGCCCAGTACGTCAATCCGTTCGTCGGGACCAAGCCGGGCGGCATCGACTACGGCAACGGCGGCGGCGCCGGCAACACCTTCCCCGGTGCCACCGCCCCGCTCGGCATGATGCAGTGGAGCCCCGACACCGTGACCTACCAGCACGGCGGCTACTTCTACGACGACCAGCGGATCCGCGGCTTCAGCCTGACGCACATCTCCGGCGCGGGCTGCGGCGACTACGGGAACATCCCGTTCATGCCGTTCCTGGGCGACACGCCGGTGGCGCACGAGACCTTCTCGCACGCCCACGAGAGCGCCGCACCCGGCAGCTACGCCGTCACCTTCGACAACGGCCTGCGCACCGAGCTGACCACCACCCAGCGCTCCGGCATGGCGCGGTTCAGCTACCCGGCCGGCCAGACCGCCTCGCTGCTGGTGGACGCCGGGCGGGCCTTCAACAAGGCCTCCGGCTCGGTGACGGTCGGCACCGACACCATCTCCGGCTACACCGACGGCGGCGGCTTCTGCGGTGCGGGCAACCACTACCGGATCTACTTCACGGCCCACTTCGACCAGCCGTTCGCCAAGGCCGGCACGGTGCGCGACGGCGCGCTGGACGCCTCCCAGCACACCGCCACCGGGCAGAGCGAGGGGATCGCCCCGCAGCCGCCCAGGTCCGCCCAGGCCCAGCGGCTCCGGCAGCCCACCGAGCTGGTGCACCCGGACGCGCCGGCCACCGGCTCGGACGCCCAGGCCATGGTCACCTTCGCACCGGGCAGCACCGTCACCGCCCGGGTCGGCATCTCCTTCACCAGCGCCGCGGGCGCCGAGGCCAACCTGGACCACGAGCAGGCGGGCGCCGGCTTCGACAAGCTGCGCGACGGCGTCCGGTCCAACTGGAACGACATGCTCGCCCGGATCGCGGTCGGCGGCGGCACCACGCAGCAGAAGCGCACCTTCTACACCGCGCTCTACCACTCGCTGCTGTCCCCCTGCGCGCTCAGCGACGTGGACGGCCAGTACCCGGGCATGGATGGGAAGGTTCATCAGAACCCGGACGGCAAAGTCCAGTACGCCGACTTCTCGGGCTGGGACATCTACCGCTCGCAGATCCAGCTGCTGGCGCTGCTGGCCCCCAAGGAGGCCTCCGACGTCGCCCAGTCGGTGCTCAACCAAGGCGCCCAGGCCGGCTACTTCGACCGCTGGACGCTCGCCAATGGCGGCACCGGTGTGATGGTCGGCGATCCGCTGCCGATGATCGCCGCCGAGATCCACGCGTTCGGCGGTACCGACTTCGACGCCGCCGACCTGCTGAGCCGGGCCCTGGACGGGCGCGGCAACGACAAGGAGCGCCCGGGCCACGCGGTCTACGACAGCGCGGGCTTCCTGCCCGTCAACACCCCGGGAGAGTGGGGCCCGGCCGCCGGCACCCTGGAGTACGCCACCGCCGACTTCGCGCTCAGCCAGCTCGCCGAACGGCTCGGCGACCGCGAGGACCACGACGCGCTGCTGCACGCCTCGGCCAACTGGCGCAACACCTTCAACGCCGACAGCAAGTACATCCAGCCGCGCACCGCGGACCACACCTGGCCGAACTTCAACCCGACCAGCGGCGACAACTTCGCGGAGGGCAACGGCGCCCAGTACACCTGGAACGTCCCGTACAACCAGCGCGGGCTGTTCGACGCGATGGGCGGCAATGCCTCCGTGACCAACCGGCTGGACTCCTTCTTCCAGCAGCTCGACGCCGGTCCCGGCGCGCCCTACGCCTACCTGGGCAACGAGCCCAGCCTCTTCGCCCCCTGGGCCTACGACTACGCGGGCCGTCCGGACCGGACCGACGACGTGGTGCGCAGTGCGGTCACCACGCTGTTCGGCGACACTCCCGGCGGCGAGGTCGGCAACGACGACCTCGGCGAGATGGGCTCTTGGGCGGTCTGGGGCATGATCGGCCTCTTCCCGATGGTCCCGGGCCGCGCCGAACTGGTGCTGGGCAGCCCGCTCTTCCAGGGCATCACCATCAGCCGGGGCAACGGCGCCATCATCGACATCAAGGCCCGGAACGCCTCGGCCGACACCCGCTACGTGCACGGCCTGCGGGTCGACGGCCAGGCCAGCACCCGTCCGTGGGTGAGCGCCGACCTGGTCGGCCAGGGCGGCACCCTGGACTTCGACCTGGCCACCACCCCCGACCCGAGCTGGGGCCATGACCCGAAGGACGCCCCGCCGTCCTTCGACGTCGGCCCGGCCCGGTTGGCCAGCGGGCCGATCACCGGCCTGGGCGCCAAGTGCCTGGACGTCGACCAGGGCGCCGGCCCCACCGTCCAGCTGTGGGGCTGCAACGGGACCAATGCCCAGCGCTGGACGCTGGCCGGGGACGGCACCGTTCGGGCGGTCGGCAAGTGCCTCGACGTCGACGGCTCCGGCACGGCCGCCGGCACCGTCGTCCAGGCCTGGCCCTGCAACGGCACCGGCGCCCAGCAGTGGTGGCCGCGCCCCGACGGCTCCCTGTTCAACCCGCCGTCCGGGCGCTGCCTGGACGACCCGCAGAGCCGCACCGACGACGGCACCCGGGTGCAGTTGTGGGACTGCAACGGCACCGGCGCCCAGCACTGGGTGATGCTGAACCACTGACGGCAACCGCCGGGTCCTGGCCTCGGGTCAGGACCCGGCCTTCTTCTTCGCCTTGGCCGCCTGCTTCATCTGCTGCTTGTAGGACCGGACCTGGAGAAGCGTCTCGGCGTCGGTGATGTCCGCGACCGAGCGGTGGGAGCCGTCCTCGCCGTACGCTCCGGCCGCCTCCCGCCACCCCGCCGGCCGCACCCCGAGCTGCTTGCCGAGCAGCGCCAGGAAGATCTGCGACTTCTGCGGCCCGAACCCGGGCAGTTCGTTCAACCGGCGCAGCAGCTCCGCCCCGCTCGGAGCATCCCGCCACACCGCCTCCGCCCGGCCGCCGTACCGCTCCACCAGGAACCGGCACAGCTGTTGCACCCGGCCCGCCATCGACCCCGGATACCGGTGCACCGCCGGCTTCGCCGCGAACAGCGCCGCGAACTCCTCCGGATCCTGGTTCGCGATCGTCCCCGCATCCAGCTCCGCCACCCCCATCCGCTGCGCGACCGTGTACGGCCCCGTGAACGCCAGCTCCATGGGCACCTGCTGATCCAGCAGCATCCCGATCATCAGGGCGAGCGGACTACGGCTGAGCAGCGCATCGGCATCAGCCTGCTGCGCGAGACGAAGCGTGACGGCCATGCCCCCATGATGGCGCCCGGTCAGGGCGGGGCAACTCGGCGTGCCGGTCAGGGCGGGGCAACTCAGCGTGCCCGTTAGAGCGTGCCGTTCAGTGCGTGCCGGTCAGTGCGTGCCCGCCAGCGCGCGGCAACTTGGCGTGCTGTCAGTGCGTGCGAGGGCGGGTCAGGAAGCGCCGCAGGCCCTCGGTGACCCCTGGGGTGGGGAGGGTGGCGGCGAACTGGGCGGCCTCGGTGGCCAGGGCCTCGTCGATGGGGAGGTTGAGGCCGCGGGTGACGGCGGTGAGGCAGGCGGTGACGGCGGTCGGGGCGTGCCGGATGGTGCGGTGGGCCAGGGCGTGGGCGGCCGGGAGTAGGTCGGGTGCCGGGACGACGGCGTTGACCAGGCCGAGTTCGGCGGCCCGGGCGGCGTCGACGGGGTCGCCGGTGAGGATCAGCTCCAAGGCGCGCTTGCGGCCGAGATGGCGGGGCAGGCGCTGGGAACCGCCGAACGGGGGCGGGAAGCCGAGGGTGATCTCGGGCTTGGCGAACGTTGCGCAGGCGGCGGCCAGGGCCAGGGGTGCGGCTTCGATGATTTCGCAACCGCCGCCGTAGGCGAGGCCGTTGACGGCGGCGATGACCGGCTTGGGAAAGTTCTCGATCCGCCGGGTGATCCCCTGGCCGCGTCGCACCACCTCGCGCAGCGCCCGCTCCGTGCCACCGGAGATGCTCGCGGCCAGGTCGCCGATGTCGGCGCCGGCGCTGAACGCCCGGTCGCCGGCCCCGGTCAGCACCACGGCGCGGACGGTGTCGTCGGCCTCGACCCGGTCGAGGGCGGCGTCCAGTTCGTCGATCAGGGCGTAGCTGAGAGCGTTGAGTTTCTCCGGGCGGTTGAGGGTGAGGGTGGTGATCGGGCCGTCGGTGGCGGTCAGCACCAGGGCGGTCATGTGAGGCCTTTCGGGGGCAAGGGGGCGGGAGGTCGTGGGAGCGGGGGCAGGGGTGTGCGGGGTCAGGGGTGGGGTCAGGGGCGCGCGGGGTCAGGGGTGGGGGCAGGGGTGTGCGGGGTCAGGGGCGGGGGTGTGCGGGGGCAGGGGGCAGGGGGCAGGGGGTCAGGGGCGGGGGACACCGATCGGGTTGGGGAGCGGGACCACCTGGCTGTCGATCAGATGGCGGCTGAGCGGGGCGGCCAGCTCGATGGCCCGGGTGAGGCCGGACTCACCGAGCAGCATCACCGGGTCCGCGGCCAGCCGGTCGGTGGCGGTCTCCAGCTCCCGGCGGAGGGTGCCGCCGGACTTGGTGAGCCGGCCGCCGCGGTCCAGCAGGCCGCGGGCCACCAGGCGGCGGCGGGCGCCGTCCCATTCGGCGTCGGTCCAGCCGCGGCTGCGCTGGATCAGGTCGGCCGGGACGGCGCCGGTGGCCACATGGGTGAGCCCGGCTTCCAGGCCGGTCAGGCCGGCGTGGGTCACGGCGATCACGTGGCCGTCGCCGCGGTGTTCGCGCAGCACGGTGGCGGCGAGCCAGAGCCTGCCGAGCGGGTCGGCCGGCCGGGGTACGGCGGACCAGGCGGCGGCCAGTGGCCGGCCCTCGAAGGCGCAGCCCTCGACTGCCCGTTCCAGGAGATCGACCAGTTCGTCCAGGCCGGTGCGGTCGGTGGGCAGGGTGCGGTCCAGGGCCGAGCGGACCGCGGCCAGCCGGGCGTCGAGCACCTTCTCGGGGGCGGCCTCGGTCCAGGCGGCGGGCAGCGCATAGCCGGTCTTGACGGGGGAGAAGGCGAAGAAGAGCGCGGCGGCGGCCGGACCGCCGAGGGCGCCGAGCGGTGCGATCCGGCCCGCGAAGTAGCCCCGCCACCAGCCGGTGACGCCGACGGCGCGGGCCGCCTCGGCCGGCTCCGGGGTGAAGTAGACCAGGGCGTGCAGCGGCTCGACGGCCTCCCAGAAGCGGCGGGCGAGGGTGGGGCTGGGCTGCATCGGGCGGGCACCTTTCCGGGCGGCTGTGGTTCTGGGCGGCTGCGTTTTTTGGACGACAGTGGTTCCGGACGACCGTGGTTCAGCACGGCTGCGTTGCCGGACGGCGGTGTCTTCCGGATGGCTATGTGCAGCGTGGACCTTGTGAGCCGCCTCGGGACAGTGCCAATCTGACCGAATGGACCAGGATCTGGGCTGGTGGACGCGGATCGCCCTGGACGGCTGGCAGCAGCGTCCCGGCCCGCGCTACCGGCGGATCGCCGAGGCCGCTGCGGCGGCGGTCCAGCGGCGCCTGGCGCTGCCGGGCGACCGGCTGCCCCCCGAACGCCTGCTGGCCGATGCCCTGGCGGTCAGCCGCGGCACCGTGGTCCGCGCCTACGAGCGGCTGGTCGAGAACGGCCTGGTGGAGCGGCGCCAGGGAGCCGGGACCTACGTCAGCCGGCGGCCGGCCTGGACCCGGGACCGGTCGGCGGTGCCGTCCGGCCGGGCGCCGGCGCCGGATGTCGAACTGATCGACCTCTCGCTCCCGGTACCGGCGGGCACCGGACATCTGCCCGCGGTCGGTGCGTTCCCGCCGCTGGACGGCTACGGCCACGGGGTGCACCTGGCCGGTCTGCCCGAGCTGCGGACGGCGCTGGCGGAGCAGCTGACGCACCGGCTGCGGCTGCCCACCGAGGCCGATCAGCTGATCATCACGGCGGGCAGTCAGCAGGCGCTGGCGCTGCTGGCCACCGCGCTGTCGGCACCGGGGCGGACCGTGCTCACCGGGTGCCCGACCCGCCCGGGGCTGGCCGAGCTGGTCGCGGCGCGGCAGGCGGGCGTGGTGGGCGTGCCGCTGGGCCCGGAGCAGCAGCTGGACGTGGCGGCGCTGGCCCGGGCCGGGCGGCGGACACCGTCGCCGGTGCTGTATCTGGACGCCGCGGCCCACCGACTGGCCGGCGCCCGCCGGGCCGAGCTGCTGGCGGTCGTTCGGCGGGCCTCGGGCGTGCTGATCGAGGACCTGTCGCAGGTGGGGCTGGAGGGCTTCGCGGTGGGTCTGGGCGGGGCGCAGGTGGGTTCGGAGGGCTTCCAGGTGGGGCTGGGTGGCTTCGAGGTGGGTTCGGGCGGGGCCCAGGTGGGGCCGGATGACGGGGTGCCGCTGGCCGCGCTGGACGAGGGGGTGGTGGCCGTGGGGTCGCTGTCGGCCACCTTCTGGGCCGGACTGCGGATCGGGTGGCTGCGGGCTCCCGCCCCGCTGCACGAGCGGTTGCTGCGGCTGCGGGGCCTGGCCGACCTCGCCCCGTCCGTTCCGGCGCAGCTGCTCGCTCGGGAGCTGCTGGCTGCCGCCGGCCCGGCCTGGCACCGGGAGCTCGGCCGGGCACTGCGGGAGCGCCGGGAGCTGCTGCTGCGCCTGCTCGCCGAGCAGTTGCCGGGCTGGCGGGCGCAGCCTTCGCCGGCGGGGCTGGCGCTCTGGGCCTGGCCGCCGGTCGCCGACAGCACCACCTTCGCGCACCTGGCCGCCGCCCGGTTCGGGGTGCTGGCCACCCCCGGGGCTGCGGCCTGTGCGGACGGCCGCCATCTGGCCGGTCTGCGGCTGGGTTATGCGCAGGACCCGGACACCCTGGAGGCCGCCGTGGACCGGTTGCGGGCGGCGTGGGAGGAGCACAGCCGGCAGCTGGCGGCAAGCCGCTGACCGGAGGACGTGCAGCGGTCACGGCGGTTGATCGCGTTGACCTGTCGATCACGTCGAGCTGGGGATCACCCGGTTCAACGGTCTTGCCCGGACCGGCCGCTCGCGACTCTCAAGCCTGCCACTCGGGAATTGTCATAATCTCGATATCTACCTCGCAGTATCCTCAGATGATGCTCAACAAACGGGGGGGATTGCTCACAGAGGCTTTCTGTTTATGACATTTCCGGGTTACGTTTCCTGCCGTTGCGTGGCCGAACGCCCGCCGCGCAGGAGAGGCAGTAACCATGAGCACGGAAGCCCCGAAGCGCTCAGCGGCCACGGCCGAGTCCGGTGGGAACCCGGACCAGCAGCTGAAGGCCGGACTGAAGAACCGCCACCTGTCCATGATCGCCATCGGCGGGGTGATCGGCGCCGGCCTGTTCGTGGGCTCCGGCGCCGGCATCGCCGCCACCGGTCCGGGCATCCTGCTCTCCTACGGGCTCGCCGGTGTGCTGGTGGTCCTGGTGATGCGGATGCTCGGGGAGATGGCGGCGGCCGACCCGCAGAGCGGCTCGTTCTCCGCCTACGCCGACCGGGCGCTGGGCCGCTGGGCCGGCTTCACCATCGGGTGGTTGTACTGGTTCTTCTGGGTGGTCGTGCTGGCGGTGGAGGCTACGGCAGGTGCCAAGATCCTCAACGGCTGGCTGCCCGCCGTGCCGCAGTGGGCCTTCGCACTGCTCGTGATGGCGGTGCTCACCGGGACCAACCTGTTCTCCGTCTCGTCCTACGGTGAGTTCGAGTTCTGGTTCGCCGGGATCAAGGTGGTGGCGATCGCCGCCTTCATCGTGGTCGGCGTGCTGGCGATGTTCGGCCTGCTGCCCGGCACCCATGCCGTCGGCAGTGCCAATCTGGTCGGCCACGGCGGCTTCCTGCCGCATGGTGTCGGGGCGATCTTCACCGGCATGCTCACCGTGGTCTTCGCCTTCATGGGCAGTGAGATCGTCACGCTGGCGGCGGGCGAGTCGGAGGACCCGGAGAAGGCCGTGACCAAGGCCACCAACAGCGTGATCTGGCGGATCGGCGTCTTCTACCTCGGCTCGATCTTCATCGTGGTCACCCTGCTGCCGTGGAACTCCGCCTCGGTCAAGAGCAGCCCCTACGTGGCGGTGCTGGAGCACGTCGGCATCCCGGGCGCGGCCCAGGTGATGAACGTCATCGTGCTGACCGCCGTGCTCTCCTGCCTCAACTCCGGCCTCTACACGGCCTCCCGGATGGCCTTCTCGCTCGGTCGGCGCGGTGACGCCCCGGCCGCGTTCGCCCGGGTGACTGGTCGGGGGGTGCCGCGGACCGCGATCCTGGCGTCGGTGGTCTTCGGCTTCATCGCGGTGTTCTTCAACTACACCTCGCCCAACACCGTCTTCCAGTTCCTGCTGAACTCCTCGGGCGCGGTGGCACTCTTCGTCTGGCTGGTGATCTGCTTCTCGCAGCTGCGGATGCGGCGGATCATCGAGCGCGAGGCGCCCGAGCGGCTGACCGTGCGGATGTGGCTCTACCCGTATCTGACCTGGGTGGCGATCGGCCTGATCGCCTTCGTGGTGGTCTACATGTTCACCACGCACGACGGTCGGGTGCAGATGATCCTCTCGCTGGTGGCCGCCGCGGTGGTGCTGATCGCCGCGCAGGTGGTGCAGCGGCGGCGGGAGGCCGTCGTGGCGGACAAGGCGGACGAGGTTCTGTAGCTCTGTTGTCCCGTAGGCCTGTTGGCCCTGCAGTCTTGCGTGGGCTGTGGCCGGTTGGCCCGGTGGTCCCGTAGACCGTCCGTTCTCGATCCGCCCGTGCGCGGGCTGACTTGTGGTCAGCTCCCGTACGGGCGGATCGCCTTTGCCTCCTTCAGGGCCAGCGCCCACCAGGTCAGCTGGTCCAGCATCGACTTGGCCGCGGTGGCGGCGGCCGGGTCGACGGCCTCGCCCTCGGCGTCGAACTTCTCCCAGGCCGACGCGAAGCTGACGGTGTCGCGGATGCCGACCGCGTGCAGCTCGGCGAAGACCAGGCGCAGTTGCTCGACGGCGCGCAGGCCGCCGGAGATGCCGCCGTAGCTGACGAAGCCCACCGGCTTGGCGTGCCACTCGGCGTTGTGCCAGTCGATGGCGTTCTTCAGCGGAGCCGGGAAGCTGTGGTTGTACTCCGGCGTGACCACGATGAACGCGTCGGCCGCGGCGATCCGGGGCTTCACGGCGGCGAGCAGCTCGGCGTCCGCCTCCGGCAGCGACTGGCCGAAGGCCGGGAACGTGGTGGGCAGCGGCGTCTCGACGAGGTCGATCAGGTCGAGCTCCAGCTCCGGGCGCTCGGCGGCCTGGCGGCGGATCCAGTCGGCCACGGTCGGGCCGAACCGCCCGTCCCGGGTGCTGCCGGTGATGATCGCGATGCGCAGCGGCGTGCTCATGATGGTCCCCCTCGATGGCGTGTACGTCGTATCGATCGAGATACAACGTACACGGGGACTGTGTACGTTGTCTACTGGCGATACGCTGTACGCGGCGTGAGCGCCTAGGGGTGCTGAGGCGCTGAGTGTGGAAGGCGCTGAGGGCGCTGCGGCGCTGAGGGAACTGAAGGCATTGAGTGGATCGAGGAGGTCGGTTGTGAGTCCGCGCAATCCGCGTAACGAAGCCCGTCCCGGCGGTGCCGATGAGCGGCCGGTCTCGCTCTGGGAGCGAGTCGCGCGCCCCGCACCGACCGCCCGGGTGGCGCTGACCCCGGAACGGATCGCCGTCACGGCCGTAGCCGTCGCCGACGCGGAGGGGCTGGACGCGATCACCATGCGCCGGCTCGCCGCCGAACTGGGCGTCGCGCCGATGGCCGCCTACCGGTATGTCTCCGGCAAGGGCGAGCTGCTGGACCTGATGGTCGACCTGGTGCACGGCGAGCTGGAGCTGCCGGAGGTGGAACTCGGCTGGCGCGAGGCGTTGCGGCTGCTCGCGCTGCGCAATCGGGAGCTGCTGCTCGCCCATCCGTGGCTGGTCCGCATCGCCGGGGGCGAGGGGGCGCTGGCGCTGACCCCGAACCGGCTGGCGATCGCCGAGCGGGGGCTCGCGGTGCTGGACGGGCTCGGGCTGGATGCCGACACCGCGTTGGCGATCACCCGCTCGGTGGCCACCTATGCACGAGGGATGGCCGGGAACGAGATCCTGCTCCGCGAGCTGATGACCGAGCAGAACTGGGCCAGCGGGGAGGAACTGCGCAGCGGCCTGGCGCCGCAGATGAGTTACCTGATGAGCACCGGCCGCTACCCGCTCTACAACCGGAGTCTGCTGACCCAGCGGCGGAAGGACGATGCGCTGTGGCAGTTCGAGCTCGGCTTGGAGCTACTGCTGGACGGGGTCGAGGCTCGGATGGCAGGTGGCGGCGTTCAGGGCGGCGGCGTTCAGGGTAGCGGTGACGCTGAGGGACGGTGACGGCGTCCGAGACGGTGGTGGCGGGTGGGGCGGCGATGATGTGTGGGGCGGCGATGGCGTCCGTTGACATGTGACCATGGGGAGAGGAGGCGGGCCTGGTGGTCACCCCGGTGGGCGGCTGGGCTCAGCGACCTGAAGAGTCGACTGGAGAGTCCGATGGAGAAGGTCTTCGAGATCTACATCCGCGCCACGCCCGAGCGCCTCTGGCAGGCGATCATCGACCCCGACATCCGTGCCAAGTACAACTTCGGCGCCCGGGTCAGCTCGGACTTCACTCCCGGTGCCCGCTATGAGATGACCGCCACCGCCCCCGATGGCAGCCCGGTCCCGCTCGGGGAGGGCGAGATCCTGGAGGTCGATCCACCGCGCCGGTTGGCGCAGAGCATGCAGGCGCTGTGGAGCGACGAGGTGAAGCGCGAGGGCATCTCCCGGGTCACCTGGGAGATCGAGCCGGTCGGCGATGACTCCTGCCGCTTGCTGGTCGTCCACGACCACCTGCTGGAGGGTGCGAACGACGAGCTCTACGGCGGCTGGCCGATGATCCTCTCGGGCCTGAAGACCTGGCTGGAGACCGGTGAACTGCTCACTACCCCAGGGTCGTTGCGGTACGGCAGCGGCAACTGAGGCGCCGACAACCGAGACGGCGGAACTGAGGCGGCAGATCTGAGGCGGCAGGCCTGAGGCGACGGCACTGAGGTAGCGGCCAGGTGGTGGCGATCGGCGGGGTGCGTCAGCCGCCGAGCAGGGCGTTCAGCTCCGGGTACGGGATCGCGTCGGCCACCGCGTCGTAGCTGCCCTGCGTGTAGAGCTCCTGAGCCGCGCGGCGGACCACCGCGTAGGCGCTCTCGGCCACCGCGGCACCGAGGCTGACCCGGGCCACCCCGATCCTGCCCAGCTCCGCGACCGTCGGCGCACCGGCACCGACCAGCACGTTCAGCGGCACCCACACGCCCTTGAGCAGCTCGCTCAGCTCGGCCAGGTCGGTCACCCCGGGAACGAAGACGCCGCTGGCCCCGGCCGCGACATAGGCGGCGGCGCGGTCCAGGGTCTCCTGGCGGCGGGCTGCCGCGTCCGCGCCGATGCCCCGGAGGTAGGTGTCGATCCGGGCGTTCAGATAGAGCGGGATGCCGGCGTCATCGGCCGCCGTCCGGGCCGCGGCCAGGCGTTCGGCCTGCTCGTCCACGGGGAGCAGCGGGCTGCCGCCGGCCGTGG
This sequence comes from Kitasatospora sp. GP30, assembly GCF_029892145.1. Lineage (NCBI taxonomy): Bacteria > Bacillati > Actinomycetota > Actinomycetes > Kitasatosporales > Streptomycetaceae > Kitasatospora > Kitasatospora sp. GP30. The sequence goes on from NZ_JARZAH010000001.1 coordinate 163,067, forward strand.
ACCTGGTGCCGTCCTCCAGGTTGACGCCGACGGCGCCGGCCGCCAGCAGGGCGGCGACGGTCTCCCCGACCCCCGCCGCGCTGTCGGCGAACCCGTTCTCGATGTCGGCCGTCACCGGCAGGTCGACGGCGGCGACCACCCGGGCGGTCAGCTCCACGGCGAGCGAGCTGCCCAACGTGCCGCCGTCCTGGGCCCCGAGCGCCCAGGCGACGCCGGCGCTGGTGGTGGCGATCGCCGGGGCACCGGATGCGGCCACGATCCGGGCGGTCGCCGCGTCCCAGGCGTTGGCCAGCGCAAGTGGCCGATCCGCGCGGTGCATGGCGTGGAAGGCGAGCGCCTTGTCGTGCTGCGTCCGAAGGGATTCGCTGATCGTCATGGCGTCAGTTCAGCAGGCACGCCTGGTGGTTGTCGCGTGAATCGGCGCCAGTTGGATGGTGGGCCAACGGATTGGTGGGCGAGTGGGCCAGTTGGTCGGCGGTGCTGCGGCGCGGTTCCTCGCGGGTGAGTTGCTTGCGGGTCAGTGGCTTGTGAGTCGGTTGCCGGTGGGTCAGTGGCTTGTGGGTCAGTTGCCTGGCGGCTTGCGAGCCTCGATCAGGAAGCGGGTGGTGGTGGCGACGAACGGACCGGCCTGGCGGAGGTGCTGGTCCAACTCGCGCAGCCGGTCCCGGTATTGGTCGACGGTGAAGCCCGGGACCATCCAGATCACCTTGCGCAGGAAGTAGATCACCGCACCGATGTCCAGGAACTCGGTGCGCAGCTTCTCGAACCGCACGTCGACCACCTCCAGGCCGACCACCTCGGCCTTCCGTCGGGCCTGCTCGGGGTCCCGGGCCTGCTTGACCTCGGCGGGCAGCGGACCGAGGAAGTACTCGACCAGCTCGAAGACGCTGGCCGGGCCCACCTGTTGGGAGAAGTAGCTGCCACCCGGGCGCAGTACCCGGGCGATCTCCGCCCACCAGGTCGTCACGGGATGCCGGCTGCTCACCAGGTCGAAGGCGTTGTCGCCGAAGGGCAGCGGCGGCTCGTCCGCGTCCACCACTACTGCGACGCCGAGGGGGTGGAGCAGCGCGGTCGCCTTGGCCACGTTCGGCGGCCAGCTCTCGGTGACCACCGTGAGTGGGGCCAGCGCAGGCAGGCCGGCCAGCACCTCGCCGCCGCCCGTCTGCAGGTCCAGCGCCGCGTTGACCCGCGCCATCCGCTCACCCAGGAGCCGCTGATAGCCCCAGGATGGACGCTGCTCGGTGGCGCGCCCGTGCAGCCAGGAGAAGTCCCAGCCCTCGACCGATACCTGCTCGGCCTCGGCGACCAGTTCGTCGAAGCTCCGTTCGTCGAAGCTCCGTTCGTTGGAGCTCCGTTCGTTGGAGCTCCGCGTGTCGAAGCTCCGCTCGCTGGAGGCCCGCTCGGTGTTGGCTTGCTCGTCGGAGGCTCGCTCGTTTCCACCGCTCATGGCATCGGAGCATGCCAGCCAGGGGGCATGATCGCCCCGAATTTAGTTCGTGGTGCCATATGCAGTGCTTCTGATAGCCAGACAGACCAGCTCTTGGACGTATGGCGCACAGGCCCGCAGGCTGGGAGGTGAGAGCCGGACCGAGCAAGCGGAGAGGGTGGAACCTGATGAAGGTGCTGATCGCGGGAGCGGGGATCGGTGGACTGACCGCGGCGCTGAGCCTGGCGGAGGCAGGGATCGAGGTGACCGTGCTGGAGAGCGTGCGCGAGATCCGCCCGCTCGGCGTCGGAATCAACCTGCAGCCGCACGCGGTACGGGAGTTGATTGAGCTGGGGCTCGGGGCGGCGCTGGCAGCCACCGGCATCGCCACCGCTGAGCACGTCTACACCGACGAGCGCGGCAGCATACTGTTCCGCGAACCGCGCGGTGCGGCTGCCGGGTACCACTGGCCGCAGTACTCGATCCATCGCGGCGAGTTGCAGCTCCTGCTGCTGGAGGCGGTGCGGGAGCGGCTGGGTCAGGCGGCGGTGCGAACCGGCACCAAGGTGGTCGACTTCAGCGTCGAGTCCGATGCCGTGCGCGTCCAGCTGGTGGATCGAGCCTCCGGTGCGCGCTCCGAGTTGACCGCTGACCTGCTGGTCGGGGCTGACGGGCTGCACTCGGCGGTGCGCGCCCGGCTGCACCCGGGCGAGGGGCCGCTGCTCTGGTCCGGGGTGCGGATGTACCGGGGGACGGCTGAGGCCGCACCATTTCTGACGGGTCGTTCGGCGGTGATCGCGCAGGGTGCCGGGGGCCTGACTTTCCTCGCCTACCCGATCTCCCAGCGGGCCGCCGAGCGAGGCCGCGCCTTGGTCAACTGGGTCTTCCAAGTGCCGGTCGCAGAGCCGGGGCCGCTGGCCGGTGAGGCCGACTGGAACAGTCCCGCCGATCCGGCCGAACTGCTCGACCGCTTGGACCAGTTCGACGGCTGGCGGGACCACTGGCTCGACCTGGCCGCGCTGATCGGCGGCGGGGGGCCGATCCTGCGGTTCCCGATGGTCGACCGCGACCCGCTGCCTTCCTGGGGCGCCGACCGGGTCACGTTGCTCGGCGACGCGGCCCATCCGATGTACCCGGTCGGGGCGAACGGCGCTTCGCAGGCGATCGTCGATGCTCGGGTGCTGGCTTACCGCCTGGCAGGCGTGGGGGAATCTGCGGCTGGTCAACTGGCTGATGTTCGCGGTGCGTTGACCGCGTATGAGCTGGAGCGGGCTGCGGCCACTGCTGCCGTGGTCGAGGCCAACCGGGTCATGCTCAGTGCCGATGGTGCCCTCAGCACGGTGACGGACGACTACCGCCGGGCGACTGGCGCCGAGGTGGAGAGGCTGAACGGCCGGGCCTCGCTGGCGCCGAGGGCTGCGCGCGGCGCGGTCTGAGTGGTGCGGGGCCCGGGAAGCGGCGTGAGTGGTGCGGGGGCCCGGGAGTGGTCTGAGGGGTGGTGGGGCCGGGGGAACCGTTTGGCAATGGCGGGCGATCGTTGGGTTACGGTGCGCCGAAGACTATGGAGTTGTCTAGCCAACTCTCGACTGACTGGTGTTCGGTCACGTAGGGTCCGGCGAGGTGGGGCTCATCCGAGGAGCCGTCAACGGTGCTGCGCTGCAGCCCGGTTACCGGACTGGAAGCTGACGATGTCGCTTGGCGTGGCGGGATTGGTGCTCTGTGCGGCGGTGCTGCACGCGACCTGGAACGCGCTGCTACGGACGCAGGCCGACCGGCTCTGGCTGGTCACGGTGATGAGCTTCGTCTCGACCGCGATCGGCCTGCCGCTCGTGATCGCCATGCCGTTGCCGCCGGCGGCCGCCTGGCCGTATCTGACGGTCTCGGCGGCGATGCAGGTGGTGTACACCCTCTTTCTGCTGCTCTGCTACCGGGTGGCGGACCTCGGCTCGGTGTATCCGGTGATCCGGGGCAGCGTGCCGCTGCTGGTCAGCCTGGGGGCGGCGCTCTTCGCCGGGGAGCGCCCGGGGTTGCCCTCTTTGCTGGGGATCGGTCTGGTGTCGTTCGGGATCATGGCGATGGTGCTCGGCCGGCAGAGCGGCGGGGCGAAGACGCTGATGCTGGCGCTGGCCACCGGCGCCATCATCGCCACCTACACGGTGCTCGACGGGGTGGGTGTGCGGCTGACGGGCAACTCGATCTCCTATGCGGCGTGGATCTTCGTGGTGTACGGCGCGCTGGTGCCGGTGGTCTATGTGGCGGCCCGGGGGCGGTTGGTGGTGCGGGGCAGGGGACCCGAGGTGCGGGTGGCGGCGCTGGCCGGCGCTGGCCAACTGGCCACCTACGCCATGGTGGTGTGGGCATACCGACTCAGTCCGCTGGGGCCGGTCTCGGCGCTACGCGAGACCAGCGTGGTGTTCGCGACGCTGATCGGGTGGCGGTTCATGGGGGAGAAGCTGACCGCCGCGCGACTCGGAGCCTGCGCGGCGATAGCCATGGGTGCCTGCTGTCTGAGCTACTTCGCGATCTGACTGGTGAACTGTTGCAGCGATGTGCCTAGTTGATGTGGCGTCGGGCTATTGGCGCGGGTGGGTGCTCGGCTACTCGGCCCGCAGGGCTCCCGCTGTGCTGGTGCGGGCCGCCCACCCGGCGGGGAGCAGAGCGCCCACGACGGCGATCACCAGGCCGCCCAGAAGGAGCGGCACCAGCACGGCCGGTTGGTAGACCGCGATGTCGGCGTGCGGCATCCGGGTACCGGCGGCGGTGCCCATGGCGGGAACCACGTAGTCGTGCAGCGCGATGCCTATCGGTACACCGATCAGGCCGGCGACCAGTCCGATGCCGGAGACCGACCAGAGCACCATGGCGACGGTCTGCCGCGGTGACATGCCCAGGGCCTTGAACACGCCCAGGTCCTGCACGCGTTCGCGAGTGTCGAGTACCACGGTGTTGAGGACACCGAGCCCGGCCACCGCGACGAGCATCAGGGTGAGCATCAGGGCCAGTGCGTCCATGGAGACGACCATGCTGTTCAATCCGGTGGAACCCGGCACCGGCGGGACCCCGTAGGGAGTCAGGGCCTCGCCCAGGGAGCCCAGGTACGCCTGCTGGTTCGTCCCCGGGGTCAGGTCGATGTCAATCTCGATGCTCTCGGGCAGGACTTTGGCGTTCAGGCCGTTGAGCGAGGCCTCATCGGTCAGGATGACCATGCCTGACTCCTGCACGCTGAAGGCCTCGCCGACGATCCGCACCTGGGCACGATGGTTGTCGTTGGCCAGGGTTAGGGTGTCGCCGACATGGGTGCCGGTCGCGGTCAGGAAGCCCGACGGGACCACTGCTTCACCGGGACCGCGGAACCAACGGCCGGACACCATCTGGTAGGCCCCCCAGGAGTAGTCGCCCTGGTAGGCGAGCACGCTGGTCTCGCCGGCTCGGCCGACCACGCTCACGCTGGTATGGCCGTAGCTGAAGATCCGTCGGGTGCCGGGTTGGGCGGTGATCAACGCCTCGATAGCTGGCACGTTGGCGATGTCCGGCTTGTGCGTCATACCAGGCATGGTGATGGCGGGCGGTGGGACAGGGTCGACCTGCACGGCACCGGGCGACTTCCGGTTCATCCCGTCCTGGACGGCATTGAGGGAGATGGTCAGCCCTGCGCCGAAGGTGACCCCGATCGCGCCCAGGACCACTGCGGCAACCATGGTCGCGGAGCGGCCGGGCCTGGCGAATGGGCCGGCCAGGCCCAGGATCGCCGGCCGAGGCAGTGGCAGCCGGCCGAGCACTTGGCGGGCCGTCCGACCGCGCCCGTTGCTCGGGGTGCGGCCCACGGTGAGCGCTTGCGTGGTGCGCAGGCGGCCAGCTCGCACGGCGGGCAGCAGGGCGGCACTGGCGACGGCGGCCAGTGCGGCGAGCGCCACGGCGATGTCCAGCCAGGGTGCGATCGTGGTGCTGCCGACCACCTGTGCCTCGTCGGCACGGTTGAGGATCGGGATGGCTGCCAGGTTGCCGAGGATCAGGCCCAGTACGGTGCCGACCACCGATGGGGCCAGGGCCAACCCCACGTATGCCCGCACGACCTGTCCCGGAGTGAAGCCCACCGCCTTGAGGATGCCGATCCGTCGGCTTGCCGAGCTGACTGCCCCGCTGACCACCACGCCGATGATCAGAACCGACATGCAGAGGCCCAGGACACCGAAGCTGACCAGGAAGGGCACGAAGGTCGCCGAGGTCTTGTCCGCCGCCAGCTTGATCGTCAGGTAGGAGTCCGCGCTGGTGAGCGAGCCTGCGGGCACGGAGGCGGTGAGCTCGTCCCGGTCGGCGGCCACCTGCTGATCGGTCGCGGCGCTGGTGAAGCGGTACAGCATCTGCTGGTCGGGCACGGTGCCGGGGTTGGCCAGGGCCGTCAGCTGGGCGGGGGAGACCCAGGCGTCCGCACTGCTGCCGACCGAGCGGGCCAGTCCGACCACCGTCAGCACCGGAGCGCCCGGTGCGTCCGAGAAGCTGAGTTGGTCACCGAGGCCCGCAATCGCCATCTGGCCGTCGTTCACCACCACCTGGCCTGGGGCGCTCGCCCAGGTGCCGGAGGTGATGGTCAGGTCGTCGACCGGCCCCCCAGGATCGGCGCGGCCCACGAACACCGCGGGCGGAGTCTGGGCGCCCACCGGCATCTGGGACTTGTTGGCCCCGAAGCGTGGGCGCAGTACCAGCGCGGGATAGGGGCCGGCGGCCGCGGTCACCCCGGAGAGGCGCGTGGTGGTGGCGAGTTGGCTGCCGGTCACCATCGAGCCGTCATACCGCACGGTGAGGTGAGCGCCGCGCTGGCCGGCGAAGGCCTGGTCGAACGGGGCCTGGGAGGCGGTGAGCAAGCCGGCCGCGAGCAGCGACGCCGTGACGGCCATCATCGTGGTCAAGGTGATCACCAGGCTCTGGAGCCGGCGGCGGCCGACCCCGGAGCGGATCACCTTCGTCAGCGCGCTCATCGGGCAACCGCCTGGACGTCGCGCTCGATCCGGCCGTCGAGCAGCTCGATCGTCCTGGTCGCGCAGGAGGCGGCGAGCGAGGTGTCATGAGTGACCAGGACGAGCGTCTGGCCACTGGCGTTGAGCTGGGCCAGCAGAGCCCGCACATCCGCGGCCGAGGCGCTGTCCAACGCTCCCGTGGGCTCGTCGGCAAGCAGCAGCTGGGGGCGGTTCATCAGCGCCCTGGCCACCGCGACCCGCTGGCGCTGCCCTCCGGACAGGCGGCCGGGGAAGGCCTTGGCGTGCTGATCGATGCCCAACTGCTCCAGTAACTCGGCTGCCCGGGCGGCGGCCTTCGCTGCCGGCATTCCGGCCAACTGTGCGGGCAGCACCACATTGTCGTGGACCGTCATGTCGTCCAGCAGGTTGAAGAACTGGAAGACCATGCCGATCCGGTCCCGGCGGTACTTCGCCAGGGCGGCCTCGCCGAGCTGATCGATGCGCATGCCGGCGACCCGGACCGTGCCCTCGCTCGGCTTGTCGAGGCCGGCGATCAGATTCAGCAGCGTCGACTTGCCGCTGCCCGAGCGCCCGAGCACCGCCAGTGCCTCACCGGCGCGAACCTCCAGGGTCAACTCGGCGAGTGCCGGGCGCCCTTCACCGTAGGTCTTGCTCACTTCGTGGATCTGAATGATCGGCGTGGACAACGGAGCCTCCGGAAAGCCGAATGAATGACGGGGATTGTTGAGCGAGGGACTGAGTGAACGTCAGTTCGTAGGCACTGCAGAGGAGTGCCGGCGCGACGGGAATGACGATGTGAGTTTCGAAGTCGATCTGACGCCGCATTGGCTTCGATGAGTTCGACAACAACGCTACGAGGCACACCGCATGCGTCGACATGGGTCTGGACGGTGTCCTGGAGGTGTATCTAGATACACCTGGTTTTGGGGGTCCACGCCCCCTGCGTCGAGCTGGTGCTGGACGCCAGACTTGATGTGAATCTTCCATCCGGAGTCCGAGGAGCGTAACCGTGAACGGCATGCGGAATGATGCAGTCGACGGGCAGCACGCCTGGTCGAGCGAGAGCGTTCGTGCTCTGGCCGGCGGGGCGGCGCTCCTCGGGCTCGCGCTGCTGGGCCTGACAACCCTGGCGGCGCCCGTCGCCCTGCTGCTCGCGAACCGGTTCATCTATCGTGATCCGGGGTCCGACTATCTAGGGCTCTGGGCGCTCACGGTCTTCTCGCTGGTGCCCTGTGCCCTGGTGGGGCTGCGTTGGGCGGTTGGGCGGCGGATCTGGGCCTCGGGGGCCGTGTTGGTCTTCCCCTCGGCCACGGCGCTTGCCGCGGTCGTGCTCTATGACAGGCGCCCGCCCGGGGCCGACCACGGTGCGGTGTGGTTGGCGCTCCCCCTGGCGCTCAACGCGGTCGTCGGTTCGCGTTGGATAGCCGAGCGTGCCAGGCGGATGTTCGGGGCCTGCACGGGGGTGCCCATAGCCTCGCCCTACCGGCTGGCGCCCGCGCCCGGCGCGGCAGTCGGCTATGCGCGGCGCGTTGCGGCACGGGCCGAGTGGCTGCTGACCGACCCGGCGACCTGGCGGGACGTGCTGTGGGTGGCACTCAACGCCGGCGTCGGTGCGGTGCTGCTGGCCGCTGCGAGCCGCTTGGTGGCCTTCGGCCTGCGGTGGCACGTCCTTGATTTCCAGCCTGGGCTGCTTGTCCTGCCGATCCTGCTGGGCGTGGCGGCACGGTTTCGGTTCGGCTGGCGCCTGTTGCGGGGCTACGGGTCGCTGACGGCGGTGGTCCTGGGACCGAGCAAGCAGTTCGAACTGGCCCAGCGCGTCGACCACTTGGCCCAGACCAGGGCAGACACGATCGACAGCGGTGCCGCCGAGATGCGTCGTATCGAGCGCGACCTGCACGACGGCGCCCAGGCCCGGCTGATCGCACTGGGCATGACGTTGAACGCGGCGGAGCAACTCTTCGAGAGCAGCCCTGATGCGGCGCGGTCGCTGCTGACCGAGGCGAAGGATTCCTCGGTCAAGGCTCTGACTGAGCTGCGTGCCCTGGTGCGTGGCATACACCCACCGGTCCTGGCGGACCGGGGACTGGCGGATGCGGTGCACGCGCTGGCGCTGGACTTGCCGCTACGGGTGCACTTCACCGGTGATCTGACGGAGCGACCGCCGGCCCCGGTGGAGTCGGCCGCCTACTTCGCGGTCAGCGAGCTGCTGGCCAACGCCACCAAACACGCCGCCGCGAGCCAGGTCTGGATCGAGGTCGGCCATACTGACGGGATGCTGCGGGTCACCGTGACCGACGACGGCAGAGGCGGGGCGGATCCGGCGCTGGGCACCGGTCTGCGCGGTGTCGAACGGCGGCTGGCAGCCTTTGACGGCGTGCTCGCCATCAGCAGTCCGTCAGGTGGCCCGACCATTGCGACACTGGAGATCCCATGCGGGTTGTCATCGCCGAAGACCTCTTCCTCCTGAGAGACGGTCTGACCAGGCTGCTCCAGGCGCACGGCATGGAGGTCGTGGCCGCCGTGGAGACCGGAGCGGAGCTGCTGACCGCGGTAACCGCCAACTCGCCGGACGTCGTGCTGGTGGATGTGCGGCTCCCGCCCACCTTCACCGACGAGGGACTGCGGGCCGTCCTGGAGGCTCGGCGGGTGGTGCCCGGGCTACCGGTCCTGGTCCTCTCCCAGTATGTCGAGCAGCTGTACGCCCGTGAACTCCTGGCTGATACGGACGGCGGCATCGGCTATCTGCTGAAGGACCGGGTGATGGACAGCGTCCAGTTCGTCGACGCGGTGCGGCGGGTGGCGGATGGCGGCACGGTGATGGATCCCGAGGTGATCTCCCGGCTGCTGACCCACAACGCCGGCAACAGCGCGATCGCCGCGCTCAGTCCGCGAGAGCGCGAGGTGCTCGGGCTGATGGCGGAGGGGCGCTCCAACGCGGCGATCGCCCAGCGCCTGGTGATCACCGAACGCGCGGTGGCCAAGCACACGGCGTCCATCTTCCTCAGGCTCGCCCTGCAGCCCTCCGACGACGACAACCGCAGAGTGCTCGCGGTGCTGGCCTACCTCAACGGGTGAGGCCGGCAAGGGACACCGGCGCACCGGGGTGCCCCGCCGGGGCGCCCCCGCGCCTGCCCCGTCACCGCACCGTCAGCACCACCTTGCCCGTCACCCGGCCGGTGTCGCCGAGGGCGTGCCCCTTGGGTGCGTCGGTCAGCGGGAAGACCGCCTCGACAACCGGGCGCAGCCGGCCCGATTCGATCAGGTCCCGGATCTCGAGCATGCCCGCCTGGTCGGCCTCGACCAGGAGCGGGGTCACCCGCACACCCAGTGCGGCGGCCTGCCCCGTCAGGTCGGCGACCCAGGAGCTCAGGGCGATGGAGACCAACTGCCCGCCGCGCTTGAGGACTCGAAGTGAGCGCTCGGCGACCTCGCCGCCCACCGTGTCGAGGACCACGTCCACCGGCTCGATCCGGGTGAAGTCCTCGGTGCGGTAGTCGATGAGCTCGTCGGCGCCGAGTGCGCGCAGCAGGCCGTGCTTGGGCGCACTCGCCGTACCGATGACCACGGCCCCGCGGGCCTTGGCGATCTGTACGGCCAGGTGCCCCACGCCACCCGCCGCGGCGTGCACCAGGACCCGCTGGCCCGGCTGCACGTCGGTGGTGTCCACCAGAGCCTGCCAAGCGGTGAGGGCGGCCAGCGGAACGGCGCCCGCCTGCACATGGTCGATCCCGGTCGGCTTGCGCACCAGGGCCCGGGCGGGAGCCACCACGTACTCGGCGAACGAGCCGTGGCCGTGCGGGTAGGGCAGCATGCCGAAGACCTCATCGCCGACCTGGTGGATGGTCACTCCGAGGCCGACCGCCTCGACCGTGCCGGAGACATCCCAACCAAGCACCAGGGGAAGCTGGTTGACCATGCCGGGGAAGCGGCGGTGCTTCCAGTCGGTGGGGTTCATCCCGGCGGCGTGCACCCGTACCAGCACCTCGGAGGGGCCGGGCTGCGGACGCTCGAGCTGGACCAGCCGCAGCACCTCGGGGCCGCCGTAGCCGTCCTGCGAGATGGCGTTCATGGGCGGTGCGCCGGCATCGACCTCGGCGCCCGGGAAGACCAGAGAAGCAAGCGCGGGCGTGGGGACGGATGCGGCGCCGGTCGGGGCGGCGTCCGCGGAAGCGGCAGGCGCAGCAGGTGTAGCAGGCGTAGCCGGGGTGGTTGTCATGCGAGCCAGCATGCGGTGGGGCTGACCTGCGCAAACAGTGGCCCGGAGGTCATCATGTGCAAGAATCGGGCCATGCGTCGAGTGGTGGTCCTGGCCCTTGAGGAGGTCATCCCGTTCGAGTTGAGCCTTGCCTCCCGGTTCCTCGGGGCCGCTGTCGATGCTGACGGCCGCCCGCTGTACTCCGTGATCACCTGTTCGCTCGACGGTCGTCCGGTCCGCACCTCGGCCGACTACGCGATCAGCGTCGAACACGATGCGAGCGCGCTGGCTGAGGCGGACATCGTGGTGATCCCGGCGGCCCGGACGTTCACCGAGTTCGTCGACCGCAGCACGCTGCCGCCCGGCGTGTCCGAGGCACTGGCGGCGCTGCGTTCCGACACCCGGATCGTGGGCATCTGCATCGCCACCTTCGTGCTCGCCGCCGCCGGTCTGCTGGACGGCAAGACCGCGACCACGCACTGGTATCACGCCGCCCGCTTCCAACACGCCTACCCCCAAGTGGACATGGCGCCCGATGTGCTCTTCGTGGACACCGGCCGGGTGCTGACGTCCGCCGGCGCCGCGGCCGGCATCGACCTGCTGCTCCACCTGGTCCGCCAGGACCACGGCAGCGCGGTGGCCAATCACGTGGCCCGCCGTTGCGTGGTCCAGCCGCAGCGCGAGGGCGGCCAGGCCCAGTACGTGGAGCGTCCCATCCCCGAGCACGCCGACGCCGGTACCGCCGCCACCCGCGCCTGGGCGTTGGAGCGGCTCCACGACCCGCTCCAACTGGCCGACCTCGCCCGTCATGCCGGAATGAGTCGACGGACCTTCACGCGCCGCTTCCGGGCCGAGGTCGGCCTCAGTCCGGCCCAGTGGCTCATCCAGCAGCGCCTCGACCTGGCGCGCCATCTGTTGGAGAGCAGCGATCTGACGATCGGTCGGATCGCCGAGCGAACCGGCTTCGGAAGCGATGTCACACTGCGCCAGCATCTACGGGCGGCCATCGGCGTCTCGCCGGGGGCGTACCGGCGCACCTTCCGAGGATGATCGAGGGCCCGGTTGCGCCGCTCCCTGGTGGCCGAGGAAGACCGACGGCCCGGCCGGTCCGCTCGATGGCGGCCGGCCGGGCCGAAGCCGGACGGTGGTGCACCCGGGCCCACCGGCCAGGGGAGTTGTCAGTGGGCCCGGGGCGCTTGGGGGCGGGACGGTCAGCTGATCAGGCCTCAGCCGCCAGCTGGGGCAGCTTGGTGGTCTCGGTCGGCTCGGTAGCGGCTGAGGTGGTGAGCGTTGCCGATGCGGCGAGCGTTGCCGATGCGGCCAGCGTTGTCGAGGAGGTCAGCGTCGCCGGGCTGTCCGGATTGGCTGCGGCCTGCTCGGCGTCGTCGCCCGTACCGGGCTCGGCTGCCGCGGTGGCCGGCTTGGCCGCCTTGCCCTGGCCGGCGACCATCGCGCCGAGGGCGAGCACCAGGCCGAGCACCTGCCAGCCGGTCAGGGTCTGGTTCAGCACCAGGATCCCGCCCACGGTCGCCACCAGCGGGTTGATCAGGCCGAGGAACGAGGCCGGTCCGGCGCCCAGCTTCTGGATGCCGCGGAACCAGAGGAAGTAGGCCAGGGCGGTGCCGATCAGGACGAGGTAGGCGAAGCCGATCACGTTGCGCCCGGTCAGCGCCGGCGGCATGCCCTCGGTGAAGGCGGCCAGCGGCGCCAGGAAGATGCCGCCGACGGTCAGCTGCCACGCCGTCATGTCGACCAGGGTGACCCCCTCAGGGCGTCCCCAGCGCCGGGTGAGCACGGTGCCCACCGACATCAGCACGGTCGCGGCGACCATGGCGATGATGCCCGTGGTGTCGAGCTTCGCCCCCGCCTTGAGGACCAGCAACGCGACGCCTGCGGCGCCGATCACACCGGCCATGATCGGCCGTAGTCCGGGCCGCACGCCGAGCAGGCCTATCGAGAACCCGGTGACCAGCAGCGGCTGCAGTGCCCCGATGGTCGCCGCCACGCCACCGGGCAGGTGGTAGGCGCCGATGAAGATCAGGGGGGAGAAGAACCCGATGTTGAGCATCCCCAGCACGATCGCCCGCCACCACCAGATGCCCTTGGGCAGCTTGCGGCCCAGTGCCAGCAGCAGCAGACCGGCCGGCAGCACCCGGATCGCGGCCGCCAGCATCGGGCGGCCCTCGGGCAGCATCTGGGTGGTCACCAGATAGGTGGTCCCCCAGGACGCCGGCGCCACCGCCGCCGCGGCGGCAATCCCGGCCCGACCGACCCAGCCGCCACCCCGCCCGGCCGATCCGTTCAGTCCGTTCACGCGCTCCCCACCCATGATCCTGCCGCCTCTCAGCGTTGACTATCTGAACGTTGAGATATTTCTACGCCGCGGGGCTCGTCTCGTCAAGTCTCTGAACGTTGAGATAATGAAGGCCGGGTACGAGTCCCTCAAGCACCGGTACGAGTCCCGCAGGCAAGGGCCAGGACACCTCAGGAGGCAGGCCATGGAGCAGCAGCGCGACGCCGTTGACGACATCGTCGACCAGTGGGCCAAGGAGCGCCCCGAGCTCGACACCACGTCCATGGCCCTGGTCGGGCGACTCAACCGGTTCCAGAGTCATGCCGATCTGGTGCTTCGTGAGTACTTCGCCCAACACGGCCTGGACTTCTCCGAGTTCGACGTGCTGGCCACGCTGCGCCGGTCGGGCGAGCCGTTCGAGCTGAACGCCCGGGCGCTGCTCAAGTCGGCCATGGTCACCTCGGGTGCGATCACCAACCGGGTGGACCGGCTGTCCGCCAAGGGCCTGGTCGAGCGCCGGCAGAGCACCACCGACCGGCGCGCCGTGCTGATCAGGCTCACGCCGGCCGGCCGGGAGCTGATCGACCGGATCGTGGAGGGGCACATTGCCAACGAACGGGAGCTGGTCGCGGCACTCAGCCCCGAAGAGCAGACGCAGCTCGACGGCCTGCTGCGCAAGCTGCTGGCTGCCCGGGGTGACACCGCGCTCGACGCCCGCTGACTCATCGCACTCGCTGACTCGTCACGCTCACTGAACCGAGACACTCGCTGACTCGTCGCGCCCACTGAACCGCAGCGTCCGCTGACGCGGGAGCGCCGCATGACCCCTGGTCGGCGGCTCCTGCCCTGTGATCGACTTGGACCCGTGAACGCCATCCTGACGAGCCTGATCGCGGTCCTCGGCACCCTGCTGGGCTCGACCGCCACCCACGTGTTCCAGCAGCGCACCACGCGCCGTGCCGAACTCCAGGCCCGCCAGGAGCGGTTGCGGCGCGAGCGGTTGGACGCGTACAGCGGGTATGCCGGGCTGCTGGTGCTCTTCCGGCAGGCCATGCTGCACCACTGGTTCTGCGTGCACGAGGACACGGACGCCGAGGAAGAGGTGGGGCTGCGCCAGCGCTCCTTCGAAGTCCGGTCCCAGGCCCAGCATGCCCTGTTCCAGGTGCAGTTGATCACCGATGACGGGCCGCTGGCGGACCTCGCCGCCGAGGCGTTCCGGCAGGTCGGGAAGATCGACAAGGCTCGCGACCGGAAGGACGTGACTGAACGGCGCGACCTGACTCAGGTGTTGATCGGCGACTTCGTCAATGTGGCCCGCCAGTACGTGGGTTCCACGCCGTAGGAACAGCGTCAGGAGGCCGGATCCGCCAAGTCCGGTGGCAGCACCCGGCAGAGCGCGTCCAGAGCGGCGCGCCAGGCGTGGTCGGGCGGGGTGGCGTAGCCGACTACCAGGCCGTCGGGGGCCGGCCCGGCCGCGGCCGGGTGGCGGAACGGGGCCAGGCCGTCGAGTGCGACCCCCTGCCAGGCGGCGGCCTTGAGGGCGGACCGCTCGGTGCCGGGCGGCAGGCGCAGCACGGCGTGCAGGCCGGCCGCGATCCCGCTGACCGCGATGTGCGGGGCCTGCGCGGCCAGGGCGGCCACCAGTTGGTCGCGGCGCTGCCGATAGCGCTGCCGCATCCGGCGCAGGTGGCGGTCGTAGGCGCCGGAGTCCAGGAATGCGGCGAGGGTCAACTGGTCGACCACGCTGGTGAATCCCTCGCGTTCACCCTTCCCGGCCAGCACCGGATCCACCAGGTGGGCCGGCAGCACCAGCCAGCCGATCCGCAGCGCGGGGGAGAGGCTCTTGCTCACCGAGCCCAGATAGATCACCCGTTCCGGGTCCAACCCCTGTAGTGCGCCCACGGGTTGGCGGTCGTACCGGAAGTCGCCGTCGTAGTCGTCCTCCAGTACCACGGTGCCCCGGGCCCGCGCCCAGTCGACGGCGGCCACCCGGCGCTCCGGGTGCAGCGGTCCGCCGGTGGGGAACTGGTGCGCCGGGGTGAGCAACACCGCACGGACGTCGCGCAGGGATCCCAACACGGCGGTGTCGGCGCCGTGTTCGTCCACTGGCAGTGGCCGGGTCGGCACGCCGGCGGTGGTCAGCAGCTCGCGGTGGAACGGCAGGCCGTAGGACTCCACCGCAAGTGGCCCGCGCAGCACCGCACCGCCGGTGAACAGCAACCGCAGCCCGGCGGCGAACCCGGCGGTCACCACGATCCGCTCCGGCTCCGTGCGCACCCCGCGGGCCCGGGCCAGATACTCGGCCAGTGCGCGGCGCAGCTCGATCCGGCCGCGCGGATCACCCGGGCCGAACGCCTCGTTGGGCGCGGCGCCCAGAGCCCGCCGGGTGGCGGCCAGCCAGGCGGTGCGCGGGAACGCGGCGGCGTCCGGCTGGCCCTGGGTCAGATCGTGCACGGGTGCCCGACCGGTGACCCGTCGCGGTACCCGCACGGCGTCCGGCGTTCCCACCCGATCGGCGACCCGGGTGCCGGACCCCTGGCGTGCCGTCAACCAGCCCTCCGCCACCAGCTCGGCATAGGCCTCGGCCACCGTGTTGCGGGCCAGCCCGAGGTCGGCCGCCAGCGACCGGTACGGCGGCAGCCGACTGCCCGGCGCCAGCCGCCCGTCCCGCACCGCGTCCCGCAGCGCCCGGGTCAGCGCAGCCCGCCGACTGCCGGTCGCGGCCGGCTCAAGATGAAGGTCACTGCCGATCCGCTGCCCCGAATTGACCCACGATTCACTCATGGAATTGCACCCTATGCGAGGTCGATCAACCCCGTAGCTTCGTAGCCATGACGAACACGACGAGCACCATGGACACCACGAACACCACGAGCCACACCGGTACCCCTCGAATCAACTTCGCCCAGCTCGCCCCCAAGGCCTTCAAGGCGCAGATCGGCTTTGACGCCGCCGCCCGCGAGGGGCTGGACCCGGCCCTGATCGAACTGGTCCTGATCCGCTGCTCCCAACTCAACGGCTGCTCCTACTGCCTGCACATGCACACCTCCGACGCGCGCAAGGCGGGCGAGAGCGAGGAGCGCCTGCACATGGTCTCGGTCTGGCGCGACGCCGCCCACTTCTTCACCCCCGCCGAGCAGGCCGCCCTGGCCCTGGCCGAGGCCGTCACCCGGATCTCGGACGGCGTCCCGGACGACGTCTACGCCCGCGCCGCCGAGCACTTCGACGAGACCCGCCTGGCCAACCTGATCGCTCTGATCCTCGCCATCAACACCTGGAACCGCATCGCCATCACCACCGCCAAGCTCGCGGGCACCGACGAGCGGGCGTGACGAGCGGGGGTGAGCCGTCACGAGTCCGACCCCTCCAGCCCGTCCGACCCCTCCGGCCCGTCCGACCCTTCTGCTTCCTCTACCCCCTCCACCCCCTCCCGCGCCGCGCGGTGGAAGCGGTCGGCCCAGTCCCGGAGGTGGGGGAGCAGGGCGGGCGGGTGCAGAACGCGGAAGTCGGTGCCGAGGACCCCGAGGGCCATGCACGCCCAGTCCAGGCTGTCGGCGGTCATCCGGATCCGGCAGTGCCCGGCGTCCACGTCCTCGATGGTGCACCAGTGGCCGATCAGTCGCTGGGCGGTGGCGGCCGGCATATCGGCGAGCACTTCGACGCGGTGGGGCTGGACGTAGAAGCGCCGGCTGGCGCGGACGAACTCGGCGGCGTCGGCTGCGGGCAGCTCGCGGGGGCGGAACCGGGTGCCGGCGCCCTGCGGGTCGGTGAGCCGGTCGACCCGGAAGCTGCGCCAGTCGTGCCGGACGAGGTCATAGGCGACCAGGTACCAGCGGTGGTCGAGGCAGACCAGCCGGTGGGGTTCGACGTGCCGCTCGGTGCGCCGGCCGTCGGCGGCCGCGTAGCCGAAGCGGAGCTGCTCGTCATCGCGGCAGGCCAGCGCGACCACGGTGAGCGCGCCGGGGTCGACGCCCGCCTGACCGGCCGCGGTGCCCCAGCCGGTCGGCACGGTCATGGTGCGCAGGGCCTCCACCCGGTGCCGCAGTCGGGCGGGCATCACCTGGACCACCTTGGCCAGCACCCGCACCGAGGACTCGGCCAGGCCGGCCACCGCTCCCTCCGCGGCGGCCTGGAGCCCGACGGCGAGCGCGACGGCCTCGTCGTCGTCGATCACCAGTGGTGGCAGCGCCGCGCCGGCGGCGAGCTGGTAGCCGCCGTCCACGCCGCGCTGCGCCTCCACCGGGTAGCCGAGTTCGCGCAGCCGGTCGATGTCCCGGCGCAGGGTACGCACCGAGACGCCCAGCCGTTCGGCCAGGTCGGTGCCGGGCCAGTAGCGGTGGGTCTGCAGTAGGGAGAGCAGTCTCAGGGTTCGGGTACTGGTGTTCGCCACGCCGGAGATTCTCCTCCCGACCATCTCGATTAAGGACGGAAACTGACCGCTATGGCTCCTAACGTAGGTGTCGAGCAAGGGAACCGGAAACCGAGAGCGGGAGCAGCCATGACCGACACCACCAACGCCACCACCGAGCTGTCCGGCGAGCGGGCCGACCTGCTGGAGACGCTGACCACGGCACGGCACTTCCTGCGCCTCACCACCCGTGACCTCACCGACGACCAGGCCCGGCAGCGGACCACCGCCAGCGAGCTCTGCCTGGGCGGCCTGATCAAGCACGTGACGTCGACCGAGCGGTTCTGGGCGTCGTTCATCGTCGAGGGCCCGTCGGTGATGCCCGACTTCACCACCCTGACGGAGGCCGACTGGGCCAAGCGTGCCGAGGAGTTCCAGTTGCTGCCCAGCGAGACGCTGGCCGGTGTGCTGGCGGAGTACGAGGAGGTGGCCCGCCGCACCGACGACCTGCTGGCCGCGCTGCCGAGCCTGGACGCCGCGCAGCCGCTGCCCAAGGCGCCCTGGTTCGAGGCCGACAAGTCCTGGTCGGCCCGCCGCACTCTGCTGCACATCGCCGCCGAGACCGCTCAGCACGCCGGCCACGCCGACATCATCCGCGAGTCGCTGGACGGCGCCAAGAGCATGGGCTGACCCGGGAGACGAGAACGAAGCCTGAACTCCACGTGCGACGAGAACGAAGCCTGAACTCCACGTGCGACGAGAAGGAACCCTGAACTCCACGTGCGACGAGAACGAACCCTGAACGACCCGGGAGACGAGAAGGAATCCTGAACCCTGCGTGAACTGACGGACCATCAGCCACCTTGTGGCGGTGGTCCGTCAGTTTGTTCCCTCGCGCTCCCGTTCGGTGTACGGAGCACCAACGTGGCGTAGTCAAGCCAAGGTTGCGGCAGAAGGCTGAGATCCACGGCCCGACTCCGTAGGCTGCCGATGTCGGAAAGTTTGACGTCGAATCGGGGGCGCGGCCGAGGTCCCGATCGGCCGGATCCGGCGCCACCGTGTCCGCCGAGACGGTGGACCGAGTTGGCTCAGAGGCCTGTGGGGGTTGGAGCACTCCGAAGCACCGGGGGTGGTTTCCGCCTGCCCGCAGTCATTGGCATATCCCAACGAGGGGGAACTCCATGACCACCGTGAACAAGCTGGTCCAGGTCGCGGGCTGCATCGACGCCGCGGAAGCCGACATGATCATCGGCGAGGGGGCGGACTGGATCGGCTTCGGGCTGCGCCTGCCGTCCGGCAGGGATGACATCTCCGAGCAGGACGCCGCCGCGATCATCAAGGGCTTCGAGCCGCCGCACGCCGGCGTGCTGATCAGCTACCTGACGGATGCTCAGGAGGTCAGCGACTTCTGCACCCAGCTCGGTGTGGTCGCCGTCCAGCTGCACGGGGATGTGGCGACCGACCAGCTCCGCCTGCTCAAGGAGCTCCGCCCGGAGCTGTTCGTGCTGAAGTCGCTGGTGGTCAAGACCGACAATGCCGAGGAACTGCTCCAACTCGTCGACGACACCCACCCGTTCGTCGACATGTACATCACCGATACCTTCGACCCGAAGACCGGTGCCAAGGGCGCGACGGGGCTCACCCACGACTGGAGCATCTCGGCCGAGCTGGTCCGCCGCTCCCCGAAGCCGCTGATGATGGCGGGCGGCCTGAACCCGGAGAACGTCGGGGACGCGATCCGCGCCGTCCGTCCGGCCGCCGTTGACGCCCACACCGGTCTGGAGGGCCCGGACGGCCGCAAGGACCGGGCCAAGGTCGCCAAGTTCGTCGCCGAAGCCCGTCGTGCCTTCGACGACATCGGCTGATCGCCCGTCCGCACCCAACTCCCCGGCGCACCGTCAACTCGCCTTCTCCCCATCCACCGTGGAGGCCCAGCCGTGAGTACCGAACACGTCCACCTGTTGCCGCAGACGGATCAGCTCCGCGCCATGCACACCATCGTCCGGGACCGGGACTGCTCGCAGGAGGACTTCCGGTTCTACACGCGGCGCATCATCCACCGTCTGCTGGAAGCCGCCCTGGATCTGCTGCCGTACGCCAAGCGGGAGGTCACCACCCCGGTCGGCGTCACCTACTTGGGACTCGAGCTCGTCGACAAGGTGTGCGCCGTGCCGGTGATCCGCGCCGGTGAGGCGATGGAGGTCGAGCTGCTGGATGTGCAGCCCGACATCCCGATCGGCAAGATCCTGATCCAGCGCGACAAGCAGACCAAGCTGCCGAAGCTCTACTACAAGCAGCTGCCGGCGGACATCGGCGAAGGCCACGTGCTGCTGCTGGAGCCGATGCTGGCCACCGGCGGTTCGGCACTGGCGGCCATCGACGTGCTGCTGGACTCGGGGGTTTCCGAGGAGAAGATCATCATGATCAACTTCCTCTCCTCGCCCGAGGGACTCGAGCGCTTCGCCAGGGAGCGGCCGGGGCTGCAGATCGTCACCAGCGCCATCGAGGACCGGCTCAACGAGCACGCGTTCATGATCCCCGGCATCGGGGACTTCGGCGACCGGTTCTTCGGAACCACGGACTCCGGGGCAAGGAAATGAGCAATCGGCGCAGCGGTGGCGGCGGCCTCGCCGCCACCTCCCTGATCACGGCGCTGGCGCCGATGGTCTGGGGTTCGACCTACCTGATCACCACCGAGTTCCTGCCCCCCGAGAAGCCGCTGCTGGCCTCCACCCTGCGGGCGCTGCCGGCCGGCCTGATCCTGCTGCTGATCACCCGGCAGCTGCCCAAGGGCATCTGGTGGTGGCGCGCGCTGGTGCTCGGCGTGCTGAACATCGGCGCGTTCTTCTACTTCCTGTTCCTCGCCGCCTACCACCTGCCCGGCGGCGTGGCGGCGCTGATGGGAAGCGTCCAGCCGATGATCGTGCTGCTGCTCGGTGCGGTGCTGCTGCGCGAGAAGATCATGCCGCAGCACATCGTCTCCTGCCTGCTGGGCGCCGGGGGCATCGCGCTGCTGGTGATCGGCCCGAAGGCGGGCCTGGACGGCATCGGTGTGATCGCCGGTCTGCTCGGTGCGCTCTGCATGGCCTCCGGCATCGTGCTGGTCAAGCGCTGGGGTCGCCCGGAGGGGGTCTCCCTGATGACCTTCACCGGTTGGCAGCTCACCGTCGGCGGCATCCTGCTGCTGCCGATCTGCCTGGCCACCGAGACCCTGCCCGACCACCTGACCTGGAAGAACATCGGCGGCTTCGCCTACCTGGGCCTCATCGGGGCGCTGATCGCCTATGTGCTCTGGTTCCGCGGCCTGTCGCGGCTGCCCGCCCTGGCGGCGTCGTTCCTCTCCTTCGCCTCGCCGCTGTGCGCGACCGTCCTGGGCTACGTCTTCCTCAACCAGTCACTGAACGCCATCCAGCTGGTCGGCGCCGTGGCGGTGATCGCCGCGGTGGTCATCGGCCAGCCGCGCCGGAAGAAGGCCACGACGACGGTGGCCCAGAGCAGTCCGGCAGCGGTGACCGAGGCGGAACCGTCGACCAGCCCGAGCGAGGGAGTGAGATGAGCACGACCATCCCGATCGTCTACAGCGAAGAGGTCCGCGAGGCCCTGCACGAGCGCCGTCCGGTGGTCGCGCTGGAGTCGAACGTGATCACGCACGGCCTGAAGTACCCGCACAATGCCGAGACCGCGCACCAGGTCGAGGCCGCCGTCCGCAAGGGCGGCTCGGTGCCGGCCACGATCTGCATCGAGGACGGCGCGATCCGGGTCGGCATGACCGCGGCGGACATCGAGCGGTTCGCCTCCGAGGGCGGCATCCCCAAGGTCTCCAGCCGCGACCTGCCGGTGGTGCTGGCCCGCGGCGGCCGCGGCGCGACCACGGTGGCGTCCTCGCTGGTCGCCGCCGAGCTCGCCGGGATCCCGTTCTTCTCCTCGGCCGGTCTCGGCGGGGTGCACCGGGGCGCCGAGACCACCATGGACATCTCCTCCGACCTGATCCAGCTCACCCGCTCCAAGGTGGCGGTGGTCTGCGCGGGCGCCAAGATGATCCTCGATCTGGCGCTGACCATGGAGTACCTGGAGACCCAGTGCGTGCCGGTGATCGCGCACGGGTCGGACGACTTCCCGGCGTTCTACTGCGCCTCCAGCGGCCTGCGCGCCCCGCACCGGATCGACGACGAGGACCTGATCGCCAAGGTGGTCGCCACCCACTGGGCCGCCGGGCACCCCGGCGGAGTGGTCATCACCACGCCGCCGCGCGACGAGGACGCGGTCGACCCGGTGGTCGCCGAGGCGGCCATCAACGACGCGCTCGTCCAGGCCGAACGGGACGGTGTCACCGGCCAGGGCCTGACCAAGTACCTGATGCACGCGGTCGATCGGGCCACCGGCGGCCGCACCGCGCAGGCCAACATGGCGGTTCTCATCTCCACGGCCGAGGTCGGTGGCCGGATGGCCGCCGCCTATGCCCGCTACCAGTCCGACCACTCCTGACCCATCGCTCGAAGAGGCAACAAGACATGACTTCGCTGTTCGATTCCGTCACCGTCGGCAAGTTCGCCCTGAAGAACCGGCTCGCCATGGCACCGATGTCGCGCAACCGGGCGCTGCCGTCCGGGGACGCCACCGAGCTGATGGCCGAGTACTACAGCCAGCGCGCCGCCGCCGCCCTGATCATCACCGAGGGCATCCAGCCGTCCCAGGTGGGCCAGGGCTTCATCAACTCGCCCGGCCTGCACACCCCCGAGCACGCCCGCAGCTGGCGGGTCGTCACCGACGCGGTGCACGCCGAGGGCGGCAAGATCGTCGCCCAGCTGATGCACTCCGGGCGGATCGGCCACCCCTCGCTGTACCCGAGCGCGCACCAGTCGGTGGCCCCGTCCGCGATCGTCGCCGGCGGCCAGTGCTTCACCCCGGACGGGCTCAAGGACTACCTGGTCCCCCACGAGCTGACGGCCGATGAGATCGATTCCACCATCCAGGACTTCGTGACCTCGGCGCGCTACGCAGTGGACGCCGGCTTCGACGCGGTCCAGCTGCACGCCGGCAACGGCTTCCTGCTGCACCAGTTCATGGCCGAGAACACCAACACCCGCACCGACGGCTACGGCGGCTCGCTGGGCAACCGGATCCGCTTCGCCATCGAGGTCACCGAGGCCGTCGCCGCCGCGATCGGCAACGACCGCACCGCCGTGCGGATCTCCCCGGCCAACCCCTACAACGACATCGTCGAGGGCGACACCGAGGCGCTCTACCAGGCGCTGGTGCCGGCGCTGCCGGAGCTGGCCTTCCTGGAGGTCTGCGAGATCGTCACCCGCCCGATGACCAGGATGATCCGGGAGCTGTGGCAGGGCAGCCTGATCGTCAACCCGCACGCCAGTCAGGACTCGTTCCCCGCGACCGCGAAGACCGCGCAGGAGATCCTGGACGAGAACCTGGCCGACGTCGTCTCGGTGGGTGCGCTCTGGCTGGCCAACCCCGACCTGCTGGACCGGATCAAGGCCGGTGGCCCGTTCAACGAGGTCGACCAGTCGACCTTCTACGGCGGCGACCAGCACGGCTACACCGACTATCCGGTGCTCGGCCGATGAGGGCCGTGGTCCGGGGCACCGAGCGGGATCTGCTGCTGTTCTCCGGCCGGGCCCACTCGGAGCTCAGCGAGCGGATCGCCCAGGAGCTGGGCACCGAGCTGGTGCCGACGCAGGCGCGGGACTTCGCCAACGGCGAGATCTACGTCCGCTTCGAGAAGTCGGTGCGCGGCGCGGACTGCTTCGTGGTGCAGTCCCACACCGCCCCGATCAACACCTGGATCATGGAACAGCTCATCATGGTCGACGCGCTGAAGCGGGCCTCCGCCAACAGCATCACCGTGGTGGCGCCGTTCTACGGCTACTCGCGGCAGGACAAGAAGCACAAGGGCCGGGAGCCGATCTCGGCCCGGCTGGTCGCCGACCTGCTGACCGCCGCCGGCGCGGACCGGATCATCACCGTCGACCTGCACACCGACCAGATCGTGGGTTTCTTCGACGGGCCGGTGGACCACCTGTTCGCGCTCCCGCTGCTCGCCGACCACATCGCCGCGCACACCGACCAGTCCCGGCTGACCGTGGTCTCCCCGGACGCCGGACGGGTGCGGGTCGCCGACCGCTGGTGCGACCGGCTCGGGGCACCGCTGGCGATCGTCCACAAGAAGCGGGACAAGGACGTCGCGCACCAGGTCACCGCGCACGAGGTGGTCGGTGAGGTGGCCGACCGGGTCTGCGTGCTGGTGGACGACATGGTCGACACCGCGGGCACCATCTGCGCCGCCGCCGACGTGCTCTACGCGAACGGCGCCGCCGACGTGATCGTGGCGGCCACCCACGGCATCCTCTCCGGGCCCGCCGTGGACCGCCTGAAGAACTCCCAGGTCAGCCGGTTCGTCTTCACCGACAGCCTGCCGAGCGCCGCGGCCATCGACCTGGACAAGGTGGAGGTGCTCTCCATCGCTCCGGTGATCGCCCAGGCGATCAAGGAGATCTTCGAGAACGGCTCGGTGACCAGGCTCTTCGAGCAGTAGACCGGGCACGGAAGACGCCGTCCCCGGCATCCCGATGAGGGTGCCGGGGACGGCGTCCGGTGTTTCGTCCGGTGTTTCGTCCGGTGTCTCGGTTCTGCCGACCCAGTGGGCCGCGCTACTCGGCGGTTTCCTCCCGCTGCGCCTCAAGTGCCCTGGCGAGCACCTTCGTTCGGAACGGGTTCGCGGGATCCAGCGCCGCGGCCACCGCCACCGCCTCCTCCAGCAACGCCTTGCGGGCCTCGGGCAGTTCGCGCACCCGGGGCGAGCGGGCCGCCGCCACCAGCACATGGGCGAGCTTCGAGCCGTAGGCCTCCGGGCTGACCTGGGTCAGAACCCGGTACACCCAGAGCGCGTCCGGGCCGCGCAGTACTCGGCGGTTGCTGCCGAGCAGCCGTACCCGGGCCCGAAGTACGGTGTCCTGATTCATTGTTACCCCTCCGTCCGTGCACTCCCCGGGCCGGCCCCCGCCGGCGGCGGGGCAGCACGACGGATGTGCCGGCGCCCCGGTGGGACGCCGGCACATCGGCCGGGAACGTGGATGACGTCGAGTGTGCGGGTCGCGGAGGTGGCCGGACAAGGCCGAAGCCGCGTGTGCTCCGTCCTACCGACATGCCCGGCGACCAGGCATGATGGAGTCGACGCTTTCCTGCGGCGATGCTCTCCCGCGCCGGTGCTCCCGCATCGACTGTCAGGCCGCGAGTGGCTGACCGGTGATCGCCGGGCGGACCTTGGTGAGCATCAGGTCGAGGAACTGGTCGGGGTGGCGGAAGCTCGCGAAGTGGCTGGCGTTCCGGATCAGCGCGAACTCCTTGACCGGGGCGCTGACTTCGTCGAAGAACCGCTTGGCGGGCTGCGGCGGGGTCAGCACGTCGCCGTCGCCCTGGAAGATGAAGAACGGGATCGGGAAGTCGGTGCCCTCGGCGCGCTCGTCGATGGTCGCGGCCTGCACCTGGAGCTGCTCGGACCAGGTCATGGCCTTGAGGTACGCCCGCAGGCCGCGCAGCGTGTGCAGGGGTGAGAACCAGAGCGAGCGGATCACCACGGTCTTCATGGTGTCGTAGGAGAGCGGGTCGCTGGTGAGGACCAGCTTGTTGAACTCGGCGACCTGCTTGACCGTCCAGGCCCTCCGGTCCGCGCCCATCTCCAGCGCGGTGGCCAACTCCCGCTTCTTGCCCGCCTTCTGGAGCCGAGCCAGCATCGCGTCATAGGCGGTGTGATCGCGGCCGCCGTCGATGATGTTCTGGTCGGTGCCGACGTAACCGGAGTACAGCTCGGGGTGGTTGCGGGCCAGGCGCAGGCCGAGCACGGTGCCGAAGGAGTTGGCGACCAGCAGCAGCTTCGCCACGCCGAGCCGGGCCCGGACGTACTCGGTGACCTCCAGGGCGTCGCGGTGGAGCCGGTCGTAGTTCAACTCGCCCTGCCCGTCGGGACCGCCGGCGGCGAACGTGAAGCCGGCCCCGCGCATGTCCCAGCGCACGATGGTGAAGTGCTTCTCCCAGACGTGGGTGCGGGGGAGGAAGACCAGGTTGGAGGCGCCCGGACCACCCAGGATCTCCAGGAGCACCGGGTTGCCGAGGTCCTCGCCGCGGATGGACACCCACTGGTCGATGCCGCCGATCCGGACGAACCCGGACTCGTCGATGGAGTTCGGCGTGGTGATGCGGATCTTCCTGGCGTTCGCGGCGCGCTTGAGCTGCCGGTAGCCCAGCAGGCCGGCGACGGGAGCGGCGAGGGCGGCGACGGTGGCGACGGTGATGGTGGCGATCACGGTTACTCCCCTAAACTGTTTATCGCGTCAGCAGATGCGTTTAAGGTATATACAGTTCTGATGGCGTGTCAACAGGCACCGCCGACCCGATGTGGAGGGAGAGCCGAGATGGCCAAGGAGAAGGCCCGCGACCTGCGGACGGGCATCGCGCTGCTGTGGGGCGAGCAGGAGCAGCCGACCCGCGGACCCAAGCCGAGCCTGACTCCCGGCCGGATCGCCGAGGCCGCGGTGGCCATCGCGGACGCCGAAGGCCTGGCCGCGGTCTCCATGAGCAAGGTCGCCGCCACCTTCGGGGTCTCCGCGATGGCGCTGTACCGCTATGTGCCGGGCAAGACCGAACTCATCGAGCTGATGGTCGAGTTCATCCTCGCCGAGGTCCCCGACCTCTCGGCGGTCGCCGGCGGTTGGCGGCCGCGCATCACCCGGTGGGCCCGCCTCTCCCAGCAGGTCCACCGCGCCCACCCCTGGCTGCCGGCCGCCGTCGCCATGCGCCGCCAGGTTATGGGCCCGCACCAACTCGGCTGGCTGGACGCCGCGTTCGCCGCCCTGAACGGCACCGGCCTGCCCGCCGCCCAGCAGCACCGGATCTTCGTGCTGATCGCCGGCCTGGTCCGCACCGTGGCCCAGGAGCAGCAGGACTTCGACCAGGCACAGGACGAGGAGTGGAACCGCCTCACCGGCGAGCTGATCGCCCGCCACGCCGACCGCTTCCCGCACCTGACCCAGGCCATCGCCGCCGGCGCGTTCGCCCCCGAGCCCGCCGACCCGCTGGAGTTCGCCCTCACCCGAGTCCTCGACGGTGTGGAGGTCCTCATCGACCAAGCGGGGCGGGGGTAGTCCCGGGGAGCCCCCCGGCTCGGACGGAAGAGGGATTCGACTGCGCCGGGCGTCGGCCACTTCCTCACCCGCACCGCGTGGGCCGGCTACGCCACCCGGATCCGCGACCTCGCCGATACCGCCCGCCCGGGGCTCGCTCAGCGCTGAACGGGCTCGCTCAGCGCCGAACCGGCTCGCTCAGCGTTGAGCACGCCGGAACTCGCCCGGGGTGCGGCCGGTTTCGCGGGCGAAGAACTTGCCGAAGTTGGTGGCCTCGCTGAAGCCGAGCGCGCGCCCGATCGCGGCCACGGGCAGCTCGGTGTGGGCGAGCAGCCGCTGTGCCTGCAAGGCGACGCGGGCGTCGGCGAGCTGCTTGGCGCTGCGTCCGGTGGCGGCCAGGCAGGCGCGGGTGAGGGTCCGCGGGGAGTAGCCGAGCCGTGCGGCGTAGTCCTCGACGGAGCGGCTGGTGGCGAAGGAGCGTTCCAACTCGCGGCGGAAGGCGAGGTAGACCTCGGCGCCGTGCGGGCCGGAGGCGGACGGTTCGCCCCGGTCTGCCAGCCGGGCCAGGCGGATCAGCAGCGCGCCCACCAGCTGGCACAGCAACGCACCGGTCAGCTCGGGGAGTTGCTCGCTTCGTAGCGTCCCGTACTCGGCGGCCAGCTCCGCCACGGCGCGATCGAAGGCATCGAACTCGGTGGGTGCCAACTGCCAAGCGACCGGGCCGAATCCGTCGAGCACCTCGCGGGTGGCGGGCAGCGGCGGGGGGAAGTCGGCGGTGAACAGCAGGAGTACGGCGTCGAGGTCCGCAGGCCGGCCGCGCGCGTCGGACGGCAGCCGCTGCACCTGACCGGGCCGCAGGTGCAGCAGCGTGCCGCGGGTGCACGGGTGGGCGACGAAATCGACCATCGCGGTGCCCTTGCCGCCGCGCACCAGCATGACCTGGTGGAAGTCCAGGCGGCTCGGGCGGCGGGCAACTGAGCTTCGCAGGCGCGACTTCAGCGCGGTGAAGGTCAGCACCTCAAGGCCGGCGGGCAGCCGGTCGGGGTTGTCATAGGCGATGTCGATGACGTCGCGCTGTCCACTTTCGACCATCTCGGGTCGCGACTCTACCTCGTCGGGAGGGCGGCCACCGGGACATCGTGGATGCACGGCCAAACGGCCACTCCCACACCGGAAATGAGGGCCTCCACCATGTTCCCTGTCGTCACCGACCCCGCGAAGCTGCCGGTGCTGTTCCAGGACGCCCTGAACGCCGGCGACATCGACGGCGTCCTCGCGCTGTTCGCCCCGGGCGCGGCCATGCGCACGGTCGCCCGCGAGCACATCACCGGCACCGAGGCGCTCCGTGCGGAGATCGCCGGTACCGTCGCCGCCCATGGCAGGCTGACCAACGTCCCACGGCACACCCTCATCGGCGCGGACACCGCTCTCCTGGTCACCGACTGGACCATGGAGATCGACGGCCCCGACGGCTTGTCGGGGCACCTCCCGGCCGAAGGCCGGGGGAGGATCGCCCCGACCGGCACCACCGCCAACATCGCCCGCCGGGACGCCGACGGCGGCTGGCGCTTCACCCTCCTCAACCCGCTCGGCACCGCCTGAGCGGACGCGACGCGGCCCGCCGGGCGGCACGGAGCGGCGCCCGCTCGGGAACCCCCGGGGTGGTCGGCGGTGTCAGCCGCCCACCGCCCCCGCCAGGCGGGCGGCGGCTTCGGCGAGGTCGGCGGGTTCGGGGGCGGCGGCGAAGCCGAGGCGCAGGTGGGCGGCGGGCGGCTCGGCCGGGAAGTAGTGGTGCCCGAGGTTGACGGTGACCCGGTGGGCCGGGGCCGCGTCCGCGACGGCCGCCTCCGTGAGGCCGGGCGGGAGCCGGAGCCACAGGTGCAGGCCGCCCTCGGGTACCCGGAGGAGCGTCCAGTCGGGCACCTCGCGGGCCAGGGCGTCGGCCAGGACGGCGCAGCGCTGCTGCAGCGTGCCGGCCAGGCTGCGCAGATGGCGGTCCCAGCTGGGGGTGCTGAGCAGCTCGACGGCGGCTTCCTGGAGGGGGCGGGCGATGAAGAAGTCGTCGACCCGCCGCATGCCGAGCAGGCGCCGCATGACCGGGCCCCGGGCGATGACGGCGCCGATCCGCAGGCTCGGCGAGGCGGGCTTGGTCAGCGAGGTGAGGTGGATGACGGTGCCATCGCGGTCGTCGGCGACCAGGGGGCGTGGCACCGGTCGGCCGTGGCCGAGGTGGCGGGCGAAGTCGTCCTCGATGAGGAAGGCTCCGGCGGCGCGCGCCACGTCGACGATCTGCCGGCGTCGTTCGGGGGAGAGGACGGTGCCGGTGGGGTTGTGGAAGGTGGGCTGGCAGTAGAGCAGTCGGGCGCCGGTCATGGCGAAGGCGTCGGCGAGCAGGTCGGGGCGCAGGCCGTGCTCGTCCATCGGCACGGGCACCGGTTGCAGCCCGGCGGAGCGCGCGGCGGCGAGCGCGCCGTGGTAGGTCGGCGACTCGACCAGGACCGGGTTGCCGGGCGCCGCGATGGCGCGAAACAGCATGGACAGCGCCCCTTGCCCGCCTCCGGTCACCAGGACGTCGTCCTGGCCGACGTCACCTCCGGCCTGCCGGGCGAAGATCGTGCGCAGCGTCGACAGTCCCGCCGCCGGGGCGCGGCGCCAGGCGTCCGGGCGGCGGGCGGCGCGGGCCAGGGCGCCGCCGAGCAGCCGGGTGGGCTGGAGGCTCTCGTGCAGGTAGCCGCCGGACAGCGCGATGGTGCCGGCCGCCGGCGTTTCCGACTGCTCGTCGGAGCGCTCCGGCAGGAACTGACGGCCGGCCAGCGCGACCGCCTGCCAGGAGGTGTCCGGCTCGCTGTCGGCCGGCCGCGGCCGGCGGGTGGCCACGTACGTACCGCTGCCCGGGCGGGTGACGACCGAGCCCTCGGCGGCCAGCAGCGCGATCGCGCGGGAGACGGTGACCGGGCCGACCCCGTGACGTGCGATCAGATCGCGGCTGCTGGGCAGGCGGTCGCCCGGGGAGAGACGGGCGATCTCGGTTCGGAGGATCGCCACCAGGGCCTCGATACTGCTACCGTCATACATGAAGAACCACGATAGCGCTTTCGCCGGTACCTCGGAACCGCTCCTCGATCTCGCCGCCCTGCGAGCCGACACCCCCGGGTGCGAGGAGGTGATCCACTTCAACAACGCCGGCTGCGGCCTGATGGCCCGTCCGGTGCTCCAGGCGATGCTCGACCACCTGCGGCTGGAAGCGGCCATCGGCGGCTACGAGGCCTCCGCCGCCCGGGCCGGCGAGGTCGCCGACTTCTACGCCTCGCTCGCCGAACTCCTGGGCACCCGCCCCGGCAACATCGCCTTCGCGGCGAGCGCGACCCACGCCTACACCAAAGCCCTCTCGGCCATCGACTTCCGCCCGGACGACGTCATCCTCACCACCCGCAACGACTTCATCTCCAACCAGATCGCCTTCCTCGCCCTGCGCAAGCGACACGGCGTCAGGATCGTGCACGCCCCCGACCACCCCGACGGCAGCGGCGTCGACGTCGACGCCATGGCCGCGCTGATGCGCTCCCACCGACCGCGCCTGGTGGCCGTGACGCACGTACCCACCAACTCCGGGCTGGTCCAGCCGGTCGCCGAGATCGGCCGGCACTGCCGCGAACTCGACCTGCTGTACCTGGTCGACGCCTGCCAGTCGGTCGGCCAGTACCCCGTCGACGTCGAGGAGATCGGCTGCGACCTGCTCACCGCGACCTGCCGCAAGTTCCTTCGCGGCCCGCGCGGTTCGGGCTTCCTGTACGTCTCCGACCGGGTGCTCCAGGCCGGTTGCGAGCCGCTGTACATCGACATGCACGGCGCCCGCTGGGTCGCCCCCGGCTACTACCGCCCGGTCGACACGGCCGCCAGGTTCGAGGAGTGGGAGTTCCCGTACGCCACCGTGCTCGGCTGCGCCGCCGCGACCCGCTACGCGCTGCGGGTCGGCCTGGAGCCCGTCTCACGGCGCACCCCGGCCCTGGCCGGGCGGCTGCGCGAGCAGTTGGCGGCCCTGGCCGGTGTCCGGACGCTGGACGGGGGTCCTGCTCCCGCCGCGCTGGTCACCTTCACGATCGAGGGGTGGGAGGCGGCGCCGTTCAAGGCGGCCTTGGACGAGCGCCGCATCAACTCGGCGCTCAGCTACCGGGAGTTCGCCCAGTACGACTTCGCCGACAAGGATGTGGAGTGGTGCCTCCGCCTGTCGCCGCACTACTACAACACCGAGGACGAGGTCGACGCGGTGGCCGGGGCGGTCGCCGAACTGGCAAGGAGCGCCCGATGACACAGCTCTCCTCCCCACCGGTCACGACGGACGCACCGACCTCCCCGAGCCTGTGGCGCAACGGCGACTTCCTCAGATTCTGGCTGGGCGAGACCGTCTCGCTGCTCGGCACCCAGGTGACCAACCTCGCCCTCCCGCTCACCGCCATCGGCGCGTTCGGCGCGACCGACGAACAGGTCGGGCTGCTGCGCTTCCTGCAACTCGTGCCCTACCTCGGGCTCGCCCTGCCGATCGGCGTCTGGACCGACCGGACCCGCCGACGCCCGGTCATGCTGGGCGCCAACCTGGTCCGGCTGGTCCTGCTCGGCCTCGTCCCGCTGCTCTACTGGTGGCACGAACTCGACCTGCCGCTGCTGATGGTGATCACCTGCACGGTCGGCATCGCGTCGGTGGTGTTCGACGTGAGTTGGATGTCGTACGTGCCGGTGCTGGTGAAGAGCCCGGACCACTACGTCGAGGCCAGTGCCAAGATGGGCGCCAGCTCCTCCACCGCCGACGTGGCCGGCCCCGGACTGGCCGGTGTCCTGGTCTCCGCGCTCGGCGCCCCCATGGCCGTGGTCGTCGACTCCTGCTCCTACGCGGTGTCCGTCGTCTCGCTCCTGCTCATCCGCACGCCCGAGCCGCGCCCTGAGCCGGTCGCCGAACGCCACCTGTGGCGCGAGCTCAAGGACGGCCTCGGCTGGGTCCTGCACGACAGAGTGCTGCGCGCCCTCGCCCTGATCGGCTTCTGCTGCAACTTCTCGATGATCACGGTGTGGACGATGTTCCTCCTCTACGGCACCCACGACCTCCACCTCGGCTCGACGACCCTCGGCGCCGTCTTCGCGACCGCCTCCGTCGGCGGCCTGGTCGGCGCGCTGATCTCGCGCAAGGTCATTGCACGGTTCCCGCTCGGCCGCGTCTACCTGGTGGCCCAGTCCGCCCTGCTGCTCGGCCCGTCCCTGATCCCCGCCGCCGGCGGGCCGCGACCGGTGATGATCGGGATCTTCGTGCTGTCCTTCTTCACCACCTACCTGGGCCTGGGCGTGGCCGGGGTCATCATCGTCAGCCTCCGCCAGGCCGTGACACCGCAGTCGATGATGGGGCGGATGACCGCGGCCTTCCGCACCCTGCTGTTCGGCGGCGGCGCCCTGGGCGGCCTCTCCGCCGGCCTCCTCACCGGTCAACTCGGCGCCCGCACCGCCCTGACCGTGGCTGCCGCCGCCTCCGCCACCGTCGTCATCGCCCTGCTGCTCTCCCCGGTCAGCCGCCTGGGGACCCTGCCATCCGGCCCGCGACAGGCGGCAGCGAACCACTGAGCCGACGGCTAGGTGGCCAGCTGGCTGGGTGGCCGGGTGCTTAGGAGAGCGCCGCGAAGCCGGTGCAGAGCAGGCGGATGCTCTGCGCGAACTTCTCGTCCTGGCTCAGGCGTGGCATCAACGGGCTCATGACCAGGGGGAACTGCTCGCGCAGTTCCGCGTAGAGCTCGGCGGTGACGGGTGGTGGCGTCGCCGGCTGGTTCTGCTCCTGGAGCACGAAGCCGGTGACGTGGCTGAGCAGGGTGTCGGCGGCGATGCCGCAGTCGCCGGCGGGCAGGGCGGCGTCGATGAGGGTGCGCAGCAGGCGTTCCATCAGGGAGAGGGCGCCGGGGCTGAGCATCCCGGGGCTCTCGGCGAGGAGTTGGGCGCCGCCGGGGTGCTGCTTGATGCTCAGGCGCAGGGTGGTGGCCTGGGCTTGGATGCGGTCCTGCCAGGTGGCGGCGGACGGGAGGGCGGCCAGGGCCTCGGTGCCGGCGTCGTACGCCCGGCGGCAGACCCGGTCGGCCATCAGGGAGAGCAACTCGTCCTTGCCGCGCACGTGGTAGTAGAGGCTGCCCGCGTGGGCGTCCAGGCGGTCGGCGACCTGGCGCATGGACAGGTTCTGGTAGCCGACCTCGGCGAAGACGGCCATGCCCGCGTCGACGATGCGCTCCTTGGTGAGCTTCATGCCGCCCACCGTACAACGTTTTCCAACACTGTTCGAAAACTGTGCTAGCTTTGCGCCATCAGGTTTTCGAACGGTGTTGGAAACACCGCAAACGGGGGAGAAGCACGCATGGGGGCGATCCTGTTCAACGTGACCACGGCCGCGCTGATGGTCATGATGGTCAACTGCGGGCTCGGCGTGGTCGGCCGCGACACCCTGCGCGGCCGGCCGATCCCGTGGGCGGCGGTCGCCTTGACCACGCTCGCCGTCGGCGGCGTCCTGCTCCAACTGCTCTGGTCCGGCGCCATGGACGCGCTGGACGCCGACCCCGCCAAGTCCGGCTGGTGGCGCGAATTCACCTCGGTGTTCATGCAGAACGGCGGCCTCTTCGGCGGCCTGTGGAACCTCGTCACCCTCGCCGCCATCGCCGCGCTCGCCCAGTGGTACTGGGGCGGCCCGCTCACCCTCGGCTTCTTCCTCGCCGGCATCCTGCTGCCCGGCCGGATCGACACCCTGCTCGGCTTCGGCGACGGCCCCAGCACCGACCCCCGCAACTTCGCGGGCAGCTCCGGCGCCACCTACTTCCTCGGCGCCACCCTCGCCCTCGCCTTCCTCACCCGCACCCGCCTCCCCAAGGAGATCGCCCTGGCAGCCGGCGTCCCGGCGCTCGGCCTGGCGATGTGGTTCGCCCAGGAGAACGGCCACGGGCTGGTCTCCGTCTACGGGTTCGCCCTCGGGGCGGCGGCGTGGGCGGTCCGCTGCCGGCTGGCCCGGCCGACCGGTCGGGCGGCCTGACCCTCGACGCTCCGGTGGGCGCGCGCGGCGCCACGGCAAGGCGTCCTGCTCGGTGGTGAACCAGCCTCCGTGGACGGTGCGGCAGGGCTTCTGCCCGGCGCTTCGGACGGACCCGCGGAACGACGAGGGCGGCGTCCGCTCAGACCCGCCCGTACCGGACCGTCTGGTCGGCGAACTCCCGGGCCATCTCCTCGGACACGGTCGGGCGGGTGCGGTGGATGACGTCCAGATAGTCCTGGGTGCTGGGCTGGGTCCGCCTCCCCGTGTCCAGCGTGCGCTCGAAGGCGCTCTGGGCGACCGCCATGGCGACCTGCCTGATGTCGGCGGGAGTGAAGCCCTCGCTGGCTTCGGCGAGGACCGCCGTGTCGGCGGCCGTACCCGTTTTCGCCGTGTAGCCGCCCCACAGCGCGTCGCGGGCCACGGAGTCGGGTGGCCCGACCGGCAGGACGTAGTCGAACCGGCCGTGGCGCAGGAACGCCGGATCCAGGGCGGCCACCGAGTTGGTCGCGCAGACGAGCAGCCGGCCGTCGCGGTCACGGAACCGCACGATCGACTTGAGGAGTTCGTTGACCACGCCGACCGACGCGGGGGCGGCGAGGTGGCGCGTACCGGCGACCTCCTCGACCTCGTCGATGAAGAGCAGCACGTGGTCCAGCTGCGCCACCTCCTCGAAGCGGCGGCTGAGCCCGGCGGCCAGCCCGTCCTCGGACGCGAGCCGGGACGGGAAGAGCTCGACGAACGGCCAGCCGAGCCGACCGGCCACGGCCTTGGCGAACGTGCTCTTGCCCGTGCCCGGTGGACCGAACAGCACGACCGCGCGGGGCGGTTCCACCCCGTGAGCGTCCGCCAGCTCGGGATTCGCCAGGGGCAGCACCAGGCGCCGTTCGATGAGCCGCTTCTCGTCGGACATGCCCGTGAGCCGCTCCCAGAGGCGGGCATCGGGCATGACCGCGCCCAGCATGGCCAGGACCGCCGTGCCCTGAGCGCTGACGGCCTCCGACTTCTCGAAGTACGTGAGCCCCCGACGGGGGCGGAACCCCGAGTTGACCAGTGCCGTGGCGCCCGTCTCCTCATCGGGCAGCAGCGCCGCGACGATCCTGGCGCCGGTGTCCCGCAGCCGATGCTCCAGCGCGGACAGCAAGGCGGTACCCATCCCCAGGTTTCGCCACGCCGGGTGCAGCGCGATGCGCAGCACCCACGCCCGGTCCCCGTCCACCCGGCCCATCGCCGCACCCACGAGATGCCCGTCGGCCACCGCGACCACGCTCGGATTCCGTGCCTGCAACGCGGCGACGACATCGGAGAGGCGGAAGACGGCGGGAAGCCCCGTGGTGGTGCTCTCACTATCGAGCCGAACCACCGCTTCGAGGTCGTCCGGTGTGAAGTCCCGGACATGCCATACAGCCATACGCCGCTCTCGAACATCGCGCGCCCCCGGACTTCCATCATCGGTCTCCCCCACCGCTACCGCCCGCCCGGCCGAGCGGCCACGACCGTTTCCCCGGAGACGCCCATCCGCGCCGGCCGCCGCCACAATGTCCGCCACACCGCCTCGACCGCCTTCCTCATGCTCGGCGCGCCGGAGCGGATCGTCATGGCGATCAAGGGCTGGTGACCTCGAGTGCCGACCAGGCCCGTCCCCGGTGGATACGGTCCGGCCTGCGGATCGTGCAGGTGGGTGATGAGGAGGCCCGAGCGGCCTCCGTGATGTTGATCTTCATGCTGATCGCGGGCTCCTCACGGCCGGCTTGCCCCAGGACCCGCGGACTCCGGGTGACGGCTCACACCTGCACGCAGGCCAGGCGGTCAGAGCGACGGGCGGTATCCATAAGCCTGAGCGACCACGCCCAATTCGCCGACCATCCGATGAATCAGACAGTCACGAGCCGCACGCGAGCAGATCTTCCGATACCCCGTCAGGGAGCCGTCAAGGCCCCTGGGCGAGACCTGTGGGCGGCCCTAGCATCCGAAGAACCGTTTCTCCTCCGCAGACGAACGTCACCACGCCGAATGATCGGGGCACTTCAGCATGCGCACTTCCTCCCGCCGGGCGAACCGACTCGCCCAACGTGCCGTCGCGGGCAGCCTCCTGTCGGCCCTGGCCGTGACGGGCCTGATCGCCGCGCCGCAGCGGGCGTCGGCATACGACTGCTCTGGACAGGACAGCGTGGGCGGTGGCAACTGCGACTCGGCCCTGATCAACTCGATCGGAGCCATGATCGGAGGCTTCCGCAGCGCGGCCCTCACCGCGCAGGCCGACAACGCCGCGTTCACCCAGGGGATGGCCAGCCAACTGAGTGCTGCGGCACCCGGATTCAACGTCATGGTGTTCAAGTACGACGGAACCGACCTCTACAGCAGCGGCCCCGTGTTCCACAACCCCTACGAGGCGGACATGAACGGGGTGCTGGTCGACACCACCGTCAGGCTGGATCACCACGACTCGGAGGGCGGCCCGACTGGTTACGACGATTTCCGCATCTGGGTCTTCTCGGGTGACTCGACCTTCACCAACAACGGTGACGGCGGCTACGTGAACTGGGCGTTCGTCGGCAACGACTCCGACCGGACCGTGACCAACACCAGGCCCTGCCTGCGCATCACCTGCACCGAACACCAGCGGATCATCCACTTCCCCGCCACGACACCGGCGGCCAGCGTGGGCGACCCCAACACCGGCATCCCCGCGACCCCCGCGACCCCCGCCACACCCGGTACGGTCCCGGGTGTCAGCGTGGGCGGCAACCCCACCCCCGGCATCCCCGCCACCCCCGGCACGGTCCCGGGCGTCAGCGTGGGCGGCAACCCCACCCCCGGCACCCCCGCGCACCAGGGCGGCGGTAGCGGTGGCGGCACCATCGCAGGTCTGCTCTACCCCAAGGTGAAGACCGGCCAGGGCCCGGTTGTCACCGGGGCCGCCTCGGGTCCCTCGATCTTCGCCGGCACCAGCGGTGCCAAGAACTCGGGTTGGCAGTTCACCTCGGTGGGCAACGGCCGCTACGAGATCACCAGTGCCGTGTCCGGCCTCGCGCTGACCGAGAACACAAAGACCTACGACGCCGACGCCAAGCCGTGGACCGGTGCCGACGAGCAGAAGTGGCAGCTCGTCAGCCAGGGCGCCGGCCAGTACCAGATCCGGATCACCGACCAGGACTGCCTGACCTACGACGAGGACGCCAAGGCCCTCGGCGTCTGGACCTGCAACAACACCTGGAACCAGCAGTGGCAGCTCCAGTAGGAGCCGGCTCGCCCCGATCCGGCTCGCCCCGATCCGGCTCGCCCCGATCCGGCGCCCGCCCAGGCGGGACGCCGTCGGCTAGCTCCGCAGGATCTTGCCTGGCGCGTTGAGGATCGCAGCGGTCCTGTTGTTCTCGGTCGACCTGGCCCCTGGGGCGGCTGGTCGACCGCCAGGCCCGTGGCCAGGCGGTGTGTTCCCAGTCGAGGAAGTCCTGCAGTGCGGTCGGGGTCCGAGTGTGCGTCCTCGCCGGCGCGGCTCGTCCGGTTCGGGCGGCGGTGGGACGGCGCGCAGCACCGCGATCTTCTCGATCCGGCCGAGCTGAAGCGTGTGGCGGGCCTCGGCGGCGTCCAGCGCATCGCGGTCCCGTCGCCCACCACGTGGCGCAACTCGGGCAGCCCGTCGGGCCCGCGCACTTCGCTCACTTGGTGGGCAATAGGACCCGGACGATTCCAACGGCCACCGCGTGCCGGATGATGGGGGACAGCGGATGTGAGGGGCGGCGCAGTGACAGACAGCGAATCCATCGGGTCGGAGGCGGACCTCCAGTCGGACCGTGAGGGGTCCGAGACCGTCGTGGTCGCCACCCGGCCTGAGGCCGAGGCGGCACCTGTGCCGGGTGCAAGGACCCGGGGCGGGAGTGCGAGGCGTCGGCGATCCCTGCCCCGGCGACTGGCCGTGGTCGTCCTGATCCTTGTAGTTCTGTGCCTCCCGCCCTGGTGGACGCTGTTCGCCTCCGGCGTCGACTGGCCGTTCCCGGTCTTCCTGGGCGGCACGGTCGTCTTCGCCGGCTGGCTGGTCTCCTTTCCCTTCCTGATGGTCGCGGGCCACGGGCCGCGGCGGGACGACCGGGCCGCTCGTGTCGCGGACACCTCCCTCGGGGTGGTCTGGGTCCTGTTCACCTGGTCAGTGCTGGGCGGCTTGGTGGACCTCGTGCTGATCGGGCTCGACGTCGGTGGTGCCGACCGGGCCAGGATCGTCGCCGTGACCGTCGCCCTCGTCTCGGCCGGACTGTTGGGCTGGGGGCACTACGAGGCGATGCGGGTGCCCCGGGTGAAGCGGCTGGACGTTCACGTGCCGCGGCTCGGCGGTGGTCTGGACGGGACCCGTGTGGTGGTGCTGGCCGACACCCACTACGGGCCGATCGACCGGGCGGCCTGGTCGGCGCGGGTTGCCGAGGCGGTCAACACGCTCGACGCGGACGTCGTGGTCCACGCCGGCGACATCGCCGACGGCACCCCCGTCCAGCGCCGGGAGCAGTCCGCGCCGCTCGGGACGATCCGGTCGCGGCTGGCGAAGGTCTACGTCACGGGGAACCACGAGTACGGCAGCGAGGCCCAGGGTTGGCTGGACCGCATGGCGGAGCTGGGCTGGGAACCGCTGCACAACCGCCATGTCGTGGTGGAGCGCGGTGGGGACGCCCTCGTGCTCGCCGGCGTGGACGATGTGACCGCGGAGTCCTCCGGCCTGGCCGGACACCGCGCGAACCTGGCCGGCTCGCTGGCTGGGGCGGACCCGGCCCGACCGGTCCTGCTCGTCGCCCACCAGCCCAAGTACGTCCCACAGGCCGCTGCCGCCGGCATCGACCTGCAGATCTCCGGGCACACCCACGGCGGCCAGATCTGGCCGTTCAACTTCCTCGTCCGGATCGACCAGCCGGTGGTGCACGGCCTGAGCCGACACGGGCAGCGGACCCAGCTCTACACCAGCCGGGGTACCGGCTTCTGGGGCCCGCCCTTCCGGGTCTTCGCGCCTAGCGAGATCACCCTGCTCACGCTGCGCTCGGGTGGCACGCCACCCGCCGCGTAGCGCACCAGAGACATCACTGACGACGACACGAGGTGCCGGCCTGGCGAGGAACGAAGCCGGCGCACGTGGTCGGGTGCGGGTTCAGCGGGCCCGGTGTGTGGGGCTTGGCGACGGGTGAGCGGCGGCAAGGTTGGATTGGGACCCTGACGTGACCAGCCTTGCAACCACGAGATGACGAAGGCCCGGGCCGCCGAGCGGTCCGGGCCCTCGAACAAGGCGGGGGATACGAGACTCGAACTCGTGAGGGGTTGCCCCCAACACGCTTTCCAACTGTCCGCCCGACCGTTCAGGGGCGGGTGTGGGCGTCCTGACCTGCCAAGGAGTGGCCGGGCTGCCGGGTGGTGAACGGCACCGAACGCGGATGAATGCAACCAGCACTGCAACCAGCACTGCAACCGCGATGCGCCATGTTCTGCCGTGTCACGGGCGCGGCGTCCCCTGACGGGCCGCCGTCGGTGTGGTGGGCGGTCAGTGCTTCTTGGTGAGGGACTTGACGAACTCCGGGGTGAGCGAGCCGAGGCCGGTCACGTCGTCGTAGCCCGGGGTGGTGTGCAGGCTGCTGTCCTGGTCCAGGGTGGCCAGGAAGGTGTCGAAGCTGCCGGCCTGGGTTCCGCTCGGCTGGTGTTCGAGCGTGAGCGGCGGCTGGCCGGCCGGGGCGGGCAGGACGTCGTGGATCGCGGGCTTGCCGCGCAGCGAGTAGAGCAGCGGGTTGGCGAAGCCGAGCGCGTGGCCGGCGGCCTGCGCGGCGTCCGCCTCCAGGCCGGCGATCAGGGGGGACGAGCCGCTGGTGCCGCTGCCGATGATCTCGCTGTAGGTCTGGGTGCCGGGGTCGGTGTAACCGATCAGCCAGCCGGTGGCGCCGTCGGCGTCGGCGGAGACGTCCGGCACCTCGCGGTGGGCCGGGCCGGTGCCGTTCGCGGTGGCCAGCGCCGGGGGGACCACGCCCTGCTGGTACCAGGGCTGGTCCATGGTGGCGCTGCGCCCGCCGGTGGAGCCCTCCTGGAACACGCCGGGCGGCGGGGTCAGGTAGTCGGTGCCCTGCGGGTTGATCTGCGTGTGGTCGAAGCCCCAGCCGTACTCGCCCACCACCTTGTCGTCCTTGCCGATCTCCAGGGTGGTTCCGCCCGCCGCGGTCGCCCACGGGTCGGAGGCGGGGAAGAGCACGTTCGCGGGGCCTCGGCCCGCGAACTGGCCGGAGGCGCCGTCGCCGGCGTCGCCCGAGTCGAAGTCGAAGCCGATCCCCTCCAGGGCGCCCTGCTGGAAGGTCAGGTCCCAGGCGGCGATCATGGCGGGGTCGTAGTCGGCTTCCTGCGTGCTGTAGGAGTCGGTGGAGACGTCCGCGAGGTGCTGGTCCACGATCCGGCTCTCGGCGTCCAGGAAGTGGAGCTGCAGGCTGTCGGGAGTGTTGTCCTGGCAGTCGGCCGCGACGTAGACGACCTTGGCGTCCGGAGCGGTGAGGTGGACGGACTCCACGTCCAGCGGTTCCTCGGGAAGTTCGCTGCTGCCGTTGCAGCTGTTCTGGAAGTCGGGCCCGTGGTTCTCGCTGTACTGGCCGGAGGCGAATCCGGCGACGCCGTGGGCGGCGAAGAAGCGGTTGGCATCGGCCTCCATGGTGGGCAGCGCGCCGTCCAGGACGACCGCGACGGTGCGGCCCTTGCCGGTGTACTTGCTGTTCGTCACGCCGTAGGCGTCGCGCATCTGTTGCGGGGTGTAGCCGCAGACCGCGTCGGGGGCACTGGTCCGGCCGTTGACGGCCGGGATGGGCGACGACTTCTCGCCCCAGTAGGTCGAGCAGGGCGGTGTGGCCGCGGGGGCCTGCCCGGTCGGCGCGGCCTGCCCGGTCGGCGAGGCGGCCGAGGTGCCGGGTGCCCCGGGGGTCGCCTGGTGGCGCGGGCCGCCCGCCGTGCCCTGGACGGGAACGGAGCCGGGCGTCGGGTCGGGGGTCGGGGTTGCGGGGTGCGTGCCGGGCGGGGTGTCGAGCCCGACGACGGTGACGATGTCCTTGCCCAGCGCCGCCGGGACCGAGATGGCGCTGACCGGTGCGAACCCCTTCAGGGGAAAGCCCTGGGCGCGGGCGAAGCTGTGGAACGAGGTGTCGAAGGCCTGTTGCGCCTCGTCGACGGTCGCGGTCACCGCGAGGTAGTGGGGAGTGACGTCCGTGACGCTCATCCCGAAGCCGGTCAGCCAGCTCCGGACGGTGTCGACCTGCTCCTGGCCCGCCCCGAAGTGCTGCGAGAACTGACTCGGCGTCAGGTAGTGCGCATAGGACCTGCTGCCCGGGGTGGAGACCTCCCGGGCGGCCTGGACCAGCCCGGCGTCGTTCCCGGACAGGTAGACCCGCAGCGTCATGCTCTGGGTGCCGGGCGCCGGCCCCACGTCCTTGACCTGGAACCTGCCACCGGCGTTGATCCAGCCGGGGACCGCGGACGGCAGATCGGTCCGGTCCGGGGTGGCGGCCAGCGCGGTGGGCCCGGTGAGTCCGGCAGAGAGCGCGGTGGCGGCCAGGACGGCCGTCAGCGTGGCCGTCCGGGTGGCGCGGTGGCGGGTGGCGGCGGGACGGGGCTTGCGTGCGGACAAGGTTTCACACTCCAGGTGCTGCGGAGGGGTTCCGGCGGTGGACCGGGTCGGGGCGGGCGGTGTGCGGTGCGGCCACCCGCTGTTCGAGGACGGGGCGCGGGAGGGATCCGAACCTGCCGGCGGTCAGGGCTTGAGCGGCGGGTACTGCGGGTCGAGGTAGCCGTTCTCGCTGAGGTAGCCGTGCAGCGGCGTGGTACCCGGGTAGTGACCCCACTGGTGGTCGCCCGGCACCTCGCCCGGGGCGGCCAGCCGCGCGCCCAGCAGTTGGCGCTGGACCGGGGAGAAGCCCTGGGCCGCCTGGTCGACGAGCAGTGCGTCGTTCTCGTCCCGGTTGTGCGACCAGCGGTGCGAGTAGGCGAAGAACATGCCCTTGCGGGTGATGTCCGAGTAGTTGTCGGTCCGGGTGTGCCACAACCGCCGGTCGAAGAAGACCGCGTCACCGGGGTTGGCGGTGACCTCGACGGCTCCCGCCGGCTCCGGCCACTCGATGTCCCGGCTCGGCGGGCCGTCGATCCGGTTGGTCAGGTGGCTGCCCGGGACGACCTTGAAGTTGCCGCGGCCGGTCTCGGAAAGGTCGGACAGCCAGAAGGCGACCTTCACCGACAGGCGCGGGCGCGGGTCGGTCTCGATCTCCCGGT
The DNA here is from genome assembly GCF_029892145.1 of Kitasatospora sp. GP30. Lineage (NCBI taxonomy): Bacteria > Bacillati > Actinomycetota > Actinomycetes > Kitasatosporales > Streptomycetaceae > Kitasatospora > Kitasatospora sp. GP30. Next base: position 204,746 of record NZ_JARZAH010000001.1, read on the forward strand.
TCTGGCGTCCGCCGTCCTGGTGCCAGTCGAAGTGGTAGGGCTTCGGCGTCCGGATCGGCGGGTGCACGTCCAGGTGCGAGTGGTAGATGTGCACGTTCCAGCCGAGCACCGACCAGACCAGCGGGAACGTGCTCGGATGGTCGATCAGGTGCACCGCCTCCGGCAGCGCCGCCACCGCGCTCAGCCGGTGCATCGCCCCCTGGGGCGAGACCCGGCCCGCGGCGCTTTCCCGTGCGTAGAGGCGGTCCAGGGCGTCCGAGTAGTGCGCGACCTCGAAGGCGTCCAGCGCGCCCGGCACCACCAGGTAGCCGTCCCGCTCGAACCGCTCGCGCTGCTGCTCGGTCATCGGCCGGCCGGGGGCGGCCGTCTCCATCACGGTCATGGGCTCTCCTGAGGTTGCGGTGCTCTCTTGCCCGGTTCTGAACGCCGCCGCGATCCGCTCGGTAGACATCGACCCGCTGTGACGACCGTCATAGCGAGCGCGGGCAACCCGCACGCCCTGGATAGCGTTTCTGGATCCTGCGGCAAGTGGAATCGACTCCGCCGCATCTGGAACCTGAGGGAGTGGCGTGCCACAGAGCGAGAGAGAAGCACTGTTCGAGGAGTTCGTGCTGGCCCGCTCCTCGGCGCTGCTGCGCATGTGTCAGCTGCTCACCAACGACCGTGGCCTGGCCGAGGACCTGCTGCAGACCGCGCTGGCGAACTGCTACCGCCACTGGGACCGGGCCAGGTCCCAGGGCAGGGAGGAGGCCTACGTGCGGGCCGCGATCGTCAACACGCACATCGGCAACGCGCGTCGGCGCAGGTTCCAGGAGATCTTCACGCTGCACCTTCCGGAGACCGGTCGCAGCGGTGCGTCGGACGCGATCGACGACCGCGACCTGCTGCGCCGGGTGCTGGCCGGACTGGCTCCGCGCACCCGGGCCGCGGTGGTGCTCCGGCACTACACCGGGCTCACCGAACAGGAGACGGCACAGACGCTCGGCTGCTCGGTGGGCAACGTCAAGCGCCTCGCCTCTCGCGGTCTGCAGCAACTGCGCGCGGCAATGGACCAGCAAGCGATGGGTAAGCAGCAGAGCGCTCCGGCTGGGGACGCCGTGCTTCGGACGTACCAGGGAGCGGCCCGATGAGCGACTCGTTCGAACAGCAGCTGGAAGCGGAACTGGGGGCCATGGCCGAGCAGTTCGAGCTGGCACCGGCCGACTTCCACCAGCGGGTCCGGGCCCGTGTCACCGTCCGGCGGCGCCGTCGTCGGGCGGCCCTCGTCGCGGGTGCCGCGGCCTGCGCCGCGGCCGCCCTGACCGTGACGCTGACCGTCACCGGTGCGGGCGGTGCCGCCCGTACCGTGAGCCCCGCCGCCGACGGGGGCGGTTCCGGCGCCGGCCCGACCGCGACGCCGACGCCGGGCACGCCGTGGTGGCAGCAGAGCGGCACCGCTCCGGCCGCCTCCCCGGTGCTGACGACCTTCTGGGACGCTCGGGGTGCGGGTCCGTACACCGACGTACAGGTGCTGTACCAGCGCCCGCTCGGGAGCCAGTTCCTGCTCATGCTCGCGGGCCAACGACCGGACGGTGAAAGGCGGTTGCTGCTCCTGCTCAGTGACCGGCCGGCCCAGGGCGGCCTGTCCGCCGGCGGACTGCACTTCCTGGCCGACCGGGCCGCTCCCCCCTCACCGGCCGCGCCCATCGGCCTCTCCTACGACGACGGGGCCGGCGCCTCGGCCACCCGCGTCATGACCGTCCTGGCCCCGCCCTGTGCCGGCCAGCGGCGGCTCGGTCTCAGTTCCGGCGAGCCGCTCACCTGGATCGGGGACACCCCGGACACCCTGCGGGTCGTCAAAGCGGTCCCGGCCGCCGCCACGGTCCTGGTGCGGTGCGAGGTCCCGGGCAGCGCCAGCAGCTACCGGCTCGTGCCCAGCGGCCCCCCGCTCCTCGGCGGAACCACGGCCCTCTCGCTGTTCGTCGGCGTCTGAGCGGAGATCCCCGACCAGGAGGTCGGGGCTGGTCTCCCATGGAGCGGGGCGCCCTCGCCCATGAAGCCGCGGATGAAGTCTCCGTCGAGGCCGACCGAGCCGACGGTAATGGTGGGCCTGCCGGTCGGCTTCTTGGTCCAACCCGCCAGGTTCAGCCGTTCTGACCTGCTGCGGAGCCGAGCACAGAGCAGCATGTGAACCGTGCTGTACGTCGGCGAATGAGACCACGACCGAGACCAGAGTGCCGGGTGTCCCTTCCTCGCTCGGCGGGCTACGCGGGCATCACCCCGTGGATACGGGACAGGGTGAACACGCGCTCGTCGTTCCGCAGATGGCACCAGGCGTGGAGGTAAGGCGGGTCCAGTTCGAGCCGGGCGAGGGTGCGGACAGTCGCGTTGCCCGACGTCGCGACGTACTCGATCGTGACGGCCTGACCGTCGTTGACGGCATGGGCCAGCTGGCGGACGTCGGTGAACGACAGATTGCGCGCGTACCCGGCGATGATCTCCTCGGTGTCACTGTCGTAAGGGCGTCCGTCGTACGGGTCGGGCTCCGGAACGTCCTGCGGGGCGCCCCGGAGCTGGGTGGCGAGGGCACGCAGGTCGACGGCCGTCCGGGAGCCTGTGGTGTGGGCCTCCGTGCGCTGCGTGCGGGACCTGCCACCGGGTAGGCGCGGGGGCGGAACGGGGCTTGCCGCGCGGTGGCGCCGGGCCGGTTCGATCCGGACGGACCCGTCGGGCTTCTCGGCGACGGGGGCGTAGCCTGCGGCTCGCAGTGCCGCGAGCGTCTTGTCCGCTGGCATCCGGCTGATCAGTACCGTCGGTGCCAGCTGCCGCAGGCCGAGTTGGGCGAGCTTGCGGTGGGCGACCAGTTCCGCCAGGAGAGCGGGCTCCGCACCGTGGATCACACAGGCTGCGGAGACGACGCGCACCCGGCCGTGGCTGCGCGCGGTGTCGTGAATCAGGTACGAGAGCGGCTGGGGAAGCGACTCGACGGCGACGGCGGCCAGGTCGGCCGTGAGGGCATCGGGGGTGAGGCCGGCGTCGAGGGCGCGGCGGACGCTTCCCGGGCTGAACCGCCATACGGACGCCGCACCGGCGGCCTCCCGGTCCGCGACGGAGTCCAGCAGTGCGAGGAGGTGCGCCGACGGCGTCCCGGCGACCACGGCCGTGAGATCGCTGCCGAAGCGGGCGGTCCCGCTGGCGGCGGGCAGCAGCCGCCGGCAGGCATCGGCCAGGGCCTCGGCGTCGTCGGCGAGCAGGGCGGCCCCGATCGGGGACACGGCCCCGAGAGCGAGTGCGCCGAGCAGTTCCGTCTCCCGGATCAGGGTGGCGAACGACGTTGCGTCCTGGGGGAGTTCGTCGACGAGCGGGCGTAGCCAGCCGAGTAGCACCCCCAGGTCCGCCGAGTTCGCCGCGCCTTCACCGGCCGGGAGCTGCGACGCGGCCGTGAGCAGCCCGTGCCGGGCCTGTACGCAGCCTTCGCAGGGCGGTGCCCCGGCGAGCGCCGGCAGAGCCTTCCCGTCCTCGTCGCGGCTCCCGCCGGGGGTCAGCGGGAGCGCCCACCACGCCCGGAGCAGCACGGCGAGTTGGTCGGCCGGTTCCTGCTCGGCCCAGGTGTCGTAGGACGCGGTCGCCGCGACCCGGTCGCCGTCCCGGGCCAGCAGCCCGGCCGCGCTCGCCGCCTCCAGCACGAGGCGCACCACGAGCTCGTCGCACTGCGCCGCCTTGCCGATCCGGGACAGCTCGCGGGCGCCGATCCCGCCGGCCTTGAGCCGGGCCGGTGGAGCGGCGGCGCACACCCCGAGGACGGACACGGCGTGGGCGGCGAACGCCATCGCGGCGGCTGTGGCTTCCCGGTCGACGTCCGAGGCGGTGGCAGGCACCGACCGTACGCCGGGCGGGACGGGTGCGAACGGGGCGTGCCAGTCGGAGCCGCGTAGTGCGAGTGCCACCTCCGCGGGCATCCGGGCCGGCCCGTACCGGTGCCGGTCCCGGACCAGCAGCCCCCGATCGAGCGCCCATTGTTCGCCGGGCTTGGAGTCGGCTTGCACAGTTCCGAACACGATGAAGCCCGGTCGCTCCGGAGCCGCACGGGCCCGCCGCTCAAGGAGTTTCCGGGCGGGTGCGGGCGCCTTGGCCACCAGCGCGGCGACTCGAGCAGGGTCACTGTGATGGTCGACCAGCGCCGCCAGCCGCATCTCTTTCCTGTTGGCGGCGGGTTTGACGTCGAGTTTCGCCAGTATCCGGCCCAGCTCGTCGGAGTTCGAGCCCGCGAGCAACTGCACGAGCGGTGCGTCGAGCCCCAGGGGCGAGTCCCACGCGTTCCGCAGCGGCGCCGCCATGTGCAGCAGGCCGTCGCCGTCCGGCCACACCAGAGCGCGGTCGGCCAGCGCCTCCAGGGCGGCATCCAATCCGCGGGCGCGGTCACCGTGCGTCGCGGCCAGGAGGCCTGCCAGATCGTCCCGTGACATGGCCGGCAGTGCGGCGACGACCTCCGCCACCTGTAGGCACGGCAGCGCGAGCCGGGGCAGGACCAGCGCCACTGACGCCGGGCGCTGAAGACGGTCTGCCAGTTCCCCGACCGACCGCGGTTCCGGAGCCGACGCGGCGTCCGGGCGCGCCGCCAGGACCCGTTCCAACTCGGCCTCATCGAGACCGCGCAGCCATGCGGCCAGTGCCGATCCGCTCTTCTTACTGATGGGGACACCTCGCCAATCAGGAGGATAGCCGGGCCCTGCCGCAACCGGCCGGAGCACAAGGATGGCGTACCAAGGGGGCGGGTGCGACGAACGCCCGGACAGCATGGCTGTCCGGGCCTTCGTTTGCCCAGCTGGGCAGAGGCGGAGGATACGAGATTCGAACTCGTGGGGGCCCCGACACGGTTTCCCGTTCTGCGCAGCGCTGTTCGGCACGATCCGTACACGTTCTGACCCGCGGCTTTCCGGCCATTTGGATGGCGGCTGAACCCGTCTGAACGGTGATGAACGAGACCAAAACTGAGACCACGCGCGGGGCTGGTGCTTGGTGCTAGAGGACGCGTCGGAGGGCGGTGCTGGTGCCGCGCCAGGGGCGCTGGGCGAGCCGCCGCCCCTCGTGCTCCAGGCGCTACCGGGGCGACACCTGTTGTCGAGTTAGGCGCGGGGCCGCTCCGGGGGTGTCCGTGACTAGGTGTCGGCTCGACCCGCCGGCCGAATCGGCGTGTCCAACGTCTTGTCACGGGGGTCATATCGCATGGAGCATGGCCTTCCTGGCGTTGTGGGATTTCCTTGACCGGGCCCGGACTCCAGCTGTCCTGCCCGGACGAGGGCCGAATGTGGAGGGGGCCATGTGAACGTCCTCGGTATCAACTGCGTATTCCACGAGTCATCGGCCGCTCTTATCGTGGACGGGAATGTGATCGCAGCTGCAGAGGAGGAACGTTTCAATCGCATCAAGCACGGAAAGCCGGCTCTGGTGTCGAATGCCGATGCTCTGCCCAGTTGCGCGATCGCCTTCTGCCTGCAGCAAGCGAGCATCGAGCCCGAGGAGATCGACCTCGTGGCGGTGGCATTCGACCCCCAACTCCGCCGTGAAACGTTTCAGGTCGACCCTCTCAGCGTCGACGGCGACTGGGGCAGTGCCCGGGGGGAGGCCCTGTTCCAAACAAGCCTGGCGCGCATACCCGAGCGTATTTCCGACCTGCTGGGACTCGACTGTGCAGCGATGGTTCGCTGGATTCCTCACCACGTAGCCCACGCCGCCTCTGCGTACTACCCCTGTGGCGATGACGAGGCGGCCGTTCTCGTTGTGGACGGAATCGGGGAATCGGCAACAGCGCTGTTGGGTGCCGGTAAGGGAAGGCTGATCGAGCCCCTGGGAGACCTGCGCTACCCGCACTCGGTCGGTTTCGTCTGGGAGAAGCTCAGCGCGTATCTCGGCTTCAGCCCCTATGACGCCTCGAAGGTCATGGGTCTCGCACCCTACGGCGACCCGCGCACATATACCTCCGCATTCGCTGAAATCGTCGGGGAGGGCCCCGAACCGGAGGTCCGCGTCGGCGCCTTCGAGTTTCGACTCCCGGGCTTTGAAGCACTCGAACAGCACTTCGGCCCACGTCGCCTGCCTGGTGAACCGCTCGACCGGCGTCACATCGACTTGGCCGCCACACTGCAGAGCTGGAACAACCGGACGATTCTCGGGCTCGCTGAACGGACCCACCGACTCCACCCGGCGGAGACGCTGTGCTTTTCCGGTGGCGTGGCGCTGAACTGCACGACCAACTGGTTGCTCAAGGAAGAGGGCCCCTTCTCGCGAGTATTCATACCTTCCGCGCCTCATGACGGTGGGACGGCCATCGGTGCGGCGTTCGCGGCGTTCCATGCGTCTGGTGGGTCGCTTCCCAAGCCATCGACCACTTCCTGTGAGTACGCCGGTCCGGAGTACGGTGACGAACAGATTCTTGCGGCCTTCGCTCAGGCAGGTGTCACCTCGCACCGCAGCCCTGATATCGCTCGCGAGGTGGCCAGGAGGCTTGCCGGCGGCGAGGTGGTCGGCTGGTTCCAGGGCCGGATGGAGCTCGGCCCCCGGGCGTTGGGCAACCGCTCGCTGCTGGCTGATCCGCGTGATCCCGACATGCGGGACATGCTGAACGTCAAGGTCAAACACCGGGAGGCGTTCCGGCCCTTTGCTCCGAGCGTGCTGGCCGAGCGCGCGAGGGACTGGTTCGACCTGGGACGGGACTCGGAGAGCTTCCATTTCATGCTCTTCACCTGTCCGGTGCTCCCCGCGATGGCATCCCGCATTCCAGCCGTGGTGCACGTGGACGGCACCTCGCGGGTCCAGACCGTCTCCGCCGACATCAACCCTCGCTACCACCGGCTCATCTCCGAGTTCGACGAACTGACGGGGGTTCCCATGGTGCTCAACACGTCATTCAACGACAGCGAGCCGATTGTCTGCACGCCTGCCGATGCGCTGGCAACGTTCCTGGGCACGCGCATCGACGCCGTCGCGATCGGTGATCACCTGGCCACGCGTGCCTGACCGGCCGATGAATGCCCGAAGCCGGACGGTCAGGAACTTCCGCCGCCAGAAAGGAATCCGGTGATCCCCAGCCAGGCAGACCAAGTGGAACCCGCTGAGCCAGTGCGGGATCCGGGGCCGTCGCGCTTCTCGCTCACCCCGCAGGAGGTGGGCCAGGTCCGGGATGCGGTTACCGCTCTGGCCGGCGAGGTCACTTCCCTCGCCCTGGAACAGAGCACCGAGGTGTTCCGGGCCGTCCCGGCCGCTGCCCGGCAGCTGCCGGAGCGACTGCTCGGCTTCCTGGAGGCGTTCCGTCGTGAGGAGCCCGCCGGCGGCTTCGTGCTGAGCGGCTGGGCGGTCGACGACGCCGGCCTGGGGCGAACGCCCACTCACTGGCGAACGCTCCCAGAGGCGGAGAACGGGACGCTGGCCCACGAGCTCTACCTGGTACTGGTGGCGTCGGTCCTGGGAGACGTCTTCTCGTGGAGCACTGTGCAGGACGGCAGGCTCGTGCAGGACCTCCTGCCCGTGCGCGGGGAGGAGCTGGACAAGAGTGCCGGCAGCAGTGCCAGCGTCCTTGATCTTCACAGCGAGGACGCGTTCTCACCCCTGCGCTGCGACTACCTGGGCCTGCTCTGCCTGCGCAACGACGACCGGGTCCCGACGGTGTACGCACCGGTCGACCGGGTCGCTCTCACCAGTGAGCAACGACGGATACTCGCCGAGCCACGGTACGTTCTGACCCCGGACGAGGAGCATGTGCGGCGTGCCGCCGAGCGCGGCGAGCGCCCCCCTGTGCCACCGCGCACCGGAGTGCTGTTCGGCGATCCGTCTGCGCCCTACCTGGTCTTCGACGAGTACTTCATCGAGACCGATCCCGAGGACGAGGAGGCACGCGCGGCTCTGGCCGCCCTCACCAGCCAGCTGCAACGCCACCGCAGTGAGATCCCGCTCGCCCCCGGTGAGCTCCTCATGGTTGACAACTACCGTGCTGTGCACGGACGTCGGCCGTTCCAGGCTCGCTACAACGGAAGAGACCGCTGGCTGAAGCGGGTCAGCGTGACGCGGGATCTCCGCAGGTCCCGGGCTGCCCGGACGGCCGTGGGATCGCCGGTGGTGATCACGGGACTCGCAGCTCTGGCCTGAGCAGAGTCGGGGACCCGGACGGCGGTTGAGGTGCCCCGCGGAACGTGGACACCGGCGGGGGAGAAGACCACGAACCAGTCACTGCCGGAGCCGTCCCGCATCGATGCCATTTCTGGTGTGGCAACACTGGCTCGAGGGCCGCACCGAGGAGGAGCCGATCATGAGCACTCCCTCCCGACTCTGCCCCGGCCGCCGAGCCGTCTTGGCGAACCGCATCCCCTGCGGACGATCCGGGAGATCAGGGAGTCCCTGCCCGCGGATCAAGTCGAGCATTTCGATGCCGAACTCGCTGATGCCGACATCGACGCTCTTCCGGCCATGCTCCATCGCTGGGCGACCCTCGGGAGCGACAGGTTCTTTGAACGGCTCCTGTCGGCACCTTTCGAAGGGCTGGAGTTCGGGCAGCGCTCCTACGATGACGCGGCGGACGGCGAGTGATCTACCTGCTCGACACCAACGTGGTCGCCGAGATCACCACTCGGCCCAAGCCGGCCCCGGCGGTCGTCGCATGGGGGCGAACTGAAACCAGAACTGAGACCACGGAACGACGAAGGACCCGGCCGCAGTGCGGCCGGGTCCTTCGTCTGCCCTGGCGGGCGGGTGCGGAGGATACGAGATTCGAACTCGTGAGGGGTTGCCCCCAACACGCTTTCCAACTGTTCGTCCGGCCGTTCAGGGGTGGGTGCAGGCGTTCTGACCTGCGCCGAAGCGGCATGCCAACTGGCTTCCGAACGGCGTCGGACGGGGGTGAATGCAACCAAAACTGCAACCACTCCAGGCTTGGCGTCGTCCGTGCCCCGCCGGGGAGTGCTGCTACTAAGGGGCGGCATAGATGTACATCTGCTACATTTGTTGCATGAGTGAGCCGGTGATCGAATCCATGGCCGAGGTCCGCAGTCACCTTGCGGACGTCCTCGACCGCGCGCGTCGGGACGAGACCCCGACGATCATCACGCGGCGCGGCAAGCAGGAAGCCGTAGTGATCGACATTCGCGAATATCAGCATCTGCGCGAGCTGGCGGAACAGGCCGAAGAGGCATGGCTCAACCGGTTGGCCGACGAGGCGGAGGCCGAAGGCTCCGGGGGATCGGTATCGCTCGAAGAGATGGCCGCAATGCTCCGCGCACACCACACCTGATCCATGGGCTACGTCACGCGGTTCACGCCGCATGCCCAGCGGGACATGCTCAAGATTCCCCGGCCCGATGCTCTGCGGATCTTCTATCGCCTCACCGAACTGCAGAAGGCCCTCGATGAGGGCGACACCACTGCCTTCGACATCAAAGCCCTCCAAGGGCACAGCTCGAGGTGGCGTCTCAGGATCGGGGACTATCGCGTTGTGTACACCATCGAGAACGGTCAATTGATCGTTTGGGTCATGACCGTCGGCAACCGCCGCGACGTCTATCGCAATCTGTAGACGTCGCGACATAGTTCAGCTGTGAGGGCTCGGACGGATCGGCCTGAGCCCTGCGGAGATGCTGTGCTCGCCGCGCCGGAGGCGTCGTTCGTTCAATCCGCGGTCAGGGGCGCACGGTTGAGGAGATAGTGCATCACGGCTTCGGGGATCGCTGGGTTCGCGGCAGCGGAGGTGGCCGTGCCGGCATCGTGCAAGAGCGCGGACAGGACGCGCGTGGGCAGGCGCCGGTCGACCGTTGCGGCTTCTCTGACGAACGGCTGGGGGTCGTCGAGCAGGCGAATGCCGGATGCAGCGGAGAGGCGCTCGTTCCGTAGTGAGTGCCAGTGGACGCCGGAGTCGGTGTCCCGGCTCAGCCGTTCCACCAGCTCCGCCGTCGACGCCGGATCGTAGAGGGCGAGCTGCCGCGGGGAGGGGTGGGCGTGGTCCGCGTAGTAGAGGGTGTTCTGCCGGGGGAAGTTGGGGTGCTCGACGGCAGAACGGAAGCGGGGGCGGCGGGGTTCCTGGCGAGCCCATCGCGCCATTCCTGACGCAGCCTTGACGAGGCGGTCGGCCGCCGCAGCACCGCGTCCCAGCCAGCCTCCCGCTCCTCAACGCTCTCCGAGGCCCGCGCCTCCGCCGACGCCTCCAGCCAGGCGGTGAACCGCTCGATGGCGATGAGCCACCCCGAGTGCTCCTCGGTGGTGGCCCCGAGCACGCTCTCCCCGTTCACGGACATGGCAACGAACTCCGGTTGGCCCGGCTCGGTGCCCAGCACCCCGGCGAGGTCCGCCTGCTCCGACAGTCTCACTCTCGTCCAGCGGGAACGCCCGCAGCGGTCGCGGCCCTGGCCGGCGACGCTGATCAGGAACTCCGGTCGCGTCGGTCACCGCATGCTCGACCGCAAGTCGGTGCCACCGCCGGTTCAATTCCGCCACCAGGTCGGGATCGTCGCTCGGTACGGCGACCATGGGTTCCACATTCCCGGCGATCACCGGCCGCCACCGGCCTCGCGCGACGCAGCAACTCGGTCAGCGCGTTCTCCCCACCCGTCATGTCGGCCATCCTCCCCATGATCGCGGGAGTCGAGTACGACTCCCGCACCTGGCGGTGCAGGGCACTACGCCGCACGAAAGAGAGCGGAACTCGTGAAATGCCCGAATAAACGTAACCAAAACTGCTACCGGAGCCCGCCGACGAGCCGGACCACCATGTGGTCCGGCTCGTCGTTTTTCCTGTTCAGGCAGTGCGGAGGATGCGAGACTCGAACTCGTGAGGGGCTGCCGCCAGCCCGCTTTCCAATTCTCCTCGGCGCCGTCCGGGGGCGTTCATACGCGTCCGACCTATGGTTTCCCGCCGCGCGGGGGGATGAGACCCGACTGAACGGCGATGAACGAGACCAGAACTTCCGTTAGCGCCAGGCTGCGTTGATGACGATGGCTTTGAGCTGCTCTGGGCTGAGCGCCGGGGCGCCGGGTCGGGCCGTGTAGCCGTTCTCCCCGTTCCATTCGGAGATGGAGACATGACGGCCGTCCGGGGAGTACACGTCAGCCGTCCAATGCAGGATCGGATCGGTCGCGGTCTTGCCGTTGCCGAAACGGTTGGTGACCACGAGGGTCCCGTCGGGCAGTTTTTCGCGCACCTCCAACGGGGCCGCGGGGCTGGCCTCGACAGACTTCTCCTCGTCCCTGCCTCGCGCCGACGCTGGCTCATCGCTCACCTGAACCATGCTGGTACGCCCGTCCAGCGTCACTGTGAGGTCCGGCCGGTTTGAACCGTCGGCAGGGGATGACGTGGCCCCAGTCGGCAGCAGGGGCACCAGCTTGGCGAGCAACTCGGTCGCGCTCGGGCCGGCTGCGGGGGGCGGCGCGGACGCCGGGGAGGCGTTCGTGGGGGCGTTCTTCAGCAGAGGCAGAGCCGAGAAGATCCGCTCCCAGGCCGGAGCGGTGATGAACGCGGTGAGTTGTTCGGCGCTGAGTGGCGGGTTCTCCCGGTTCTTTGCGGCCGGCTGTCCGTTGTACTCGATGACTGACACCCGGCGTCCATCGGGAGCCGCCCAGGTGGCGCGCCACTCCCGGCCCCCGGGCGTGTGATCGGACCGCAGCTTGTCGATCACTACCACCGATCCGTCCGGCAGCGTGGACCGGTTGCAGGAGTCCTGGGGCATGCTGAACCCGTCCATGCAGACGGCGCCCCTCTCGGGTGTCAGATCCGTCCGGTCAGCGGTGTACGTGAAGATGCTCGCCCCGGAGCCGTCGTCGAACAGAAGCGTTCCGCCGGTCCTGTACTCGTGTCCCGGCAGCGTACCCTCACCTGTGCCGCCCGCGTCCAGCACCGTTGCCTTCCCCGGCGGCAACAGACCCGTGACGAGGGCGACCACCTCGTCCTTCGACATCTTCGACACCTCCGTCGACGTCGTGCTGCTCGGGCCGACGGCACCGATCGGGTCGCCCAGCGCCATGAAGCCGCCCGTCCCGACGAGTACCAATGTCGCGAGGCCGCTCGCCACCGCAGTGCGCCGACGGCGGCGCCAGCGGCGGCCGTGCTCCTTGGCGCCGACCGTGAGGAGGTGGGTCAGCGGTTCGGGTGTCAGCTCGGCCGCGTCGCGAAGGGCGCAGCTGAGGTCGTTCTCGAAGTCGTGGTCAGTTGGCATTGCGCAGCACCGCCTTGCGGCTGGAGGGGCTCGTAGCAGGGTTCCGGGGCACGGCCGTGTCGAGTTCGTCGTCGAGGAGGATGCGCATACGGGCCAGCGCACGGGTGCTGCGGGAGCGGACGGCGGTGGCACTCAGGCGCAGTGCGGTCGCCGTCTCCTCGACACTGCGGTCCTCCCAGAACCGCAGCACCACAACGGCACGGTCCTTTACCGGGAGTTGGCCCAGCGCCCGCAGCAGCGTCAGCCGCACCGCAGGGTCCGGATCGTCGACGGCGACATCGGGGAACTCAGCGGTAACCCGCTCGGAAGTGCTGCGCCGTCTGCGGTAGGAGAGGAAGGTGTTGGCCAGGACGGTCTGCGCGTATCCGCTCGGGTTCTCGAGCCGTGAGATCCTGTGCCACTTCACGAAGATCCGGCCCAGCGCCTCCTGCGTGAGGTCCTCGGCGAGGTACACGTCACCGCCGGTCAGCAGGAATGCGGTCCGCAGCAGTTGTCGCCCGCGGGAGGCGACGAAGTCCGGGAACTCCGGAGGCCGATGTCCGGCCGGAGCGTCCGTACTCGATGATTCATCCATACCTTGGTAACGCCCTTGCCCATCCGTTGTGTGGCAAAAAGCCCGGAGCGCACCGCGGGCGCTCTGCCACGCGCGTGGGTCGGTCCTGCTCAACGGCTGTCCCCGTCGGACTCGTCAGGCCAGCCGCGGCAGCGCGACCAGCCGGGGAGTGGTGACGCTGCCCGGCATCGCCAGTACCGCCACGGTCCTCCGGATGAGACCACGGAAAGGCCAGGGGCGTCAGGCGAAAGAGCCAGAACCTGCAACTGAGACCAACTGAGACCACGAGACGACGAGGGCCCCGACCGCGGAGCGGTCGGGGCCCTCGTTTGCCCAGTGGGCAGAGGCGGAGGATACGAGATTCGAACTCGTGAGGGGTTGCCCCCAACACGCTTTCCGATTCTCTTGAACGGGGTCCGCCTGGGTTCACACTGGTCCTGACCTGCGGCGGAGTAGGCCATCGGGTGGCGGCTGAATCCGGCTGGACAGGGATGAACGAGACCAGAACTGAGACCAGCGAGCTATCGCCTCCAGCTGGTTCGGCAGCGCCGCGCCCGCGTGGGTCCTTGGCCGTGCCGAGGGTTGACTGCCTCCGCTCGTCGTCTAGGACTCCCGACCGCAGCATCAGGAGGTAGGGGTCGGGTACAAGGTGACGTGGACCAGCGCGGAGACGGCATTGGTGTGGGAGGCGTTCGCCCCGAGGCTGACGACCCGCTCGGGGGACGGCTCGGCGGGGTGGGCGCGGGCGGGGTCGTACTGGGCCGACGTGTCGCCCCAGGTGTGCTCCTCGGAGAGACCCGTGTCGCCGAGGACGAGCTCCACTTGGACCGTTGCGATACCGGCCCCGCGCATGGTGACGAATCCCGACGTGTTGAGGACGAACGCCGCCCAGACGAGCTGGCAGGTCTGATTCGAGCTCTCCATCACGTAGACGAAGCCGAGGACCTCTTTGTTGTCGGGCGTCATGACCGTCGTCTTGCCATCCGAAGCTGGGAAGCCGCTGGAAAGGCAGATGCCGCTGACCTGGGCGCCATCATGGCCCGGGCTTTTGGGCACACCGGCGGGCATCTGTACCAGGCCGGTGGCCCCCTTCAGCGCCGTCGGCCAAGGCTGGAGCGCGCTGGTGGCTGCTGGGGAAACACTGGAGGCGGGCCTGCCGGCCGAGCGGCCCGCCGGACCGCCCAGCAGGTTGGTGCTGAGCACCCCCGCAGCCACGGCCACGGGAACCAGGGCGCCCGCAATCACCACGGGCCGACGGGACGCCCTGCGGGGCCACAGCCTGGCGAGTAAGCCGAGGGGACGGCCAGCCTGCCCGTCGGGCTCCTCAGACTGATCGTCAGACCGCTCATCGGCCAGTTCCCCGTGCTCCGACTCGTCATCAGACCCGGTGCCCGGGGCGGAAGAGCCAGGCGCGGTGCCGGTCAGTTTCACCAGCCACAGCTTCACATCAGTATCGCTCTCGGGGAGCGGAACGCCCTTCTCAGTCGCGAACGCGGCACAGGCGTCGACCAGCGCGACGAGCTGCGACCCACTCACAGCGGTCTTCCCGGTGAGCTTGTCGCCGATCGTGCTCGGGCCCATCGGCTTTCCGGACCCCGCCTTCATCAGCTCCGCTAGCTCGTCGTAGGTGGGGTCGCCCGCCATGGCGCGCAGCTTTCGCAGCTCCCCGGCGAGCCACTTCCGGTGCTGATATTTCTGATCCCCCACGCTGGCAGACCCTTCATCATGTCCGGGGACGGCCGGATCCGACCGGGGTCGTCCGCCGCCGTCCGCCGCCGTCCGCCGCCGTCCGCAATGGTCAGATCCTCCCGCATCGGGGCCCTTCGATGGAGGCAAATGCCCGGAAACAGCCGGGCCTCGGCAGGAGGTTCCCCGTGCCTGATCTCTTCCACCTCGGAGTGGCCGCCGTGTGCAGCGGCGGCGCCGTCTACGCCCTGACCATCGCCGTCGTGGCAGTGTCCGCAGCACTGTCCGGTGCCCCAGACAAGCGCTCCGACGCCCGCAGGGTCCTGTCGCTGCTGCTGTCACGGCTGACCCGCCGACCGTGAAGCCGGCAACCAGCGGCGAGCCCCGGGCTGTGAGCTGAGAGCACGAGACGACGAAGGCCCGGACCGTCGGAACGGTCCGGGCCTTCTGCCGGCGGAGGATACGAGATTCGAACTCGTGAGGGGTTGCCCCCAACACGCTTTCCAACTGTTCGTCCGGCTGTCCGGGGACGGCCGTAGGCGTCCTGACCTGCGGCGGAGTGGCCCGATGGGTTGCGTCCGGACTCAGCTGGACGGGGGTGAATGCAACCAAAACTGCAACCATGAGTCCCAAGCGGTTGTGTGAGTGAGTCCAGTGCGATGCGCCGGCTCGGCGATCAGAGCAGCCCCATCCGTTGCCCCCAAGCGAGGAACCCACCCGGCCCGAACGGGTAGCGGGCTCCGGTGCCGGCGAGCGCATCAGCGAACGCGTTCGCGGCGTACTCGGTAACCCGGTCTTCCTTCAGCGCCTCGGCAAGGACGCGAAGTGATCCCTGGACCGGAAGGCCGTGCTTCTGGGCCGCACGGCGAGCATCGGCATCGTCGATCACCGCGGTGCCACCGTGGACCTCGGCCCAGGCGAGTACCGTTGCTTCTCCCTGGTTGGAGCGTTCGCCTGAGACCACCGCCATCCAGCGGACCAGCGCTCCCAGTTCGTCGAGGCCGTCGACGTGGACAACTTCCAGCCAGTCGAGGCCGGAGATGTCCAGGTTGGCGTGGATGAGTTCGTGAACAACCGTCGCGGTCGTGATGTTGCGGCGGGTGACGCCCTGCCACTCCCGGGCGAAGTCCGCCAGGAGGTCAATGCGATCAGCCTTGATCGCATGGAACAGGGGTGAGGTATCCCAAACCAGAGCGGGTGCGCTCTGCACGGCGGCGGTCACGGTGCGGGTTCCTCCAGCGCACGCAGCGGCAACTCGTCGATCCCGATGGCGCCGTGCAGCAACTCCACCGCTCGAGGGCCAGTCACGGCACCGTTGCCCCAGGCATCGAGGACGGCCTTGCGCCACTGCGGACCGGTGGTGCCGACGGTCAGGTCCTCGGTGGGCTCTCCTCCGTACACGGCGAGGAGATCGCCACGGGTGGGGGTACTGGCGCGCAGTTGGCGTGCCTCCAGGCCCGAGACAAGCCCAAGCCTGATGGCCTTGCGTACGACGACTCCCCAGGAGACCCGGTACCGGGCCGCGATCTCAATGAAGAAGCTCCGCGGCTCGGTGTCCTGCGCTCGCTGTCTCCACGCCTCTTGAAGGTCTGCGTCTGGCATCAGGAACTCGTCGGCAATCCGGTCAATGAGCTCTTCCCGCTCGTCTCGACCGGCCGCGACCGATAGATCTGAGTGGTACTCATCTTGGAGCAGGTGGTGCCCGAGTTCGTGTGCCCCGGTCCAACGCCGCCGACCAGGGGCGGCTTGGCCGCCCACCACAGCTACTCCGAACCCGTCGAGCAGTAGAGAGGCTCCCTCCCCCTCGGCATCGACGCTGAGGAGGTAGAGCCCGTACTGCTCTGCGATACGGGCGAGCCCGCCTAGTGGTCCGCGGCTCTTTCCAATCGCCGCACGGGCTGTCTGGGCAAGTGAGGCCGGATCGACTGGCCCTTCCGGTCGTACCAGGCTCGTGGGAGGGACGAGGAAGCCTTGCTCGATCAACCACTGGGCGTCCCGCGCATGCGCCTCAAGAAGGGCGTCGAAACGGAATCGGGTGCGAGTGGCGTCGTCTGCGTCCTCATCCAGGCCGTGCCGGCGCGAGACCAGCGGGGTGGGTGGGCGCATGACGAAGTGCGCTGCGGGAACGCCCAGTGCTTCTGCGATCTGGAACAGCTCCATGGCGGAGATCTTGCGTTCACCGGACTCGATGCGCACGAGCGCGGTTCGATCCAGGCCGAGCCGCATGGCCAGCTCGCCCTGGTTCACGCCGGCGGCCTGCCTTGCTTCCGCAACCCGCTCGCCGATCTCGTTCCAACTCTCGGCCGTCTTCATGTGTGTGATTTTTGCACATCTGGCCCGCAGGCGCCCGGGATCGTTGAGCTATGAGCTGGATGATCAAGAGGCAGTGGGGTGAAACATGTATAAATGTCCGATATAAGTGCAATCAAAGCTGCAACCGCAGAACGACGAAGGACCCGGCCGCAGTGCGGTCGGGTCCTTCGTCTGCCCTGGCGGGCGGGTGCGGAGGATACGAGATTCGAACTCGTGAGGGGTTGCCCCCAACACGCTTTCCAATTCTCCCGAACGGGGTACGCCGGCGTTCACGCCCGTTCTGACCTGCGGCGGACACTCTGGCTGGGCGGCGGGTGAACCGGACCGGACCGCAGTGAATGAGACCAAGAATGAGACCAGGATCGGGATCCTGGTTCAGCGACGGTGGGCCTCCGTAGGCCATGGCGATGATGCGAACATCCCAGCCCACCTGATCAGGCCGGGCCCGCTATAGGTAGACAAGGCCCTGCGATCCACGTTCAGCCCTGTTGCGGCCAGCGGCTGCGGCTCTGGAAGTACTCAAGAGCTGTGGGTTCCTCTGTGAACTCGAGCAGGCCGCCTACCCTGTCTGCCAGTAGAGCTCGGACCTCGGACGGTGTGGCGAAGAAGAACTCCCGTCGCGAATTGACGAAGTTGACGCGTCGATCGGCGAACGCCTTGTGGAGCTCCGACTCCAGTGTCACGGCGTCCTCGGAGAAAAATAGGGCATGGACGTCGTACCGGAACGGCACTGAAGCGTCGCCGAGCTCCCGGACGCGGTCCATTGGATCGAGGCGACGGGTCAAGCCGATCTTGACGATGTTCGGACCGAATGCGCCGATGTTCGAGATGACATACACGTAGCCGGCGCGGATATTCGCGATGCGGTAGTCGTTGGCTGCGATGGCCTCTTCGATCTCGGCGAGCCGGTTGGAGAGTTCAGCAGCGGCGGCGTCGTCGCCTTTTCCGCGGAGAGATGCCAGGACGCCGATGTAGTGAGATCTCTCCTTTTCGAGCCGCTCCTTCTCGGCCGCCAACTCCTGTTCAGCCTGGCGCTGTTCGCGGAGGAGCTGTCGCTCCTGGCGTGCGTGTTCGCGCTCTTCCTGCACCTTCATCTGGAAGTCAGCGGTCAGCTCGAGCTCGGCGACTCGCAGGGCGTGATACTCGGGGTTTATTCGCATCTCCATGATTGCCCCGAGCTTCTCGATCGCCGCGACCGCTGACTCCAGCCGCTTCTGGGCGGTGCGTACGTTCCCCGACCTCAGCGAGCGCACGCAGTTTTCGGCCTCGGCGTTGTAGGCCCGTAGCATCAACTTGGACAGATCGCCGACAAGTTTCCGTCCTTGAGCCAGAGATCCGTCGAAGGTGAACAGGTCGGCGGCGAGGATCGCGCGCTTGCTCTTGATGACGTCGTCGATCTGGCTTTCGAGACTGCGTAGCCGGTCCTTGTAGGCCGCCGCGCTTTCCAGAGGATGGTGGTAGCGGTAGATGCCGACGTCTTGCAAAGCGCGCTGGTCGCTGAGATCGATCAGGCCGGCGCCACTTTGCGTGGCCGAGAGCGCCCGTTCGAGATCGGCGATTCGGGCCAACAGCGGCGCGGGGTCGACTGCATGGGACGGTGGTGGAGCCGGTGGACTGGCGGATGCCTGGTCTGCGTCTATTGCCGATGAGCCCTGCACTGAGGGCGGGGGAGTCTCGATATTTGGTGCGGACATGGGCCCGTTGACGTCACTGTGCGATTCGGTCCCGTCGTCGGGCAAGAAGAGCTGCCAGGCAGGTGGCGGGGGCGGCCAGGATGGGTCGGGCTTCCAGCCCGGCGGGGGAGTCCAGCCTTCGGGCGGTGTGGGCCACCCTGGCGGTGGGTTGAATCGCATTGTCACTTTCCTCGGACGCGGATGCCGCGATTGGTGTCTGCCGGAGTCAGGTCGAACGGCGATTTTGATATTGCAGCGCCGAGGTGCTGCAGCGTGGCCTGGGGAATCACCTTGGCCAGGTCAAAGCTGTTGAAGGTCTCGCGGTCTGCGGCGACGATAACAAGCGGCACGGTGGTTGGCCGGCCAGTGGCGGGGTCTATCGTATCGACGCCGACCGTAAGCGCGATCGAGTGGACTTTACCGGCGCGATCGGCCTCGAAGACTTCGTGCAGACTGCGAACCGCGACCTGCCAGACCGCATTCGCATATCGCTCCTTCTTTTCGCGAACGGGCAGGTCGGTTGAGGCAATCTCGTCCTTCGTCTTAACGTATCGGTACCCCTTCACCGAGGGTATGGTTGAGGGCTCTGGAATCTTTACAGTAAGCGTGAGTTCTCGGGAGGCGAGGTTGAAGGCATGGTCGTACTCGACCGGGAAGACCTCAGGGTAGATTGAGTTGGAAAGAACGATGCCCACGTAGTCCTGGATGGCGGATTCGACATCGAAGGCAAGGTCGTTGACGAGCTTGGCGACCTCGGCATTGTGGGCTGATGCCTCAGCCTCGCGCTGTTCGCACTCCTGCTTGTACTTCTCCTTGGCGGCAGATAGTTCTGCCATGCGCCTGGCTTCGAATTGCTCGCGCTGGGCCACTTGTTTGGTGTAACTGTCGTGGATAGCCGCCATGGTGCGCTGCCAGTGGCCACGGGCGTCGTTGAAGGCGGATTGGGCCTCGACGATGGCCTGCTGGTGCCGCTTCTTTCCGCCAAGTACTGCTGAAAGTCCACTGGGAGCAGCTGGCTCCTGATAAACGGGCTCAGGCGCGTAGTTCGGCTCTGCAACCATGGGCGCAGGGACATCCCGACCACCAGGATTGAATGGAGGATGCTCGACCTTCGAGATCTTCAACGATTCGAGATCGACGAAGTCGTCTATGCCCAGAGTCCAGGCAAGCAGGCCGTCGATGTCAGCGAGATCGCTGGCCAGGTCGGTGTTCATGGACTCAACCTCGGCGAGCCTGGACTCCACATGGAGTCGCGCGGCCTCACGTTCCGCGGCCTTCCTCTCGGAGGCAGAAGCCCTCGCCGCCGCCACCTGTGCGCGCTGGTAGGCCCTCGCGGCCTGTTCGGCTTGGCGCTGGGCTGCAAGATGAGCACGATGGGTAGCGGCCTGCTGCTGGCGTCGACGCTTCTCCGCCTGCTGTGCCTGGTAGTTCATCTCCGCGAAGAAGCCGCGACGTTTGCCCATGACATCCCCTACAAGACCCGGTACCGAAGATCAAACCTGCAACTTTCACCGTAGCGATGATCGCTGCGGCTGGCAGGGGTAACCCGTGATTGAGAAGGTGGACGACCACGTCCCGCGAAGGTTGCCAGCCGAGCCGGATCGCTGCCGTGGGCCAGGTTTCAGCGGGCGGGTCGGCGCTGGGTGCTGGCGGCATCTGTGGGACGAGCCCGGAGAAGGCCGTCCCGCCAAGCCTGAGGTAGAGGATCCGATGAACGACGGCGGCCTGGACCCTCGGCCGCTCCGGGCCCTTGTCGGTGGGGGACACAGGGCACCCACGTGGTACAGAACGACCTATGTGGCGGTGCCGCCGGCGAGCCAGCCGTCCACCACAGAGAGGGCCAGAGCTCGCTGCAGCCATGACGTCGTTTCGATGATCTCGGTGAGCCTTGCGCGGGCCTCGGATGCCTGGAGTACCTCCGAAATCACGTGGCTGCCGTCGCCAAGCTCAGTGCCGCTCGCGCAGTCGATGTAGATCTCTACTCGGCCATCGCGGAGAGGTGCGACCGCCACCGTGGCAGATCCACCTGCGAGCGACGACGTGCCGAACTTGACCTCTTCTGGCTGGACGCCGGGCGGGTATGGCTTCTCCCGTGAGTCGTTCTTGGCCTTGTGAGAGGTGTCAGCTCGGGGCTTACCCTTCGAAGGCAGGGGAGCTCCCCAGGCGCGCTCCGTGACTTCACCCCAGACCCCCGGAGCGACGGTTCGAGGATCGACGCCTTCGGCTGGTGTGCCGGTCTTGTACGTGCCGTGGGGTTGCTCGGAGCGGTCGTGTTCCTTGACCCAGAAGATGCGGCGGGCGAAGCGGAAGGGCGCTTCCCCAGCGGGTGCGTCATCATTGAGAACCGAGTAGCCAACGCGTCGGCCAGGTCCGTTCCATCGGACGGGTCCGCGCCGATTGCCAGCGGCAATCTCGAGGTACTCGCGTACGTAGTCGAAGTTGCTGGTGTCTTCGTCCCACTCGATCCCGTCTTCATGGCGGATGAGCTCCGGGTCCTTGTTCATGCGCTTCCCTTCACGATCATGCTGTCGTTGCAGAGGTCCCCTCAGCCATCAGGGTTGGCTGGGCGGGCGCTCACTGCTCGTAAGCCCATGCCTGGCCGGTCTGCCGGTACTGCTCGACGGGGATGGGCTCGACGTCGGTCCGCATCCGCGTGGTGTAGAGCAGGCCGTCGATGTGGTCGATCTCATGGTGGATCAAGCGGGCGAGCCCGCGTTCGTACGTGGTGATGGCCAGCTGGCCGTCCAGGGCGGTGGTCTCCACGGTGATCTGCAGTGGCCTGGGGACCTTGCCGCGGACGTCGAAGAAGGAGAGGCAGCCTTCGAATTGCTCGTCTGTTTCGTCGGAGCGATCGGTGATGCGGGGGTTGAGCAGGACGATCGGCGGTGCTCCGGGCTCGGCTGGCTGGACGATGGCTGCGGCGCGGCCGATGGCGATCTGGGGTGCGGCGATGCCCATGCCCTTGGCGAAGGGGTGGACCTGGCCGATGCGCTCCATGGCGGTGAAGAGCTTCTCGATGACCTGCTCGGCGGCCTCGCGCTCGGTGGGCAGCTCAAAAGGGCGGGCTGGCTCGGAAAGGACGGGGGCGCCCTCCTGGACGACTCCGAGGTCACGCATCTGCTCGCTGGGCCGCACCTGGATCACCTGAACTCCCCTTGGGTCGTGTCGCGTTCGGGTCGGGCCCGGAACCGCCATTCGAGACGGTACCGGGCGTGGAGGGCTGGTGTGGAGGTGCTCCAGGAGAAGACGCGCATACCGCCCTCCTCGCGCCGGATCGGGGCGGTCCGAAGCGGTGCCGCTTCGGCGGTCATGGACGTCTCCATTCCCCACACGGCGGGGTCGAGGTCTGCGGGGAAGGCGAGTTCGACTTCGAGATGTTCGGTGGGCAGACGGACCGCGCGCTGGAACCAGCGGCCCCACTTCTCCTCGCCGACCGAGTAGGCGTACTCGATCCAGACCTCCTCGCCCGGGTAGAGCGGGAAGCGGCCCTGCTCGTTCTCGAACAGCAGCCACACTTCCTTGAACGCGTCGCGGTCGTGCTTGGTCTGCCAGTTCATCGCCTCCCCGCGGCATGTCGCGGTCAGTGCGAGTTCGTCCCAGGTCAGCGGGTGTTCGCGGTAGTGGGCGTTGGAGCGCTCGGGCTCGCCGGGGTAGCGGTCGACGCTGATGCGGATCAGGTAGCGGGTGATCGGCTCGCTGCCGGTGTTCCGCAACAGCCGGCGCATCGTCAGCCGGTAGTGGGAGCCATCGAAGTCCAGGCGGGCGCCGTCGTGGGCCACGATGATCGCTGAGCCCGTCGCGTACGGCTGTTCGGGGCGGCGCGGGGCTGGTGGAGCCGCAGCCGGGGCCGCTCGGTTCTTGGCAGCCTCGTAGTCCAGCCAGCGCTTCCAGACGGCCTTGCCCGCGTTGAGGGTCTCCTCCGAGCGACGCGCGAAGTCCTCGGTTGGCTTGTGCCGGCCGGATTCCACGTGGCTCACGTACGACGGGTCGAAGCCCATCTTGAGGGCGAGCCCCCGCTTGGACAGGCCGCGCACCTCGCGCCAGTACGAGACCTCCGCTGCGAACGCCTCGGCGGCTTGCTCAACGGTCGGGCTGTCGTCGCGCTCGTCCATCAAGGCCCCCGCCCTGGCTGCTGGATGAGATGAATGAACCGTGAGTGATCTCGATTCATCATTCTGTCACGCTCCTGGTCGCCGGTTTCCTTCTTTTGCCAGCTCGGGTCGACACCCGGGCCGAGAGAGGGAGGGCTCAAGCGATGCGCCTGCTGTACCTGCTCAACGTCTCCAACTCCAGCCAGCTGACTGCCGACTCCGGCTACACCTTCGCCGACATGCTCACCCCGGCCCTGGCCGACGCCGGAGTCGAGGTCACCGTGGCCGCTCCCGTCCCGGCCGGCGACGACCGCGTGCAGTTCGTGCGGACCGTCTCGCCGTCGACCAAGTACCGGG
This sequence comes from Kitasatospora sp. GP30, assembly GCF_029892145.1. Classification (NCBI taxonomy): domain Bacteria; kingdom Bacillati; phylum Actinomycetota; class Actinomycetes; order Kitasatosporales; family Streptomycetaceae; genus Kitasatospora; species Kitasatospora sp. GP30. The sequence continues at coordinate 227,589 of NZ_JARZAH010000001.1, forward strand.
CCCGCTTCAACCCGGGCGTGGGCGCCCTGGTGCGGCTGTTCCGCCGCCAGCAGCCCGAAGTGGTCGTGGCCAACCAGATCGAGGCCGCCCCCGCGATCCGCGCCGCGCTCCTGGAAGCCGGAGTGGACGCGCGGATCGTCGGCTACTGCCACTACCTGCCGTTCTCCTTCACTGACACCGGCCAGCTGGAGCTGGACCCCGCGATGGACGACGGCGGGCTGGGCCGCAGCGTCGTGCTGGCCTTCGTCGCCGGCCTCGCGGCCTGCGACCGCGTCCTCGTCCACTCCGGCACCGCCGCTTCGTGGACGGCCGCTGCCGCCGCCCGCACCGGCGTCGAGCTCACCGAGAAGTTGCACGTGGTCCCCGCCCCCAGGGACGTGCGCCTGGTCCGCGACCCTGCCGAGCTCACCCCGCCGGAGGGCCGGGCGGTCGGCGTCTACAACCACCGCCTGTACGCCCACTACGGCACCGCCCGCTTCACCCAGCTCGCCCGCCACCTCGTCGCCGAGGCCCCGGTGCGGCTGACCGTGATGGACCTGTTCGGCACCCGCAGCGCCGAGCGGATCCGCCTGGATCCCAGCCCCGAGCGGAACTTGGAGGAGCTGGCGGCCGTGGACGGCGTCGCCATCGCCTCCGACCGCGGCGACCGCGTCCGCTACCGCAACCTGCTGGCCGGTGCCCACTTCGGCATCGCGCCGTTCCGGCCCGGCTGCCCCTGGTCCATGTCGGTCATCGACTGCCAGGCGATGGGCCTGCCGGTGATCGGCCCGCGCATCGGCTGGCTGGCCGAGCACCTCGACCCGGAGCTGGTGTTCGACACCGACGATCAGGCCGTCCGGATCGCCGAACGCCTCGCCACCGACCCCGAGTTCTACCTGGTGCACGCCAAGCGCGCGTACGCCTCCACCACGGACCTGACGCCCGCTGCGGTGGCCGCACGCTACCTGGAGGCGGTTCTGTGACCGGCTTCGACGCGGTCCTGCTCTCCTACGACGAGCCGCTGGCCGACTCCCTGCACACCCGCCTGGCCCGCGTGCTGGGCGGTAACGTCAAGCGCCTGCACGGGGTGCGCGGGATGCGCCGCGCCTACCGGCTCACGGCCGAACTCGTCGACACCGACCAGTTCTTCCTTGCCGATGGCGACTTCGCCATCGACCCCGCCTTCCCGGCCAGCGCGGTGGAGCCGCTGGCAGCGGGCGTGTCGATGCGGGTCTGGCGGGCCGTCAACCCGGTTAACGGGCTCACCTACGGCTACGGCGGCCTCAAGCTGATCCGCACCAGCGCGCTGCGGGAGATGGGCCAGGCCGTCGACGTGCTGGCCGCGCTGCCCGGCCGGGTCGAGTTCAGCGAGCACACTGCCGGGACCACCCTGTTCAACCAGACCCCGTTCCATGCCTGGAAGGCGGGCTTCCGGGAGTGCGCGATGCTCGCGCGCGGCAGCGAGTACGGCATGACCGATGCCTCCGCCCAGGAACGCATTGACGCCTGGACGGCCAGCAAGGACGGCGACTTCGCTGAGTACGCGGCAGCCGGGGCCCGCGACGGCCTCGAGTTCGCCCGCACTGCGGCCCGCGACCCCAAGCGTTTCGAGGCGCTCAACGACCCGCCCTGGCTGCACCGGCACTTCATCACGCTGCACGGTGAGCAGGCGGTCGCCGGATGAGCACCCGCTGTGGGCCGCTGGTCCTGATCGAGCCGCAGGCGCACCTCGGCGGCGGGCACCACCAGCGCACGCTGACGGCGCTCGCCGCTGCCCGCCCGGGTGCCGTGGTCATCACCCCGCAGGGGATCGCAGACGGGCCCGGCCCGCTGCTGCGGGCCGGCTCCTGCATCGCCGCCGGACCGGTGGGTCCGGCGGCGAAGGCCCTGCTGGCCGCGGCACGCGCGGCGGAACGCGTTTCAACCGCTGGCAAGCGGGCCTTCCGCTCACGGCGCTGGCCGCTACCGCTCCGCCGGCTGCCGCACCAGGTCACCCTGGTCGCCCGCTGTCTGATCGAAGCCGGATGCCTGCGTACCGCCCGCCGCCTCGCCCCTCAGCCGGCGGCCGTGGTGATCCTCAGCGCGAGCGAAGCCCTGCACGGCATGGCCGCCCTGCTCGGCGGTACCCCGCACCTGCGGTTCATCCACGAGCTGGTCACCACCGAAGACTCGCCGGTCCGGCTGCTGGGTCGGCTCGCCCGGCGGAGCGAGAAGCACGTGGTCGCCCTCTATCCGACCACCGCCGTCCGCGACCGGTTCTCCCCGGCCTTCCCCCACCTCCCAGGGCGGGTGCGGGCGTTCGCTGTTGACGACGGTCGGCCCCTCACCGCCGCCGAGCGCGACGGTGCCCGCGCCGCCTTCACCATCCCCGCCTCGGCGACGGCGGTCTGCCTGGTCGGCGGCTGGTGGCCCTACAAGGACATCGCCACCGTCGACGCGGCCCTGGTCCGCCTCACCAAGCCGCTACACGTCCTGGTCTGCGGCACTCCGCTGGACGACGCGGTACTCGAACGTTGGCACCGCCTGCCCCTCGTCCGGGTCCACACCGTGCCCGGCCCGGTCGGCGAAGACGTCCTCCGGCTCGTCTACGCTGCCGCCGATGCCGCCCTGGTGGCACGGCGTCCCGGGACCGGCAAGGAGTCCGGGCTGGTCATGGACGCCGCCCGGCTCGATGTCCCGCTGATCGTCTCCGACCACGACCCGGACCTGACCGAGCGGCTGGTTGGGCAGCGCTGGGCCCAGGTGTTCCCGGCCGGCGACCCGGGTGCCCTGGCCGCCGCGCTCGACGCTCTGGCGGAAGGGCCGCCGGAGCGGCCGGGGCCGAAGGCACCCACCGCGCTGGACATGCTGTCGGCAGCTGAGCAGGCCGCCTACCTCATCGACACCTACACCGACCTGATCAAGGAGTACCGATGACGCCCGCCGCACCCGCCCTGATCGCCGTGATCGGCCCGGTCGAACCGGCCCTGCTGACCGCCTGGACCAGCCACTACCGTCGGCTCGGCATCGAGCGCTTCCACCTCGCCTTCCACTTCGCTGAGCACGTCCCCGACGCCTGGCGCCGCCAGCTACTGGACACCGCCCAGAGCCTCGGCCTCCCCACCGGCCAGGTCAGCACCGGAGCGTGGCACGAGCACACCAACACCGAACTGCGCGACGCGCTGCGGGAGCAGGCCGGCCCCGGCTGGCACCTGCTCGCCGACTCCGACGAATTCCAGACCTATCCGGCCCCACTCAGCGAGGTCACCGAGGCAGCCGAAGAGAACGGCTGGGCGGTGGTGGGCGGCTTGATGCTCGACCGCGTGGCCGCTGACGGCCGACTCGCCCTCTGGCGCCCCGAGGCCGGACTCGACCGCGCCTTCCCGCTCGGCGGCCACCTCACCCACCGCCTCCTCCAGGGTGACCCCCGCAAGATCGTCCTCGCGCTCTCGGACGTCGTCGTGGCCTCCGGCAACCACCGCGCCCCCGGCCGCAGGCCCGATCCGCACACGCTCGCGTGCGTCCACCACTTCAAGTGGCGCGCCGGCGTCCTGGACGACCTACGGCGTAGGGTTGACCGCTTCAGCTCCGGCGCCTGGACCGAGCACACCCCCGCCGTCCGGACCGAGGCCACCCGCCTGCTGCAGCACATCGACCGCCACCACGGCCGCATCGACGTCTCCGACCCCCGCCTGGCCTTCCGCCACGTCACCCTCGACCGCCTGCCCGACGACTGGGCCGCCGAAGCCGCCCAGATCCACGCCGCCTGGGGCCCGCCCCGTCAGAGCCAGCCCGGCTCCACGATCTCCTCGCCCTCGTCCTGAGGCGCCTCGAACCGCGCGAAGAAGTCGTCCAGAGCCTCAGGGGTCACGATCAGCGCGTTCGCGTCCTCTCGCTGGTTGCGCTCGGCCAGCCTGCGCAGCAGCTCGTCCCGATCGACGGGGAAGTACAGCAGCCGCCACCGGCCGCCGGCCGACTCCACCAGCCCCTTCATCGCTTCGCGGTCCTTGCGCGGCCACAACCCGTGGTCCCACACCACGTCCCGGCCCTCGGAGACCAGTTCGACCAGCCGGGAGTGCAGTTCGGCGACGACCGGGGCCTCTTTCTCGAAGTAGGTGTTCTCCGGATAGTCGACGCCGTACCGGCCATGCCGCTCGTGGACGACCTCGTCCACCGACAGCCGCACCGCACCCTGAGGCTCCAGCTCCCGCTGGGCGTAGGTCGTCTTCCCCGAACCGGTGAGCCCCACCAGCAGGAACACCACCGGACCACTCTCGGCCACCGACAACTCCCCTCACCACCACCAGCGTTCACCGGCAAGTCTGCCACCACGGCCGGCTCCGGGAACCGCGTTCCGACCCTCCGCCGCCTGAAGGAGTACACGCGTGCCCGCCTCCGCCCTCGCCCGCCTGCTGCGGGCTTACGTCCGCCACGCGCCCGGACTGTCGGCAAGGCCCACCTCGTCGACCGATTCCTCGACGACCACCTGCGAACCCGTCCCCTCCACACCACTGCCCGGTTGCGCTCGGGTGACCTGGTCACCGTCACCACCAGCGACGTCATCCAGCGCTACCAGTACCTCTTCGGCGTGTGGGAGCCGAACCTGAGCGCCTTCCTGCGGGACCGCCTGCGGCCCGGGGACACCTTCGTCGACGTCGGCGCCCACCGTGGCGCGTTCAGTCTCCTGGCCTCCCACGCAGTCGGACCGACCGGCCGAGTCGTCGCCATCGAGCCCACCCCGCAGTTCCATGACGACCTCACCAGCGCGGCCACCGCCAACCACCGCGCCAACATCCGCACCGTCCGCGCCGCCGCCTCCGACCTCACCGGCACCCCGACTCTGTACGTGGAGGACCCGGCCAACCTCGGTCACACCACCGCCATCCGGCCCCGCCACGTCCACGCCACCTTCCACGTGCCGGCCGCACCGCTCACCGAACTCCTGGGCCCGGCCGAACTCGACACCGCCCGAGGCATCAAGATCGACATGGAGGGCGCCGAGGCGGCGGCGGTCAGGGGACTGCTGCCCGCGCTGTCGCACCTGCGCGAGAATGTGGAGCTGGTCGTGGAAGTCACTCCCAAGCTCCTGGCCAAGCAGGGCGAGAGCGCCGCCGGCATCATCGACGCCCTGCGCGAGCACGGCTTCCACCCGTACACACTCACCAACGACTACGACCCGGCCACCTACCCCCAGGCCATGCGCCGACCGCAGCCGCCCGTCCGCTGCACGAAGACCCCGGAGCAGATGACCGACCTGGTCTTCTCCCGCACCGACGCCGACCGCCTCACGCTCGGGCGCTGAGCATCCAGGCCGCCCGAGCTGTGGAGCCAGTCCCAGCCACCCGGCCGGACCACCGAGATCCTCCGGCACTTCAACAAGGAGTGGGCACCGTGACCACCACCAGCGTGATGAACAGCCGAAATGCGGTCAGCGTGATCGTTCACGACAAGGACACCGACGCGGTCGCCGCCGTGCTCTACACCGCCCGCAACTGGTCGCCGCAGCCGGCCTGGACCATCCCCGGTGGCAAGGTCGAGCCCGGTGAAGCCCTGGACGAGGCCGCCGCCCGCGAGCTCAAGGAGGAGACCGGCCTGCTCGTCGACCCGGCCGATCTCGTACTCGTCCACGTCATCCACGTCGAGCAGGGCTTCGATCAGGCTGGGCAGTTCGTCCTCTTCGTCTTCGCCACCGACACGTGGACCGGCGAGGTGACCAACAACGAGCCGGACAAGCATCTGGCCGCCCAGTGGGTCGCTGCGGACCGCCTTCCGGAGCCCGCGTTCCCGACCGCTACGCAGGCCCTGGCCGCCTACCGGGAGGGAGGTCCCTCCTTCTCCCGCTATGGATGGTCGGTCACCACCGTGTGAGGGGTGGCGTTGGTTGGACCTCTACCCGGAACCGCCAACTGGTGGGGTGCTCAGCCGGATCGCCACTGGGTGCTCGTTGCCAGTCGGAGCGCCGCTGACTCTGGGGCGCCTGCTTCGTTGCCCTCGCACCCCTGGGCGAGGGCAAGTGCGTGCGGCGGGCCATAGGACCGTCGTACGCGACAACTTGCTCCGCCAAGAGCGGCGCCGGGTAAGGAGTCCTTACCCCACAACTTGCTCCGTCCTGGACGGCGCCGGGATAAGCAGTGCTTACCCCACAACTTGCTCCGGCTTCCGGCGGTCTGATCAGGATTCGGATCACGGTGATCCCTTGTAGCTGGGTCTACCTGGTTACAGCGGGCGGTTGCTTGGACTCGAAGGCAGGGCGTTCACGGTGGGGCGTACACGCGAGCCCCCTTCTAAAGGGGGGCTCGCGCGTGAACGCTGGGTCGCGTGGACGGCGTGTACGTCTCCGTGATCGCTCTACCTGCGGTTTCTTTGCTCCGCGTGGACGGTGTGAACGGCTTTCGCCGGGCCCTTCGCGGGAGGGGTGCGTGTACGGTCCCGTGAACGATCCGCGCCTGATTGTCGGTGCCCGGTTGGGCTGTTGATCCGCTCACCGGCCGCCCGGTGGTCCTGATGGGTGCCGTCCGCTGGTTGTCCGACAGGTCGGTCAGCAGGTCGGCGGGCTGTTGGCCTGCGCGGCACTCCGGTCAGTTCGGTCGGTCGGAGTGACCGGCTTACCGGAGCCTCGGTCACTGGGGTTGGTCAGTACGACGGACTGACCGGGGGCGCGGTCACTCCGTTGCCCCCCCGGTCAGTCCGGTCACTGTGGCGGCGGTTACGAGACGGCTGTGATGTGCCGGGCGGAGGGGCGGTAGCGGGCCTGCTGGCCGCCTCCGGTGCCTCCGGCGCTGCCGTCGGTCTTGACCGCGAGTCCGGTCTTGACGAGGCGGTCGAGGTGGCGTCGGGCCTTTTCGATGTCGGCGCGGTCGGGGTTGGCCTCGCCGGTCAGGGCGGTCGCCAGGTCACGGGTGGTCAGGCCGTCCGGTGCGGCGCGCAGGAGGGTGACCGGGTCGAGGGTGGGCTCGACGTAGGTGGTGCCGCGCTGGTGGTCGTGGACGACCGGCAGCGGGCCGATCTCGCCGGTCACGGTCTTGAGGTGGTGGATGGTGACCGCCGGGTCGCCGGCCTCTCCGGCGATGAACAGGACGCTGCCCGCTCCGGCGGTCAGCCACGTCGAGCCGTACACCCGGTCCAGGGTGGGTCGCATCCCGCGTGGGGCGTCGGCGGCGGCCTTGCGCTGGTGGTGGAGCTCCATGATCTGGACGCCTGCGCGCAGGGCGCGCATGCGGGCGTTGTTGAAGGCGACGGCCAGGGAGTCGTCCACGAGGGTGCTGACTGCGTCCTTGAGGCTGTCGATGACGATGGTGTCGGCGCGGTGGGCGGCGGCGAGTTCGGCGAGGAGGTCGGGTTCCTTGTCGAGGGTGGCGGGGAGCGGTCCCTGCCACACGGCGAGCCGGTCGCGCAGGTGGGCCTCATCGGCGGGGGTGATGCGGCGGGCCATGGCGCGGGCGATCTGCTGGGGGCGGTCCATGGCGAGGTAGAGGACGCGCTCTCCCTCGGCGACGGGCAGGTCGAGGACGGAGGCTTGCAGGCCGAGGCGGGCGAGGACGACCTGGTGGGCGAGGGTGGTCTTGCCGACACCCGGTGCGCCGACGATCATCAGGCTCTCGCCGGAGGCCCAGGCGGTCTGTTCGCGGGTGCCCCACAGGGGTTCCTTGTCCGCGCCGGTCTTGGTGACGAAGTCCCAGCCGTTGACGATGTAGCGGGACAGGCGGCTGCTGCCGGAGGCCAGAGCGCGCTCGCGCTCGGCACGGATCTCCGTCTCGACGGCCGTGCGGATCTCGTCCGGGTCGGCACCCGGAGTCAGAGCGTGGTGGACGGTGCGGATGCCGGTGGCATACAGAGTCCGCAGTTGGGCGTCGCGGCGCACGATCTGCGCGTAGTAGTCGGCGTTGTCCGTCGAGGGCGGAGCGACGGCGACCAGCGTGTGGAGGTAGGACGAGCCACCGACGCGGGAGAGATCTCCCTTGCCCTGGAGGTGGTCGGCGAGGGCGATGGGGTCGGTAGGGGCGTCCTCGGCGCGCAGGGCGAGGATTGCGCGCCAGATGGTCTCGTGGGCGGGCCGGTAGAAGTCGCCCGCGTCCAGCGTGCCCCGGACCTGATCCACCGCTTGGTGCTTCAGCATGCACGCGCCGAGGACTGCCTGTTCTGCGTCGATGTTGTGCGGCGGTTCCCCGGAGGTGGTGTCGACGAGCGCGGGGTGGGGCTCCGACGCGCGGTGTTCCCGTCGCCGGTCGTGGGATGACGGGCCCGGCGGCGGGGCCGTAGGCTTGTCCACAGCGGTGTCCTCACTCGGAGGATTCGGGCGGCTACCCGGTTCCTCCGTTGTCGACTGTTCCAGGGATGGGCGGTTTCGAGGTTCTGCGCTTGGCCCTCGGCGTTCGTAGCGTCGGGGGCCTTTTGCGTCGTGGTGCCGGGTGGCTGGCCCGGTTGGCCGATGCGGTTCGGCTCAGTTGCGTTTCATCTTGCATCACGTTAACGTCGTGCTCGACGCATTGCAAATGGGCTTACTGACGATGCATGGAGGGTTGGCCATGGCTGACGAGGACCGGCGACAACGACTGGAGGGGGAGGAGAACGTTGCCCGGCGCATCAAGATGGAGCGCGAGGCGCGCGGGTGGAGTACCGCCACGCTCGCCGAGCGCCTGACCGAGGCCGGCTACCCGCTCAACCAGTCGGCGGTGTGGCGCATCGAGAGTGGCGAGCCGCGCCGCAGGGTCAACCTGGACGAGGCCATCGGCTTCGCCAAGGTCTTCGACATCTCCCTGGACAACCTGGTCGGACCACCCGAGATCGCCGCGAGCACCCACGTGAAGCGGCTGCTGGCGGAGTTCGCCGAGAGCTGGCAGAAGTCGGTCGCCGCCCGCAAGGAGATGGACCGGGCCCGCGAGGCGCTCGACTCCTATGGCCGTGCCCACCCGAACCTCGAAGAGCTCATCAGAGCGATGATCACTCGGGTCGTGGCGGACGCGGCCGGTGACGACTACCGCTCGCCGAACTTCCCGTCCGGTTCGCCCGAGGCGGAGGGTCTTGCCGACCCGGGAACCGAGGCATAGCCAGAGCATCCGAGGGCAGGCCCTGGCTGCCAGAGGGCACCTGTTGCACTCCGTTGGTTCCGCACGTCAGTCCCGCCGCCGATCCGATGATGACCGGCATCATGCCGGGCCCCGGGCGGTTTGGTGCGGCCGGAATATCCGGCTAACGTCCCGTCCCGCCGGTCCGACCACAGGCTTCGCCAGCCCGTGAACCCTCGACCAGCCATGCCCTCCGCAGCCCCTCGGCGCTACGAACGCCGCGGGGCGCCACGCGGACCCGCACAACCCAATAGCCCATCCCTGGAACATCGACAACGGCGGCGCATAGCCGAAAGCGCCGTCGGGATAGGACACCCATGTCCGAAATGCCGTTGGAGCTCTCCCGAGTGGCTCATGCCCTCGGTACCACCGAGCACGTGCTCCTCCGCCTGATCGCTGATCAGGACGGCCTCGAAGCTGACCCGACGCTGGTCGCACTCACCGTCGAAGAGGCTGCCCGCAGGCTCGGTATCGGTCGCACGAAGATGTACGAGTTCGTCGTCTCCGGCGAGATCCCCTCCGTGAAGATTGGCAGCCTCCGCCGGATACCCGCTGATGCGGTGGGCGCGTTCCTCGCCAAGCGCCTCAGCGCTGCCGACCTCGCCACTGCGGCCTGAGGGACGCGAAGATGGCAACCTCACGTCAGCCCAACGGTGCATCGTCCATCTACCAGGCCAAGGACGGTCGTTGGCACGGCTACGTCACTGTCGGCGTCAAAGACGACGGTCGTCCTGACCGCCGCCACGTCACCCGCAAGACCCGGGCCGACGTCACCAAGGCGGTTCGCGAGCTGGAACGGCAGCGCGACTCCGGCGCGGTGCGGAAGGCTGGCCAGACATGGACGGTCAAGACCTGGCTCACCCACTGGGTCGAGAACATCGCCGCTCCGTACGTCTCCGAGAACACGATCGACGGCTACCGCGTCGCCGTGTACCACCACCTCATCCCCGGCCTCGGCGCTCACCGCTTGGAGAAGTTGGAGCCGGAGCACCTGGAGCGCTTCTACAAGAAGATGCGGGACAACGGCAGCGCCGCCGGCACCGCGCACCAGGTCCACCGCACGGTGCGAGCGGCGCTCAACGAGGCGAAGCGCCGTCGGCATATCACCGAGAACCCGGCGACGGTCGCCAAGGCCCCGCGGCTGGAGGAAGAGGAAGTCGAGCCGTACTCGGTCGAAGAGGTGCAGCGGCTCCTCCTCGAAGCGGAGCGGCAGCGGAACGCGGCCCGCTGGGTGATCGCCCTGGCCCTCGGCCTGCGGCAGGGCGAGGTGCTGGGCCTGCAATGGACCGACGTCGACTTCGAAGCCAGCGTCATTCGCGTGCGGCGTGGACGGTTGCGACCCCGCTACCAGCACGGCTGCGGTGATCGCTGCGGGCGCAAGCCGGGCTACTGCCCGCAGAAGATCAGCATCCGTCGCGAGACCAAGGACACCAAGTCCCGTGCGGGCAGGCGCCCGATCGGTGTCCCCGACGAGCTGATGAAGCTGCTTGCGCGTCACAAGGTGGAGCAGGACCGCGAACGGCGCCTTGCCCGCGACCTGTGGGAGGAGAAGGGGTACGTCTTCACCTCTCCGACCGGCCAGCCGCTGAACCCCAACACTGACTACCACCGGTGGAAGGACTTGCTGAAGGCGGCGAATGTTCGCGATGGTCGGCTCCACGATGCCCGCCACACCGCTGCCACTGTCCTGCTGATCCTCGGCGTTCCCGATGCGGTCGTCGACGCGATCATGGGGTGGGAGCCTGGCAAGTCCGCTCGGATGCGCCGGCGGTACCAGCACCTGACGAGCCCTGTCCTCAAGGACACCGCCGACAAGATCGGCGGCTTGCTCTGGGCGGCTGACCGGTCTGCGTAACTGTTCAACGCCAAGGGCCTCGATCACTCAGTGGTCGAGGCCCTTGGCGTTCCGGTATGACCGCCGATCTCTGCCGAAGTCTGCCGATCCTTGCCGAAGTCTGCCGACTCTGGTTTGATATCCCTCGGCAAGCGCGGCATGCGCCGGATCGTTGAGAAAGGGGGCGGAATCCTGTGGTGAAGAGCGACGAGGGTGAGCGCCCTGACTGGCGCGACGAGCGTATGGGCACCAAGGTGCGCGTGGCCCTCTGGCTTCTCGCTGAGGTCGGTGAGGGTTGCGTCTTCACCCGGGATCAGCTGAGAGCGGCGTTTCCGAACGCGGCTCAGGTCGATCGTCGAATGCGTGACCTTCGCGATGATGGCTGGGTCATCGAAACGCAGCTCACGCAGGTCTCGCTGAAGGCACACGAAATGCTCTTCGTGCGGGCCGGGGCGGCGGTGTGGGACCCGTCGATTCGTGCCGCCCGCCAGCGACGTTCGCGCTCGGCGCGCCTCGAAGCCCTTGCAAGGGATGGGTACAGCTGCGTGCGTTGTGGTCAGGCGCCGGGCGAGCGGTTCCTGGACGTCGCCTACACCGTGCCGCTTTCGGAAGGCGGTCAGGCTGACCTCGGCAACCTGATCACCCTTTGTGCGAACTGCAATGCCCTCGCTACCCGTGGCCTGGACGAGACGCCCGGAGGAGACGACGTCTGGATGCAGCTGGAGCGTCTGTCCCTGCGTGAGCAGTCTCGCCTGCTGGCGTGGATGGCCATGGGGCGACGTCCGCTTTCGCCTGCTGAACGGGCCTGGCAGGCCTACCGTCGTCTGCCGGCGGACCGCGCCCAGTCGCTCAGGGAGAGACTCGGCGAGGTTGTGAACGGCCAACTTGGCGACGATGAGGCGGCTCAATCGCCGAAGGCTGGCGAATCCGCGCTGTAGCCACAAAATACTTCCGCCGGACTCCGTGTCACCTTCCACAGATCCACGGGCCCGGCGGTCGGCTCCACCCCGTCTAATGAGGAGAACCATGTTCAGTATGCAGGTTGCGCGGTTCGAGGGCGAGCGTCCGCCCAGGCTCGAGCTCCTGGCGGCTGCTGTTGCGGTCGGCTACACCGCTGGTTACGGCGTCGCGGCTGGGAATGCGATCGCGCAGGCGATCGGCGCGGCTGTCGCGTCTGGGATTGCCTGGCTGTGGGCGCGGTGGCGCCAGTGACGACGGCTCGCTGAGTCGGAAGTAGCCACGTAGCTCTCCGTGACGCCCTGGTCCTGCTCGTCTGTCAGGACCAGGGCGCGTCCGTCTGCAGATCCCAACCGCAACCAAAACTGCAACCACAGCACGACGAAGGCCCCGACCGCTGGGCGGTCGGGGCCTTCGTTATGGCTGGTCAGCCATGGCGGAGGATACGAGATTCGAACTCGTGAGGGGTTGCCCCCAACACGCTTTCCAAGCGTGCGCCCTAGGCCTCTAGGCGAATCCTCCGTGGGAGAGCTTAGCCCATGTTGAGGGGTGCTCGCGAACAGCTATCTCGCAGGTGAGGGGGCGGGGGTTGCCTGCGGATCGGAGATGGGGGTGGTGGTCGGGGGAGCGGCGGGGATCCGCTACTCTTGTGGGCAGCCCCTCGTGTGGCGTTATCTCTCTGAACCCCCCCAGGGCCGGAAGGCAGCAAGGGTAGGAGGGCTCTGGCGGGTGCACGAGGGGTCCTGTCTTTTCGAGGGCCGACGCGTTTGTCGGTCTGTCCCGATATCGTCGGTGGCGTGTCCCTAGCTCTGTACCGCCGCTATCGCCCCGAGACCTTCGCCGAGGTCATCGGGCAGGAGCATGTGACCGCTCCGCTTCAGCAGGCCCTGCGCAACAACCGGGTCAACCACGCGTACCTGTTCAGCGGCCCGCGCGGCTGTGGGAAGACGACCAGTGCGCGGATCCTGGCGCGCTGCCTGAACTGCGAGCAGGGGCCGACGCCCACGCCGTGTGGTGAGTGCCAGTCGTGCCGGGACCTGGCGACCGGCGGGCCAGGCTCGATCGACGTGATCGAGATCGACGCCGCCTCGCACGGTGGCGTGGACGACGCACGTGAGCTGCGCGAGCGGGCGTTCTTCGCGCCGGTGCACAGCCGGTACAAGATCTTCATCCTGGACGAGGCGCACATGGTGACCTCGGCCGGCTTCAACGCGCTGCTGAAGGTGGTGGAGGAGCCGCCGGAGCACCTCAAGTTCATCTTCGCCACCACCGAGCCGGAGAAGGTGATCGGGACGATCCGGTCCCGCACGCACCACTATCCGTTCCGGCTGGTCCCGCCGGGCACGCTGCGGGACTACCTGGCGGACGTCTGCCGGCGGGAGGACATCCAGGTCGAGGACACGGTCTTCCCGTTGGTGGTGCGGGCCGGTGCCGGGTCGGTGCGTGACTCGATGTCGGTGATGGACCAGCTGCTGGCCGGCGCCGGGGAGCAGGGGGTCACGTACCAGATGGCCACCGCGTTGCTCGGGTACACCGACTCGGCGCTGCTGGACGAGGTGGTCGACGCCTTCGCCGGGCAGGACGGGGCGACGGTGTTCCAGGTGATCGACCGGGTGGTCGAGGGCGGGCACGATCCGCGCCGGTTCGTGACGGACCTGCTGGAGCGGCTGCGCGACCTGGTGATCCTGGCCACAGTGCCGGACGCGGGGGAGAAGGGGCTGATCGACGCCCCGGCCGACCGGGTCGCGGTGATGCAGGCGCAGGCCGAGCGGTTCGGGGCGGCCGACCTGAGCCGGGCCGCCGACATCGTCAACACCGGGCTGACCGAGATGCGCGGCAACGCTGCGCCCCGGCTGCAACTGGAGCTGATCTGCGCCCGGGTGATGCTGCCGGGGGCGTACCAGGACGAGCTGTCGCTGATGGCCCGGGTGGACAAGCTGGAGCGCCGCGCCACGCTGGGGGGCGGGCAGGGGCTTGCGGGGGTGGCGGCGGCCGTCCCGGCGGCTGCGCCTGCTGCGCCCGCCATGCCTGTCGCGCCCGCCGTGCCTGCTGCGCCGGCCGAGCCGCTGCAGGTGCAGGCTCAGGTTCCGCAGGTTCAGCCTCCGCAGGTTCAGGCGCCGCCGGTGCAGAGTCAGCCGATGCCGGCTCAGGCGGCCGCACCTCAGCAGTCCGCCCCCGGCGCCTGGCCGATCCCGCGCAGCTTCCCCGCCGCCGGGGCGCCCGCCGCCCCCGCCGCCCCCGCCCCGGCGGCCGCACCCGCACCCGCGCCTGCCCCGGCACCCCAGCAGCCGCCGCAGCAACCGCAGCAGCAGCCCCAGCAGTCGCCGCAGCAGGCGGCGCCGAGCCCGCAGGGCCAGCAGGGTGCCGCTCAGGTGCGCCAGTTGTGGCCGCAGGTGCTGGAGGCGGTGAAGAACCGCCGCCGCTTCACCTGGATCCTGCTCAGCCAGAACGGCCAGGTGGCCGGTTTTGACGGCAGCACGCTCCAGGTCTCGTTCATCAATGCGGGGGCCCGCGACAGCTTCGTCTCCAGCAACAGCGACGAGGTGCTGCGCCAGGCGCTGGCGGACGCCCTCGGGGTGGACTGGCGGGTCGAGTGCATCGTCGACCCCTCGGGCGGGGCGGGCAACGCTCCCGCGCCGCAGGCTCCGCCGAGCGGCGGGGGCGCCGGGGGTGGCTGGGGCACGTCGCGGCCGCAGCCGGCCGCGACGGCCACGGCGGTCGGCGGCCACCAGGCGGGCCAGGGCGGTTTCGGCGCACCGCCGGCGGCTCCGGGAGCGCCTTCAGCGGGCCAGCCGCAGGCCGCCCCGGTACAGCCGGCGCCGCAGATCCAGGCACCTGTCCAGGCGCCGGTCCAGGCCCTGGCGCCCGCCCAGGCGTACCCCCCTGCCCGGACCTCACCGCCCCCCGCCGGGGCGCAGCCCGCAGCCGGGGGAGCCGCGGCGCCCCAGCCGCCGGCCCCCGACGACGAGTACCCGGACGACTTCCCGCCCGAGGACTACCCGATGGAGGCGCACCCGGACGTGCCGTCCGGCCCGCCCACCCAGGGGCCGTCGGGCGAGGAGCTGATCATGCGGGAGCTGGGCGCCACCGTGCTGGAGGAGATCCAGCATGGCAGCTGAGAAGTTGAGCACCCGAGCAGCTGACCAGTCCGGGCAGCTGGGCCATTGGGCAACCGGGCAACCGGGTAGCCGAGCAGTCGCCGGACGACGGCCCGGGGCGGTCAGGACATAGGCTCGGCATGAAGGTGTCCGAAGCAGATCAGTCAGGAGAGTGACCCCGTGTTCCCTGGTGGCGGGCAGCCCAACATGCAGGCGCTGCTGAAGCAGGCCCAGAAGATGCAGCAGGACCTCGCCAAGGCTCAGCAGGAGCTGGCCGAGGCGCGGCTGACCGGTTCGGCGGGCGGCGGTCTGGTGGAGGCGACGGTGACCGGTAGCGGTGAGCTGACCGCGCTGAAGATCTCCCCGCAGGCCGTGGACCCGGAGGACACCGAGACCCTGGCGGACCTGGTGCTCGCCGCCGTCCGCGACGCCAGCGCGGCCGCGCAGAAGCTGCAGGCCGAGCGGATGGGCCCGCTGACCCAGGGCCTGGGCGGCGGCGGCATCCCGGGTCTCCCGTTCTGACCGTTCTGACCGTTCTGACCGTTCTGACGCTCAGCCGGTAGCCGAGCGGGCGCCGAGTGCCCGCCCCCGGACCCCGGCAGGGCGCACCCGATGGCCCGCCCCCGAGCGCCGACGGGCCCACCCCAGCGCCCGCAAGGCGCACCCGGGCGGGCCCCGCGGCCACGGAGGCGACGGCCCCAGGAGCGGCCGCAACAGCGCTCCCCGCGTGCTCAAAGAGCGTTCAAAGAGCGCTCGGGGAGCACTCGGGGAGCGCTCGACGAAAGCGCTCAAAGAAGCAGCACAAGATCTGAACAACTAAAGATCAGGTCTGAACGTTTGACGACTTCAGGGCGCCGGGCGCTGTGCCCGGCGCCCCGATCGTTGGATGATGAGGACGAACACGACGACCGGCGCGACCAGCGCGGCAAGGAAGGCGGAGCGGTGTACGAGGGCGTGGTGCAGGATCTGATCGACGAGCTGGGCCGGCTGCCCGGTGTCGGTCCCAAGAGCGCCCAGCGGATCGCCTTCCACATCCTGCAGGCCGACCCCGTCGACGTCCGCCGGTTGGCGCACGCACTGCTGGAGGTCAAGGAGCGCGTGCGCTTCTGCGTGACCTGCGGGAACGTGGCCGAAGCCGAGCAGTGCCGGGTCTGCCAGGACCCGCGGCGCGATCTGACGGTGATCTGCGTGGTCGAGGAGCCGAAGGACGTGGTGGCGATCGAGCGGACCCGGGAGTTCCGCGGCCGCTACCACGTGCTGGGGGGCGCGATCAGTCCGATCGAGGGTGTCGGCCCTGACGACCTGCGGATTCGCGAGCTGCTGGTCCGGCTCTCCGATGGGACGGTCGGCGAGCTGATCCTGGCCACAGACCCCAACCTGGAGGGGGAGGCGACCGCCACCTATCTGGCCCGGCTGTGCAAGCCGATGGGCTTGAAGGTGACTCGGCTGGCGAGCGGTCTGCCCGTCGGCGGGGACTTGGAGTATGCCGACGAGGTCACCCTCGGCCGGGCCTTCGAAGGGAGACGACTGCTCGATGTCTGAGATTTCTGAGATGTCTGGAATGTCCAGGGTATCCGGAGGATCCGGGAAGTCCGGAGCATCCGGGATGTCCGAGAACCCTGGCCTGCAGATGCCCGAGAACCTGCAGATGCCCGAGAACCTGCCGGAGCCCGACGACTTCGCGGTGCAGATCGCGGACTCGGTCAAGAGCTTCGTGGTCGCGGTCACCGAGATCGCCAAGGGCGACGAGCCGGGCAGCGCGATCTCCCTGCTGCTCCTGGAGGTTTCCCAGCTGCTGCTGGCCGGCGGGCGGCTCGGCGCGGTCGAGGACGTGGTGCCGGACGACCGGTTCGAGCCGGATGCCGGCCCCGAGCCGGACGGTGTGGAGCTGCGCGAGAACCTGGCGGAGCTGCTGGCCCCGATCGACGTCTACCACGAGGTGTTCGACCCGTACGGCCCGCCGGAGCGCCCGAACGCCTTCCGGATCTCGGACGACCTGGCCGGCGTGGTGAGCGACCTGCGCCACGGGCTGACGCACTACGAGGAGGGCCGGGTCAGCGAGGCGCTCTGGTGGTGGCAGTACTCCTACCTGTCCACCTGGGGCTCGACCTGCACGGCGGTGCTGCGGGCGCTGCAGTCGCTGATCGCGCACGTGCGGATGGACAGCCCGATCGGCGCGGTGCCGGACGGCGCGGACACCGATGACGACGGCCTGACCGATGAGCAGCTGGAGCAGCAGGCCGGCGACCTGATGGCAGCCGAGCTGGGGATCTGATCCGGGTTGAAACCCTGAAGGCATCCCCCGGTGCCCCCGGTGCCCCGCCGAACCCGTCATCCGCGGAATTGTCGGAAGAAATCTTCGCGCGGATATTTCCAGCGGTGCCCGGCTCTCGGCGCGAAATTCTTCTCCGGGGGTGCCCGACCCTCCGCAGACCTGCCCGTTCACCCGTCTGCTGGGCGTTCAACTCGTGAAATGGCAGTCTCATCATATGGAAAGCGTCGGATGGGCCGCCCCTGCTCGCTAGACTGGCGAACGACCGCAGTACCCCCTGCCCAAGGGGGTCTGGGGGGATCGGGCGGCGCCACCCGCGTCGGGCACCACCCCCCGAAGACGACTTAGTCGAGGAGCGCACGTGGGCCTTGTCGTGCAGAAGTACGGCGGCTCATCCGTTGCGGATGCCGAGGGCATCAAGCGCGTAGCCCGTCGAATTGTCGACACCAAGAAGGCCGGCCATGAGGTCGTCGTCGTGGTGTCCGCGATGGGCGACACGACGGACGAGCTCATCGAACTCGCCGAGCAGGTTTCCCCGATTCCTGCCGGCCGTGAGTTCGACATGCTGCTGACCGCTGGAGAGCGGATCTCCATGGCCCTGCTGGCGATGGCGATCAAATCCCTGGGACACGAGGCCCAGTCCTTCACGGGCAGCCAGGCCGGTGTGATCACCGACCAGGTCCACAACAAGGCGCGCATCATCGACGTCACGCCCGGCCGGATCCGCTCCGCGCTGGATGACGACAACATCGCCATCGTGGCCGGGTTCCAGGGCGTCTCGCAGGTCAGCAAGGACATCACCACGCTGGGCCGCGGCGGCTCGGACACCACCGCGGTGGCGCTGGCAGCGGCCCTCAAGGCCGAGGTCTGCGAGATCTACACCGACGTGGACGGCGTCTTCACCGCCGATCCCCGGGTGGTCAAGAAGGCGCGCAAGATCGACTGGATCGGCTACGAGGACATGCTCGAGCTGGCGTCCTCCGGGTCGAAGGTGCTGTTGGACCGCTGTGTGGAGTACGCGCGGCGCTACAGCATCCCGATCCACGTACGATCGTCCTTCTCCGGTCTACCGGGGACCATCGTCAGCAACACCAACCCGAACGAGCCCGAAGGGGGCGAGATGGAGCAGGCCATCATCTCCGGAGTCGCCCACGACACGTCCGAGGCGAAGGTCACGGTCGTCGGCGTCCCCGACAAGCCGGGCGAGGCCGCCCGGATCTTCCGCGCCATCGCAGACGCCGAGGTCAACATCGACATGGTGGTGCAGAACGTCTCCGCCGCCTCGACCGGGTTGACCGACATCTCCTTCACGCTGCCCAAGACCGAGGGCCAGAAGGCGATCGACGCACTCGGCCGGGTCAAGGAGGGCATCGGCTACGAGTCGCTGCGCTACGACGACGCGATCGGCAAGATCTCGCTGGTCGGCGCCGGCATGCGGTCCAACCCCGGGGTCACCGCGACCTTCTTCGAGGCGCTCTCCGAGGCCGGTGTGAACATCGAGCTGATCTCCACCTCGGAGATCCGGATCTCGGTGGTCACCCGGGCCGAGGACGTGCCCGAGGCGGTCCGCGCCGTGCACAGCGCCTTCGGGCTGGACAGCGACTCCGACGAGGCCGTCGTCTACGGCGGGACCGGACGGTAGCCGTCGCGGCGCAGACGATGACCGCCGCGGCGGCCGAACCGGCCGCTGGGACGCTGACCGTCTCGGCGGGTTAGCCGTCACTGCGGCGGAACCCGGCCTCCTGAGGTCACCCCGGGCCGTCCCCTGGTCGCTTTTGACCCGGTTTCGACATGCTTTCGGAACGCGGCCCCCTTCCTGGTGGAGGGGGCCGCGTTGGGTACGGAAGAATGTCGGTCGAACGGGGCAACCCTGAGGGGGGATCAAGTGTCCAACGGGCGTGACAGACCTGGCAGTGGTGGGTGCGGTAGCGAGGCCGTCCCGAGTGCGCCCAGCCCCGCAGAGCGGCGTGCGCTCGGATCCCGTGCGGCGACCCGTTGAGGCGGAGGTGACGACGGCGGCAACCGAGGCGGTCGGCGCGAGCGTCGACCTGCTGACCACCACTTACCAGGCCCATTACCGCTCGCTGCTGCGGCTGGCCGCGCTGCTCCTCGACGACCAGTCCTCCTGCGAGGACGTGGTGCAGGAGGCGTTCATCCGGGTGCACTCGGCCCGGCGGCGGGTACGGGAGCCGGAGAAGATCCTCGCTTATCTCCGGCAGACCGTGGTCAACCTCTCGCGCAGCACGCTGCGGCGGCGGATCCTCGGGCTGCGCCTGCTGCCCAAGCCGATGCCTGACATGGCCAGTGCAGAAGAGGGTGCCTACGATGCACTGGAACGCGACCAGTTGAAGGCCGCGCTGCAGCGCCTGCAGCGCCGCCAGCGGGAGGTCCTGGTGCTGCGCTACTACGCGGACCTGACGGAGGCCCAGGTCGCCGAGGTACTGGGGGTCTCGGTGGGTGCGGTCAAGGCCTATGGCTCACGCGGCCTGGCGGCCCTTCGGGTGCTGATGGAGAGCGGTCATGACTGAGGAGCAGGTCGACGGGGCAGGCGCGGTGCCCGCGTCGCGCGGCCCGGAGCCGGAGCCCAGCTCGGGCGAGGAGCAGGCGGTGCGGGCACTGCTGCACCGCGCGGTGGCCGAGGTCCAGCCGGCGCCCGACGCGCTGGCCCGGATCCGCCGTGCCGTGCCGGCCCGCCGGGCCCGCTACCGGCAGGCCTGGACGGGGGCGGCGGTGATCGTGGCCCTGACGGCGGTCGCGGTGCCCACCCTGAACGGGCTCGGCGCACTGCAGCTCTCCGACGGCTCGGCGCCCGGTGCGGCCGCCCAGGCCGGCACCGAGGCGGCCCGGTCCGGTGGCGGCGCGGTGCAGCGCAGCACCGGGCCGGCCGTGCCGGTGCCGGTGCCCGGCGACGGCTCGGCCAGCCCGGTCGGCGCCAGCGCGGCGCCGACCGCCGCCGGCCAGTCGGCCTCGCCCAGCAGCAGCGCCTCGGGCCCGTCGGCACCGGCCGGTGCCACCGCGCCGCCCAGCACGGCGCCCGCCTGCGCCCGGACCGACCTGGGCGGCGCCACCGTGACGACCGGACAGGCCGACGCCACCGGGCGGGTCTACGGCGCGTTCACCGTGACCAATGTCTCCGGCCACCCCTGCCTGCTCGGCGACCCCGGGACGCTCGGCGCGATGGTCAGCGGCGGCGGTGCGGTCCAGGTGGTGCCGCACACCGCCGGCGACCCGGCGCCAAACCTGCCGCCGCCCGCGCCGGACAGCCCGCGGCTGCTGGCCGCCGGGGCGAACTACCGCATGGTGTTCGCCTGGGTGCCGGACGCGGTCTGCCCGAGCACCGGGCCGGCCCCGCAGGCGACGGGCAGCGGCCAGCCCACCTCGGCCGGCTCGAGCCCGAGCAGCGCGGCCTCCGCGGGCGCCGTCAGCGGGGCCGGAGCGCAGCCGGGTGGCGCCCGGGCAGCCGCGCCCTCCCCGGCGTCCGGGGCCGACGGCGGCGGCACCGCCGGGCCCACCGGGCAGCCGGCCCCGCCCGCCTCGGCATCCGCGACCCCGCCGCCCTCGCCCGCGGTCACGCCGGGCACCCTGGCCCTGAGCTACCGCCCGCTGGGGGCGGCACCGGACGCGGCGAGCGCCACCATCGGCGCGGTCTGCGGCGGCGGCACGGTGTACCGGGCCGCCGTCCAGTAGTGCCCCCTGCGCGAAGGCCAAACGTCATGGTGGTTACCGTGGTGGTGTGTACCGGTTCCTCCTGACTCCGCGATGGCTCGGCAGTACCGTCCTCGCGGTCGCCGCCATCGTGGCCTGCCTCTGGCTGGGCAGCTGGCAGCTGAGCCGGTTCGAGGCCCGGGTGACCCCGCAGCACGCCGCCAACGCCGGCACCGGGCCGACGGCCGCCGCGAGCCCGCTGGACACCGTGCTGCCCGGCCCGGCGGCCAAGGTCAGCACGGTCACCGTCGGCCACCCGGTGACCGTGACCGGCAGCTACGACCCGGCGCACCAGCTGGCCGTGCCCAACCGCACGGTGGACAACCGCCAGGGCTACTACCTGTTCACTCCGCTGCGCACCGCCGACGGCCGGGCCGTGGCGGTGGTGCGCGGCTGGCTGCCCGGCGCACCGGGGGCGCAGCTGCCCGCGCCGCCGAGCGGGCAGCAGACCGTCAGCGGCCGGCTGCAGGCACCGGAGAGCAGCGACACCTCGGGTGCGGTGGCCGGCGGGCTGCCGGCCGGGCAGCTGGGCATGATCAGCCCGGCGTCGCTGGTCAACCTGCTGCCGTACCCGGTGTATGACGGCTGGGTGGCCGCCGATGACGTGCCGGCCGGGATGACCGCCGTGCCCACCGCGCAGCCGTCGGGTGGCGACGGGCTGACCGCCCGGGCGTTCCAGAACCTCGGCTACACCCTGGAGTGGTTCGTCTTCGCCGGGTTCGTCGGCTTCATGTGGTTCCGGCTGGCCCGCCGGGAGGCGGAGGCGGCCCAGGACCGGGCGCTGGGCCTCGACCCGGTCCTGGAGTAGCGACCGCTACCCGCCGAGGTGGCGGCGGACGAAGTCCAGCTCCAGCCGCAGTTGCTTGATCCGCTCCTCGACCACCAGCGAGCCGTGGCCGGCGTCGTAGCGGTACACCTCGTGCGGGACGCCGAGCTCGTCGAGCCGGGTCACGTAGTTGTCGATCTGCCGGATCGGGCAGCGCGGGTCGTTGACGCCGGCGCTGATGTAGACCGGCACCCGGACCTTCTCGACGTAGCTCAGCGGCGAGGAGGCGTGCCAGCGCTCCGGCACCTCCTCGGGGGTGCCGCCGAACAGCGTGCGGTCCAGCGACCGCAGCGCCTCCATCTCGTCCGCGTAGGCGGTCAGGTAGTCGGCGACCGGGACCGCGGCCAGGCCCAGCGACCAGGCGTCCGGCTGCACGCCGAGCCCGAGCAGGGTCAGGTAGCCGCCCCAGGAACCTCCGGAGAGCACCAGCCGCTCCGGGTCGGCCAGACCGGCGCCCACCGCCCAGTCGCGCACCGCGCCGATGTCCTCCAGTTCGATCAGACCGACCCGCTCCTTCAGCGCGTCGGTCCACGCCTGGCCGTAGCCGGTGGAGCCGCGGTAGTTGACCCGGACCACCGCGAAGCCGTGGTCCAGCCAGGCGGCCGGACCGGCGGCGAAGGCGTCGCAGTCGTGGTGGGTCGGCCCGCCGTGCACCTCGAAGACGGTGGGGAACGGGCCGTCGCCGACCGGGCGCTGCACCAGGGCGTGCACCCGGCCGCCCGGGCCGTCCACCCAGACGTCCTCGACCGGCACCGAGCCGGGCGGCACCGGACCGGCCGCCCGCAGCACCACCCGTCCGGCGGTGGAGCGGACCACCGACGGCTCGGCGGCCGACGACCACAGGTACTCGACGGTGCCGTCCGGGCGCGGCGAGGCGCCGGCCACGGTGCCGCGCGGGGTGTCCAGGCGGGTCAGCACGCCGGTGGCCAGGTCGTAGCTGAACAGCTCGCTGCGGGCCTCGTACTCGTGCTCCACCAGCAGGGCGGTGGCATCGGGCCGCCACTGGGCGGAGACGTCGCCGGGCAGCGGGCGGCCGTCCTCGGTGCGCAGCTCCAGCTCGGTCTCGGTGCCGGTCAGCGGGTCCCAGAGGATCGGCTCCCAGCGGCCCCGGCGCTGGTGGGCGAGGAGCAGCCGGCCGTCACCGGGGACCGGGGCGAAGCCCAGGCAGGCCAGCCCTCGCGGCTCCTGACGGCCCGTCACCTCGTCGAGCTCGGCGACGGTCCGGCCGTCCGCGGTGGCGACCACCCGGATCGCGTTGTGCATCGCGTCGCCGTGCTCGGTGTGGTCGATGGCGAGCAGCGTGCCGTCGTGCGAGAGGTCGCCGACCCCGCCGTACTCGGCGTGCCGGTAGATCTCCACGGCCTCGGTGGCACCGGGGCGCAGCAGGTGCAGGGTGGTGCCGTCCTCGTCGGTGGAGCGGCCGACCACCACGGTGCCGTCCCGGCCGAGCGCCAGACCGGCCTCGTAGGAGGGGGTCAGGCCCGGCACGGCCGGCTCGTCGGCGCCGCCCTCGAACGGCTGGCGGCGCCAGATGCCGAACTCGTCGCCGTCGGTGTCGTCGAACCACCAGATCCAGGCGCCGTCGGGGGAGAGCGCGGCGTCGGTGGTGCCGTGCGGCCGGTCGGTGACCTGGCGATGGCTGCCGGTGGCCCGGTCCCAGGCGTAGACCTGGTAGGTGCCGGTCGTGTTCGACACGTACAGCGAACGGTCGGGGGCGTCGTCCGCCCAGTCGGGGAGGGACACGCGTGCCGCCCGGAAGCGCTGCTCCCAGGCGGGCACGTCGTTCTTCTCGCTACTCATCCGAGTCACTCTGGCACGGGAGCCCTCGGGCTGGTCAACAGGGGCTCTCAGTTGTTCGGCTTCCGGTCGACCCCCGGCAGGGCCTGGACCAGCAGGGCCAGCAGCAGCTCCAGGGCCACCAGGGCCAGCAGGCTGAGGCTGAAGGCGTGGCTGAAGCCGTGCCGCAGGCTGCTGTAGAAGAGGTTGCCGAGCAGCGCGATCCCGAGCGCGCCGCCGACCTGCTGGACGGTGGCGAGCACCCCGGCCGCCGAGCCGACCAGCTGCGGGCGCACCCCGCCGAGCACGGTGCTGGTCAGCGGGCCGATCACCAGGCCCATGCCGAGGCCGTCGACGAACAGGCCGGGCGCCAGCCACCAGGCGCTGCCCGAGGTGCCGACCTCGGCCGCGGTGACCGCCATCAGGCCCAGGCCCGCGGCGAGCACCACCGCGCCGAGCGCGATCGCCTGCCGGCCCAGCCGGGCGGCCACCCGGGGCGCGGCGACGGAGGTGATCAGGTAGCCGCCGCCGATCGCCGTGAAGAGCAGGCCGGAGTTGAGGGCGTTCAGCCCGTGGCCCTGCTGCAGGAAGACGGCCAGCACCAGGAAGAACGAGCCCTGACCGAGGTTGAAGACCAGCTGGGCCAGCGAGCCCAGGCCCGCCGCGCGGTCCCGCAGCACCCGGAAGTCGACCACCGGGTCGACGGCGAACCGGCGCTGGTGCACCGCGAAGCCGGCGAAGAGCAGCGCCGAGCCGGCCAGGCAGAGCCAGGTCCACAGCGGCCAGCCCTGCGCCTGGCCCTGGATCAGCGGCAGCACCAGGGTGGTGACGGCGGCGGTGACCAGCGCGGCGCCCGGCAGGTCGAGCCGCTGCTTCTGCGGGGCCCGGGACTCGGGGACGCAGCGGCGCACCATCGCCAACGTGGCCAGGCCCACCGGCAGGTTGATCAGGAAGCAGCTGCGCCAGCCGAGGCCGAACAGGTCGGCCTGGATCAGCAGGCCGCCGATCAGCTGGCCGAGCACCGCGCCGATGCCCATCGTCATGGCGTAGGAGCCGAACGCCTTGGCCTGCGCCGGGCCGGTGTAGGCGGTGCGCAGGATGGCCAGCACCTGGGGGCCGGTCAGCGCGGCGGCCAGGCCCTGCGCCACCCGGGCGGCGACCAGCACCCCGGCGGTGGGGGCCAGGCCGCAGGCGGCCGAGGTGACGGTGAAGAGCACCAGGCCGAGGGCGAACATCCGGCGCCGCCCGAACCGGTCGCCGAGCCGGCCGGCGGTGACCAGGCCGGCCGCCAGGGCCAGGCCGAAGCCGGCGACCACCCATTGGACGGCGGTGGGGCCGGCCCGCAGGCCGGTCTGTAGCGACGGTATGGCCACGTTGACGATGAAGAAGTCCAGGGTGGTCATGAAGGTGGCGGTGAGCACCACCGGGAGCAGGCCGCGCGGGGCCGGTGCGGGGGTGTCGACGACGGGGAGGGGGCGGGACAGGGTGGTGGCCACGGGGGGCTCCTATCTGGGTGCTTCCGGCGGGGGCGGGCGCCGGCGCTGGCCGGCCGGCGCCCGCAGGGGGGTGGGGGGTCAGGCGGACGGGACCTTGTCGAGGAAGCCGAGCACGGAGGCGATCCGGCCCTCCTCGTCGGCCACCAGCACGTCGAAGCCGACCACCAGGGGCTCGGCGCCGGCCGGGCCGAGGTTCCAGGTGAACCGGGCCTGCTGGTGGTGGGCGTCCACGCCACCCTCGCCGAGGCTGAACTCCAGGCCGGGGAACTGGGCCTGGACGGCGCCGATGGTGGCGTCGATCGCGTCCCGTCCGGCGGCCTCGACCAGCGGGTCGGTGTAGCCGGCGTCGGCGGCCCAGTAGGTGTCGATCAGCTTGCGGCGCTCGGTGGGGTCGGCGGTGTTCCAGGTGGCGATGTACTGCTCGGCCAGCTGCTGAAGGGTGCTCATCTCGGTTCTCCTGTCGGTTTGTTGCGGCTCGTTCTTGCTGGTCATGACGTTAGGCAAGATGCGCGGCGGCCGAATCGGTCAGTCATAGGTAGGCTGCGGGCATGCTGTACGGACGGGCGGGGGAGCAGGCATCCGTCGATGCGCTGCTGGCGGCGGCGCGGCAGGGGCGCAGCGGGGTGCTGGTGCTGCGCGGCGAGCCGGGGATCGGCAAGAGTGCGCTGCTGGAGTACGCGGCCGAGCGGGCCGACGGGTTCCGGGTGATCCGGGCGACCGGGGTGGAGTACGAGGCCGATCTGCCGTTCGCCGGGCTGCAGTTGCTGCTGAGCCCGGCGCTGGCGCGGCTCCCGGTGCTGCCCGCGCCGCAGCGGCGGGCGCTGGAGGCGGCG
Source organism: Kitasatospora sp. GP30 (assembly GCF_029892145.1). Taxonomy (NCBI): domain Bacteria; kingdom Bacillati; phylum Actinomycetota; class Actinomycetes; order Kitasatosporales; family Streptomycetaceae; genus Kitasatospora; species Kitasatospora sp. GP30. The sequence continues at coordinate 253,409 of NZ_JARZAH010000001.1, forward strand.
TTCGGGTTGGCCGAGGGCGGCGGGTTGACCGAGCGCCTGCTCAGCGCGCTCGGCACGCTCGGCCTGCTCGCCGAACTGGCCGCCGAGACCCCGCTGCTCTGCCTGGTGGACGATGCGCAGTGGCTGGACCGCTCGTCGGCCGACGCCCTGCTACTGACGGCCCGTCGGCTGGATCGCGAGGGTGTGGTGCTGCTCTTCGCGGCCCGGGACGGCGAAGGGGAGTTCAGTGCGCCCGGGCTGCCCGAACTGCGGCTGGAGCCGCTCGACCCTTCCGCGGCCGCCGAGTTGCTGGCGGCCCGGGCCCAGACGGCGGACGGCTCGGCGGCCGACGCCGGCCTGCGCTACCGGGTGCTGGCCGAGGCCCGGGGCAACCCGCTGGCGCTGACCGAACTGCCCGCCGCCGCGGCGGCCGGACCGGTGGGCAGCGAGGGCCCGGTGCCGCTCACCGGCCGGCTGCGGGAGGCCTTCCTCGGCCAGGTGGCCCGGCTGCCCGCGCCGACCAGGACGCTGCTGCTGGTGGCCGCTGCCGAGGAGCAGGGCGAACTGGCCATCGTGCTGCGGGCGGCCGAGGGCCTGGGGGCCGGGGCCGCCGACCTGCCGCCCGCCGAGCAGGCCGGGCTGCTGCGCCGCACCCCGGGGGACGGCCGACTGGCACTGCGGCATCCGCTGCTACGCGCCGCGATCCTCGAAGTCGCCGGGCTGGAAGAGAAGTTGGCTGTCCATCGGGTGCTGGGGGCGGTGCTGCTGGCGAACGGCCAGGAGGATCGCGGTAGTTGGCACCTGGCGCTGGCCACCACCGGTCAGGACGCCGAGCTGTCCGCCGCGTTGGAGCGGGCCGGCCATCGGGCCGCCGACCGGGCCGGCCACTCCGGGGCGGCGGCGGCCTTCGAGCGGGCCGCCCGGCTGGCCTCGGACCGGGAGAGCGCGACCCGCTGCCTGACCCTGGCAGCCGAGGCCGCGCTGGACGCCGCGCAGGCCCAGCGGGCCAGGGAGCTCGCCGAGCGGGCCGCCAAGCTCACCGAAGAGCCCTTCGTGCTGGCCGTGCTGGAGTGGGTGCGGGGCACCGCCGCCTTCTGGCGCGGCGATTACCCGGAGGCCCACCGGCTGCTGCTCACCGCGGTCGGGCGCGAGATCGACCAGGCGATCGCGGCCCGGGGGCTGCTGCAGGCCTTCCACACCGCCTGGTACCTCGGTGGCGAGCACGTCCGGGAGGTGCTGCGCCGGCTGGCCGCGCTGCGGCTGCCGGCCGAGGACGCGCTCGGCCCGCTGGTCGGACAGCTCCTCGCGATGGTCGGTCCGGCGTTCGCGGAGGCGGTGCCCGACGCGGGGAAGGTCTCGGCCGACGGCGGTGTGCCCCCGCTGCTGGCCGCCGCCCGAGCGGCCCGGGCCGCCGGCGCGGACAGCCCGCGCGACCTGGTGCAGTTCGCCGGCGCCGCCCTGATCGCCGGGCGGGACGCCGAAACCTTCCTGCTCGCCGATGAGTTGATCACCGAGGCGCGCGCCGCCGGCGCGGTCGGCCTGCTGCCCACGCTGCTCTTCTTCCGCGGCGAGGCCGAGCTCTTCCACGGTCGCCACCGGGACGCCGAGCTGGCCGCCAGTGAGGGGCTGACCCTGGCCAGAGACCTCGGCCAGCCGCAGTGGACCAGCCAACTCGCAGCGCTCGATGCCTACTTGGCCGCTCTTCGGGGCGATGGCGAGCTGGTCGCGACCCGCACCGCCGAGGCACTGGGCGAGGCCGTGACCGCCTGGGGAGCCCCGGCGGCCGGCACCTCCTGGAGCCAATGGGCCCTGGCGGTCCACGACTTGGGGCAGGGCCGGGCCGCCGAGGCGGTCGAGCGGCTGGCCGGGCACACCGCCGGGCCCTACCGCCACCATGTCTCGGCGATCCGCACCGTGCCGGATCTGGTCGAGGCGGCGGTCCGGCTCGGCGCCCCGGAGCGGGCCGAGGCCGCGTTCGAGGAGTTCGCGGCCTGGTCGGCCCGGATCGGCGCTCCGGCCTGGACCAGGGCGCTGGTGCTGCGCTGCCAAGCGCTGCTGGGACCGGCCGAGTTGGCCGAATCCGGCTATCTGGCCGCCCTGGAGCTGCACGAGGGCGCCGACCGGCCGTTCGAACTCGCCCGTACCAGCCTGCTGTTCGGCGAATGGCTGCGCCGCGGCAAGCGCAAGACCGAGGCCCGCGCCAGACTGCGCACCGCCCTGGAGGTCTTCGAGCGGCTCGGCGCCACCCCCTGGGCCGAGCGGGCCCGCACCGAACTGGGCGCCGCGGGTTCCGCCGCGCCGCTGACCGCGCCGGTCGGGCCGCTGGCCGGGCTCACCCCGCAGGAGGAGCAGATCGCCAGGCTCGCGGCGCGGGGGCTCTCCAACCGGGAGATCGCCGCCCAGCTCTTCCTGAGCCCCCGCACCGTCGGCCACCACCTCTACAAGGCGTATCCCAAGCTGGGCATCGCCTCACGCGGTGAACTGGCCGCCCTGCTCTCGGCCTGACGGCTCGTTCACCGGGTCGGCAGCACCCTGGTGTGCTCGTCGCGAACCGCCTGCAGCGACTGCGGGTTGAGGCCGAGCAGCTTCAGAATGGTCGGCGCGATCTGCTTGGTCTGCACCGGGGCCGACTCGCTGCGGTGGCCGGGGGTGCCGGCGCCGGAGACCACCAGCGGCACGTTCAGGTCGTCGGCGTGTGCGCCGCCGTGCTCGGCGACCTTGCCGTGGCCGCCGGTGTACACCACGCCGTACTGTGAGATGCCGAAGATGTCGGGCACCCGGGCGTCGCCCGGCTTGACGCCGAAGTAGTCGGCGGCGTCCTCGCCGGCGTAGACCTTGGTCAGGCCGGAGGCGGTGAAGGCCTTGGGCCTGCCGTTGATGTCGTTGCCGGTGCCGTGCTGGGCGAGCAGGTAGTTCTTGGCGAACGCGGTGGCGGCCGCGGACCGGTCGTTCAGCCAGAGCAGCACGCCGTCGTCGTCCACCGAGTGGGCCACCAGGTCGCCGGCGCCCGGGTGGGCCTGCTTCCAGGCGGCGTTGAGGCCGTCCAGCAGCGGGCCGTCGTCGATCCGGGTGAGCGCCTGCGGGTCGGTGGGCGACTGGCCGTGCTTGGCGGAGAGGATCACCGTGGTGCTCTTGTCCAGGTGCTCCTTGCGCAACTCGTCGGTGAGCGCGCCGACCTGGGCGTTGACGTAGTCCAGCGCCTTGGCCAGCAGCGGGCCGGGCACGTCCTTGGCGGCGTAGCCACCGGTCAGGCCGGCGGTCGAGGGCAGCTTCTGGGCGGTGGAGACGGTCTGGAAGTTCAGGCCGAAGACGGCGGGGACGCCGGCCTTGACGGAGCGGCTGTGGTCGTAGCCGTCGATCTCGTTGAGGACCGCCCGCACCTTGTAACCGTCGTACTGCTGGGTGGCGTTGTTGTCCATGGTCCAGTCGTCGCCGGCCGGGTAGCCGATCGCGGCCGAGTTGATCTCCGGCGCGAACAGGTCGTCGATGCCGTTGCCGGACGGGCCGTTGAGGATGTCGTAGGCGATGTGCTTGTCCGACCAGGCGGTGTGCAGGCCGGCCTGCTTGGCCACGTCGAAGACGGTGTTCACCTGGAGGTAGCTGTGCGGGTAGACCGGCTTGCAGGTGTGCGGGTCGACCGGCAGCTTGCTGGGGTCGATCAACTCCTGGGCGTTGCCGGTCATCCGCAGGATCGAGCCCGGCAGACCGGACAGGCCCTGGCCGGCGTCGATCGAGTTCTTGTTCTTGTCCAGGTCCTCGGTGAGGTCCACCTCGACGCCGGGCTTGGCGCCCTTGCAGTCGGTGGTGCCGGCCGGCAGCAGGGCGGCGTTGTAGGTGTCGTCGTAGTAGACGCCGGTGGTGCCGGGGCCGCCGCCGGTGACCTGGGCGACCATGCCCGGGAACGAGTCCGAGGGGGTGGTGGTGCTGGCATCGGAGTACTGCACACCGCCGTTGACCAGCCGGGCCAGCGCGGACTGCGGGTGCTGGGCGAGGTACCAGCTCAGGTCCGACTGGTGCAGACCGTCGACCGAGATCAGCAGCACGTGCTGGGCGGCTCCGTGCTGGTGGCGGCCGGCCGGGTCGGTGCCGGCGGCGTAGGCCTGGCTGAGCGAGCCGGCGGCCAGCGCACCGGTGGCGCTGAGAACGGCGGCGAGGCGGACGGAGCGTCGGGTCACGGGGGTGTCTCCTGAACTCACGGCGGGGGAGCAGTAGTTGCTGCGTCATGAGTAGTGTCCGGCGGTGTACCGGGGGAAGCGCGGGCATGAACGGTCGGCGAAGCGTCTGCGTGCGGCGCGGGCCGCCATGGCGGACTTCCTTGAATTCGGTACCGCACAGACCGCGTATGACACCCTGGTCACGGCCGCAGCGAACGCGAACCGGCGTGAGCCGATGGGCACATGGGCACCACCGCAGGTGACTCACCCGCCCGGCTCGGCCCCGTCCATCAGGCGGCTCTCCCAGGCCCAGGCGGCGATCTCCACCCGGTTGCGGACGCCGAGTTTCTGCTGGACGGCCGTCAGGTGGCTCTTGACGGTGGAGAGCGAGATGAACAGCTCGGCGGCGATCTCCTGGTTGGTGCGGCCGCGCGCGATGAAGCGGATCACCTCGACCTCGCGGGCGGACAGCGGCCGGGCCGTCGGGGCGGTGGACGCGGTGCGGACGGGGGCCAGTCGGCGGAGCAGCCGCAGGGTGACGGACGGGGAGATCAGCGCGTCGCCGGCGTGCGCGGCGCGCACCGCCTCGATCAGCAGGGCCGGGGCGGCGCCCTTGAGTACGAAGCCGACGGCACCGGCGTGCAACGCGCCGTGCACGTACTCGTCGAGGTCGAAGGTGGTGACGACCACCACCCGGAGCGGATCGGCGACCCCGGGACCCGCCAGGGCGCGGGTCACCTCGATGCCGTCCAGCCGAGGCATCCGGATGTCGACCAGGCAGACGTCCGGCCGTAGCCGGCGGGCCAGTTCGACTGCCTCGGCCCCGTCGGCGGCCTCGCCCACCACCGTGATGTCGTCCTGGTCCTCCAGGATCAGCCGCAGGCCGGAGCGGATCATCGCCTGGTCGTCGGCGAGCAGAACCCGGATGCTCATCGGGGCTCCCGGACCGGCACCGGCAGACTGGCCAGCACCGACCAGCCGCCACCGGGGCGCGGTCCGGCGGTCAGCCGGCCGCCGAGCGCCTCGACCCGTTCCGCCATGCCGATCAGGCCGAACCCGCCCGGCTGCCGGTGCCGGTGCCGGGGGTGGCCGGGCGGGGCGTCGTCGGTGACGGTGACGGTGACGCCCTCCGGGCCCTGGGCGACGTCGACGGTGGCCGAGCGGGCGTGCGCGGCGTGCCGGGCGATGTTGGTCAGCGCCTCCTGGACGATCCGGTGCACCGTGCCGGCCACCTCGGGCGGCCAGGTCGGGGCCGGGTCGGCGGGCAGGCGCAGCCGCACCTCGGGCCCGTGGCCGTCGAACCGCCGCACCAGCTCCGACAGGTGCTCGGGGCCGGGCACCGGGGCCGCCGTGCCGACCGCGTCCTCGGTGTCGCGCAGCAGGCCGACGACCCGGCGCATCGCGGCCAGCGCGTCGCCGCCGGCCTCCTCGATGCCCGCCAGGGTGCCGTCCAGGGTCTCGGGCTGCCGGCGGGCCGTGATCCGGGCGGCCTGCGCCTGGACGACCATGCCGGTGACATGGTGGGCGACCACGTCGTGCAGCTCCCGGGCCAGCGCCAGCCGCTCCTCCCGCCGCACGGCGTCGGCGGCGGCGCAGCGCCGGTAGTCCAGGAAGCGCAGCCCGAGCCCGGCACCGAGGGCCAGCACCCAGGCCTGGCTGCCGACCCGGAACGGGGTGCTCGGCGCCGCGGAGGTCAGCAGGCCGGTGATCATCAGCGCCAGCCCGGCCAGGGCGGTGCCGACGGCCGACCGCCAGGGCAGCGTCCGCAGCGCGGAGCCGCCGAGCACCAGCAGGCCGAGCACCGCGGCGGGGCCGGGCTCGCCGGGCAGGTGGGCGAGCCGCGCGGTGATCGCGGCGGCACCGGCGACGACCAGGCCCAGGGCGGCGGCCCGGCCCCGGTCGCGGTCCCGGCCGAGCGCGATCAGGCAGACGACCGTGCCGACCGCTGCGTCGAAGCCCCAGACCCGGCCCTGAGCGGCGTACTGAGCGGCCATCAGCGCCAGCACCAGCGCGAACAGCACCCCCAGCGCCGCGTTGACCGCCTGCCCCGTGCGCACCGTTGTCTTCACCTCGCCCACGCTAGGGGATGCCGCCGGCCATCGAACCAGCCGAAAGTACGACTCGGCAGGGCCAGGACCGTACCTTCGGCCGCTGCGGCGCCCGCGGCCCGGCCAGCAGGCTCTTGGCCATGGCACTTTCCACATCCCTGGCGCTGGCTTCCGCTCTGGCCGAGAACACCGCTCTGGCCGAGAACACCGCTCTGGCCGGGAGCACCGCTCTGGCCGGGAGCACCGCTCTCGCCGAGAAGACCGAGCGCAGTCCGCTGCTGTACGCCTGGCTGACCGTCCAGGTGGCGTTCCTCCTCGCCCTCGGTTACGGCGCCTACCGGCTCGTCAGGGCCTGGCGCGCCAACCGGCGTTCGCGCGGCTGACCCCGGGGGAGCAGACGATGACACCAGTACTGGAAGCGTCCGGGCTGACCAAGCGGTACGGCCACCGGACCGCCCTCGCCGACTGCGACCTGTCCGTTCCGGCGGGTCGGGTGATCGGACTGGTCGGCGCCAACGGCGCCGGCAAGTCGACGCTGCTGCACCTGGCTTGCGGCCTGACCGCGCCCACCTCGGGCACCATCCGGGTGCTGGGCGACGCGCCCGCGGCCGGCCCGGCCCACCTGGCCAGGGTCGGCTTCGTCGCCCAGGGCGCCCCGCTCTACGCCGAGTTGTCCGTCGCCGACCACCTCAAGCTGGGGGCCAAGCTCAACCCGCGCTGGGATCCGGACCTCGCCCGGCGGCGGCTGGCCCGGCTCGACCTGGACCCGCGGCAGCGCGCCGGCCGGCTCTCGGGCGGCCAGCGCGCCCAGCTCGCCCTGGCCGTCGCCGCGGCCAAGCGGCCCGACCTGCTGATCTTCGACGAGCCCGCCGCCGCCCTCGACCCGCTGGCCCGGCACGCCTTCCTGGACCATCTGATGGAGTCGGTGCGCGAGTTGGGCGCCGCCGCGATCCTCTCCTCGCACACCCTCCCCGACGTGGCCCGGGTCTGCGACTACCTGATCGTGCTCGCCGCGTCCCGGATCCAGCTCGCCGGCGAGGTGACCGAGCTGCTCGCCACCCACGCCCGGATCACCGGCGACCCGACCGCGCTGCCGGCCGCTGCGGAGACCATCAGCCGCACCGACCAGGGCGCCGTCGTCCGGGTGCCCCGGCCGCTGCCGGTCGGCGGTCCCTGGCGGGTCGACCCGCTCGACCTCGAAGAACTGGCCCTCGCCTACCTCGACCGCGCCGAACGACTCCCCACGGAGGCCCACCGATGATCTGGCTGACCTGGCGGCAGTTCCGCGTCCAGGCCCTGGTGGCCCTCGGGGCGCTGCTGCTGCTCGCCGGCTACCTCGCCGTGCTCGGCCGGCAGGTCCACACCGCCCACGCCGACGCCCTCGCCCACTGCGCCGGCCACGACACCTGCGCCGCCCTGCTCGGCGCCTTCGCCGACCACTACCGCATGCCGACCGAGCTGCTCGGCTACCTGCTGCTCGCCGTGCCCGGGATCCTCGGGGCGTTCTGGGGCGCACCGCTGATCGCCCGCGAACTGGAGAACGGCACCCACCGGCTGGTCTGGAACCAGAGCGTGACGCGCGGCCGCTGGCTGGCAGCCAAGCTCGGCGTCGTCGGCCTGCTGAGCCTGGCCGTCACCGGCCTCTTCAGCCTGCTGCTCGGCTGGGCGACCGGCCCGGTCACGGCCGTCATCGGCAACCGCTTCGAGGCGGAGGTCTTCGCGGCCAGTGGCCTCGCCCCGCTCGGGTACACCGCATTCGCCTTCGTGCTCGGCACCACCGCGGGCCTGTTCTGCCGCCGCACCGTGCCCGCCATGGCCGCCACCCTGCTGGCCTTCACGGTGCTCCAGGTCGCCACCCCCGCCCTGATCCGCCCGCACTACGAGACCCCCGTCCACGTCTCGGTGCCGCTCACCGCCGATCTGATCGGCCACCTGACGAAGATCGGCACCTACGGCGACATCGACGGTCTGCGGGTCCCCGGCGGCCCCTGGCTGGTGACCACCACACCGATGCTCGACCCCACCGGCAACCCGGCCGGCCACGCCGCCTGGTTCCAGGACTGCATGAACAACAGCTCCTTCGCCGACCTCCCGGCCTGCCTGGCCAAGGGCAACCTGCACGTCGACATCACCGAGCAGCCGGCCGCCCGCTACTGGACCTTCCAGTACGCCGAGACCGCACTCTTCACCGCCCTGGCCGCCCTGCTCGCAGCCCTCGCCACCTGGCGCATCCGCCGGCGGCTCACCTAGGCGCTCGTCGCGGTCGTCGCGGTCCCATGGCCGGCTGCCACGCCGCTGCCACGGGAGCGGCGGATCGTTGCCGCGTCGGGCCGAACCGGCCGGGCGATCCAACAGAGCGAAACAGCAGGGGACATGGACACCGAGAAGACCGAGAAGACCGAGAAGGCCGTCGCGGCGAAGATTGCCGAGGTCAAGATCGAGGTCCGCGAGCTGGAGAAGGTCGAGGCGACGGGCTACCCGAGCATCCCGTACCTCCACCGGTAAGTTCTGATGGGCCCTCTGGACCGCGTCGAGGTGGCGGGATCTGAACGCCTGTGAGCAGACCGGCTGTCAGGCCTCCGAGGGCGCTGCCGCCGAAGAGCAGCGTGCGGAAGCACGCGGTCATCCGGCCCGTCATGGACTGCGGCATGCTGGTCTGCCGCAGGTGCTGACGATGATCACATTGGCGATGCCGGGGCCCAGGTAGGTGGTGAAGAAGGACGCGATCACCAGGCCGCCTACGACCACCTTCGGCCCACTGGCCAGGACGATCACCAGTGGGCCGGGGTTGTGGTGTGACGGATCATCAGGCGGCGGGGCGGAACGCGGCATCGAGAACCTCGGGGAACAGATCAAGCGGCGGGCAGTTCCAGTCGCCGTTGACGTTCGTGACCGCGACCCTGCTGCCGTCGCGGGTGCCGTAGAGGTAGGACCAGTTGCCGGTGATCATTCCGCCGTGGCCGAAGACCGTCGTGCCGCACGGCAGTTCGAAGGAGGAGAGGCCCAGGCCGTAGCTGTAGCCGTCCAGCCAGGTGCCGTCCGGGACGGGGGTCATGGTGAGCATCTCGTCCAACTGCGCGGGCGGCAGCAGCCGGCCGCCGAGCAGCTCACCGAGGAAGACGGCGAGGTCGCCGGTGGTGGAGATGAGCTCGCCGGTCGCGAAGCCGTAGGTGGCGTCCAGCTCGGTCACGTCGTGGGCCAGGGCGTCGGCCTCCTGCAGGGTCAGCCGGGAGTAGCTGTGGGTGTGCGGGCCCCGGAGCTCGGTCTCCCGGTTCGCCAGGTAGGTGCTCGTGAGCTTGAGCGGGCGGAGGATCCGCAGCTCGATCACATCGTTGTAGGTCATGCCGGTGGCCCGCTCGATGATCAGCCCGGACAGGACGAAGTTGGTGTTGGAGTAGGCGAAACCCTGACCGGGCTCGAAGTCCGGCTTGTGGGCCAGGGAGATCTTCACCAGCTCCTCCGGGGTCCACCGGTCGAAGCGGTGGGCCAGCAGCTCGGGACTGGAGTAGCGGCGGAGCATGTCCTCGTCGAGGGTGAACGCGAACAAGCCGCTGCGGTGGCTGAGCAGGTGTCGGATAGTGATCCTGTTGCCATCGTGGCCGTTGCCTCGGATCAGGCCGGGCAGCCACTTCTCCACGGTGTCATCCAGGCTGAGCACGTACTCGGCCGCGAGCTGGAGGATGACGGTGGCGGTGAAGGTTTTGGTGATGCTGCCGACCCGGAACTGCTCCTGGGCCAGCCGCTCCCGGTCGGTGCCGACCTCGGCCACACCCGCGGACCCGAACCACCGCTGCCCGCCGTCGCGGACCTCGGCCACCATGCCCGGGAAGCCCTGCTCGGTCACCGCGCGGTCCAGGATCTGGGTGATGGTCATCTCGAACTCCCTCTGTTTCGGCCGCGTCCTTCGCGACATGAGAAAGGCTATGTTGCGTTCATCAGATCCTCAATTGACGAAATGCCATTCCTGGCTATTTCTGCAGGTGACAGGCGTGAAATTGTTGCAATGAGCATGCCGATGAATGCAAGAGTGCTCTCGCATGTGTTGCAATGAGTGCAGTTGCAACAGGAGGAGGAGCCCATGCCCGGAGGCAGACTGACCCAGCAGGACCGCAGGCAGATCGCCACTGGCCTGGCCGACGGACTCTCCTATACCGAGATCGCCAAGCGCCTGGATCGGCCCACCTCCACCGTCACCCGCGAGGTGATGCGCAACGGTGGCCCGACCACCTACCGGTCCGACCGGGCACACCAGGCGACCGAACGGCGGGCCCGCCGTGGCCGCCAGGCTGCCTCGCAGGCCGGCCCCGCCCCGTCCGCTGCGAGGATCGATGCGGGGCGCGACGTGGAGACGGTGCAGGAGTTCGCGGACCGGTTCACCGAGCTGCTGGTGGGCACCGGGATCCCCCGGATGATGGCCGGAGTGCTGGCCTGCCTCTACACCTGCGACAGTGGCAGCCTCACCGCCGTCGAGCTGGCCCAGCGGCTGCGGGTCAGCCCGGCGTCGATTTCCAAGGCTGTCGGGTACCTCGAAGGCCAGGAGCTGATCAGGCGTGAGCGTGACCCCCGCGGGCGCCGCGACCGGTACGTGATCGACGAGGATGTCTGGTTCCGGGCCATGGTGGCGAGTGCCCGGTTGAACGCGGTGCTTGCCGACGCCGCTCAGGAGGGTGCGGGGCTCCTCGGAGCCGACACCCCGGCGGGCACCCGGCTGGCGGAAATGGGCTGGTTCCTCGGGCTCGTCGGCGAGGACCTGGTCCGATCCGCCGGGCACTGGCGCGAGGCCTTCGCGACCCAGCGGGCGACCCGCCGGAAGCCCGGAGAGCGTCCTGGCTGAGCCGGCCGGGCTCGAAGCCCGTCGTCGGGTGCTGCCGCAGTCGCCCTACGCCGTCTTCGGCACGTTGCTGAGGGATGGTCGGCAGAGCCGGCGGCCGGGAGGAAATCGACGGACTCTCCCAGACTTCTCACGAACCGGCCCTGAAAACCAGTCAGGGCCGGTCCTCCTTGCGGAGGACCGGCCCTGAGCCGGTCTTACTGGGTCGGGGTGGCGGGATTTGAACCCACGGCCTCTTCGTCCCGAACGAAGCGCGCTACCAAGCTGCGCCACACCCCGGTCTTGCGGTTTGTCGCTCCGTCTCCTTCGCGACGAGTAGAACTCTACCCGACGCAGGTCAGGAGACGAAATCCGGTTAGCGGGGGCGAGGGGTCAGGGTCATCAGGGTGGCCTCCGGGGGGCAGGCGAAGCGGACGGGGGTGTAGCGGTTGGTGCCGCAGCCGGCGGAGACGTGCAGGTAGGACTGGCGGCCGCCGGCGCGGTGGGTGGAGAGGCCCTTGACCCGCTTGGCGTCCAGGTCGCAGTTGGTGACCAGGGCGCCGTAGAAGGGGATGCAGAGCTGGCCGCCGTGGGTGTGGCCGGCCAGGATCAGCGGGTAGCCGTCGGCGGTGAAGGCGTCCAGGGTGCGCAGGTAGGGGGCGTGCACCACGCCGATCGACAGGTCGGCGTCGGCGGACGGGCCGCCGGCCACCGCCGCGTAGCGGTCGCGGCGGATGTGCGGGTCGTCCAGGCCGGTGAACTCGAGGTTCAGGCCGGCCAGGGTGAGGCGGCCGCGGGTGTTGGTGAGGTCGACCCAGCCGGCGGCGTCGAAGCCGTCGCGCAGCTTCTCCCACGGGTTGTGGATGGCGCCGGTGATGCCGGGCCGGCCGGTGCCGTCGGCGTTGTTGAGGCCGTGGTTGCCGTTGGCCAGCGCCTTCAGGTAGCGGGTGGGGCTCTTGCGGGCCGGGCCGTAGTAGTCGTTGGAGCCGAAGACGTAGACGCCGGGGAACTCCATCAGCGGGCCGAGCGCGTCCAGCGCGGACGGCACGCCCTGGGGGTCGGAGAGGTTGTCACCGGTGTTGACCACCAGATCCGGCCGCAGCCCGGCCAGGCTGCGCAGCCAGCGCTGCTTCTTGCGCTGCCCGGTCACCATGTGGATGTCCGAGACCTGCAGTACCCGTAGCGGCTTGGCCCCGTGGGGGAGGACCGGGACGTCCACCCGGCGCAGCCGGAATGCGCGGACTTCGTACCCGGCGGAGTAGGCGAGTGTGGCGGCGCCGGTCGCGGCGACCGCGAGCGGGACGGAGTACAGCTTTCGCATCGGTCCATGGTCGCAGACGGGTTCGGTTCCGGTGAACCTGGCCTTGGCTCGGGTCGGCCATGACCGGAGACGGAGCGGGACTGCGTGGGGTCGGCGCCCGCTCACGCACCGTCAGCTGGTGGCGAGCTTGGGAGCTGTTCGACGGTGAGTGAGCGGGCGTGTGCGTGAGGGCGCAGGTTTCGCACGCTCGCGCCCCGTGGGTCTGGGTGTGGTGGCTTTCGGCTTGCGATCTGGGAGGCCGGGAACGGCCCCGGCGTGTGAGCCCCCTCTTCATCATGGCGATGGCTGGGGGCCGGCCGGCGCAGCGGCGGGACGCCGCGGCTCCAGGGGCTCTTGCCCGGCGGCCGAGATTCGCGGCACCATCCACACCACTGATCAACTCCTGTGTTTCGTAGGGGCACTTGACGCGGGCGTTCGGTTCGTGGACTACTGATGAGGCGTCAACAGTCCGATTCGCTCGACAAGAAGCAGATATCACCGGCGACGGCCGCCTGCACGGTGCTGGAGCGAGGGGAGAAGCCCGTTCTGACCTCCATCGATACCTCGACCGAAGCGGGTCGGGCGGTGGTCCAGTGCGACCGGTATCCGACTCTCAAGCAAGTGGCGACAGCAGCACGTGAGTTGGCGGCACGATGGCCGGACCGCTGCCGACTGCGCACCATCGGCACCTCCCGTGGCGGGCGGCCACTCCAGCTGCTCTCCATCGGTACGGCGCCCGAGCAGGCCCTGGTGGTGGCCGGCGCGCACGCCAACGAGTCGCGGCTGGGCGGCGCCAGCATCGTGGAACTGGCCCAGCGGGTGCTGGCCGATCCGGCCCAACACGCCGCGGTCACCTGGAACTACCTGCTCTGCCTGGACCCGGACGGCGCCCAGCTGGCCGAGAGCGGGCCGCGCGAGCCGAGCCAACCGCTCGACCACTTCCGGCACTTCTATCGGCAGGCGCCGGACGAGCAGCCGGAGTGGGCCCCGTCGGTGGGGCGGATGCTGCCCGAGAGCCGGGCGCTGCTCGACCTGATCGACGAGCTGCGCCCGTTCGTGCAGTGCTCCCTGCACAACAGCGAGATGGGCGGCACCTTCGTCCAGGAGACCGGCGACATCCCGGGCCTCGCCGAGGAAATCGCCAAGTCGGCGGGCGAGTTGGGGATTCCGCTGGATCTCGGCAGCTATGACGCGCTCTACTGGCCGAGCCCGGGCCCGGGCGTCCATCTGATGCCGGGGGTGGCCGAGGTCGAACACTCCCAGGCCTCCTCCTGGGCGGTCGGGACCACCACCTGGCATGCGCCGAACCGCTATGGCGGGGTCACCGCGATCGTCGAGGTCCCGCTCTGGCCCACCGAACGGGTGGCCGCCGCGGAACCGGTCGCCGATCCGGCGCCGAGCCTGCTCGCCGCGGCCGAGCAGCTCCGGCAACGCGGTCGGCTGATCGAGGAGTTCCACGCCACCGCCGCCGCGCTGCTGGGGGACGGGGACTGGCCGCTGCTGCGCGCCGTCGCGGGGATGCTGCCGGTCTTCCGGCCGCTCGCCGACGAGTGGGATCCGCGGGTCGCGCAGCCGGGGGCGCCGCCGCTGCCGCCGATGACCGGTGCCCGGCTGGCCGGCATCGAGGTGTGGGCGCACTGCGTGCCGCTGCGGGCCGTCGCGATGCTGCACCGGGCCCTGGCACCGGTCCGCGACGAGGCTGCGGAGCCGCGCGGGCGGTTGGCCGGCCTGGTCGAGGCCTGGTGCGCTGAGTACCAGGACTGCCTGCGCGGCAGCTGGCTGCCCGTCACGCGGCAGGTGGAGCAGCAGGTCCGCATCGTGCAGGCGGCGGTCCGGCTGGCACGACGGCGCTGACCGAGCGCCCGCCCAGCCGGCCGCCGGTGCGGGCTCAGTGCCCGCCCAGCCGGGCGATCCGCGCTCGCCGAGTGCTTATTCATGGGCAGATCGGCAGCCGAGATGTGAGGATTGCCCCATGACAACGCTCAAGGAGCGGCTTCGGGACGACCTGACGGCCGCCATCAAGGCCCGGGACGAGCTGCGCTCGTCCACGCTTCGGCTGACCCTGGCCGCCGTCTCGGCAGCCGAGGTGGCGGGCGAGGAGAAGCGCGAGCTCAGCGATGACGAGGTGCGCCTGGTGGTGCAGGGTGAGGCGAAGAAGCGGCGGGACGCCGCGGATGCCTTCGCCAAGGCCGGCCGGGCCGAGCAGGCGGATCGGGAGCGGGCCGAGGGCGTCGTGCTCGCCGAGTTCCTGCCGCAGCAGCTCAGCGACGAGGAGCTTGCCGCGATCGTGGCCGCCGCGGTGGCCGAGAGCGGTGCGACCGGTCCGCAGGGCATGGGCGCGGTGATGAAGCTGGTCCGCCCGAAGGTCGACGGCGTCGCCGAGGGCGGCCGGGTGGCTGCCGCGGTGAAGGCCGCCCTGGCCGCGAAGTAGCCCTGCCCGAAAGCCCCTGACCGAACCGCGCCCGCTGAGACAGCGCGTCCATCGAAAAGCGCCCGGCGCCCCTCCGGAGAGGGGCGCCGGGCGTTTGTGCGTACTGATCAGTGGTGGTGCTTGCTGGGCCCGGGCTGCGGCTGCCCGCCGGTGCCGCCGCCGATCAGGCCGGGCGGGAGGCTGAAGCCCGGGAACGGGTTCTGCGGCGGAGGCGGCGTGGTCGCCGCGGCGTCGGTGGCTCCGCCGCCCGGGGCGGCCGGCGGCGGGGTGTTCTGGTCGGGGCTGGGCGTGGAGCTGCTCGGCGCCGACGGCGGCTGCTGCACCAGGGTGAAGGGGGTGGCCGGCGTGCCTGCCAGCGCCTGGTTCATTGCCATCTGCCAGATCGGGCCGGGGCCGGTGGCACCGTAGACGCCGCCGTCGGCACCGAAGTCGTGGCCTCCGATGGTGATGTTGGTCATCGGCACGGTGTACTCCGGGCCGCCCAGCCAGACCACGCCGACCAGGTCGGGGGTGTAGCCGTCGAACCAGGCCGCGTTGCGGTGGTCGGCGGTACCGGTCTTGCCGGCGATCATGCGGCCGTCGTCCAGGCCCAGCTGGGCGCCGGTGCCGCCCTTCTCGGTGACGCCCTTCAGCATGGTGTTCATCTTGTCGGCGGTGTCCTGCGTGATCACCTGGCTGCAGTTGGCCTTCGGCACGGCCAGGTTCTTGCCGTCGATGCCCACCACCGAGGAGATCGCGATCGGGTCGCAGTGCATGCCGCGCGCGGCGAAGGTGGCGTAGACGCCCGCCATGTCGAGCGGGCTCATCTCCTCCGTGCCCAGCGCCATCGACGGACGCTCCGCCAGGGGGTCGCCGTTAGCCGTGTTCTTGATGCCCAGCTTGTTGGCCATCTGCTTGACGGCGCACATGCCGATGTCCTGCTCCAGCATGATGAAGTAGGTGTTGATCGACGCCGCCATGGCGTCGGTCATCGTGTACTGGCCGTGCTCGGTGTCCGGATTGTCGTTGGAGACCTGCTCGTTGCTGGTGTTCACGTAACGCCCGGAGCACATGGGCTGGTTCGGGTAGGGCATCTTGGGCGGGGAGTCATAGGTCTGACTCAGGTCCTTGCCGCCGTCCAGGGCGGCAGCCGCCACGATCGCCTTGAAGGTGGAGCCGGGCTGGAAGCCGTTGCCGCCGCCCATCGCCGCGTCCACGTTGAGGTTGACCACGGTCTGGTGCTTGGTGGCGTCCAGACCGTACGGCCGGGTCTGGGCCATCGCCTGGATCTCGCCGGTACCGGGTTTGATCATGGTCATGGCGGCGGCGACCGAGTCGGTCGGGTAGACCTTGGTGGTGACCGCCTTGTTGGCCGCGGCCTGCTTGTCCGGGTCGAGGGTGGTGGTGATCTTCAGCCCGCCCTGCGTCCAGAGCTTGTTGCGCGCGTCGGTGGACGCGCCGAAGGCCGGGTCGCTGAGCACCACCCTGCGCACGTAGTCGCAGAAGAAGCCCATGCCGGCCTGGGCGGTGATGCAGCCGTTCTGCGGGTCCTGGTAGTCCAGTCCGAGCCCGGTGGCCTTGGCCTCCTTGGCCTGCTCGGGCGTGATGTGGTGGTACTCCGCCATCTTGTCGATCACGGTGTCCCGGCGGGCCTGCGCGGCCTTGGGGTGCGCCAGCGGGTCGTAGGCGGTGGGGTTCTGCACCAGACCGGCCAGCAGCGCGGCCTGGGCGATGGTCAGGTCCTTGTTGGGCTTGTTGAAGTAGCGCTTCGAGGCGGCCTCGACGCCGTAGGCCTGGTGTCCGAAAAAGGTGATGTTGAGGTAGTTGGTGAGGATCTGGTCCTTCGACAACTCCTCTTCCAGCTTGATCGCGTACTTCAGCTCCTGGACCTTGCGGCCGACCGTCTTCCGGGTCGCGTCCAGGAACGCCGCCTGGTCGTCGCCCGCCTCCTCGACGAAGACGTTCTTGACGTACTGCTGGGTCAGCGTGGAGGCACCCTGGGCATCCGCGCCGGAGGAGGCGTTCTTGGCGATCGCGCGCAGCACGCCCTTGGGGTCGATGGCGCCGTGCTGGTAGAAGCGGGCGTCCTCGATGTCGACCTGCGCCTCGCGGGTCAGCGGCGACATCTGATCCTGCGTCACTATCTCGCGGTCGCGGGCGTAGATCATGGCGATCTGGTTGCCCTTGGCGTCATAGATGTACGACGCCTGGGAGAGCGTGGGGGTCGTGAAGTCGGCGGGCAGGCTGTCGAATCCCTGGACGCCGTCCTTCGCGCCCAGTCCGATCGCGCCCACCGCGGGCAGCGCCAGGCCGGCCACCAGGAGGCCGGACAGAAGGCTGACGCCGAGGAAGGTCAGTCCATGCCCGGCCAACTCCAGCGGAGAGGTGCGCTGTCGGCGGGGGCGGGATGCTGAGGAACGCTTCGGTGCCATGGGAGGACTCTACGTTGTCGTTTCCGACCCATGAGGGCAGGTGTTCGCTTACGCTTGTCACAAGCCTGCGACAGCTCCGCTCCGTGTATCTCAAACACTCCTGTGAGTGTTGAGAGTTGTCCGATTTGACGGGGTATGAGGCAACTGCCCTGCGGACTATTCCAAGTCGGCGGCCTTGGCGGGCGGGAGCGTTGTGGCGCTGCGTGACGAAAGGGACGTTCGGGACCTTCGCAAGGCCCGCGACCTGCGATCACTCCAACGAGTGATCTGACCGGCACCCATAGTCCGATCGGGTCATTCGAGATTGGACCCCAAGGGGCTGTTGCGCTCCGCCAATCTTCCGTAACGTCCTCAACTGGCAACGGTGAATATGCCGTTGCCGCCGTGGTGGGGGAGCCTCGATGTATCGGGAGAGGACGGCGGGGCATGGGCTGGGTTGATGACTGGAGTGCGCAGGCCGCCTGTCGCACGAGTGATCCGGACGAGCTGTTCGTCCAGGGGGCGGCACAGAACCGGGCAAAAGCCGTGTGCAGCGGCTGTCCGGTGCGTACCGAGTGCCTGGCGGATGCGCTGGACAACCGGGTGGAGTTCGGCGTCTGGGGAGGGATGACCGAGCGGGAGCGCCGCGCACTGCTGCGCCGCCGCCCGACGGTGCTCTCCTGGCGCAGGCTGCTGGAGACTGCGCGGACGGAGTACGAGGAGTCCCTCGCCACCGGCGTGATCCTCTCGGACTACGCGCAGGCGGGCTGACCAGGCTCGGCTTCCGCAGCTGACAAGGGATCAAAATCCCTTCTCCATAGCTGACAAGGGTTCAAGGCCCCGCATCCCGGGGTGGTTGTGATCAATCGGTCGATCCGGCCAGCTGACGGCCGATCAGCCGCAGCCCGTCCAGGTCGTGCACGTCGCCGGCCAACGCCGGCACCTCGACCACCGGTACATCCGGGTAGACCGCCACGAACCGGTCCCTGGTGCGCCGTTCCCGCCCGATCACCTCGACCCGTTCGGCGTGCAGCCGCAGCAGTCCGGCGGCCAGCGCCTCCGCCTCGGCCTGCCGGGGCTCGTGGTCGGCGCCGTTCTCCTCCAGTGCCTGCGCCGCGGCCTGCGCGCGTTCCGCGGTCAACTGCGGTGCCCCGGTGCCGTGCACCCGGTTGAGCACCAGCCCGGCCAGCGGCATCTCGTCGGCGGCCAGCCGGTCCACGAAGTAGGCGGCCTCGCGCAGGGCGTCCCGCTCCGGCGCGGCGACCACCAGGAACGCCGTGCCCTCCGCCTTGAGCAGCTGGTAGGTGCTCTCGGCGCGCTCCCGGAAGCCGCCGAACATCGAGTCCATCGCGGCCACGAAGGTCTGCAGGTCGGTCAGCAGTTGGGCCCCGAAGATCTTGCCCAGGGTGCCGGTGAGCAGCCCCATCCCGACGTTGAGGAACTTCATCGCGCTGCGCCCGCCGACCTTGGCCGGGGTGGTCAGGATCCGGATGAGCTTGCCGTCCAGGAACGAGCCGAGCCGCCCGGGTGCGTCCAGGAAGTCGAGGGCCGAGCGGGATGGCGGGGTGTCGACCACGATCAGGTCCCACTCGCCGGTGGCGCGCAGCTGGCCCAGCTTCTCCATCGCCATGTACTCCTGGGTGCCGGCGAATCCGGCGGAGAGCGACTGGTAGAAGGGGTTGTCCAGGATCGCCCGGGCCCGCTCCGGGTCGGCGTGGGCGAGCACGACCTCGTCGAAGGTCCGCTTCATGTCGAGCATCATGGCGTGCAGTTCGCCGGGCCCGTCGGCGGTGTCCGCGCCCTTGACCGGGCGCGGGGTGTTGTCCAGCTCGGTCAGGCCCATCGACTGGGCCAGCCGCCGGGCCGGGTCGATGGTCAGCACCACGGTGCGCCGGCCGCGCTCCGCGGCCCGCAGGCCGATCGCCGCCGCCGTGGTGGTCTTGCCGACCCCGCCGGAGCCGCAGCAGACCACGATCCTGGTCTGCGGGTCGTCGATCAGCCGGTCCAGGTCGAGGACCTCCGGCGTGCCGGTCATGCCGCCCCCTGTCGCTTGAGTTCACCGGCGAGCCGGTACAGGCCGCCGAGGTCGACGCCACCGCTGAGCAGCGGGAGTTCGTAGCCGGGCAGGTCGAGGGCGGCCAGTTCGGCCCGCTGCTCGCGTTCGAGTGCGACCCGCTCGGAGTGCTCCATGGCCTGGGCGAGCAGCGGATCGAGGAGCGGCTCCACGGCGGTCCGCCGGGTGGCCGCCGAGCGGGACCGGCCGCCGAGGCCGGCCTCCACCAGGGCCTGGGCCACCTCCTCGCGGTGGTCGCCGTGGGCCGCGGCCACCGCGGCGGCGTCCAGCACCGGCGGCCGCACCATGTTGACCAGCACCCCGCCGGCCGGCAGCCCGGCCTCGCGCAGCTCGGTGAAGCCGTCCACGGTCTCCTGCACCGGCATCTCCTCCAGCAGCGTGACCAGGTGCACCGCGGTCTCCGGCGACTTGAGCACGCCCATCACCGCCTGGGCCTGGCTGTGTATCGGCCCGAACCGGGCCAGCCCGGCCACCTCGGAGTTGACGTTGAGGAACCTGGTGAGCCGCCCGGTGGGCGGGGCGTCCATCACCACCGCGTCATAGACCCGGCGCCCGTCCGGCCCCTTGCGGCGGGCCGCCTCGCAGGCCTTGCCGGTGAGCAGCACATCGCGCACGCCCGGGGCGATGGTGGTGGCGAAGTCGACGAAGCCGACCTTCTGCAGCGCCTTCCCGGCCCGCCCGAGCTTGTAGAACATGTCGAGGTACTCGAGCAGCGCCTGCTCGGTGTCGATGGCCAGCGCGAACACGTCGCCGGAGGTCTTGGGCCCGGACAGGCCCAGCTGGGCGGAGGAGACGGAGGCCACCCGGCGCTCCTCGTAGGGCAGCGCGGCGATCCCGAAGAGCTCGGCGATCCCCTGCCGGCCCTCGACCTCGATCAGCAGGGTGCGGCGGCCTTCGGCGGCCAGCGCCAGGGCGAGCGCCGCCGCCAGCGTGGTCTTGCCGGTGCCGCCCTTGCCGCTCACCACATGCAGCCGTACGCCCTCCCAGTCCACGCTGCCTCTCCGTCCGCTCGAAGTCCTCGTCCTGCTCGAAGTCCTCCTCGCGAGCGTAACCAGCCGCCGCGCCGGATGCCGGGAGCATCCGGGTGCAGGCCCGGTCGGCAGCCCGCTTTGTGTCCCACCTCACATCGGCTGTGCCAGGTCGCCGACCGTCTAGAGTCACCCCATGACCAAGTGGGAATACGTGACGGTGCCGCTGCTGGTGCACGCGACCAAGCAGATCCTGGACACCTGGGGCGAGGACGGCTGGGAGCTGGTCCAGGTGGTGCCCGGGCCGAACAACCCGGAGCAGCTGGTGGCCTACCTGAAGCGGGAGAAGAGCTGATGAGCAAGGTCGAGAGCCGGCTCGCCGAGCTGGGCCTGACGCTGCCCGAGGTGGCCAAGCCGGTGGCGGCCTACGTTCCGGCAGTGCGCAACGGCGACCAGGTGCTGACCAGCGGCCAGCTGCCGGTGGTCGGCGGCGTGCTGAAGCAGACCGGCAAGGTGGGCGCCGAGGTGACCGCCGAGGAGGCCAAGGCGCTGGCGCAGGTCTGTGCGCTGAACGCGCTGGCCGCCGTGAAGTCGGTGATCGGCGACCTGGACCGGATCGACCAGGTGGTCAAGGTGGTCGGCTTCGTCGCCTCGGCGCCCGACTTCACCGGCCAGCCGGCCGTGATCAACGGTGCCAGCGAGCTGCTCGGCAAGGCGCTCGGCGAGGCGGGGGTGCACGCCCGCAGCGCGGTCGGCGTCGCGGTGCTGCCGATGGACGCGCCGGTCGAGGTGGAGATCCAGGTCCGGGTCAAGGCCTGACCTGCCGCCCCTTCTCAGCAGCCGGTCCGGGTGCATAGCATCCGGACATGGCTGCTGACTCTGCTGATGGAAACGGGGCCGGTCGCAAGGCGGCCGGAATCGCGATGCCGCCGAGTTGGCCGGCCCGGATCCGGGCGCTGGCCGACGGGCGGCTGACCCCGCTGGTGCCCAAGCCCTCGGCCACCGTGGTGCTGCTGCGCGACGGCGCCGACGGGCCGCAGGCGTACCTGCTGCGCCGGCGCGGGTCGATGGCGTTCGCCGCCGGGCTGTACGCCTACCCGGGCGGCGGGGTCGATCCGCGGGACGCCGAACAGCCGCCGGCCTGGGCCGGGCCGAGCCCCGAGGAGTGGGCCGAGCGGCTCGGTGTGGACCGGGCGACCGCGCAGGCGGTGGTCTGCGCCGCGGTGCGGGAGACCTTCGAGGAGGCCGGCGTGCTGCTGGCCGGGCCGGACGCCGACACCGTGGTGGCGGAGCGCGACTGGACGGCGGAGCGGGCCGCCCTGGAGGCGCACGAGCTGTCGTTCGCCGAGTTCCTGCGCAAGCACGACCTGGTGCTGCGCAGCGACCTGCTGGCCGGCTGGGCCCGCTGGATCACCCCGGCCTTCGAGGAGCGCCGGTACGACACCTGGTTCTTCGTCGCGGCGCTGCCGCCCGGCCAGCAGGCCGCCAGCGAGGTGGGCGAGGCCGACCGGGTGACCTGGCTGACCCCCGCCGAGGCGGTGCGCGGGCACGCCGAGGGCCGCTACGGGATGCTGCCGCCGACCGTCACCGTGCTGCGCGAGCTGCTGCCGGTGCGCACCCCGGCCGAGGCGCTGGCGGCGGCCGGGCGGCGCACGCTGACCCCGGTGCTCGGCCAGGCCGAGGTGATGGGGGATCGTATGACCATCCGGTGGCCAGGGTATGAAGAGCTGACCATCGACGGGCAGTACCCCGAGGAAGGACAACCATGATCCACAATGACGTGGCTCGCGTGCGCGACATCCCCGCCCGCCGCCTGGCTGCCCGTGCCCTCAACCGCCGGCTGAGCTGTGATGACCAGGCCCTGGCCGCAGTCCCCACCCCGCGCACCCTGGTCCGCCCCCTGGACGGCCGCCCGCTGACCCGCGAGCTGGAGGCCGGCCGGTGAGCAGCGGCCTGCCCGGAGACCCGGCGCCCACCGTCGGCGGTGCCGCCACGGCGCGCGCGCTCTGCGTACTCGCCCCCAACCCGTCCCCGATGACGCTGGACGGGACCAACACCTGGCTGCTCTGCGAACCGGGCTCGGACCAGGTCGTGGTGATCGACCCCGGGCCGCTGGACGAGGGCCACCTGAGCGCCGTGATCGACGCCGCCGAGCGGCAGGGCCGCCGGATCGCGCTCACCCTGCTGACCCACGGCCACCATGACCACGCGGCCGGCGCGGCCCGGTTCGCCGAGCTGACCGGCACCGAGGTGCGGGCCCTCGACCCGGCCCACCGGCTCGGCGACGAGGGCCTGACGGGCGGCCAGGTGATCGAGGTGGGCGGCCTGGAACTGCGCGTCGTCGCCACCCCCGGGCACACCGCCGACTCGCTCAGCTTCCACCTGCCGGCCGACGGCGCGATCCTCACCGGGGACACCGTGCTGGGCCGCGGCACCACCATGGTCGCCCACCCGGACGGCGTGCTCGGCGACTACCTGGACTCGCTGCGGCGGCTGCGCACCCTGGCCACCGAGCACGGTGTGCGCACCGTGCTGCCCGGCCACGGCCCGGTGCTGGCCGACGCGCTGGGCAGCGTCGAGTACTACCTGGCGCACCGGGCGGCCCGGCTGGCCCAGGTGGAGACCGCGGTGGAGGCGGGCTGCCGCACCGCCGAGGCGGTGGTGGCCCGGGTCTACGCGGACGTGGACAGGGCGCTCTGGCCGGCCGCCGAGCTCTCGGTGCGGGCTCAGCTGCAATACCTGGAGGACCACGGGCTCATCTGAGCACCGTGGTCCCCGGCTGCCGGACTCAGCGGGAGCGGCGGGAGAGCCGCTCGACGTCCAGCAGTACCACCGCGCGGGCCTCCAGCTTCAGCCAGCCACGGCCGGCGAAGTCGGCCAGCGCCTTGTTCACGGTCTCCCGGGAGGCGCCGACCAGCTGGGCGAGCTCCTCCTGGGTGAGGTCGTGGGCGACGTGGATGCCCTCCTCGGACTGCACGCCGAACCGGCGCGACAGGTCCAGCAGCGCCTTGGCCACCCGGCCCGGCACGTCGGAGAAGACCAGGTCGCTCATCACGTCGTTGGTCCGGCGCAGTCGGCGGGCGATGGCCCGCAGCAGCGCTATCGAGACCTCGGGGCGGGCGTGCAGCCAGGGCTGCAGGTCGCCGTGGCCCAAGCCGAGCAGCTTGACCTCGGTCAGCGCGCTGGCGGTGGCGGTGCGCGGCCCGGGGTCGAAGAGCGAGAGCTCACCGATCATCTCGCTGGGACCGAGCACCGCGAGCATGTTCTCGCGGCCGTCCGGCGAGGCGCGGTGCAGCTTCACCTTGCCCTCGGCGACCACGTAGAGCCGGTCGCCCGGGTCGCCCTCGTGGAACAGCGACTCGCCGCGCGCGAGGGTCACCTCGGTCATGGAAGCGCGCAGCTCGCCGGCCTGTTCGTCGTCGAGCGCCGCGAAGAGCGCGGCGCGCCGCAGAACATCGTCCACGTGCTTCCTCCTTCTCGGCCGTCCGCCGTGGAGCGGCGGGCGGTCATGTGCTCAAAACAGTGCTCTTCATCACCAAGCATGGCGCATGTCGCTCCGATCATATGAGGAGGGGGTGCGCGGTGGTGGGCGGTACGCGGCCATCCGTACGCATCAGTAGTCGGTCTCCGGGGGCCGCGGAGGCACTCTTGAGCACCGCCCCGGCGGGAACTACCGTCCGGTCATGGCATTCACCGAGAAACTCCTCCAGGCGCCCGCGCCGATCCAGGTGGGCGGCTACCGGCTGAAGCGCTACCACGTCACCGCGGACCCGGGCGGCATCGATCCGGCGGTGGAGAAGGCGGCCTATGCGGCCCTGCCCGACCTGCTGCCGGCCCCCGACGGCACCCCGCAGGCCGGCTTCGTGGTGGTCCACCGCGGCGACGACACCGGCGCCTACCTCAATGTGTACTGCTGGGCTTGGAACAATGTGCTGAGCTTCGCCGGCGCGGTCGCCGGGCAGCCGGCGCTCGGCTGCCCCGACCAGGACCCGACCCACTTCATCCGGCTGACCCGGCCGCTGATCGGCTGCGTCTGGGAGCTCGCGCCGATGCGCCACGAGCGCGACGCCTGGGTGCGCCACGTGCTCGCCCCCGAGCGCCCCGACCTCGACGGCTACCTCGCCGATCACTACCGGGAGGGCAGCACCGGCCCGGAACCGGCCTGACGGGCCGTCACTCCCGCTCCGGCAACCGGAACGGCCCCCACCGGGGCGGCGGTTCGGCGTAGCCTTCGGGCATGGCAGAGAGCAAGGTCCGCAAGACGGCAGCCACGGCGGTGGCCAGGAAGACGCCCAGCCCGGAGTCGCACCTGGCGCTGGTCCGGCGGGCCCGGAAGATCAACCGGGTCCTGGCGGAGACCTATCCGTACGCGCACCCGGAGCTGGACTTCGACAACCCGTTCCAGCTGCTGGTCGCCACCGTGCTGTCGGCGCAGACCACCGACCTGCGGGTCAACCAGACCACCCCCGCGCTGTTCGCCAAGTACCCCGGCCCCGAGGCGATGGCGGCGGCCGTCCCCGAGGAGCTGGAGGAGCTGATCCGGCCGACCGGCTTCTTCCGCAACAAGGCCAAGTCGCTGATCGGGCTCTCGATCGCGCTGCGGGACGAGTTCGGCGGCGAGGTCCCGCGCACCCTGGAGCAGATGGTCACCCTCCCCGGGGTGGGGCGGAAGACGGCCAATGTGGTGCTGGGCAACGCCTACGGGGTGCCCGGCATCACCGTCGACACCCACTTCGGCCGGCTGGCCCGCCGGTTCGGCTGGACCACCGAGGAGGACCCGGTGGCGGTCGAGGCCGCGGTCGCCGAGCTGTTCCCGAAGTCGGAGTGGACCATGCTCTCGCACCGGGTGGTCTTCCACGGCCGCCGGATCTGCCACGCCCGCAAGCCCGCCTGCGGGGTCTGCCCGGTCGCCCCGCTCTGCCCCTCCTACGGCGAGGGCGAGACCGACCCGGAGAAGGCCGCCAAGCTCCTCAAGTACGAGCTGGGCGGCCAGCCGGGCCAGCGACTGCGCCCGCCGGCCGACTATCCGGGCACCGCGGCGGCTCCCGGTGCGTTGAGCCAGGCGACGGAGTCGGCGGCCGGGAGGGTCGAGTGAAGAGCAGCGGTGCGCCGGTGGCGATCGTCCGGGACGGGCTGCCCGACTGGCTGCTGCCGGTGCGCCGGGCGGCCGAGACGGTGCGGCCCGAGCAGCTCAGCCGGTTCCTGCCGCCGGCCGAGGGCGGGCGCCACTCCGCGGTGCTGCTGCTCTTCGGTGACGGGCCCGGTGGCCCCGACCTGCTGCTGACCCAGCGGTCCACCGCGCTGCGGTCGCACCCGGGCCAGGTCTCCTTCCCCGGCGGCTCGCTGGATCCGGTGGACGGCGATCCGGCCGGGCCGGGGCCGGTGGCCGCGGCGCTGCGCGAGGCGGCCGAGGAGACCGGGCTCGACCCGGCGGGCGTGCAGGTCTTCGCCACCCTGCCGGCGCTCTACATCCCGGTCAGCGACTTCGTGGTGACCCCGGTGCTCGGCTGGTGGCGCGAGGAGTCGCCGGTCACCGCGGTGGACCCGGCGGAGACCGGCGAGGTCTTCCGGGTGCCGCTCGCGGCGCTGGCCGATCCCGCCCACCGCGGCCGCTACCGGCATCCGTCCGGCTTCACCAGCCCGGCCTTCCAGACGAACGGGCACCTGGTCTGGGGTTTCACGGCCGGTGTGATCGACCGGCTGCTGCACCACAGCGGACTGGAACAACCTTGGGACAGTTCGCGCCTCATCGAGCCGCCGGTGGGCGGGTAGGCAGCCGCAGAGCGGTACCGCGGGACGTAACGGACAACCGGGGCAGCTGCCGGACGGCGGTCGGTCCATGGGAGGGTGGCAGGGTGAACGTGCTGGATCTGCTGCTGCTCGCCGCCGCGATCGGCTTCGCCGTGTCCGGGTACCGGCAGGGCTTCGTGGTGGGCATCCTCTCCGTACTGGGGTTCCTCGGTGGCGGCCTGATCGCGGTGCAACTGCTGCCGCTGGTGCTCAGTCACCTCAGCCCCGGCACCACCGCCTCGGTGATCGCCGTGGTGGTGGTGATCGTCTTCGCGGCGATCGGCCAGGCCGCCACCACCCAACTCGGCTGGAAGCTACGCGGCCGGATCGACCGCAGTCCGGCCAAGGCGCTGGACGCGCTGGGCGGCTCGGTGGTGAACGTGCTGTCGATGCTGCTGGTGGCCTGGCTGATCGGGTCGGCGCTGGCCGGCACCTCGATGCCGACCGTCTCCAAGCAGGTCCGCACCTCCCTGGTGCTCGGCGGCGTGCAGGACGCGCTGCCCTCGGACGCGCCGAACTGGTTCTCCGACTTCAGCAAGGTGCTGTCGCAGAACGGCTTCCCACAGGTCTTCAACCCGTTCGAGCATGAGCCGATCACCGAGGTGCAGCCGCCCGACCCGTCACTGGTCGGCAGCCCGGCGCTGCAGAAGGCCCGGCAGAGCCTGGTCAAGGTGGTCGGCACGGCCAACTCCTGCGGCAAGACCCTGGAGGGCAGCGGCTTCGTCTTCGCCCCGCACCGGGTGATGACCAACGCGCACGTGGTCGGCGGGGTGGACGAGCCGACCGTGCAGATCGGCGGCGCCGGACAGCTCTACGACGCCACCGTGGTCAGCTACGACTGGCAGCGCGACATCGCCATCCTGGAGGTGCCGAAGCTGAACGCGCCGCCGCTGGCCTTCGCCGGCGAGGCGCACAGCAACGACAGCGCGATCGTGGCCGGGTTCCCGGAGAACGGCGCGTTCAACGTCCAGCCCGCCCGGATCCGCGGCCGGATCCAGGCCAACGGGCCGGACATCTACCACCGCGGCCAGGTGGTCCGGGACGTGTACTCGATCCGTTCGCTGGTCCGCCAGGGAAACAGCGGCGGGCCGCTGCTCACCCCGGACGGCGAGGTCTACGGGGTGGTCTTCGCCAAGTCGCTGGACAGCTCGGACACCGGCTACGTGCTGACCGCGGCCGAGGTGAAGGCGGACGCGGCCGCGGGCACCACCGCCGACACCCAGGTCGACACCCAGGGCTGCGCGCTCTGAGTCGGCGAGCTGTCCCCGGCCTGCCGTTGGCCTTCTCTCCGGTCCGTCTCCAGCGTTGCCCCTGATCTGCTGACACACCGTCGGAGCTCCTGCCATGAGCGGGATCCGGCGGTCCGTCAGTTCCTCCTGGTAGCGTCGGCCGCGCTCACCCGTTCGGCTCAGTCCGGGCGGGTGGCGTGCCAGCCACACACCATGAAGGAGTCACCGGCCATGATGGGTCACTCGCACGCGGTCAGCGGTGCGATGCTGTATGCGGCCGCCGCGCCGATACTGCCGCCACTACTGCTGCACACCCACCTCAAGCCGGCCGACATCCTGTTGGGCACCGTGCTGGCGGCGGGCGCGGCGCTGCTGCCCGACCTGGACCACCACGACGGCACCATCGCCAACTTCCTCGGCCCGGTCTCCAAGGCACTCTGCCGGTTCGTCGCCTGGATCTCCGGCGGGCACCGGCACGCCACCCACTCGCTGCTGTTCGTCGCGCTGATGGGTGGCGGCAGTTGGGCCGGCGTGCACTACCTGGGGCGCTGGTTCACCCTCGGTCTGACGTTCTTCCTGCTCGCCATGGCCATCAAGGCGCTGCGGATCCATCTGCCGGGCGAGGGGCACACCACCTGGCTGAGCGTCGTCGGCCTGTCGGCGGTCGGGACCTTCGTGATGGACCAGTGGATGCCGTCGGCCCCGGGCTGGCTGCCGTACGCGGTCGGACTCGGCACCCTCGCCCATCTGCTGGGCGACAGCCTCACCAAGATGGGCGCGCCGTGGCTGTGGCCGCACAAGCAGCGCTACGAGATCGTGCTGATCAAGCGCAGTGGCAATGACATGGAGACCAAGGTGCTGGTCCCGATCATGTCGGTGGCCACCATCGCGCTGCTCCTCTTCAGCACGGTGGGGCCGACCGTCCTGGGCTGATCTCCATCCCGCCGCCGAGTCGGCACGTGCCGTGCGGGTCCATCGGATCCGCACGGCATTTGCGGTTGCTGGGCTTGCGCGGTGGCGCGGCCTCTGCGGTTGGTCAGGCCCGTGGGGTTGCTCGGCCCGTGGGGTTGGTCGGGCCCTCGGGTGCTCGGCCTCTTCGGTGGCGCGGCCTTTGCGGTTGGTCAGGCCCTGCGGTTGCCCGGCCCGTGGGGTTGCTCGGCCCGTGGGGTTGGTCGGGCCCTCGGGTGCTCGGCCTCTTCGGTGGCGCGGCCTTTGCGGTTGTTCAGCCTTCGCGGCGCAGCCGGGCGCCGACCCAGCGGGCTCGGCGCCCGAGGATCCGGGGGATTCCGAGCGGGTGTGGTGCGGCGGGGCGGTCCCGCGGCTCGTTCGGCCAGTCGAGGCCGCGGTCGCTGGTCGGGGCGGTGGCGTTACGGGAATCGACGTGCTTGGCGCGTCGTCCGCGCGCGGCGGCGCGTTCGGGCATCCAGGTCATACCGGATGGATGCCCCTCGGCATGCATAGGTAACCACCCTCGTCTGGGCGAACTGGCTTATGCCATGGGCATACCAACACATCGTTCACTTCTGACGGATCGTCAGATATGCCTCCCGCGGAGGCTGCCTACTTGTGCTCGGAGATCCAGGCGAGCAGCTCGGCGGTGACCTCGTCGGGCGCTTCCTCGTGCGGGAAGTGGCCCACCCCGGGCAGCAGCCGCCAGCGGTACGGAGCCGACACGTACTCCCCGGCGCCCAGTGCGGTGCGGGCCAGCAGCACCGGGTCGGCCGCACCCTGGATGTGCAGGGTGGGCGCGGTCACCGGCTTCTTCATCCGGCGGGCGAACTGGATGCCGTCCGGCCGGGCCATCGAGCGGACCAGCCAGCGGTACGGCTCGATCGAGCAGTGCGCGGTGCTGGGGATCTGGATCGCCTGGCGGTAGTTGAACACGGCCTCGGCATCCAGCAGATGGGGGCCGGTCCAGTCCGCCAGGTATTCGGCGATCAGTGCGGCGTCGTCGGCGACCAGGCGCCGCTCCGGTATCCAGGGACGCTGGAAGCCCAGCACGTGCTCGTAGGCGGCCATCTGCCGGCGGTCCCGCAGCAGGGCGCGGCGCAGATGGCGCGGGTGGGCGGCGGACAGCACGGTCAGGCTGCGGATCACCGAGGGCCGCATCACGGCCGCGACGAACGCCAGCGACCCGCCGCTGTCATGACCGACCAGATGGGCGCTGTGCTCGCCGAGTGACCGGATCACACCGGTGATGTCCAGGGCCAGGTTGGTCGGATCGTAGCCACGCGGAGTGCGGTCGCTGCCGCCCATGCCGCGCAGGTCCAGGGCGACCGCCCGGAAGCCGGCCTCGGCCAGCGCGGCCATCTGGTGGCGCCAGGCCCACCAGTACTGCGGCCAGCCGTGCACCAGTAGGACCAGCGGGCCGGTGCCCTGCTCGGTGATGTGGAACCGGGCGCCGTTGGCCGCCAGATCGCGGTGCGTCCACGGTCCGGCCGCGCGCACGTTCCAGGCACCGCGGCCGGCCGCGGGCGCCGACGGCTCGGCGGCGCCGGGCAGGCCGGCGTCGGGGCGCGGGCCTGCGGTGGCGGGCACGGCGGGCTTCTGGTCCAGTGGCATACCGAGAGCGTTTCACATCCCGGCCGGGAACGTGGTCCCGGCGGTCATCTGGGGTGGCGCGGGCGACCGCTGAACGGCCGTCCGCTGAGCGAGCGCGAGCCTGTCGGGGGCGCGGTGAGCGAGCGCTCGCTTGTCGTGGGTGCGGTGACTGGGCGTCGGCTCAGCCGGCATCCGCCGCCTGAGCGCTTGCCGAGCGCTCCATCGCGGCCAGCTCCTCGGCGGTGGCCGGTCGCGGCTTGGCGTTCTTCAGCACCTCGGCGGTCGCCTGGGCACCCTCGATGGTGCGGTTCGGCTTCTCGATCTTCTTGAAGAACCGGACCGCCAGCAGCGCGAGCAGCACGCCCAGCAGGACGTAGGCGCCGGCCACGACGAGGAAGGAGAACCCCAGGCCGATGTGCGAGGCCGCGTTCAGCCCGTAAGCCGCGGCAAAGCTGAACATCGGGATGGAGGCCAGGAACGCCACGCCGGCGATGATGCCGGAGGTGCTGCCGGTGAGGGCGCGGATGACGTCCCGTCGGATCTCGGCCTTGGCGAGGGCGATCTCATCGTGGACCAGGGACGAGAGGTCGGCGGTGGCCGCGGCGAACAGCTGCCCGACCGAGCGCTCGCCCTCGTAGGGCGTGCGCGAGCTACCGGACGGGCCTGCGGTGCCTGCGGACATCTGGTCTTCTCCTCTGCTGAGATTCCGGATAGTTCAGAATCATGCCCCTACCGACCAGTCAAGCACCACTTCGGGCCACTCCAGTCGGACGATGTGTCACCCGCTCCGCTCTTCCCGCTCCGCCCGCCCTGTCCCCGGATGGCCGGTCAGCAGCCCGTCAGCCGACCGCGTCGTCCTGTTCCTCCTCCTCGCAGAGCTGCCGGTAGTGGCGATTGCGCAGCTTGAGCAGCACGGTGGCGACCAGGGCGCAGAGCAGCGAGCCGGTCAGCACCGCCGCCTTGGCCCGGTTGGCCAGCACCGGGTCGTCGGGGAACGCCAGGTCGCTGATCAGCAGTGAGACGGTGAAGCCGATGCCGGCCAGCACCGAGACGGCGAACAGGTCGGCCCAGCGCAGCCGGGGATTCAATTCGGCCCTGGTCCATCTGGCGGTCAGCCAGCTTCCGCCGAAGACCCCGACGGTCTTGCCGACCAGCAGGCCGAGCACGATGCCCAGCGGCATCGCCTGGGTGAACACCTCGCGGAGCGCACTCGGCGAGACCGTCACCCCGGCGGCGAACAACGCGAAGACCGGTACCGCCACGCCGGCCGACAACGGCCGCACCAGGTGCTCGATGTGCTCGCCGGGCGAGTACGGCTCGTCCCCCTCGCGGTGGCAGCGCAGCGCCAGGCCCATCGCCACGCCGGAGACCGTCGGATGCACCCCGCTCTCGTGCATCAGCGCCCAGATCACCACGGCGAGCGGGACGAACAGGTACCAGCCGTGCACCCCGTGCCGATGCAGGTACCAGAACAGCACCAGGCCGGCCAGCGAGGCCACCAGTGCCCAGGGAGTGATCCCCGAGCTGTAGAAGATCGCGATGATCAGGATGGCGATCAGGTCGTCGACCACGGCGAGGGTGAGCAGGAAGGCGCGCAGAGCGGAGGGCAGGTGGCTGCTCACCACGGCGAGCACGCCGAGCGCGAAGGCGATGTCGGTGGCGGTCGGAATCGCCCAGCCGCCCGGATGGCCGCCCGCGCCGCTGTTGGCGGCGGCGAACAGCAGCGCGGGCAGCGCCACCCCGCACATCGCGGCGACCACCGGGAGCAGCGCCGCGCTCGGGGTGCGCAACTCGCCGGCGACGAACTCGCGCTTGAGCTCGATCCCGGCGACGAAGAAGAACAGCGTCAGCAGTCCGTCCTTGGCCCACGCCTCCAGTGTCAGGTTCAGGTGGAGCGGAGTGGACGGGCCGACGGTGTAGTGCAGCACGCTCTGGTAGCCGGCCGGCCAGACATTGGCCCAGATGAGGGCCGCCACGGCGGCGATCAGCAGCAGCACGCCGCCGACCGTCTCGGTGCGCAGCGCGTCGGCGATGTAGCGGCGCTCGGGGAGGGAGAGCCAGCCGAGGAACTGGCGGCGCCCGGTGCTCCCGGCCGACGCCTCGGGGGTTGGCGGGCTGACCACGGGGATGCCTCCTGCCGCTTCTGATACGAATGTCTGTTTTGCATCCTTTCATAGATTTATGGGCCATTGCCGCGAGCGCGGGGGCTGCATGCCGAGGCAAACAGGATGACGGATCGTCAGGCTCCCGAGTGGCGCAGCACTGCCAGTGTGCGGCGGTGCCCGCTGGTGATCGGCGGCGGACTCCGGCGGGTCGAGCTTGAGGAAGATGGTCGCCACCTACTGCTCGACGGCCCGGTGGGTCGCCGTGAGGGCTTGGGTGATCGCCGAGTTGGTCCGGCTCTCGGCCACTGGTGTGAGCACCTCGCGTTCCCGGGGGCTCAGGCCCGCCGGGGTGCGGCGGGTCGGACCGGTGCCCATCAGGCGGCCGGCCGTCGCCGGGGCCAACTCCGCGTCCAGCGCTGGTGGATGGATACCGCTGACCAGCTCCCGCAGCCCGCGGTGATCTCCTTGGCCTGCTGGCGGCACTCGCCGACCAGGGCCCGGCCGGTGTCGAGTTCACCCTCAGCCAACTGGCTTTCCGCGCGCCAGTTTCAGCCCCAGTGCGACCAGGTCGGACTGGGCGCCGTCGTGCAGATCGCGCTCGATCCGGCGCAGCGTGGTGGCTGGCTCGTTGAACGCGTGCGCCTGGGCCTCGGTGAGCTTGGCCAGGCGCAACGACTCGCCGGTGGGCCCGAGCAGACGGAGCATCAGATAGCGAGCAGTCGGCAACGGCAGTCCGCCCCGGCCAGCCGGGTGAGACCAGCAGCACCGGCACGCCGGCGCGCTGACCAGCAGGGCGCGCGGCCAGCGGCAGGCTCAGCAGGGAGTACCACCGATCGCGCCGAGAATGGTCCGAAAGGTGCTCGCCCAGCAGGGACTTGAGAGTTTCACCGGGTCAGTTCGCCCGATCCTGCTCGAACCCACGGGGCCCTGCCGCATCGCTGTGCGGCAGGGCCCGGGGACGGTCCGGACGCGAGGCCCGACCGTGATGGCGAACCGTCAGTTCTCGGCGGACCCACCCGGCAGCTGGGACTGGATCACGTTCATCACGGAGGAGTCGGCGAGCGTGGTGGTGTCCCCGACCTCGCGGCCCTCGGCGATGTCGCGCAGCAGTCGGCGCATGATCTTGCCGGAGCGGGTCTTCGGCAGCTCGCTGACCACCTTGATCTGCTTCGGCTTGGCGATCGGGCCGAGCGTCTTGCCGACGTGGTTGCGCAGCTCGGCGACCAGCTCCTCGCTGTCGGTGGCGTTGCCGCGCAGGATGACGAAAGCGACGATCGCCTGACCGGTGGTGGCGTCGGT
This sequence comes from Kitasatospora sp. GP30, assembly GCF_029892145.1. Taxonomy (NCBI): domain Bacteria; kingdom Bacillati; phylum Actinomycetota; class Actinomycetes; order Kitasatosporales; family Streptomycetaceae; genus Kitasatospora; species Kitasatospora sp. GP30. The sequence continues at coordinate 286,527 of NZ_JARZAH010000001.1, forward strand.
GGCGCCGACCACGGCCGATTCGGCGACGGCCGGGTGCCCGACCAGCGCCGACTCGACCTCGGTGGTGGAGATGTTGTGGCCGGAGACCAGCATGACGTCGTCGACCCGGCCGAGCAGCCAGATGTCGCCGTCCTCGTCCTTCTTGGCACCGTCGCCGGCGAAGTAGCGCCAGGCGGGGTCGGATGCGTCGTACCCGTGGCCGAAGCGGGACCAGTAGGTGTCGAGGTAGCGCTGGTCGTCGCCCCAGATGGTGCGCAGCATCGACGGCCACGGCTCGGTCAGCACGAGGTAGCCACCGGAGCCGTTGGGCACCTCAACGCCGTTGTCGTCCACCACGGTGGCCGCGATGCCCGGAAGCGGGCGCTGGGCGGAGCCCGGCTTGGTCTCGGTGACGCCCGGCAGCGGGCTGATCATCATCGCGCCGGTCTCGGTCTGCCACCAGGTGTCGACGATCGGGGCGCGGCCGGCACCGATGTGCTCGCGGTACCAGACCCAGGCCTCCGGGTTGATCGGCTCGCCGACGCTGCCCAGCACCCGCAGCGAGGAGAGGTCGAACTTCGCCGGGATGTCGTCGCCCCACTTCATGAACGTGCGGATCGCGGTGGGCGCGGTGTAGAGGATGGTGACCCCGTACTTCTGGACGACCTCCCAGAACCGCCCCTGGTGCGGCGTGTCCGGGGTGCCCTCGTAGATCACCTGGGTGGCGCCGTTGGAGAGCGGGCCGTAGACGATGTACGAGTGGCCGGTCACCCAGCCGATGTCGGCGGTGCACCAGTAGACGTCGGTCTCCGGCTTGAGGTCGAAGACCGCGTGGTGGGTGTAGCTGGCCTGGGTGAGGTAACCGCCGGAGGTGTGCAGGATGCCCTTCGGCTTACCGGTGGTACCGGAGGTGTACAGGATGAAGAGCGGGTGCTCGGCGTCGAGTGCCTCGGGGGTGTGCTCGGACGACTGGCGCTCGGTGATCTCGTGCCACCAGACGTCGCGGCCCTCGGTGAACGAGGTCTCCTGGCCGGTGCGGCGGACCACCAGGACGTGCTCCACCTGCGGGCACTTGGCCAGGGCCTCGTCGATCGCGGGCTTGAGGGCGGACGGCTTGCCGCGGCGGTAGCCGCCGTCGGCGGTGATGACCAGCTTGGCGTCGGCGTCCTGGATCCGGGAGGCGACGGCGTCGGCGGAGAACCCGCCGAAGACCACCGAGTGCGTGGCACCGATGCGGGCGCAGGCGAGCATCGCGACGACGGCCTCGGGGATCATCGGCAGGTAGACCGCCACCCGGTCGCCCTTGCGGACACCGAGCTCCAGCAGCGCATTGGCGGCCTTGGAGACCTCGTCCTTGAGCTCTGCGTAGGTGATCGAGCGACCGTCACCCGGCTCGCCCTCGAAGTGGATGGCGACCCGCTCGCCATGGCCCGCCTCGACATGCCGGTCGACGCAGTTGTAGGCCACGTTGAGCTTGCCGTCGGCGAACCACTTGGCAAAGGGCGGGTTGGACCAGTCCAGTGTCTCGGTCGGCTCGACAGCCCAGCTGAGGCGGCGCGCCTGCTCGGCCCAGAAGCCGAGGCGGTCCTCGGACGCCTGGGCATACGCGGCCTCGGTGACGTTGGCGCCCGCGGCGAGCTCGGCGGGCGGGGCGAAGCGCCGCTCCTCCTTGAGCAGATTGGCAAGGCTCTCGTTGCTCAACGCGAACTCCTCATCGAGTCTGTTCATGGCGCTTTCCCCGTGGAGAGAAGCCCAGTGCTGTGGGATTCGTCCCCGCCTAGGGATTGTCCCGTGTGTCCCAGTACACAGCTCATCAGGCGAATGGGGCGGTTGACAAGGGTCTTCGAGAAATTGGTGTAGACCTTTGAATGACTTGTGATCGGGCGTGGGCTGCCTTTTTTGAGCTCGCGCCAGGTCATCGAACACGGTTCGCAAGCGACCGAGCGCCGTAGCAGCGCGAGGGGCGCGCCGAGGGAGCCGGGGGACGCCGATCGGGACGGCGACGATGCGCGCGGGCGGGGGTTCGGGGGACTTGGGGCGGGGGTTGGTCCAGCCGTGTCCTGAGATGTGGCGGAGGTGCGGCGACGGTGGGGGTCGGGGCGGCGATGCGCGGTCGGTGAGAGTGGCATGGGTCACACTGCTCTCTGCTGGCTGGAGTGGCCGGGTGGTGCCGACGGTGCTCTGCGGGTCCGGGCGATCGGCTCCGGGTATTCGATCCGTTTGTCTGTTCGGGCGTGTTCGCCATGTCGCGCGCGGGCCGGATGCACGTGATGGGGCTAGATGGGGGAGATGGTGTCCTGACGTCTTGACGAGGGTTAGTCGTCGTACTCCACTGCGGGTACACCGGCTCGATCGGGACATCGGCTCAGCCAGCTCCCCGTTCGGCCGGTCGCCTCTGCCGGCGCGGCACCCTAGGGGAGTTGAGCAATGTCGGATCCTTCGGAAGCCCCCTCATCAGACACCTCCCAGTCCACAGAAGCCCTGGGTGCAGCCGCAGAGGCCGCTCCCTCGTCCAGCACGACGTTGGCCGCTGACGCCAGGTCGACTGCGGGCGCCACCTCGACCACTGACACTGCGGCGGCTACGGGAACGGGTGTCGCTGCTGGTTCAGCGGTGCCGTCGCCGTCGCCTGCCCTGGACGACGCGGTCACTCCGAGTGCGGTTCCCGCGACGGCGGAGACCACCCGTTCGCCTCGCCCCGGTGACTTCGCCGTGGTGCGGATCACCGGCGAAGTCGGCCGGCTGATCAGGATCGGTCAGTGGCTCAACAGGGACGGGTACGCCGACTACGAGCACGCCTTCATCCTGGTCGGCGACGACATGGTGATCGAGGCTCAGCCGGGTGGCGCCCGGCAGACTCCGCTCGCCACCTATCAGGGCAGGCCGATCCGCTGGTCCAGTGAGCGCTTTCCGCTGACGAACGATCAGCGTGCGGCGATCGTCTCGGCGGCACACCGCTACCTCGGTGTGCCGTACAGCTTCCTTGATTACCTGGCGCTGGCAACCCATCGGTTCCGGCTGCCGGGCAACGGCCTGCTCAAGGGCTTCGTTGCCGACAGTCGGCACCAGATCTGCTCGCAACTGGTCGACCAGTGCTATCGCGATGCCGGGGTCAGCCTCTTCCCCAACCATCGCTGGCCGGGATACGTGACCCCCGCGGAGCTCGCTCGCCTGCTGCAGTAGGCGGGCCTGCTGGGCTCTTCGACAGTGGATCGGCTACGGGTGAGAGCCGGGCGGATCCGCTGCCGGGAGGGTGCGACCGGCCTGTGGCGCTGTCAGCGGCGGGCCTGCGGCTGCCGCCGGGCGGTCGGTCATCAGGCCGATCACCCCCGATGGTGAATCAGACCTCAGGCTGCGCTGATGATCCCCTGGCGGCTGGCCACGGCGCCGAATCGCCCGGTTGCCTGGTCGAGTACATAGGCCTGTGCGGCCGCGAAGTCGAAGTACATCCCGATCAGCTGCAGTTCGCCGCCGAGCACCCGCCGCTCGACTGCCGGGTTGGCCATCAACTGGTCCAGCTGCTGCACCACATTGGTGATACACAGCTGCTCCACCCGATCGGCGACCGGCCGATCCGCGAACTCGGCCGGCACGCGGGCCAGCCGGGCGAGCGAGCCACGCCCGTTCCGCAGCCAGCGGGCCAGCGGCGTCGGTCTGCCCGGCTGCTCATGAACCCCGTCGAGCAGTGCGTTCATCGCTCCGCAGCCCGAATGCCCGCAGATCGTGATGCTGCGGACCTGCAACACGTCGACCGCGTACTGCACAGCCGCTGCCACCGAGTCGTCGGCGGCGCCCGGTTCATGCGGGACGGGCACCAGATTGCCGATGTTTCGCACGGTGAACAGGTCTCCCGGACCGCTGCTCGTGATCATGCTGGTCACCAGCCGGGAATCGGCACAGGCCAGAAAGAGCTGCGAGGGCCGCTGGCCTTCACGAGCCAGTCGGGCCAGCTCAGGGCGGACCAGCTCCGCCGTATGGGCCTGGAAACCGCGCACGCCCGCCAGTAGCCGGCCATGCGGATCACCGCCGGGCTGCTCGATGCAGTGGTGGCCGACCCATGGCGTCCAGGGGCGGCAGCGGTGCCCAGCCGGGTGCGGTGCGTGGCTGTCGACGGTGCCGGCGTCGCACTGGGAGTCGTGTGAGGTGTGGAGGGTCATGGTCCTCTCCTCTCCTGAGGAGTCGGGTGTGGCGGGTGGAGTAACCGTCGAATTCACCGAAGCGCTGACCAGATGTCACGGATGGGCCGGCCGTCATCCCGCAGCACCAAGAGTTGGTAAATGATCAGTAATGGAAGCTTCGCACAGCACGTGGGAGGGCGGGAGTCCTGACGATCACATTCACTCGGGTGGGTGGCGCATGAGGCCTATTAGGCGCCCCCGGCGCACCGCCGGTGGTCTCGGAGGGCGTGATCGAGCTGGAGAAATGCGGTGCTCTGGAACGCCAAGGGGGCGGTGTCCGCGCCAGTTCGGTGCGGACACCGCCCCCTTGGCGGTGTTGACTGCACAGCGGCTGTGATCAGGCGTCAGACGCCTGCGGCGGCCTGGCTCGTGCCGTCCAGGGCTGCGGGCACATGGGCGGCAGCCGGGGGAAGGGTGAAGTCCGGGTCGATCTGCGCGGCCAGATCGGCGCCGGCCTTGGCATTGCCCCAGCTCTCCGCATTGCGCAAGTGGAAGTGGACGGCCTGCTCGGTGTACCGGCGCGGATCACGTGCCTCGAAGGCGGCATCCGTGGCCTGCCGCAGCACGCCCAGGACGGCCCGGTTGTCCGGCTCCAGGGAGCTCAGCCCCGGTTCGGCGCCCTGCTCCAGGCGGCGGACCCAGTCCGAGTGGCCGAATGCGGCCAGCAGGTCGTCCCCCACCTCGCGCCTCAGATAGGCCAGGTCGTCGGCGCTCTGCACCTTGTTGCCGACCACGCGCAGGGCGACGCCGAAGTCCCGCGCGTACTCCTTGTACTGCCGGTAGACCGAGATGCCCTTGCGGGTCGGCTCGGCGATCAGGAAGGTCAGGTCGAACCGGGTGAACAGCCCGGAGGCGAACGAGTCGGAGCCGGCGGTCATGTCGGTCACCAGGTACTCGCCCGGCCCGTCGACCAGGTGATTGAGCAGCAGCTCGACCGCGCCGACCTTCGAGTGGTAGCAGGCGACACCGAGGTCCTCTTCGGTGAAGACGCCGGTGACCATCAGGCGGACCGAGCCCTCGTCCAGTGCCACCGGCCGGGCGCAGGCCGCGTAGATCGGGTTCTCCTCGACGATCCGCAGCAGGCGGGAGCCCCCGCCGGGCGGCGTGGTCTTGATCATCAGGTCGGCGGAGGCGATTCGGGGGTTGCCGCCCCGCAGATACTCCTTGATCTGCGGCAGGTGCGCGCCCAGGGCAGGCAGTCGCGCGGCCTGGTCGTCCGTCAGCCCGAGGGCCGGGCCCAGGTGCTGGTTGATGTCGGCGTCAACGGCGATCACTGGTCGGCCCGCCGCGGCCAGGTGGCGGATGAACAGTGCGGACAGCGTGGTCTTGCCGCTCCCGCCCTTGCCGACGAAGGCGATCTTCATCTGGACTCTCCCGGCTCTCGCTCCGTCGATCACCGCGCACTGGCGCGTTGTTGGTAATCGTTATCGTCTTCGATAGGGCTCATGGTAGTCCGGGCTCGGCGGCCGCCGCCCAAGGGAAGGCGCGGATTGCCTCTAACGGGTGATGCCGGGGTTGCGGTGGAAGACTCTTGCGGTGGGTCGTTACTCTCGGGTAGGTGAGCACTGGAACTGATCCGCTGGCCCCGCTTGCCGAGCTGCCCGGGGTGCCCGAGTCCGTCGCCGAGGTCCGCAAGGCCGTTGACCGGCTCTACGGGCACCGGGTGATGCGTCGCCGTGCGCCTGAAGTCACCTCCGAGGCCGCGCTGCGCGGCGCTCGCGCCTCCGCGGCCCTCGCCGGCGCCGACTGGCCCCTGGAGGAGGTGCGGCGGCGCAGCGACTTCAGTGTCGGAGCCGAGGATCGGATCATCGGTGCGGCGCTGCGCATCTCGGCCGAGGTCGGCCAGCTGCTGAGCATCTGGCGGACCTCTCCGCTGCAGGTGCTGGCCCGCCTGCATCTGCTGGCGGTCGGCGATGCCGATCCTGCGGCCGGGCGGCCGCGTCAGGCCGGCGAGGCGGCGGATGAGCTGTTCCCCCTGGACCTGCCGGCCCGAGAGGGGGAGGGCGCCACGGCCGAGTCGGCGGCGGGCGGTGGGGCGCGGCTGTCCGAAGCGCCGTCCCCGGCCGAGGTGGCGGCCCGGCTCGACCAGTTGGCCCGGCTGCTGGTTGCCCGCGCCGGTGCGGGCGGGGCCGAGCAGGGCGCGCCGGCGCTGGTGGCCGCCTCGGTGGCGCACGGTGAGCTGCTCGCGCTACGGCCGTTCCGCAGCCACAACGGCCTGGTGGCCAGGGCGGCGCAGCGGCTGGTGCTGATCGCCGACGGCCTGGACCCGAAGGCGATCTGCCCGGTCGAGGTCGGCCTGGCCGAGCTCGGTACGGCCGCGTACCGCGATGCGCTGGCGGGCTACCTGTCCGGGACGCCCCAGGGGATGGCCGCCTGGATCGCACACAACGGGCGGGCCGTCGGACTGGGCGTTCGAGAGAGCACGGCCGTCTGCGAGGCGATGCAGCGGGGGATGGTCTGACCGGGGCCGCGCACGGCTGAAGAGTCCGAATCAGAAGGCCGGACCGAGGGCCGAACACAGGGATGCGGCGACATCCTGACTGCTGATGTCGCCGCTGGTACGTCCTTCCGGGTGACCATGCGTGCACCGGAAGTGCCCATCAGGCGGGGATCCTGCCCGTTCGCCTGGTGCGGCGGCCCGATCGCGGGTCGGCTGCACGTGGGTGCTCGGAAGTTGTACGCGGTCCGTGGGGCCTGAACTGCGGTGTCGGTATGACCTCTTCGGGTCCTTCCGGGTCTCGCGGGCCGTGAGTCCTTTGTATCTCGGATCCCGGGCAAACGGAACTCGAATGGCGAAGTCTTTACTTTTTGTCTGCTTTGGTCCGAATGTGTGACTTCATCGCATTGGTGATTCAGGCCTCGGGGCGCCGGCGCTTCGACAGCTGCCAGAGCAGACCGGCGGTCAGACAGGCGGTACCGATCGCCACGGCGGTCAGCGTCGCCCCGCTCGGCGATTTGAACTCCGGGAGTCGGCGGTGGAGTTCGATCGGCCGGTCGAAGTACAGGATCGGCCAGTCGCGGGCCGCGGCTTCCTTGCGCAGTCCGCGGTCCGGGTTGACGGCAGACGGGCGGCCGACCGCCTCCAGCAGCGGCAGATCGGTGATCGAGTCGCTGTAGGCGTAGCAGTCGGCGAGCTGGTAGCCCTCGCGGGCGGCTAGTTCGCGGATCGCCGCCGCCTTGTTGTCGGCATAGGCGTAGTACTCGATCTCGCCGGTGTAGCAGCCGTCTTCGATCTGCATCCGGGTGGCGATCACATGGTCCGCGCCGAGCAGCGCGCCGATCGGCTCCACCACCTCCGAGCCCGAGCTGCTGACGATCACCACGTCGCGCCCGGCCGCGTGGTGCTGGGCGATCAGCGCGGCGGCCTCCTCGTAGATCAGGGGGTTGATCAGCCCGTGCAGCGTCTCGGCGACGATCTCGCGCACCTGCTGGACGTTCCACCCCCTGGTCATGGCCGAGAGGTACGCGCGCATCTTCTCCATCTGGTCGTGGTCGGCGCCGCCGACCAGGAAGACGAACTGCGCGTAGGCGCTCTTGAGCACGGTCCGACGGTTGATCAGGCCGCCCTGGTAGAACGGTCGGCTGAAGGCCAGGGCGCTCGACTTCGCGATGATTGTCTTGTCGAGGTCGAAAAATGCCGCGGTGCGGGCCGGTCGGGTGCCCTCGGCATGGTCGGCCGGGGTGGCCGCGGCGGTCGGCGCCGGCGAGGGCGGTGCCGTGGTGCGGGCGCTTGTGGCGGCATTCGGTGCGGCGTCCGGTCCGGAGTTCTCGGCACCGTGGGCGATGTCGGCGTTCTCGGTGGTGTCCACAGGAACCGAGGATAGATGGCGGTTCCGATCAGACCGCCATTCGGTGGACTCGGGGGCCTGCTGGTTTGTGTTTCTGGCCGCTCGGGTACACCATGGAAGTCACGGATCGTTCGCGACCGTGCTAACCCGGTCCGGCTCCTCCCCCCCGAGTCGGGCCGTGGATAGACGACCCCCGCTCTCCCCCCCGGCGGGGGTCGTCGCATGTCCGGGGCCATTTTCCAGGCTCGACCCTGTGGCCTCGGGGGCGTTCGGGGGTGCTGGGGGAGGCGTTCACAGCGAGGTCGCCGGGGGAGCCAGGCCCTTGATTCGCTACTCAGAGTAATCAAGTTGATGGCACTCCGACAAGCCTTGAGAGTGCCGTCAATTGTGCCGATGGCATGTGCCCGGAAGGGTGAAGCGACGCCATCCGAGTGAGTCCGGATATCCACATCCCCCGGGTTATCCACAGGGATTCGGCATCCCGCTGACGGAATCCGATCCACGCGGCACGGTGACAGCAGTCCGCCGCAGCGACGCGCTGCTGACCGGATGTCAAATCACCAATCCGCGTCGGGGAGACAGCCGTGTCGACGTCGATCGTTCACTCCAGTGAATCCGTTTCCGGCCGGCCGGTCCGCGCGGCCCCGCTGGTGCTCACCGGGGACGAGGAGCTGACCGAGCACCTGATGCGGCTCTGTGCCGCCGTTGGCACCGAACCTCGCGTCTGCGCCGGAGTGCCGCCGCCGCAGCTCTGGGAGTCCGCGCCGCTGGTGCTGGTCGGCGACGACCAGGCCGAGCAGTGCGCGGGCCTGACCCGGAGACCAGGCGTGCTGCTGTGCGGCCTCGACCTCGACGACTGCGACATCTGGGTGCGCGGCGTGTACCTCGGTGCCGAGCAGGTGCTCTTCCTGCCCGACTCGCAAGCCTGGCTGCTGGACCGGATCGCGGACGCGCTGGAGGGCGTGGTCACCCCGGCGCTGACGGTCGCCGTCCTCGGCGGATGCGGCGGTGCCGGTGCTTCGACCCTCGCCTGCGCCTTGGCCGTCACCGCAGCCAGAGCCGGCCATCGCACCGCGCTCATCGACGGCGACCCGCTCGGTGGTGGATTGGACGTGCTGCTCGGCGCCGAGACCGCCGACGGGCTGCGCTGGCCCGATCTCGCCGCCGTGCGCGGCCGGCTCAACGGGGCGGAGCTGACTCGCTCGCTGCCCCGGACACACGGGCTTCACCTGCTCTCCTGGGACCGCGGCGAGACCACGGCGGTCCCGCCCGAGGCGATGCGCGGCGTTCTGGCTGCCGCCCGGCGGCGCGGTGGCCTGGTGGTCGTCGACCTGCCACGCCGACCGGATCCGGCCGCCGCCCAGGCACTGGAGCAGGCCGACACCGGCCTGCTGGTGGTGCCCGCCGAACTGCGCGCGATGGCCGCGGCCCGTCGGACCGCGGCGGCCGCCGGGATGCGCCTGTCCGATCTACGGGCGGTCGTCCGGCGATCCGGACGGGTCCGGCTGGGCGGCACCGAGCTCGCTCAGGGGCTGGGCCTGCGGCTGGCCGGCGAGATCCCCGACGAGACCGGCCTCGCGGCCGACATGGAACACGGCCGCCCGCCCGGAGCGCGCGGTCACGGCCCGCTCGCCCGCTTCTGTGCCGCCTACCTGGGCCAAGTCCTGCCACCAACCGAAGGAGGAACCCCGTCATGAACGCCGCTGCACCGCCCCCGGGCCGCCCGCCCCAGCACCACGGCCGGGTGACCAGGCCCGACCACGCGCCCGGCCGAGCCGCGCTGACGGCACTGCGCCGCCGCGCGGGCACCGGCCCGTCCGCCGGCCCTGGTGCCGTACCGGAACGAGCCGCCGCCCTGCTCGACGCGGTCCGGCTGCGCCTGGCCGAGGCCGGGGCACCGCCGACCGCCTCGGAGGTCGCGGCCGCGGTCCGGGCGGCCCGCCCGTCGCTGGATGGCGACTCGGTGCTGGACGCGGTCCGCGCGGTCCGTTCGGAACTGGTCGGCGCCGGTCCGCTGGACGAACTGCTCAGCGCCCCGGGCGTGACGGACGTCCTGGTCAACGGGCCCGATGAGATCTGGGTCGACCACGGCGACGGGCTGCGTCGGGAGAGTTCGGTCCGCTTCCCGAACGCCGAAGCGGTGCGGCACCTCGCGCACCGACTGGCCACCGTGGCAGGTCGTCGGTTGGACGACGCCCGGCCGTGGGTCGACGGCCGACTGCCCGACGGCACCCGGCTGCACGCGGTGCTGCCGCCCATCGCGACCGGCTGCACCCACATCTCACTGCGGATCTGTCGCCCGCGGCCGTTCACCCTGGGCGAGTTGGTGGCGGCCCAGGCCATCCCGCAGACCGGCGCCGACCTGCTGCGCGGCATCGTGCGGGCCCGGCTCTCCTACCTGGTGTCCGGCGGGACCGGCTCGGGGAAGACCACCCTGCTCGCGGCGATGCTGGGGATGGCCGGGCACGGCGAGCGGATCGTCATCGCCGAGGACTCCGCGGAGCTCCTGCCGGACCACCCGCATGTGGTTCGGCTGCAGGGCCGGCCGCCCAACCAGGAGGGCCTCGGCGAGCTGACCACGCGGGACTTGGTCCGGCAGGCACTGCGCATGCGGCCCGACCGGCTGGTGGTGGGCGAGGTGCGGGGCCCCGAGGTGCTCGATCTGCTGAGCGCGCTCAACACCGGGCACGAGGGCGGCTGTGGCACGGTGCACGCCAACGCGGCGGCCGACGTCCCGGCCCGGCTCGAAGCCCTCGGGTCGATGGCCGGGCTGCGGCGACTCGCCCTGCACAGCCAGCTACTGGCCGGGCTCGACCTGGTGATCCATCTGACTCGCGACCACCGCAGCGGTCGGCGCCGGGTGGCCGAGCTGCACACCCTGGACCGCAACGCGTCCGGCCTGGCGGTCACCGCACCCGCCGTGATCTTCAGGTCGGACGGCCTGGTCAGCTGCGGGCCCGGCTGGGACCGCCTGGTGCGGCTCTGTGCCGCCCGCGGCGTGATGACCCGTTGGGGGAACCGATGAACGGGCGTCTGCTGCCGCTGGTGTCGATCGGCCTGCTCGTGGCGGCCGCCGGCCTCGGGCGGGCCCGGCTCGACCGGCGCGCCCGGCGGTTGCGGCGAACCGCGGCAGTGCTGGCGCAGCCCGTGGCCGAGCTGCCGGCGGCGCGATGGGCCGGGCGCCTGCCGGGCCGTCTGGCCGGTCTGTTCGGACGGTGGCCCCAGGGCGAGCCCTGGCCGTTGCCGCGAGGGTTGGCGCCGGAGCTCGTCCTGCTGCCGTGCGGAGCGCTTGCCGGTTGGCAGTTGGACTCGGTGGTGCCGCTGGTCGGAGCGGCGCTGTTGGTCCTCCCTTGCCGCCGGTGGCGGCTGCGGCACCGGGCTGACCGGTTGGCGCGGGAGCGAACCGCGGCGGTGATCGAGCTGTGTGCGGCCTTGGCCGCCGAACTCCGCAGCGGGGCGACGCCCGAGCAGGCGCTCGATGCCGTGGCCGCACAGTCCGGCGACGTGTTGCACCGGCTCGGCCCGGAGGCGGCGGCCCGGCTGGCGGCGGCTCGCTACGGGGCCGATGTGCCTGCTGCGCTGCGCTGGCTCGCCACCCTGCCCGGCGGTGGCGGCGCCAACGCGATCGCGGCGTGCTGGCAGGTGACCGCGGACAGCGGGAGCGGTCTGGCGGTCGCCCTGGATCAGGTGGCCGAGGCGCTCCGGGCGGACCGGGCGCTCCGCGAGGAGATCGGCAGCGAGTTGGCGGGGCCGCGCACCACGGCCATCGTGCTGGCGGCGCTGCCCGCCTTCGGATTGGCCCTGGGGACGGCGCTGGGGGCCGGACCGTTGCGGATCCTGCTGCGCACTCCGCTCGGTGTGGGATGCCTGGTGGTCGGAGTGCTGCTGGAGACCGCAGGCCTGATGTGGACCGGGCGGATCGTGCGCCAGGCGATGGCCGATCTCGGGGTTCAGGCCGGCGGCACCACAGGCTCCGCCGACCGTCCCGAGTCGGACCACCGGCCTGAGCCTCTCCAACCCGCCCAGCCGGGCCGCCGCTTGCTGCTGCGGGGCGGCCGGCGGCGATCGCGCCGACCCGGCAGTCCCGGCCGCGCCGGGGAGCGCCGTGGCGCCGGTATCGGGACAGGACCGGGAGGGCAGCCGGTTGCCAGGGGCATCGGCGGCAGGGCGGAGGCGGTGTGATGAGTGCCTACCTCGGCCCACACTCGGGCGCCGCCACCGCGCCTCCCATGTGGCTGGTGGGGTTGACGGTCGGGGTGACGCTCGCCGAGCTGATCGTGGCTACGGCGGTGGTGATCCGGCGTTGGCTCGGGCGCCGGGCCGCTCGTCGCCGGGCAGTTCGGGTGGGAGTGCCGGTGGCCTCGGCCCGCCACGGTCGGGTGAGCAAGTGCTTGATCGCTTGGCGAACCGGCAAGCGGCTCGACCCGGTGGTCGCGGTCTCCGTGCTCGCCGGCGCGGTGGTGGCCTGGATCGTTCCGGGGCTGCTCGGCCTGCCCGCCGGGGTGGTGACTGCGGTGCTGCTGCGCCGCCGGCTGCCGTCACCGAGCCCCACCCTCGCCCAGCGGCAGGCCCGCGAGGACGGTCTGCTGCTGGCACAACTGCCACTGACCGCCGATCTGTTGGCGGCCTGCTTGGGTTCGACCGCATCACCGGCGCAGGCGGCGGAGGCGGTGGCGCGAACCGTCCGCGAGCCGATGCGGAGCCGGCTGTCCGCCGTGGCCGCGGAGCTTGCGCTTGGAGCTCCACCAACGGCCTGCTGGGAGCGGTTCGGCCAGGACAGTGCGCCACTGGGGTCATTGGCCCGCTGCCTGATCAGGACCACGCTCAGCGGATCGCCACCAGCCCTGCCGCTCCAGGGACTTGCCACCTCGCAACGCGCCGCTGCCCAGCGGGCTGCGCACGCCCGGGTCAAACGGGCGGGAGTGCTGGCCACCGTGCCGTTGGGCCTCTGCTTCCTTCCGGCTTTCGTCCTGATCGGCATCGTCCCGGTGATGGTGGGCCTGGTGTCCTCCATCGCCTCGCAGATCTGACGAAGCATCACAGCTGTCAATCAGACATCCAGTTCACGGATCGGAGTGCCTTCCATGAGCCGTACAACCGATGAGTCGGCGCCGGTGGCGACCTTCTCCCCGCTGCCGTCCCATGACCGCTCGGCCGCGCTGCCGAGGTGCCGGGTCGCACTGCCGGCCCAGCGGGCCTCCTCGTCGCCCGGGCGATCCGCAGCCCCGCCCGGTCCGCGGTCGCACCCGTTCGCTCGCGTCAGAGACTCGGTGGGTCAGGGGCTGCGCCGGATCTGTGAGCGCTCCCGCGACCGCTGGGCCGCGTTGCCGGACGCCGGCATGTCGACGGCCGAGTACGCCATCGGCACCGTCACCGCGTGTGCGTTCGCCGGGGTGCTCTACAAGGTGATCACCGGTGGTGCGGTGAGTGACGCGCTGACCGAGTTGGTGAATCGAGCCCTTCATGCGCTCTGACGGCGGTGGCCCCGGCCTGCTCCGCCGCCGGCTCGGGGCCGCGGGCCGCGTCCGCGACGGCGGCTACGTCACGGCGGAGACGGCCGTGCTGCTGCCGGCGCTGATCGCGCTGATGCTGCTGCTGGTCTGGGGAGTTCTGGTGGCCGCCGCCCAACTGAGGTGCATCGATGCGGCGAGGGTGGCGGCCCGGGCCGCGGCTCGGGGCGACGCGGACCCTGCGGACCAGGCCCGCAAGGTGGCCCCACCAGGAGCGGCGGTGGAGGTGGTCGAGTCCTCGGACACGGTCCGCGTGCTGGTGGAGGCCCAGTGCCCCGGGATCGGCCGGCTGGCCTCACCGCTGAAGGTCTCAGCGGTGGCCGTAGCAGCCAGTGAGACGGTCAGCGAGGCGACGGTCGGCGAGACGACAACGGGAAGGGAGTGGCTGCGCCATGACCGGGTCTGACCTGGCGAGGGAGAACACGGCGCTTCCGGGGTCGGAACGCGACCGGGGGTCGGCCAGCATTTGGCTCGTCGGGCTCGTGGTGGCGGGGCTGGCGGTCTGCGGGCTCGCCCTCTCCCTCGGTGCGGTGCTTGCCGCCCGCCACCGTGCCGAGTCGGCCGCCGACCTGGCCGCACTAGCCGCCGCCGGCCATCTGCTGGTGGATGCCGACGGTGGCTGCGCCCGGGCGGCGAGTCTGGCGACGGCGCAGCGGACCGCACTGGTCTCCTGCACGGTGAACCGCGCGGACGACAGCGTCGAGGTCGAGGTCAGCGCACCCGTGGGCGGCATCCGCTTGCCCGTTGGGCCGGCTAGCGCACGGGCCCGGGCGGGTCCGGTCTGGTCGCTCGGCTGGACGGATGGGGCGGGCCTGCCCGATCTGCCGACTCTCGAAGCGGCGGATCTGCGGCCTGCTGACCGGAATGGGCCACGGAGTCCTATCGGTCGGCTGCCGTCCGAGCCGGCCGTCAGCCCCTGCCCGGTCACCGACCCCGTCCGGCTCGGCGACCCGCGCTCGGCGGACCGTCCGTGTGCCCGGGCGGGCCGGCTAACCGGCGGAACCGTCGCCGGCCTCCGTACCCCCTGGCTCGGCAGTCCCTCCCACCCCCGGGCTCTCCCCTGCCTCCACACTCCCGCCCGCCTCCACGCCCGCTCCTGCCTCCGCGCCGCCCCCGGCCCGCTACGTGCTCTCGGCATCGTCCGCCGGCGCACCGGCGAGCAGTGCACTGAGCAGGCGGACCGCGCCGGCCTTGTCCAGCGGATCGTTCCCGTTGCCGCACTTGGGCGACTGCACGCAGGACGGGCAGCCTCGGGCGCACTCGCAGGCTCGGATGGCGTCCCGGGTCGCGGTCAGCCAGCGCGCCGCGTGGCGGAAGCCGTGCTCGGCGAAGCCGGCGCCGCCCGGATGGCCGTCGTAGACGAAGACCGTGGGCAGCAGAGTGTCCGGGTGCAGCGGAACCGAGACGCCGCCGATGTCCCACCGGTCGCAGGTGGCGAACAGCGGCAGCAGGCCGATCGAGGCGTGCTCGGCGGCGTGCGCGGCACCGGGCAACTGGTCGAACGGGATCACCGCGTCCAGCAGCTGGTCCTCAGTGACGGTCCACCAGACCGCCCTGGTGCGCAGGGTCCTGGGCGGCAGGTCGAGTTTGGTCTCGCCGAGTACCTCACCGGTGGCGATGCGCTTGCGCAGGTAGCCCACCACCTGGTTGACCACCTCGACCGAGCCGAAGTTCAGGGTGCCCTCGCCCCACGCCACGGTCTGCTCGGTGGACATGACGGAGATGGAGGTGATGTCCCGGGCGGCGGTGGTGTAGGAGGGGTTGGCAGCGGAGACCAGGGCGACCGAGTGCTCCAGGTCCAGCTCGCGCACCAGGTAGCTGCGGCCCTGGTGGAGGTGGACGGCGCCGGTGTGCACGGTGGTGTGCGCGGCATCGGCGTCCACGGTGCCCAGCAGCCGCCCGGTGGACTCCTCGACGATCTGCACCGGTGCCCCGCCGGTGCCCCGCAGATCGACGGCATCGGCCGCGCGTTCCCGTCTGGTCCAGTACCAGGCGCCGTCCGCCCGGCGACGCAGCAGCCCTCGCCGTTCCAGTACCGGCAGCAGTGCGGCGGCGTTTGGGCCGAACAGTTCGACGTCCGCGTCGGTGAGGGGCAGTTCGGCGGCGGCGGCGCACAGGTGGGGGGCCAGGACGTGCGGGTTGTCCGGGTCCAGAACGGTGGCCTCGACCGGCCGGGCGAACAGGGCTTCGGGGTGGTGGACCAGGTAGGTGTCCAGCGGGTCGTCACGGGCGATCAGGACGGCCAGCGCGCCCTGGGCCTCGCGGCCGGCCCGCCCGGCCTGCTGCCAGAGCGAGGCCCGGGTGCCTGGGTAGCCGGCCAGCAGGACGGCGTCCAGGCCGGACACGTCGATGCCGAGTTCCAGAGCGGAGGTGGAGGCCAGGCCGAGCAGCCGCCCCGAGTACAGATCGCGCTCCAGCGCCCGGCGTTCCTCGGGCAGGTAGCCGCCGCGGTAGGCGGCCACCCGGTTGGCCAGCTGCGGCTCCAGGTTGTCCTGGGCCTGCAGCGCGACCAACTCCGCGGCGCGGCGGGAGCGGACGAACGCCACCGTGCGGGTGCCGGCCGTCACCAGGTCGGTGAGCAGGTAGGCGGCCTCGGCGGTGGCGGTCCGCCGCACCGGCGCGCCCTGCTCGCCGACGTGCTCGGTCAGCGGGGGCTCCCAGAGGGCGAAGACCATCTGGCCGCGCGGTGAGGCGTCCTCGGTCACCGCGTGGGCGGGTAGGCCGGTGAGGCGTTCGGCGGTCGCCGCCGGGTCGGCCGTGGTCGCGGAGGCCAGCAGGAACGCCGGGTCGGCGCCGTAGCGCCGGCAGACCCGGCGCAGTCGGCGCAGTACCTGGGCGACATGGGAGCCGAAGACGCCGCGGTAGCTGTGGCACTCGTCCACCACCACATAGCGCAGCGTCTTGAGGAAGGAGGACCAGCGCGGGTGCGCGGGCAGGATGCTCCGGTGCAGCATGTCCGGGTTGGTCAGCACATAGGAGGCGTACTGGCGGACCCACTCGCGCTCCTGCGGCGGGGTGTCGCCGTCGTACAGCGCGGCGCGCACCCGCTCGGGAGCCAGCTCGGTGGCCCGGCGGCGCTGGTCGGCGGCGAGCGCCTTGGTCGGGGCCAGGTAGAGGGCGGTCGAGCCGCGGCCGTTGGGCGCCTCGGTGCCGGTCAGCAGCTCGCTGAGCACGGGCGCCAGATATCCGAGCGACTTGCCTGAGGCGGTTCCTGTGGCGATCACCACAGTTTGGCCTGCTTTGGCCAAATTCATCGCCTCGACCTGGTGGGTCCAGGGCCGGCGGATGCCGAGGTCCAGCGCGGCGGCACGAATCTCGGGACGGATCGATTCGGGCCAAGGGGCGTGGCGTCCCTGGCGCGCGGGGAGATGCTCCGTATGGGTGAGTCGGTCCGAGCGGCCCCGGCTGGCGACCAGGAGGTCGAGCTGGGCCTCGGGCGGGCGGTGGCTGGGCGGCATGGAGACCCAGTGTGTCACCGGAGTGACGGAGAATCGCCGCAAGCCATCGTGCGGGCATGGTGCCAAGTGGTTGAATGAGGCGGTGGCGGCCAGTTGGCCGGACCGGCAGCCTCTGGGCCGGTTGCTCGACCATGCGGTGGAGACCGTTCATACGGTGGAGACCGGCGGTGGAGACCGTCTGGGCGGGATCGGTGGTTTCGGCTGCCGGTGCGTCCGGCTCGCCGTAGAGAACGCAATGTGACCTAGCAAGGCAAGGTGCTGGAGGTTCCGTGGACCTGACCCTGTCGACCGAAACCGTAGGCGACCGCACGGTCGTCCGGGTTGGTGGCGAGATTGATGTGTACACCGCCCCGAAGCTTCGCGAGCAGCTGGTCGAGCTCGTCAATGACGGCAGCTACCACTTGGTCGTCGACATGGAGGGTGTGGACTTCCTGGACTCGACCGGTCTGGGTGTCCTGGTGGGCGGCTTGAAGCGGGTCCGGGCGCACGAGGGCTCGTTGCGCCTGGTCTGCACCCAGGAGCGCATCCTCAAGATCTTCCGGATCACCGGTCTGACCAAGGTGTTCCCGATCCACACCTCGGTCGAGGACGCCGTCCAGGCGACTGACTGATCCGGCGTGGCCCGGACCGCCCGCCGTCGTGCGGGCGGCCCGGGTCCGTTCGCTGCCCTGGACCAGCCCCGGACGGTCGGGCGTGCCAGCGGCTCCGAGTAGGCGGCTGTCGCCGCCGTCCCGGGTCGGTCCGACGCTCGGTACGCCTGAGTGCGGGGAAACCCCGAGAGGGAGAGATGGCAACCGTCGAACTGCGCTTCAGCGCCCTTCCCGAACACGTGCGGACCGCACGACTGGTGGCGGCCGCAGTGGCCAGACGCGCCGGTGTGGACGAGTCGGCTCTCGACGAGGTGCGCCTGGCGGTCGGTGAGGCCTGCTCGCGCGCCGTCGGGCTGCACCAGCAGGGCGGCGTGGGCGGTGCCGTGCGGGTGGCGCTGATCGATCAGGAGAAGCGTTTCATCATCGAGGTCGGCGATGGTGCCGGCGAGCACAGTGAGCTTGCCGCGTCTGCCGACGGCGGTGCCGCCGAGGGCGGCGACGCGAGCGATGACGCCCTGGGCCTGGCGGTGATCACCGGCCTGGTGGAGGAAGTCGAGGTGGGCCGCGACGACGACGGCGGCCTGATCCGCATGAGCTGGCCGATCAACCCGGCCTGAGCCCGGATCAACCCGAAGCCTGAGCCCCGATCGCCTGATCTGATCATTGGTCAGTGCTGCCCGGTCCCATTGGGCCTGATGGCGCGCCAGCGATCTGTGGTGCCACCGACCGGTGCTGATGCACCCGGCGAACTCTGATGCATCCGGCGAATTCTGGCGTGCTCGGTGAGCTCTGGCGAGCCCAGGAATTCGCGCGCTCCTGGTGAATTCTGAGGCGATCGGACAATCCCGTGGTGGCCGGACGGTCCCGGGATAGCCGGGTAATCCCGGGATGGCCGGACAATCCCGTGGTGGCCGGATAACCCCGGGGTCCCGGCGAGGCAGCTGCAAACCCAGGGCTACCGGCCGCCACCCATGATTCTTTTTTCTGCGCCGTCCACGGTCTATTTGAATCCCCTGCGGATTCCTACACTCACTCGTGGATACCCGGTCGGGGCGGGGCGGTCCGGCCCGTCCCGGTCGTCCTCGTCCCGGTCGCCTGTGCCACCAGAGCCAGCAGCGCACCGTCCGGACCGGCCGGTGCGCCGGCCGTCGGGGAGGACGCATGGCGGGATTCACACTCGACTCGGCACCGGAATTCGGATCAGGGGCACCGGTGCGCCCACAAATCATGAACATTCTGGCCGACGGTTCCGGTGGTGGCGCGGTGCTCACCGGTGGAAACCGGATTGTGCTCCTGGTGATCGCACTGATCGCCGTCGCCGCGCTCGGCGTGGCCTTTCTGTTGGTGCGTCAGGTGCTCGCGGCCGATGCCGGAACCCCGGCGATGCGGCGGATCGCCGCGGCGGTCCAGGAAGGCGCCAATGCCTACCTCGCCCGCCAGTTCCGCACCCTGACGGTCTTCGCGACCGGCGCCTTCTTCCTGCTGATGCTGCTGCCCGCCGACAACTGGTCGCAGCGCCTGGGACGTTCGCTGTTCTTCCTGGTCGGCGCGGCGTTCTCGGCCGCCACCGGCTACCTGGGCATGTGGCTGGCCGTCCGGGCCAACGTACGGGTGGCGTCGGTGGCACGCGGAGTGATGGATGGTCAGGAGCGGTCGGCCCAGCGTGGCGCGATGCGGATCGCCTTCCGCACCGGCGGTGTGGTCGGCATGTGCACCGTGGGCCTGGGCCTGCTCGGTGCGGCCGTCGTGGTGCTGGTCTACCGCGCGGACGCGCCGCGGGTGTTGGAGGGCTTCGGGTTCGGTGCCGCGCTGCTCGCGATGTTCATGCGGGTCGGCGGCGGCATCTTCACCAAGGCGGCCGACGTCGGCGCCGACCTGGTCGGCAAGGTCGAGCAGGGCATACCGGAGGACGACCCGCGCAATGCGGCCACCATCGCCGACAACGTCGGTGACAACGTGGGCGACTGCGCGGGCATGGCGGCCGACCTGTTCGAGTCCTATGCGGTGACCCTGGTGGCGGCGCTGGTGCTGGGCCGGGCGGTGTTCGGCGACGCCGGTCTGGTGCTGCCGCTGATCGTCCCCGGGATCGGGGTGCTCACGGCGGTGCTGGGCATCGTCGCGGTCGCCCCGCGCGAGCGGGACCGCGGCGGCATGACCGCGATCAACCGGGGTTTCTTCCTCTCCGCAGCGGTCTCACTGGTGCTGGTGGCAGTGGCGGCGTTCACGGTGTTGCCGTCCGGCTTCGGCGGCCTGCGCCACGTGCCGTCCGCGATCGCCGCCCATCGCGGCGACCCCCGGCTGTTCGCGCTGTTCGCCGTGCTGATCGGGATCGTGCTGGCGGTGCTGATCCAGCAGCTGACCGGCTACTTCACCGAGACCTCCCGGCGCCCGGTGCGCGATGTCGGACGCAGCTCGCTGACCGGCCCGGCCACCGTGGTGCTGTCCGGGGTCTCGCTGGGCCTGGAGTCGGCGGTGTATTCGGCGGCGCTGATAGGTGCCGCGGTCTACGGCTGCTACCTGCTGGCCGGCGGCTCGATCGTGCTGGCGCTGTTCGCCGTCGCGCTGGCCGGCACCGGGCTGCTGACCACGGTCGGTGTGATCGTGGCGATGGACACCTTCGGCCCGGTGTCGGACAACGCCCAGGGCATCGCTGAGATGTCCGGGGAGGTGACGGGTGCCGGCGCCCGGGTGCTGACCGAGCTGGACGCGGTGGGCAACACCACCAAGGCGATCACCAAGGGCATCGCGATCGCCACCGCCGTGCTCGCGGCCACCGCGCTGTTCGGCTCGTTCACCGACGCGATCGGCGAGGCGGTGGCCAGCGCGGGCGGTACCGCCGTGATCGGCAGCCCGGCCGGGCTGAGCCTGGACATCTCGCAGCCCAACAACCTGGTCGGCCTGCTGCTGGGCGCGGCGGTGGTCTTCCTCTTCTCCGGACTGGCCGTCAATGCGGTGTCCCGCTCGGCGGGTTCGGTGGTCTTCGAGGTCCGCCGGCAGTTCCGCGACCACCCCGGGATCATGGACGGCAGTGAGACCCCCGAGTACGGCAAGGTCGTCGACATCTGCACCCGGGACGCGCTGCGCGAGCTGGCCACCCCGGGCCTGCTCGCGGTGCTGGCACCGATCGCGGTGGGCTTCGGCCTCGGCGTCGGCGCGCTCGGGAGCTACCTCGCGGGGGCGATCAGCGCGGGCACGCTGATGGCGGTCTTCCTCGCCAACTCCGGCGGCGCCTGGGACAACGCCAAGAAGCTGGTGGAGGACGGCGCGCACGGCGGCAAGGGCAGCGAGGCGCACGCGGCCACGGTGATCGGCGACACGGTCGGCGACCCGTTCAAGGACACCGCCGGCCCAGCGATCAACCCGCTGCTCAAGGTGATGAACCTGGTCTCGCTGCTGATCGCACCGGCGATCGTGAGGTTCAGCTACGGCGCCCACGCCAGTGCGGGGCTGCGCGGTGCGATCGCCGCGGTGGCGGTGCTGCTGGTGGTGGGCGCGGTGTACGCGTCCAAGCGGCGCACCGTGGATGTGGCGGGGCAGGCCCCGGCCGGCAGCGCGGTCGCCGCCGAGGCGGGCGGCTGAGCCCACCGGTCACCCCCCGAAGGCTGAGCACACCGGTCCACCGAAGACGGTCGGCCCCTGGCGCGGTCCTCGCGCTGGGGGCCGACCCGTATCCGAACCCTGCTCAAGCCCCTGCTCAGCCCGTGCCCCAGACCCGTTCGGCGGGAACCGATCCAGCGGGCGGACTCGTCGGGGAGGGGTGTCGGGTAGGTTCACTCGGGACCGATGGCGACTGACGGAGGGCTCTCCAGGTGGACGGGCGACTACTGGTGGACGGCGAGCGGAACGGAGCGCGGCGCTTCCGGCCGGGCAGCGCGGGCCGAGTGCTCGCCCTGCCGCTGCTCGGGGCGTTGCTCGCCACCGGTGCGGCGGCCTGCACCGACAGCAGCAGCGACAACAGCAAGGCGCTCGACGGTTGGGCCCAGCAGGTCTGCGACGGGCTGCGCGACCCGGTCGCCCAGTCCCGCGCGGCCCTGGACGATACCGCCCAGGTCAAGCAGAACGAGTCCGCGGCCGACCTGCAGAAGCGGCTGTCCGGCGACCTCGGCCAGCTCAGCACCAGCAACCAGCAGATTGCCGATGCGATGAGCAAGGCGGGAGCCCCGAAGGTCGCCAACGGCGCCGGGGTGCAGCAGGATGCGGTCAACGAGCTGCACCAGGCCTCCCAGGGCTTCAAGGACGTGCAGCAGAAGCTCACCGCGCTGCCGACCAACGACCAGGGGAAGTTCGCGGACGGCCTGAAGAGCATCGGCGACCAGGCGCAGCAGCTGGCCAAGCTGTCGAACACTGCGATGACCACGGTGCAGACCGGCGACCTGGGCAAGGCGTTCGCCCGCCAGCCCGGCTGCCGGGCCGCGGCGGACGCTTCGGGCAGCCCGGCGCCGAACGCGGCTCCGTCCGGCAGCGGCTCGCCGGCCGCCTCGACCGGTGCCTCCCCGGGCGCCCCGTCCAGCGGCAGCCCGGCAGCGGGCGGCTCCCCGTCCGGTTCCCCGAGTGGCAGCCCGAGCGCGGGTGGCTCCCCGAGCGGGAGCGGCAGCCCGAACGCCGGCGGCAGCCCGAGCGGGGGTGGCAGCGGCTCCCCGGGCGGGTCCGCCTCGCCGAGCTGACGCGAACCGCCGAGCTGACGCGAACCGCCGGGCTGACGGAACCGCCGAACTGAGGCGCACCGCCGACCGTGTCGCGCCCCGGCAGGCGGCAGCGGCCCCGGCAGGCGGGAGAATGGGCGGGTGACCACGCTTCCCACCCCGGATCCCGCCCGTCTCGCCCGCCTGCGGGAGGCGCTGCTGACCGCCTCCTACACCGCTGACGGCTGCCTCGACCTGCTCGGCCCGACCGGCTACGCGGCGCTGGCCCGCAACGAGGCGGTGCCGGCGCTTCGCGCGACCAGGGGCGGTACGCCGCTCGAGACGCTGATCCGGCTGTTCCTGCTGCAGCAGCCGGCCTCGTTCGCGGCAGCCGCGGCGGCCCTGCCGGTCGAGGACTGCCTGATCGACGGCTGGCTGACGGCCGACGGCGGTCTGGTCCGGGCCACGGTGGACGTGCGCCCGTACGCCAACGAGGTGGCCGGCCTGGACAGCGCCGACGCCTGGGTGGTCTCCGACCTCGGCTGCGCGGTCGGCGGCGCGGGCGGGATCGGTGGCGGCGGCAGCGCGGCGGGCGTGCCGCGCCGCGAACTGGTGCTCGGGGTCGGCGGGGCCTCCACCACGCTGGCCAACCTGGCGGTCCGCCGCCCGGTCCGGTCGGTGCTCGACCTGGGCACCGGTTCCGGCGTCCAGGCGCTGCACGCGGCCCGGCACGCCCAGCGGGTGACCGCGACCGACCTCAACCCGCGGGCCCTGGCCTTCGCCCGGCTCACCCTGGCGCTCTCCGGCTTCGACCACGTCGAGACCGTCGAGGGCAGCCTGTTCGAGCCGGTCGGCCAGCAGAAGTTCGACCTGATCGTCTCCAACCCGCCGTTCGTGATCTCCCCCGGCAGCCGGTTCGTCTACCGGGACGGCGGCATGGCCGGCGACGACCTCTGCCGCAGCCTGGTGCGGTCCGCCGCTGCGCACCTGGAGGCCGGCGGCTACTGCCAGCTGCTGGCCAACTGGCAGCACGTCAAGGGCGAGGACTGGCACGACCGGCTGGCCGGCTGGGTGGCCGGCACCGGTCTGGACGCCTGGGTGGTCCAGCGCGAGGTGCAGGACGTGGCACAGTACGCGGAACTCTGGCTCCGCGACGGCGGCGACCACCTGGCCGGCCGGGAGGCCTATGAGGCCCGCTACAACGAGTGGCTGGACGCCTTCGAGGCGGCGGGCGTGGAGGGCATCGGCTTCGGCTGGATCACGCTGCGCAACTCCGGCGCCGAGCAGCCGGCCGTGCGCATCGAGGAGTGGCCGCACCCGGTCGAGCAGCCGCTCGGCCCGCACATCGAGCGGTGGTTCGCCCGCCAGGACTTCCTGCGCGAGCACGACGACGCGGCGCTGCTCGCCGCCCGCTACCTGCTGGCCGACGAGGTGGTCCAGGAGCAGGTGGGCGCGCCGGGCGCGGAGGATCCGGAGCACGTGGTGCTGCGGCAGGGCCGGGGAATGCGCCGGGCCACCAAGGTCGACACGGTGGGCGCCGGGTTCGCCGGGGTCTGCGACGGCTCGCTGGCGGCCGGGGACATCGTGGACGCGATCGCCCGACTGCTGGACGAGGACGGGTCCGGGCTGCGCGACCGGGTGCCCGAGTCGCTGCGGCTGCTGGTCGAGCAGGGCTTCATCGAGCCCGCCGTGTGAGGCAGCCCGCCGTCTGGGGCAGCGCGCAGTCTGACGCTGCTCCCGGCCCGGGGAGCAGCGTTCACCCAGTCGTGACCCCCCGTTTCCCTGGCGGACCCGGGGCCTCCGCCTCCGGTTGTCCCCGGCTTGCCAGGCTGCCCGGAGATTCCAGGCTGCCCGGTGATCCTCCCGGGGAGCAGGTGAGGGGGAGAGACAGGTGGCTGCGGAGCCGGCGACGGTCGCAGGGGGCGTACTGGTGCTCTTCGGAGGCGCACTGTTGTTCTGGTGCGCGGCGGAGTTGCGCCTGCGCCACCGGCTGCGCCGGAACGGCGTCCCCGTGACCGCCCTGGTGGTGCCGGACACCACCCAGGGGCAGGTGGCGGACCCGGCGCCGCTGCTCTCCTACGCCACGCTGCCCGCCCTGGTGGCTCCCGGTGAGCCGGCCGAGGCCGCCGTGGTGCTGTCCCGCCCGCGCGGCACCACCACGCTGAGCCGGCCGGTCGGACTGCTGCCGGGCAGCTCGGTGCGGGTCTGCTACGACCCGCGCCGCCCGGCCCGCGTGGTGCTGACCGGCCTGGGTACCGCGGCCTCGCTGCCGATTGACGTCTTCTGGACGGTGCTCGGCACCAGCTCCCTGGCGGGCGGGCTGAGCCTGCTGGCCACCGCGCTGCGGCGCTGATCCGCCCGCGCCGATCTCCCGACGCGCCTCCTCCGCCGACGCGGACAGCCGGCTCGGACAGTTGCCGACTCGGACGGACGGTCATCCTCCGCCGGCTCGGACAGTACGGCCGAACTCGGCCGGCGCGGTCGGCCGCCGTGTCCTGAATCGACCGGTTCCCGCCGCCACGACCGGGTTTCTGACCCGGTCAAAGGGATAACCGCGCGGCGGAAACGTCCATCATCGGGTTACCGTTCGAGTGGCGTCGGTCGGCCTTGCCGGTGAAAAAGCGGGATCCGTCCGTTTGACAAGGGTGACCAGGGTACGGTCACACTCCGCTGGTGGGGTCGTCGCATGGCGGTGGCCCAGGCGGTGGTGTGCCGGGCGTCGGCCATCCGTCGGCCAGCACACAGGAAGCGACCGGAAGAGAAGAGCGAAGGTGTCCCCGAGCAGCGAGACCGCGCAGGGCGGGAAGCGACTCGTCATTGTCGAGTCGCCCGCCAAGGCGAAGACGATCAAGGGCTACCTCGGCCCCGGCTACATCGTCGAGGCGAGCGTCGGGCACATCCGCGACCTGCCGAAGACGGCAGCCGAAGTGCCGGACAAGTACACCGGCGAGCTGCGCCGGCTCGGGGTGGACGTCGAGCACGACTTCACCCCCATCTACGTGGTCAGCGCCGAGAAGAAGGCCCAGGTCACCAAGCTCAAGCAGCTGCTCGCGGAGTCCGACGAGCTCTTCCTCGCCACCGATGAGGACCGCGAGGGCGAGGCGATCGCCTGGCACCTGCAGGAGGTGCTCAAGCCCAAGGTGCCGGTCAAGCGGATGGTCTTCCACGAGATCACCAAGTCCGCCATCCAGGAGGCGGTGGCCAACCCGCGCGAGCTGAACCAGCGTCTGGTCGATGCCCAGGAGACCCGCCGGATCCTCGACCGGCTGTACGGCTACGAGGTCTCCCCGGTGCTCTGGAAGAAGGTCATGCCGAGCCTGTCGGCGGGCCGGGTGCAGTCCGTGGCGACCCGCCTGGTGGTCGAGCGGGAGCGCGAGCGGATCGCCTTCACCTCGGCCTCCTACTGGGACCTGGTCGCCGTCTTCGGTACCGGCCGAACCCCGGCCGACTCCGCCAACCCGGAGACCTTCGGCGCCCGGCTGTCCAGTGTCGACGGCAGGCGGATCGCCAGCGGCCGCGACTTCGGCCAGGACGGTCAGCTGAAGGCCGCCAACACCCTGCACCTGGACGAGACGGCCGCCCGCGCGCTGGCCGCCGCCCTGGAGCGCACCGCGTTCGGCGTGCGCAGCGTCGAGTCCAAGCCGTACCGCCGCTCGCCCTACGCGCCGTTCCGCACCACCACGCTGCAGCAGGAGGCCAGCCGCAAGCTGGGCTTCGGCGCCAAGCGGACCATGCAGGTGGCCCAGAAGCTGTACGAGAACGGCTTCATCACCTATATGCGTACCGACTCCACCACGCTCTCCGAGACCGCGGTGACCGCGGCCCGCGCCCAGGTGACCCAGCTGTACGGCGCCGACTACCTGCCGGACGCCCCCCGGGTCTACGCCAGCAAGGTCAAGAACGCCCAGGAGGCGCACGAGGCGATCCGCCCGTCCGGCGACCGCTTCCGCACCCCGGCCGAGACCGGCCTGAGCGGCGACGACTTCAAGCTGTACGAGCTGATCTGGATGCGCACCGTCGCCTCCCAGATGAAGGACGCGGTCGGTCAGTCCGTCACCGTGCGGGTCGGTGGCACGGCCGCTGACGGGCGGGACGTCGAGTTCTCGGCCTCCGGCAAGATCATCACCTTCCACGGCTTCCTCAAGGCCTACGTCGAGGGCGCCGACGACCCCAACGCCGAGCTGGACGACCGCGAGCGCCGGCTGCCGCAGGTGTCCCAGGGCGACCCGCTGGCCGCCGAGCAGCTCACCCCGGAGGGCCACGCGACCAAGCCGCCGGCCCGCTACACCGAGGCCTCGCTGGTCAAGGAGCTGGAGGACCGGGAGATCGGCCGGCCCTCGACCTACGCGTCGATCATCGACACCATCATCAACCGCCGCTACGTCTTCAAGAAGGGCACGGCCCTGGTGCCGTCCTTCCTCTCGTTCGCGGTGGTGAACCTGCTGGAGAAGCACTTCGGCCGGCTGGTCGACTACGACTTCACCGCGAAGATGGAGGACGACCTCGACCGGATCGCCGCCGGCCAGGCCGAGTCGGTGCCGTGGCTGAAGCGCTTCTACTTCGGCGAGGGCGAGGGCGCCGGCGGTGCCGCCGAGGCCGGCAACGGCGACGGCGACCACCTGGGCGGCCTCAAGGAGCTGGTCACCGACCTGGGCGCGATCGACGCCCGGGAGATCAGCTCGTTCAAGCTGAGCGACGAGATCACCCTGCGGGTCGGCCGCTACGGCCCGTACGTCGAGAAGGCCTCGGCCGAGGCCGACCAGCCCGGCCAGCGCGCCGACATCCCGGACGAGCTGCCGCCGGACGAGCTGACCGTGGAGCTGGCCGAGGAGCTGCTGGCCAAGCCGAGCGGCGACTACGAGCTCGGCCACGACCCGGAGACCGGCCACATGCTGGTCGCCAAGGACGGCCGTTACGGTCCGTACGTCACCGAGGTGCTGCCCGAGGGCACCCCGAAGACCGGCAAGAACGCGGTCAAGCCGCGCACCGCCTCGCTCTTCAAGACGATGTCGCTGGACACCGTCACCCTGGAGGACGCGCTGCGGCTGCTGGCGCTGCCCCGGGTGGTCGGCACCGACCCCGAGGGCGTGGAGATCACCGCGCAGAACGGCCGCTACGGGCCGTACCTGAAGAAGGGGACCGACTCGCGCTCGCTGACCAGCGAGGAGCAGCTCTTCACGGTCACCCTGGAGGAGGCGCTGGCGATCTACGCCCAGCCCAAGCAGCGCGGCCGGGCCGCCGCCGCCCCGCCGCTGCGCGAGCTGGGCACCGACCCGGTCAGCGAGCGGCCGGTGGTGGTCAAGGACGGCCGGTTCGGCCCGTACGTGACCGATGGCGAGACCAATGCGACGCTCCGCAAGGACGACGACGTGGCCACCATCACCCCCGAGCGCGGCTATGAGCTGCTGGCGGAGAAGCGGGCCCGCGGGCCGGTGAAGAAGGTGGCCAAGAAGACGGTGAAGAAGACGGCCGCCAAGAAGACCACCGCGACCAAGGCCACCGCGACCAAGACGGCCGCCGCCAAGAAGACGGCGGCCAAGAAGACCACGACGGCGAAGAAGGCCACCGCCGCCAAGACCACCGCGGCGAAGAAGACGGCGACCAAGAAGGCGGCGGCCGAGAAGACCGCCGCCGAGCCTGGTCAGGAGGCCTGAACCCCGCCGGGGGCGGTGAGCTCGCTCACCGCCCCCGCGTCACAACCCGGTCATAGCCTGGCTTCACCGGGCCGTGCGCCCGTTGGCGCTCCGCCCTGCCCGCTACGCTGACCGTATGACGAGCGAGGAGCAGCCCACCCCCACTGTGCCCGTTCTCCCCGAAGTGGCGCCGGCCGGTACGCCCGGCGAGCGGGCGCGCGCCTTGCTGCGGCTGCGCCCGTACCGGCGACTGTGGGTGACCCAGCTGATCGGCGGTACCGCGGACCGGCTCGGGTTCCTGGTGCTGCTCGCACTGACCGTCACCGCCGCCGTCGCGGCCGGGCTGTTCGGTGGCGGCTACCGGGGTGCGGCCTTCGCGCTGGCCCTGGTCTTCGCCGTGCGGCTGCTGGCCGCCGGGCTGGTCGGGGTGGCGCTGCTCGGCCCGCTGCACCGGCTGCTCACCGGCCCGCTGGACCGCCGCTGGACGCTGATCGCCGCCGACGGGCTGCGCGCGGCGCTGATCGGGGTCGCGCCCTGGTGGCCGGTCTGGACCCACCAGGCGGTGCCGGTCTACGCGCTGCTGGCCACGATCTTCGTGACCGGCGCGGCCGAGCGGGTCTGGTCGGCCGCCAAGGGCGCCACCACGCCCACCCTGTTGCCGGCCGGCGATCCCTACGCGCCGCAGGCCGAGCAGCGCCCGTCGGCGGCCAACCTGGACACCGTCCGCACCATCGACATGCGGACCGGCTGGGCCACCTTGCCCCTGGCGGCGGTCGGCCTGGTCGCCTTCACCCTGCTGAACAACCTGCTGGCCGCGCTCGGCGTGGACTGGCTCCGGGCCCACCAGGTCACCTCGGCCGCGCTCGGCGCGACGCTGCTGTTCGCCGGCTCGGCCGTCCTGCTCTACCTGCAGGACCTGCCCGGCGCCCCGGCCGGGCACCGGCCCGCCTCGCCGCTGCAGGGCCTGCGGGCGCCGACCGACGCCACCCCGGGCCCGGCGCTCGGCAAGGGCCGCACCGGCTCCGCCCCGTACTTCACCTTCGCCATCGCCGCGGCCTATGCGGCGATGGCCGGCACCGCGGCGCTGGCCCTGTTCACCGCCGCCGAGCACGGCGCCGGGCCGATCGGCTACGGCCTGCTGGTGCTGGCCACCACCGGGCTGCCCTGGCTGGGCCTGCGGCTGACCAGGGTCACGCTGCCCGCGCTCTCCCGCCGCCGACTGCTCGCGGTCGGCCTGCTGACCATCGGGGCCGCACTGATCCTGGCCGGGCTGGTCTTCGACTACGTGCTGATCCTGCTGCTCACCTCGGCGGCCGCGGTGGCGGCCGGCCTGGTGATCGGGGTCGGCCGCGGGCTGCTCGCCCAGGAGGTCGAGGAGGTCCGGCTGCCGCGGGTGACCGCGCACCTCTACGCGGTGCTGCGGATGGTCGTGGGCGCCGCGCTGGTCGGCATGCCGCTGCTGGCCGCCGCCTACGGCGAGATCGACTACGGCACCCGGGCCCCCGGCAGCTTCACCTTCGTGCACGGCGGCGCCGGCATCGCGGTGGCCACGGCCGGAGTCCTCACCCTGGCGCTGGCCGGCCTGGTGCTGTTGAAGACCGACGACCAGCGCGGCACCGTGCCGTTCGGCAAGGAACTGCTGGAGGCGCTCGGCGGTGACCGCGACGTGCCGGAGCACCGGGCCACCGGCACCGGCTTCTTCATCGCGCTGGAGGGTGGCGACGGCGCCGGCAAGTCCACCCAGGCGCAGGCGCTGGCCGAGTGGATCCGCAGCAAGGGCCACGAGGTGGTGCTGACCCGGGAGCCCGGCGGCAGCCCGGTCGGGCAGCGGCTGCGCGGCCTGGTGCTGGATGTCGGCAACACCGGCTTGTCGCACCGGGCCGAGGCGCTGATCTACGCGGCCGACCGCGCCGAGCACGTGGAGAACGTGATCCGGCCGGCGCTGGCCCGCGGCGCGGTGGTGATCACCGACCGCTACATGGACTCCTCGATCGCCTACCAGGGCGCCGGCCGCGACCTGGCCGCCACCGAGGTGGCCCGGATCTCCCGCTGGGCCACCGGCGGCCTGGTGCCGGACCTGACCGTGGTGCTGGACGTCGACCCGACGCAGGCCCGCGAGCGCTTCACCGAGGCGCTGGACCGGCTGGAGAACGAGCCGATCGAGTTCCACGCCCGGGTCCGGGCCGGATTCCTGGCGCTGGCCGCCGCTGACCCGGTGCGCTACCTGGTGGTCGACGCCAGCAAGGCGCCGGCGCTGGTCACCACCGCGATCCGGCACCGGCTCGACCGCGAGCTGCCGCTCTCCGAGCAGGAGAAGGAGGCGCGGCGCGAGCAGGACCGGCAGGCCCGCGAGGAGGCCGAGCGGCGCGCCGCCGAGGAGGCCCGCAAGAAGGCCGAGGCCGAGGAGGCCGAGCGCAAGCGCCAGGAACTGCTGGAGAAGCTGCGCGCCGAGCAGACCGAGAAGGAGCGGCTGGCCCGCGAGGAGGCGGCCCGCAAGCAGGCCGAGGAGGAGCGCAAGCGCGCTGAGGAGGCCCGGGTGGCCGCCGAGGCGGCTGCTGCCGAGAAGGCGGCCCAGGAGGCCGAGCAGCGGGCCGCCGAGGAGGCGCGCCTGGCGGCCGAGGCCGCCGAGCAGGCCCGCAAGGACGCCGAGGCGCAGGCGCAGGCCGAGCTGCGGCGCCAGCGCGACGTGCAGCGCGAGGAGCAGCGGCGGCGCGCCGAGGAGGCTCTGCAGCGGGCCGAGGCGGCTCGGCAGGCGGAGGAGGCCGCCGCGGCGGCGCGGGCCGCGAACGACGCCGAGGCGGTGACCGAGGAGATGCCGATCCCGGGTGCCGATGACCTGACCGAGGAGATCTCGGAGGAGCAGCGGCAGGCGGCCGTGGCCGCCGCCGAGAAGCTGGCGGAGCAGTGCGGCGGGAAGACCGGGCAGCGCGGCGGTAAGGGCGGCGGGAAGGACGGCGGCGGGAAGGACGCGGAGGCGGCCGTGGAGCGCACGGCGGTGCTGCCCGCGGTGCCGGGCGAGGCCGCCGAGGAGCGCACGGCGGTGCTGCCGGCCGTCGGCCCGGGCAAGCTGCCGCCGGTGCGGCCGGTGGAGGAGCGGGTGCCGCCGGGCCTGTGGCGGCCCGAGCCCCCGGCCGAGGCGGTCGAGCCGCAGCGCCCGCGCCGCCCGTCCTGGGCCGAGGAGACCCCGATGGACGACCTGCCGACGCTGACCGACTCGCTGCTCGGCTCCCGCGAGGAGTGGGCCCGCTGGGAGCAGGCCGACCCGGACGAGGACGACCGCGGCGACGACGACCGCAAGCGGCGCAAGTAGCGAGGGTTCCGCGGCCCGCTCCGGCCTGTCCGGGGCGGGCCGTATGCTCGCTGGCGGAAGGCTCGAGCGGGTTGGCTCGGGCGCGAAGACCCGGCCGGTCGCGGTGCGGGCGCGGAGTGTGGGAGCAGCGGTGACCGTCTGGGACGACCTGGTGGGCCAGGAACGGGTGGTCGAGCAGCTGACCGCGGCCGCCTCGGCGGCCCGGGCCACGGTGCTCGCCGGCCGCTCCGGCGCCCCGGCCCCGGGCGCCAACGCCTCGCTGATGACGCATGCCTGGCTCTTCACCGGCCCGCCCGGTGCCGGCCAGACCACCGCGGCGCGGGCCTTCGCCGCCGCGCTCCAGTGCACCAGCCCCGACCTCGACCTGGGCGGCACGCCCGGCTGCGGGTTCTGCGAGGGCTGCCACACGGTCATGGCCGGGAGCCACGCCGATGTGAAGATCGTCCGCAGCGACGGTCTGTCGATCGGCGTCGGCGACATGCGCGAACTGGTGCTGCGGGCCTCCTCCTACCCGACCGGCGGCCGCTGGTCGGTGATCCTGATCGACGCGGCCCACCGGCTCACCGAGGCCGCGGCGAACGCGCTGCTCAAGGGCGTCGAGGAGCCCTCGCCGCGGACCGTCTGGCTGCTCTGCGCGCCGTCGGTGCAGGACACCCTGCCGACCATCCGCTCGCGCTGCCGCCACCTGGTGCTGCGCACCCCGGCGCCGGAGGCGGTGGCCGACCTGCTGGTGCGGCGGGACGGCGTGGCGCCGCAGCTGGCCGAGCAGGCGGCCCGGGCCGGCCAGGGCGACGTGGAGCGTTCGCGCCGCCTGGCGCTGGACGAGCAGGCCCGCAGCCGGCGCCTGGAGGTGCTGCGGATCCCGCTGGAGGTCGCCGACATCGGCGGCTGCCTGGCGGCCGCCCAGCGCCTGGTGGACACCGCGAAGGCGGATGCCGAGGCGCTGGCCGAGACCCGGGACGCCAAGGAGACCGAGGACCTCAAGGCGGCCTATGGCGCGGCCGAGGGCCTGGGCGGCAAGGCCCCGCGCGGCATGGCGGGCGCGGTCAAGGAGTTGGAGAAGCGGCAGAAGAGCCGGGCCACGCGGACCCGCCGGGAGACCCTGGGTACCGCCCTGCTCGACCTACTCGGCTTCTACCGGGACGTGCTGGCGCTGCAGTTCGGCTCGACCGGCGCGCTGGCCAACCAGGACCACCGGGCCGCGCTGGACCGGATCGCCGCGGCCGGCCCGCCGGAGGCCACGCTGCGTCGGATCGAGGCGGTGCTGGCCTGCCGGACGGCGCTGGACCGCAACGTCGATCCGCTGCTGGCGGTCGAGGCGATGACGATGGCGCTGCGCGCGGGCTGACGGGGCGCTGCGCGCGGACTGGCGTGCCGCCGCACGCGTGGCGGGGGCGCCGCACGCGTGGGGCGCTGCGCGCGGCGGGGTGCGGCCGCGTGGTGGGGCGCGCTTCGTCCGGTGCGCGCGGGCTGGTGGTCCGCCTCCGGTCGCTGCTCGGGTGACGGTCGCTCATTCGAGTGAACACCGTGGTCAGTGCTGCCCGGTGCGCCGCTTCCCGGGCGGCTTCTTGCACGCTGTGGAGCGAGCGCGCCGGGACCGGTCCGGCACCGAGTCCTCGCGAGGGAGTGCCCCCGATGTCCCGTCCAGTGCTGCTGGCGTCGGCCGCCGTGGTGTTGGCGGCGGGCTGCTGGCTGGCGCGGGAGGCACTCGGGCGGTGGCGCGAGGAGCGCGGGGCGCTCGCGTACGAGCTGGTGGCCGAGATGCGGCCAGTGGTGCTGCGCCTCGGCGGTGCGCTGCTCTGCGGCCTGGGGGCGACGTCGCTGGCGGTGGCCGCGCTGCTGACCGGTGATCAGCCTGCGGGCGGCACCCGCCGGCCCTCCGCCGAGTCGCCGGCCGTGCTGCCCACCCCCGAGAAGCCGCCGCCGTCCCCGAGCGCAGCTGCCGCGCCCCGCTTCACCGGCGTCGGCCACCCCGCCGAGGGGGAGCTGCTGGAGGCGGCGGTGCCCGGTGCGGACGGCAGCCCGCGCGCCGTACGGGTCTGGCTGCCCCCGCACTACGCCGACGAGCCGTCGGCCCGCTACCCCGTCCTGGTGCTGCCCGGCGCCACCCCCGGCCGGACCGCGGACGCCGAACTGCCGGACGTCTTCGACGGCCTGGCCTCGGCGATCAAGCTGGGCCGGGCCCGCCCGTTCGTGGCCGTCGCCCCCGCCGCGCCGATCGGCACCGCTCAGCCCTGCGACCCGATGGCTGACGAGGACCGGATCCGGACCGCCGTGGCCGGAGCGTTCCGTACCCTGCCGCCCGGACCGCAGGGCTGGGCCGCCCTGGGCGTGGCGGCCGGTGCGCCGTGCGCGGTGGCCGCCGAGCTGACCCACCCCGAGTTGTACGGCGCGGCGGCGGGCGTCTCCGGCCGCTACGACGCGGCGGCCCTCTCCCCGGCGGCCGGCGCCCCGTCGGGCCCGGCGCCCCGGGTGCTGCTGGCGGCGGCGAAGGACGACGCCGACGGCTTGGCGGCCGCGCACCGCCTGACCGACGCGCTGCGCACCGACCGGGGCCGGGCACCGCGCACCCAGGTGCGGATCTCCGACGCGGTGCTGGACTACACCCCCGAGCGGGAGCGGCTGCGGCTGGTCCGGCTGGCCGCCCAGTACCTGAGCGACACACTCGCCCACCCCGCGCCGTGACCCGCCCCCGTCCCGCCTGCCCCCGACCCCGACCCCGACCCTGACCCCGACCCCGACCCGCCGAGGAGACACCGCATGCCGCAGCCGTTGAGGACGCTGCCGTTGAGGACGGTCGCCGCGCTGTTCGCCACCGGACTGCTGCTGGCCGGCTGTGCCAGTAGCCACCCCACTGGTGCGCAGCCCGCCGCCGCCGGAACCGCCGCACCGGCCCCGCTGCAACCGCTGCCCGCCGCGGTGCCGGCCGAGCTGACGCCCTACTACACCCAGCGGCTCGGCTGGCAGCCGTGCGACAACGGGTTCCAGTGCGCCACCGTCAAGGTGCCGCTGGACTACGCGCACCCGGCGGCCGGCGACCTGACGCTGGGTGCGGTGCGCCGCCCGGCGGACGGCGCGGGCGGCGCGCCGTGGACCGGTTCGCTGCTGCTCAACCCGGGCGGCCCGGGCGGTTCCGCGGTGGAGTACGCGGAGGCGGTGGCGAGCAGCTACCCGCCGGAGGTCCGCGCCGGCTACGACCTGGTCGGCCTGGACCCGCGCGGCGTCGGCCGCAGCTCCCCGGTCAGCTGCCTGAGCGGCGACCGGATGGACGCCTTCACCGCCGTCACCCCCGCCCCGCACGACCAGCACGAGATCGATCAACTGATCGCCGCTGACCGGGAGTTCGCGGCCGGCTGCGCACAGCATTCGGGCGCCCTGCTGGGCCACGTCAGCACCGTGGAGTCGGCCCGCGACATGGACGTGCTGCGCGCTGTGCTCGGCGACGACAAGCTGAACTACGTCGGCAAGTCCTACGGCACCCTGCTGGGCGCCACCTACGCCGGGCTGTTCCCGTCCCGGGTCGGCCGGATGGTGCTGGACGGCGCGATGGACCCGGCGCTGGACGCGGTGACCGGCAACCGCGCCCAGGCGGGCGGCTTCGAGACCGCCTGGGCCTCGTTCGCCAAGGACTGCGGCAACCGGACCGACTGCCCGCTCGGTACCGACGAGCAGCAAGCCGGACGCCAACTGGACGCGCTGCTGGGCTCGTTGGACGCGCACCCGCTGCCCGGCGCCGGGGCCCGCAAGCTGACCGAGGCGCTGGGGGTCACCGGGGTGCTGGCGGCGATGTACGCGCCACCCGCGTGGCCGCAGCTGCGCAGCGCGCTGGCCGCGGCGCGCGCCGGCGACGGCAGTTCGCTGCTGCGCCTCTCCGACGCGTACTACGAGCGTGCGGCGGACGGCAGTTACCGGAACCTGATGTTCGCCAACGCGGCGGTCGACTGCCTGGACCTGCCGCCGGCCTTCAACTCCCCTGCGGAGGTGGCCAAGGCACTGCCGCAGTTCCAGCAGGCCTCGCCGCACTTCGGCACCGACCTGGCCTGGATGGGGCTGAGTTGCGCCTACTGGCCGGTCAAGGCGACCGGGGTGCCGCACACCATCCGCGCCGCCGGGGCCGCGCCGATCGTGGTGGTCGGCACCACCCGGGACCCGGCCACCCCCTACGCCTGGGCCCGGTCACTGGCCGGCCAGTTGGAGTCGGGCCGGCTGGTCACCTACGACGGCGACGGCCACACCGCCTACGGGCGGCACGACGACTGCGTGGACTCGGCGGTCAACCGCTACCTGGTCGAGGGGCAGCCGCCGGCGAACGGGCTGCGCTGCTCCTGAACTCCTCATCGGTCGCCACCGCCGCCAACCAGTCGTCCAGCAGTCGGATCTGACGCTCCGGTGGGAACTCGGCCGGCGCGAACAGCGCCTGCACCACCAGGCCGAGCACGAACGCCTGGGCGGCGGCGGCCAGATCGGCTGCCGGGAGGTCGGCCGGCAGTTCGCCGCGCCGCTGGGCGATCTCCACCTGCTCGGTGAGCCTGACCCGGGAGCGCCGGTACCGTTCGGCGTGCTCGGCGGCCAGCTCCGGATCGGCCAGCGCGACGTCCCAGGAGCCGACCCAGATCCGGTTCCCGGCGGTGGTGTCGGCGTCCAGCGGCAGGACATCGAGCAGCAGGGTGCGCAGCGCTGCCAGGCCGTCGGCGGGCGCGACCCGGCGCGGGCGCCGGGCCGACTGCTCGGCCAGCACCTCCAGGGCGGTGCGCAGCAGGGCCTGCTTGTTCGGGAAGTAGTGGGTGAGCAGCCCGGTGGAGGCGCCCATCTCGGCCGCGACCGCGCGCAGCGTCAGCGCCCCGAAACCGCGATCGGCGAGCACCCGCCAGACGGCGGCCGAAACGTCGCGGCGGCGGGCGTCATGATCTCCACGAGCGGGCGGCATGGCGCTAGGGTACCTGCCAAACGTTTGTTATGTACTGCTGCGCTGCCCCTCCAGAGGAGAAGCCGCCGTGTTCGCCATAACCCTGCCCGTTTCCCGTACGGCTTCCCGGACTGCCGTGCTGCGCCCGCTGG
Source organism: Kitasatospora sp. GP30 (assembly GCF_029892145.1). Taxonomy (NCBI): domain Bacteria; kingdom Bacillati; phylum Actinomycetota; class Actinomycetes; order Kitasatosporales; family Streptomycetaceae; genus Kitasatospora; species Kitasatospora sp. GP30. Next base: position 322,653 of record NZ_JARZAH010000001.1, read on the forward strand.
AACCGCACCACGCCGTCGAGTACCTGGCGCACATCGACCGGGCCCGGGACAGCGTCGACCGCTTCGTGCCCTGGGCCTCCCGCACCGTCGACCTCGACTCCACCCGGTCCCTGCTCCAGCAGTTCGCCGACCGCCGGGCCGCCGACACCGGCAGCCTGTTCGGCATCTGGCTGGACGGCACCTTGGTCGGCGGGGTGATGTTCGTCAGCTTCGACGCCAAGCTCGGCACCTGCGAGCTCGGCTGCTGGCTGGAACCGGCCGCCGAGGGGCACGGCCTGATCACCGCCGGGATCCGGGTGCTGCTGGAGTACGCCCTGGTGGAACGCGGCCTGGCTCGCGCCGAGTGGTACTGCAGCACCCGCAACCCGCGCAGCCGGGCGATCGCCCAGCGGGTCGGGATGACCCTGGAGGGCGTGCAGCGCTCCTCCTTCCCACACGGCGGGGTGCGCCACGACATGGAGGCCTGGGCCGTGCTCGCCGAGGAATGGCGGGCCGTCGTCCCTGGGCGTTTCCCGGGGGTTTCTTAAGGGGTACTCCGATGGCCACAAGGCGCATCGCCTGACCGGCCGCTCCGGGGTGACACTGAACGGGCCAAGCACTCGGGCGGGTACGCACGCGGCGGCACGGCAGCGGCGGCTCGGCACAACCGGCCGCCGCCCGGCCGCCCGGCATCCCCCGCCGACCGGGAGGAGCCCGACCGTGACCACCGCCATGACCACCGCGCCGCTCCGCACCGCCCCCGCCCCCGTCCCGATGGTCGAGGTCACCGGGACCGCACTGCTCCTCGACCAGCCGGCCGCACCACTGGCCTACGGCGCCGTCACGGTGAGCGGGCTGCGCGAGACCGGCGACGCGGAGTACACCGCCCAGGCCCGCCTCCTCGGCTTCTCCACCGACGTCGGCCATGAGCCGGCGCTGATGCTGGAGGCCGCACGGCAGGCGGTCGCGGCCGGCGCCCGGACCTTCTACTCGGCGCCCCTCGGCAGCGAGACCGCCCTGACCTTCCTCCAGGTCCACTCCATGGGCCCGGGCCCGGTCGCGATCGCGGACTCCCTGCTCCTGAAGATCACGGTGACCGACCGCCGGGCCCACCACGGCACCATCACCGCCCTGGATCACACCGTCGAGCTCTTCGCCCACGACGCCCTGGTCGGCCGAGTCGACGTAGCCCTGCGCATCCGCTGACCGCCCCCTGACGCCCGGGGTGACGCTGACCCGCCGTCACCCCATACCCCCAGCCCACCCCCGTTACGGACCACCCCTCGAACCTGTGTAAACTAGCCCGCGTTGCCCGTAATGGCAGCGGTGCCGCCTTAGCTCAGTTGGCCAGAGCAACGCACTCGTAATGCGTAGGTCGCGGGTTCGAATCCCGCAGGCGGCTCCGAGAAGGCCCAGGTCAGATAGCCCATGACCTGGGCCTTTTGCTGTTCCGCGACCTGCGGGCAGGTGTCGGCGACGCGAAACAAGATCGCGTGCGTGAGCGATGCATGAGTGTGGGCACTGACGGCCGCCCGCAGTGGTTCCGTCAGTCCTTGAGCACGACGTTCAGGTGTGCCTGCACCGGCTCGAAGATCCCGTACGGCACGTACGAGGGGATCTCTGGAAGCGCCACCCATGCAAGCGCGTCCAGTTCTCGTGTGTCGAGGACGGTGGCGGTGCCACTGACGATCTCGCAGGCCGTGTACGACATCCACCGGCCAGTCTCTGGGTGAACGCGCTCGCCGAGGACCCTGATGCCGGCCACGTTCAGCCCCATCTCCTCCGCGGTCTCGCGGACAGCCGCTTCCTCGGGAGACTCGCCGGGCTCGATCTTGCCTGCGGGGAACTGCCACAAGAGCTGGCCCTCGCTGACTCGGCGCCGGACCATCAGCACCCGACCCTCTCGGATCACGATCGCGGCAGCGACACCTGGCAGCCCGTCTGAAGGCGGGAGCATCGGCTACTCCCTCTCCGCCGCTGAGGCCGCCACAGGGCGGATCAGGTCGAGGACATGGGTCCAGTTGTACTTGTCGCGGCCCCCGCCGGCCTTGGGCTTGTGGGGAACGTAGTCACCGATCAGGACGCCCATCGACCGGAGCCGGGCCAGGCTCTCCCCGTACGCGGGGTGGGCAGCCTGGGCGGAGTTGACATAGGGCTGGACGGCCACGGGGATGCCGAGGCCGTACGCCTCGCAGAGGATGCCGAGCGCGAGGGTGTCGGAGATGCCGGCGGCCCACTTGTTGATGGTGTTGAAGGTGGCCGGGGCGACGGCGATCGCGTCGGCCGGGGGCAGCGGCTGGGGGATGCTCGGCGTGCGCCAGGCGGAGCGGATCGGGTATCCGGTCTGGGCTTCGATGGCTCCCTGGTCTATGAACCCGAGTCCGTTCGGGGTCGCGATCACGCCGACCTTCCAGCCCTCGGCATGGGCTGCGGTGATCAGTTCGCTCACTCCGTCGGCGATGCCCGAAGCGCAGACGACGACGTAGAGGAACGGCTCGCGGTGCTCGGTCAAACCTGGACTCCCAACTCCTGGCAGAAACGGCGAAGTTCCGGGACGGCGCCGCGCCGGTCGCGAGCGGCCATGTCACCGGCCAGCTCGAGCACGCTGGGCCGTCGGCGGATGTCCTCCGAGGCACAGCTCTCCGCGATCCTGAGCGCTTTGTATCCCTCGGCCAGTCTGCCCTGCTGGCTGTAGGCCCGTGCAGCCTCCACCCACAATGCCGCCCGGCGCTCGGGGACCGGGATGCGCCTGCGCATCAGGGGCTGGGTGGCCGCCGCTCCTTCGCCCCGAAAGCCCTACACCGTGGTCCCGACCATCGGTACGGTAGCGGTCCGTAGTGGTTTCAATACGGCATCCGGGGGCCAATGGTGGGGAGCAGTGGCATTACCTTCGGCAGGTTCATCGCGCTGCGCCGCGCCGCGATGGACTGGACTCAGCTCCGTCTCGCTACGGAGCTGGCCCGCAGTGAGGACTGGATGTCCCAGGTCGAGCGCGACGTGCAGCAGGTCAAGGATCTGACCCTGCTCCGTCGCCTCGCGGAGGTGCTGCAATGCGAGCTCGGCGAGTTGATGGCCCTGCCGCAGCCAGCTGCGAACCATCCGAGGTCCCGCCCCCGCAAGTCCGCCTCCGCTACGCTGACGAGCACTTCCGCTGCCGAGGAGGACGATGTGCGACGCCGCCCGTTCCTGACCCTGGCGGCTGCCGCCCTGTTTTCCCCGGTCGCCGGCCAGCGGGTCGCGCACGCCGAAGCGGCCTCACCCCTGGGCGGACTGGAAGACCTCCTGCTCTATGGGCCGGGCCGGATTCCGGCGCCTCGCCGCGAGCCGACACAGGAGTCCGTTGCTGCTTCGCTCCTGACGTCCCGCCAAGAGTTCAAGGCCGCAAAGTACGACGCTCTCGCCGGAGCTCTTCCCGGCCGGATCGCCGCTGCCCAGATCGTCGGCACCGCCGAGGAGCGCGCCCGCAACGTCGCCCAGCTCTACAACCTCGCGGTCCGGCTGTGCATCAAGGTTGGCAACGACAACCTGGTGGCCATCACCGCCGATCGCGCGCTGACCGCCGCACGCAACGGTGGCGACCCGCTGGTGGTGGCCGAGGCCCAGCGGATGGTGTCCAGTTCCTGGCGCCGCCAGGGCAGCCTGGCCAGGGCGACCGACATCGTGGTGGTCGCCGCCGAAGACCTCCTCGCCGACAACTCGGTGTCGGAAGCCGCCCGCCTGGCCACGCGCGGCGACCTGTACGCCACCGCCGCCTACACCGCCGCAAAGTCGGGCGACCGTTCCTACGCGCACTCGCTGATCCGCGAGGCCGCCGACAGCGCCGCCGCAGCGGGTCTTTCCTCCGGCCGGGTGGACGGCATCCAGGGCGTCGCTCTGCACGAGTTGTCGATGCACTACGAGCTCGGCGATGCCGGCCGGGCGATCGAACTGGCCGCCACCATCAACCCCGCCGCGCTGCCGACCGCCGAGCGGCAGGCCCGCTTCTTCATCGACGTAGCCCGCGCGTTCGACCAGTGGGGCAAGCCCGAGCAGTGCTACCGGGCCCTGCTCGCCGCGGAAGAGGCGGCGCCGCAGGAGCTCCGGCGGGGTGCCGTCCGCAACCTCGCCACCAACCTGCTGCGGCACGACCGCAAGCTGCCCGGCATCCGGGAGTTCGCCGCCCGAGCGGGCGTTCAGACCATCTGACCCGTAGCCGGACTACGACCCGTACTCCGGCTACGGATCCGGCCTTCCGTCCGGCAGTTCACTGGGGAACGTCCACCCCTCCCCCTGCTGCCGAAGGCCCTCCCATGCCAGCGCCCAGCACCCCCCCCGCCCTACGCCGGACCCCGGCACGCCGCCCCGGCGGACCGCGACCGGCTCGGCACCTTCCTCACCGCCTCCTGGGCCGCCCTGTACCTGCCCGTGCTCACCCTGCTCGGCCTGGTGGTCCACAACGACCAGGCCGAGGCTCGTCCTCAGGTGGCGGCGACCACACCTGATCTGCCTGCCTCATGAGGCTCCCGAGGGCCACCGCGACGACCCTCAACCCTTCTTCCACTCGCTCGCCCGAGAGGAGAACCAGCCATGAACCGGCTGACCGACGCGCCCACCGTGAACACCGAGTTGGAGCGCATCGACTACCGCACCACCCCCGCCTACTACTTCGACACCGAACACATCACCGACCCGATCGTGCTGCACCTTCTGAACTGCTGCCCGACCGTCTTCGGCCTCAAGAAGGCCATCACGGACCTGCTGGCCGGCTGCCTGGACATCCCGCTGCCGGAGGCCACCGGAGTCATCGAGCCCGGCGCCACCGTCCGGGGCCACGTGATCGTGGCGCCCGGGGCCGTCATCGCCGAAGGCGCGTTTGTCACCGGACCGGTGCTGGTCTGCCCCGGCGCGGTGATCGAGGCCGGCGCCCGGGTCCGCGACAACACCGTCATCGGCCCCGGCTGCCAGATCGGCTTCGGCGCCGAGGTAACCCGCTCGCTGCTGACCGGCGGGGTCTTCATGAAGCACACCAGCTTCGTCGGGGACTCCGTGCTCGGCCTGGGCGTCAACATCGGCGCGTTCGTCTCCACCACCGGCTTGCGGGTCACCTCCGGGCCGGTCACCGAACCGGCCACCGAAGAGGTCTGCGCCCACCTCGACGGCCACCGCATCGCCACCGGCCAGACCAAGTTCGGCGCGGTGATCGGCGACGGCGTGATCATCCCCGCCGGCACCGTGCTCCAGCCCGCCACCCTCATCGGCGCGCACACCCTGCTCTACCCGAAGACCCAGGTCGGGGGCTTCTTCCCGGCCGGAAGCCAGGGAAGGTGACCATGTCCACCATCGACATCACCACGACCAGCGACGAGCGGGCCGTCCGGATCACCGGCGGCCGCCGTCTGACCGGCACCACCACCGTCCAGGGCAGCAAGAACATCGCCCTGCACCTGTACGCCGCCGCGATCCTGTCCGACGAGCCGCTGACCCTGGTCGGCGCCCCCGAGATCCTGGACACCCTCGTGGTCGCCGACATCCTGCACCGCACCGGCACTCGCGCCACCGTGACCGGCGACGAGTTCGCCACCCGCCCGGCTGACTCCTACTTCCCCGTCATCCCGGACGACCTCGGACGGCGCATCCGCACCACCGCGGTGATGGGCGGCGCCCTGCTGGCGCGCTCTGGGAAAGTCACCTTCCCCACCCCCGGCGGGGACGCCTTCTGCGCGCGCTACATCGACCGGCACCTGGCCGCGATGGAGGCCGCCGGGGCCGAGGTGGAGGTGAACCGGGGCCGGGTGCGGGCCCGGTTCACCGGCAAGCGGCTGCCGTTCATCACCGACGTGGAGACCCGTGAGTGGGGGCCGAGCCTGGGAGCGACAGTCACGGCGATGCTGTTGGCCGCCCGCGTCCCGGGCACCTCGTCCATCCTCAACCCCAGCGTGGAGCCCGAGGTCACCCACACCGCCGCCTTGCTCTCGCAGGCCGGCGTCGGCATCGAGTGGCGGGGCAGGAAGGCCCTGAACGTGACCGGCACCGACTGCATCCGGGGCGGAGTGTTCACCGTCCCGCCGGACCGGCTGGAGGCCGCCACCCTCGCGCTGGCCGCCGCCATTACCGGCGGTGCCATCCACCTGGACGGCTTCCCGCCCGCCGCGTTCCCCGACGGCTTGGTGTCGGTCTTCGCCGACGCCGGCATCCAGCTCGACCCGCTGAACGGCGGAACGGCTGTGAGCACCCCGGCCGGGCCGCGCCCGGTGCAGATGGCCACCGGCCCGCACCCCGGGTTCCCGACCGACGTGCAGCCCCAGTTGACCGCCTTCCTCACGCGGGCCGAAGGGGCCTCCCGCATCGACGAGCGGATCTACTCCCAGCGCGACAGCCACCTGCCCGCCCTCGCCGCATTCGGTGCCGCCGTCAATGCGACCGGCTCGGTGATCACCGTCCAAGGCAGGTCCGCGCTCAGGGCCGCCGACGTGGTTGGGGAGGACATCCGGGCGGTGACCGCTCTCGTGATCGCCGCCCTGGCCGCCGAGGGCACCTCTACGATCCGAGGGATGTACCACCTACGGCGCGGATACGGCAGCCTGCTCCCGAAGTTGGCCACGTTCGGCGCCAAGTTGACGATTGATCAGGAGAAGCCGTGACCCTCACCATGCCGTGGAAGCCGAACGCGCTCGCCGACCTGCGCGACTGCCTGGACCTGATGACCGCCGACGGCACCGTGCCCGGCGGCGTCATCGCCCACGGCACCTTCGGCACCGAACCCGGCTACCTGGCCTCCGGCGTCGTCGCACCCGAGTGCGGCGACGCCCGCCCGGGGCCGGACACCGTGTACGACGTGGCGTCGCTGACGAAGGTCCTGGCCACATGGCCGCTGGTCGGCGCCTCCCTCATGGATGGCTTCACCCTGGACACCCCGGCCCGCGACCTGCTGACCGGCGTCTCGGCAGAGGCGCCCGGCGGCCAAGTGACGGTCCGCCAGATTCTGTCCCACACCTCAGGCCTGCGGGCCGACACCCGCCTCGACCAGTACCGGAACCGCGCAGAGCCGCTGGCCGAGCTGATCTGCGCCGAAGACTTGATCGCCGACCCTGGAGCCGGTCACCGCTACATCAACCGCGGCTTCATCCTCCTCGGCCTGGCCCTGACCAACTACCGCGGCCGGCGCCTGGACGAGCTGGCGGCCGTGCTCTGGCAGCACCTCGGCATGACGAGCACGACCTACGGACCGGTGCCCCGCTCCGGCCAGGTCGCTCCGACCGAGCAGCGACTGACTGGCGGGCCCCGGCTGTGGGGGATGCCGCACGACGACAACGCGGCCCTGCTCGGCGGAGTCGCCGGCCACGCCGGGGTATTCACCACACCGGCTGACCTCGCCGCCTTCGCCACCCACCTGCTGTCCTCGCACTCCAGCGGCGGGCCCCTGGGCCGCTGGCTCACCGCCAGCATGCAGCCGCAGGCCGAGATCGAGCCCGGCCTCAACCGTGGCCTGGCCTGGATCCTCGCCGACGACGACCGGGTGGCCTACCACCACGGCTTCACTGGCACGAGCCTCTACCTCGCTCCGACCACCGGCCGCTACCTGGCCATCTGCACCAACGCCGTCTACCACCACCAGGACAACCGCACCAGCCTGGCCCCGCTGCGGGCCCTCGCACTCAAGACGATCACCGACGAACCCTAGGAGGACCAACCGTGCCTGGCACCACGCTCGCGTCCCTGACCACCCTGCGGCTCGGCGGTCCCGCCGAGCACGTCCTGACGATCTCCACCCCCGCCGACTGGGCCGATGCCGTCAGGGCCATCGGGCAGCGCGGTGAACAGACGCCCGTGGTGTTGGGCCACGGCAGCAACGTCATCGCCTCCGACGCCGGACACCCCGGCAGCGTCGTGGTGATGAACACCCGGGGCATCACCGCCACCCGCGTCGACGACACCACGGTCGATGTCACCGTGCAGGCCGGACACCCACTCGCCGACCTCACCGCCTGGGCCGCCACCGAGCAGCTGGCCGGGATCGAGTGCCTGGCAGGCATACCCGGCACCACCGGCGCCGCCCCCGTCCAGAACGCCGGAGCCTATGGCCAGCAGATCTCCGACACCCTCGACCACCTGACGGTGTGGGACTGGGAGATGGACCGCATGTGGACCCTGCCCGCCGAGGCATGCCAACTGCGGCACCGCAACAGCCGCTTCAAGAGCAACCCCGGTCGCTGGACCATCCTCGCCGTGACCTTCCACCTCATCCGCTCAGCCGCCGCCCCGGCCGTCTACCAGCCCCTCGCCGACGAACTCGGCGTCCACGTTGGCGCCCGCCCGCCCGTCGCCGAGGTAACGGCCGCCGTCCTCGCCAACCGCCACCGCCGCGGACTCCTCCTTGACCCCCACGGCCCCGACGCCCGCCAGGCCGGATCGGTCTTCCTCAACCCGCCCGTCACCGCCACCCAGGCCGCCCACTGGTCCGCCACCGGCTGCCCCGTCCACGCCGACAGTGACGGACAACTACGGGCCAGCGCCGGCCGGCTGCTGGAACACGCCGGCTACGGCCCTGGCCGCCAGGTCGCCGACGGCATCCGCTGCTCGGACCAGCGGACCCTCACGCTCACCGCCCACGACGGAGCCACCGCCACCGGCTTCGCCCAAGCCCTCACCGAACTATCAGCACAGGTCAAGATCGCGACTGGGATCGCACTCCGACCCGAGCCAACGCTGGTCGGCATCTGGCCGTGAGCCGCAGCTTTGCGTCAACCTCCATAGTTCTCCCCGGGGTGCCAGGCCTCCCCGCCAGAGTGTCAGATTGACGCAGAAACTAAAGTGGTGCAGCATGATCCAAGCACTTCGATAAAGTCCTGCTGCTGTCCTCCGTCTGGGGAGTGCTCGTATGGCACTGCACAGTTCTCGTTTCAACCACCTAGTGGGTGAGCCCGCTGAGCGGGCTCGCCGCCACGTCGTCTGGGCTTTGAAAACCGGCAACCAGCACGCCGTCGACGCGTTCGAGTTCAGCAAGTACAGCGACGGCCACACCTTCGGCACCAACCGCTGGCGGTTCTGCGTCGGCGCGCTGAAGGACGCGGACCGGCTGGCAGAGCATTTGCCAGAGGCACAGCCGTTGCGCGTCCAAAGCACGTTCATGTTGGCCGTGGGCGGAGCCGTCATCTACCCGGTGTGTTACGCGGACGATGCGACCTCGGATGTACGAGACATGAAGGTGCGGACGTCACAGATCCGGCAGGAAATGTTCGCCGCCTATGGCCAGCTCGCGCCCCAGGTTCAAATCGCCCTGAGGATTCGCGAGGGCGTCGAAGGCATCGAGTGGGTTCTGGATGATCTCGACGAGTCGTCCGATGGGCTGCCCGATCAACCAAAAATGCTGCTTCTCGCGTACGCGAGCAACCGAGCCGGGGGCCTGCTCAACTGCTACATCGGAGAGGCTACGCTCGATGCCTCCGGTGCAGTCAGCTGGAACTGGCTTGAGTCACTGCCTGTCGCAGACGACGAGGGTGGCTCCGGCGGCCTCACCGCCGTCTCCCCGACCGCTCCGACCGGCCCTGTCTTCGGGGCTGGCAAGGAACCCGACCTGAACCTGGAAGACGCGGAAAGCGCCGCGCACGAAAGCGATGACCACTAAGCGACACCTGTCCCTCGCGCCGGCCCTGCCACTGGACCTCTCATCCTCAGTGGCAGGTGCATTCGACGGGGCACGGCTCACTCAAGCTCGACGGCTGGCTGGCCTGACCAAGAAGGATCTGGCTTCCAAGATCGACGTCACGCCAGCCGCTGTGGGCCAGTACGAGGCCGGCGGCATCCGTCCTCGACCTGAGCAGGTACGGCGTATCGCCGAGGTTCTCGGCATGCCAGCGACGTTCTTCACCGCTGGCCGCCCTCGAGCCGCACTCGACACGGGAGCGGTCCACTTCCGCTCCCTGCGTTCCGCCCCAGCCAGGGAGCGAGAACGTGGTGTCTCCTTCACGGAGCTCGCTTGGGAGCTTGCCCACGCGCTGGAAGCCTACGTTCGCATGCCGGACGTCGACTTGCCTGGCTGGGATGGCGGCGAAAGCACTCCCGACCTGCCGACGGACCCACAGCAGGCAGCCCGCGCCCTACGGAAGCGCTGGCAGCTAGGTGACGGACCCATTCCTCACCTGGTCCGACTCCTAGAGTCCCGTGGAATCCTGGTCACCGTCCTCCCATACCGGAACCCTGACAGTCGAAAGCTCGATGCGTTCTCCACCACTCGTCTCCCTCGACCCGTGGTGGTGCTCAACGATGAACGTGATGACGTCTATCGTCACCGGTTCAGCTGCGCCCACGAGCTCGGCCATCTGTTGCTGCACGGTGAGGCCCATCCAGGCGACATCCAGCACGAGCGCCAAGCCAACGCATTCGCTGCCGAATTCCTGACGCCCGCTTCCAATTTGACCGGCCAGCTACCCACCAGGATCGACTTCACGCGACTAGGCGCACTGCAGCAGAACTGGGGGGTTTCGCTAGACTCCCTGCTGGTGCGCTGCCGTGAGCTGGGCCTTCATACCGAGGCAGTGAGTGGCCGAGCCTGGCGACGCCTTAAGGCCCTCCGCGCCGACGGGGTCCTTCCATCCACGCCAGTGAGTAGCTACCCGGGCGAAGTCCCGGTGCTCCTCGAACGGGCCCTCGGAATGGCGCGCCGGAAGGGTGCCTCTGTTCAAACCCTCGCCAGGGACCTGCACTGGCCAGAGCACCTAGTTGAGCAACTCCTTGAGTGCATGGATTCACGGCCAACCCTCGATCTACAGCGCGGGGTGCCTGAGGAGTGCTGATGCGTCCTGCAAGGCGTCCAGGGGATCAATCTTGGTGATGTGCCGTGTCAGCGTGCGGGTCGATGATATGAGAGGCCTGTAGGACTGCGGAGTGGGGAGCAGCGCACGTGCATCTGAGCCGAGTGGAAGTCAAAGGGCTGCGCGCGAGCGCCGAGTCGGAGATCGCCTGTGATCTGCCCGGCCGCTTTGCGGTACTGATTGGCGCGAACGGGGTCGGGAAGACCACCGTCACCGATGCCCTCTACCTGGCTCATCCCAGCCATTTCCCCAGCCTGCCGCGCCCAAGCGCGACCGCGCTGGGCGGCGGCGAGCGCGGCATTTCCGTCCAGTACACCCTGGACACCGATCCGGACGCCGAGGGGCCCCTGGGGCACCAGCTCCACACCATCCATCACTGTCTGCCCGGCACTGTCGCGCAGCGGTGGAGCACGAACTTGACCCGAAGCCTCGGCAGCGTGCAGGCGCAGACAAGTCAGCGGCAGGGGCCCTTGGACACGCTCGACCCCTTCAAACTCCTATATCTGCCTGCGTGGCGGCATCCGCTGGACGAGCTCGCCCGGCGTGAGGTCCGCATCCTGATCGAGTTGCTGCGCGCCCAGCAAGAGCGTCTGGACGGACGTCGCAGTTTGGTATCGCTGAGAGCGCGGGCCTCTCAGCTCCTGGAGGGCCTGGCCAAGGACGGCATCATCGAGGCCGTTGAGGAGCGTATTGGAGCACACCTGTCGGCGATGTCGGCGGGCGTGAGCAGGCAGTGGCCCTATGTCCGTGGGCAGGTCATCGACGACACCTATCTGGCGCGCGTCCTGGAACTGATGCTCGCCGTGATCGAGGGCCGGGGCCAGGCGCGCCCGCTGGAGGTCTCTGGCCTGGGCTACGTCAACCTCCTCCATATCGCCGTCACGTTGGCTGCCATCCCCGATCCGGCCAAGCGCGCCACGGGCATGCCCGCACCCAGCACCGGGCCTGCGGCCAGCCCGGACGATGAGGAAGAGGCAGCACGCCAAGCCCGCGAGCAACTCGTGCAGGCGCAGGCCGAGGCCGAGTCCGCGGAGGACTCGTTCTTCCCGCCGGACCCATTCCACGCCACGGTGGTCATTGAGGAGCCCGAGGCCCACCTGCACCCGCAGCTTCAGCACGCTCTGGTCCGCTACCTGCGCGGCGTCACCGCTCGTCGACCAGAACTGCAGGTTGTCCTGTCTAGCCACGCCACCGACGTCATCACATCCTGCCGCCCAGAGGAGATCGTGGTGTTGCGCCGGACTACCGATGGACGCCGGGTCTGCCGTCCCATAGCCACCTTGCCGATGGCCGAGCGCGACAAGACGCTGCGCATGACGCGGCTTCATCTAGACACCAGCCGCTCGGCCGCGTTGTTTGCCGAACGTCTGATCTTGGTCGAGGGTGTCACCGAAGCAGCTGTACTGCGCGAGTTCGCCCGCGTCTGGGCTGCCCGGGACACGGACAAACAAGCCTTCGTCGAAGCCCTGAGCATCGTGCCCATGGGCACCAAGGTTGGCGCATGGGCGGTACGGCTGCTGGCGACCAGGGATGCGGAGCTATGCACCAAGATCGCCGTCCTGCGCGACAGCGACCAAGACTTCGCCGCTACTCCTACAGGCCCGGCCTGGATCACGGCACACAATCCCGACATCGCCCAGGCGTTTATCAGTCACCCCACCCTCGAGCCAGCCATCACCACAGGCAACGAGAAGCTAATCGCCAGTGCCCTGAACGACCTGCCCCTGCCAGTGCCACAGCCCCTAACCCCCGAGTCGGTCCATGGTCTGTTTCGCAGCGCCCGCAAAGCGGCGAACGGCAACGCCGCCATGCCTGCCGGCGCGGGCGCGAAGCGTAAAGCGGAATTCGCGCTCGCACTCGCCCAACAGCTCGCCGACGCTAATGAATCAATGAACTACCCAGTAGTCCCAGATCACCTGCAGGCGATGTTCGACTTCCTGTATCCCGAACCGCCGGCCGCCGGGGGGCAGGACGGTAAGCTCCAGCCGGATGAGGGCGACAGTGAGATGCTGGACACCTCCGGAGACTTGGACGACCCGCTCCTTCCCGCTTCCAGCCCCTGGCCTAGTCCGGCACCCGACGCCACTGGCTGGGGCGAGCCCCGTGGCTGAGGCTGCCTTGGATCGGCTGACCCCCGAACAGGTCATCGCTGCTGGAACACCCCTCCCGCGCCTCTATATCGAAGCCGCCCCCGGCTCCGGAAAGACCACCGTGTCCGCGTACCGCTTCGGCCTGCAGCGCTTTGCTCTGGCCAGCGACCCGCGCGCGGTCGTAGCGGTCAGCTTTACCCGCTCCGCCACTGCGGAACTACGCGCACGCGTCCGTGCGGCCTGGGGCCGCTCCGCTATCAACCCACCGCACCGCATCGTCACCCTCGACACCGTCGTCTACGACCTGCTCGCGCATCTTCTGCGCACCAACACTCTCCAATGGCCTGGTGGCCACACCGAGCTTGAAGTCCTGGATACCTGGAAGGCTCACTACCCGACCCGCTACACGGCCCGGGAGCCGGTCGTCGAACTTGAAGGCCGCCAGATCGTCACCGCCCACGCGTACCGCCATGCAAAGAGTAACTACCTTGCTCAGCCAGACTTTGACACCGCCGTGTACGAGGGGCGATGTACACACGACAACGTCCGCGCGATCCTCGAACAGGCGCTGGGAGAGCCGGAGATAGTCGACTGTCTGATCGACTACTTCGCGACCACCATGCGTGCGCTGATCGTCGACGAGATCTTTGACGCCAACAGCCTCGACCTGGCCGTTGTCGAACTCGCCGCCCAAGCCGGGCTGCATGTCACTGTCGTCGGCGACCCCTGGCAGGCGCTATACGGCTTCCGAGGTGCCCGCCCCGACCTCGTACCTACCCTCATCGACCGCGCTGATATGGCCACCCGCCAGCTGACCGAATCCTTCCGTTGGCGCACAGCCGAACAGGAGCAGCTGGCCACGGCCCTCCGCCGAAGCGAATCGACCACCGTGCCCAGCGCCTCTCTGGACGGCGTCGATGTTGTCCTGGCCCGCGAATGGAAACCCCTGTGGAATACCCACCCCCGCGTGTTGCCGCTCGCGTTCCGTTCCGCCAGCGGCAACACACAAGAAGCAGCCTCCACCTTGCTACTCAACCAGCTGACCCGTAGCGCCTTCGGCGAGCACGCCACCTATGCGGCCGACGCCGCCGCCACGCTGCGCCTGGACGATGATGCACGCGCCCGCCTGGAACCCCGTCTGGACGCAATCCTCGCGCAACTCGCCGACAGCGACGATCTGCCTGCCACCCTTGCGGACCTCACAGCCGCCATCGCCGCCGAGTCTCCAGTCAGGATCCCTCGGAGGCATCCTGACCATATAGATCGTCTCCACCAGCTGCGCATCCGTCTCCTCCGCCCCTTCGACGACCTCGTGCTTGGCCTGACTACCCATCAGGCCAAGGGTCGCGAATGGGACGCCGTCGCCGTACGACTTGAGGACAGCGATACGCGAGCGCTACTCCGCGGCCTGGACCGGGACAACGAGGACCACCGCAAGCTCTACGTAGCGCTCACCCGCGCTCGCCGCCGATCACTCGCAGCGTGACGCACGACAGAACCTGACCGAGAGCGTCCTTAGGCTGGTGCGCCGTTGGCGCGTGGAAGCCAACTGCCCGGCCCTGCCGGCGGCCGGCCTTCAGCTTCGTCCCTTTGCTTCCCTGCGGATCGGGGGAACCTTCGGAGTAGGAACTGGCGTGCGGCTGCAGCGGTTGTCGCAGCCATGCTCGCACTGGGGCCGTAGCGGACTGTGTGAGAGTCGGCCAAAGTGTTGCCGTCACCTGGAAGGATGTGCACGTGACGCGCAACAACAAGGAAGCCCAGCGGGCTGAACTGCACCGGACCATCTGGCGGATCGCCAACGATCTGCGCGGAAGTGTCGACGGCTGGGACTTCAAGGCATATGTCCTGGGGATGCTGTTCTACCGATACGTCTCCGAGAACCTGACGGCCTACATCAACGAGCAGGAGCGCCAGGCCACCGGAGATCCACACTTCGACTACGCCAACCTGCAGGACGCCGAAGCCGAGTTCGGGCGTGACGGGACGGTCGAGGAGAAGGGCTTCTACGTTCTGCCCTCGGAGCTGTTCGTCAACGTGCGCAAGGGCGCCGCCGAGGACGGGAACCTCAACAAGACCCTGAACGATGTCTTCAGGGGCATCGAGGCCTCGGCCCAGGGTACTGCCAGTGAGGACGACCTCAAGGGCTTGTTCGCCGACCTGGACGTAAACAGTCCCAAACTTGGCCCGACCGTGGCCAAGCGCAACGAGAAGCTCTGCAGGCTCCTGAACGCCGTCGGCGATCTGAACCTGGGCTCGTTCGCCGACAACACTATCGACGCGTTCGGCGACGCCTACGAGTACCTCATGATGATGTACGCCTCCAATGCGGGTAAGTCCGGTGGTGAATTTTTCACTCCGCAGGAAGTCTCCGAGTTGATGGCGCGCATCACCGTGGTCGGCAAGAGCGAGGTCAACAAGGTCTACGACCCTGCCTGCGGATCTGGGTCACTGCTGCTGAAGTTCGCCAAGGTGCTCGGAAAGGACAACGTCCGCCAGGGGTTCTACGG
This sequence comes from Kitasatospora sp. GP30, assembly GCF_029892145.1. Lineage (NCBI taxonomy): Bacteria > Bacillati > Actinomycetota > Actinomycetes > Kitasatosporales > Streptomycetaceae > Kitasatospora > Kitasatospora sp. GP30. Next base: position 338,019 of record NZ_JARZAH010000001.1, read on the forward strand.
CCAGGAGATCAACCTGACCACTTATAACCTGTGCCGGATCAACATGTTCCTGCACGACATCAACTACGAGATGTTCGACATTGCCCACGGCGACACTCTCATTGACCCTGCACACATGGACGACGAGCCGTTTGAGGCAATCGTGTCCAACCCGCCCTACTCCACCAAGTGGGAGGGCGACTCCAACCCGCTGCTGATCAACGACGAACGGTACCGGCCGGCTGGCGTGCTGGCCCCCAAGTCCAAGGCCGACCTGGCCTTCACCATGCACATCCTGTCGTGGCTGGCCGAGAACGGGACCGCGGCAATCGTCGAGTTTCCCGGCGTGCTCTACCGTGGCGGTGCCGAAAAGAAGATCCGCAAGTATCTTATCGACAACAATTTTGTTGATGCGATCATTCAGCTCCCTCCGGATCTCTTCTTCGGTACCACGATCAGCACCTGCATCATCGTGCTCAAGAAGGCGAAGACCGACAACAAGGTGCTGTTTATCGACGCCTCCGCCGAGTTTGTGCGCCAGGGTAACAAAAACAAGCTTTCCGAGGTCAACCAAGCCAGGATCCTGGACGCCTACGTCACCCGTCGGAACGTCGAGCACTTTGCCCGACTGGTCGATAATTCGAAGATCGCCAACCAGCACGACTACAATATCTCGGTATCTTCGTACGTCGAGGAGAAAGACACCCGCGAGGCCGTCGACATCGCGGCGCTGAACGCCGGTATTGATCAGATCGTTGCCCGCCAGTCCGTCCTGCGCTCCCAGATCGACGCCATCGTCACCGAAATTGAAAGAATCGCCAAGTGAGCCACATTGACGAGCTGCTTAAGCGGCGCTGCCCAGGCGGAGTTGAGTACAGGCCGATGGGTGAGGTCGGTGAGTTCATTCGTGGACGCCGGTTCACCAAGAACGACTACGTCGATTCGGGTCTGGGTTGCATTCACTACGGGCAGATCTACACCGACTACGGAACTTCAACAGACTCGACCGTAACATTCCTCGACCCCAGCCTTCGCGGCTCTCTTCGGCTGGCCCGCAAGAATGACCTCATCATTGCGGCAACTGGCGAGAATGTCGAAGATGTATGCAAGGCTGTGGCATGGCTTGGCGAGGAAGAGATTGCGGTTCACGATGACTGCTACATCTTCCGCCACTCCTTTCATCCGAAATTCGCCTCTTATCTGTTCCAGTGCTCTGCATTCCGGGAGCAGAAGGTGAAATACGTTAATGAGTCCAAGGTGGTCCGAGTCTCTGGTGCCAACTTGGCCAAGATCAAGGTCCCCGTTCCGCCGCTGGACATTCAGGATGAAATCGTCAAGATTCTTACCACGATGGAGGCTTTGGAGGCCGAACTGAAGGCCGAATTGGAGGCCGAGATCGCCGCACGTCGCCAGCAGTACACCTACTACCGTGACCGCCTCCTAGCCTTCGAGGAGAAGACCGAAGCATGATCGCCAGCGCTGGTGCCGCGTTCCGTATCGCCCCGATTGCGGTCGGCGAGGAGTCGACCGTCATCGCCGAGTACGAGCCTGACCCTGCAGCCTCGGAGCGATACCAGAGCGAGGCTGAGCTCGAGAAGGAGTTAATCAAGCAGCTGTGCGCGCAGGCGTATGAGCCCTTGGCTATCACTAGCGAGGTTGACCTCGTGGCCAACTTGCGCGCTCAGCTGGAGGCTTTGAACGGCATCACGTTCACCGACACTGAATGGAAAGCGTTCTTCTCCGAGAAGATCGCGAATGCCAACGATGGCATCGTTGAGAAGACCGCGCTCATCCAGGAGAACCACGTCCAAATCCTCAACCGGGAGGACGGGTCCTTTGAGAACATCGCGCTGATCGACAAGACCAACGTTCACAACAACCGGCTGCAGGTCATCAACCAGTACAAGTCCGAAGGCGCCCGCGCTACTCGGTACGACGTGACGATCCTGGTAAATGGCCTGCCCATGGTCCACGTTGAGCTCAAGCGGCGCGGTGTGGACATCCGCGAGGCGTTTAACCAGATCAACCGGTACCAGCGCGACTCATTCTGGGTCGGCTCTGGCCTGTTCGAATACGTGCAGTTATTCGTCATCAGCAACGGCACCCTGACGAAGTACTACTCGAACACTACTCGTGACCGGCACGTGGGCGAGCTTGCGGGCAAGCGTAGCCGCAAGAAGACCTCGAGCTCGTTCGAGTTCACCAGCTGGTGGGCCGACGCCAACAACAATCGGATCGCCGACCTGCCAGGTTTTACCCGGACGTTCCTGTCTAAGCGCACACTGTTGAACGTCCTGACCCGTTACTGCGTGTTCGACGTCGACCGCAGCCTTTTGGTCATGCGGCCCTATCAGATCGTGGCCACCGAGCGAATCCTGCAGCGGATAGAAATCTCGACGAACTACCGGCGCACCGGCACCATCGACGCCGGCGGGTATGTGTGGCACACCACCGGGTCGGGCAAGACCCTGACCAGCTTTAAGACCGCACAGCTGGCGACCTGCATGGAAGGTATCGACAAGGTCCTGTTTGTCGTGGACCGCAAGGACCTCGACTATCAGACCATGCGGGAGTACGAGCGCTTCGAGAAGGGTGCGGCCAACTCCAACGGATCCACCGCCGTGCTCAAGGAGCAGCTGGAGGGCCCCGACTCCCGGATAATCATTACCACGATCCAGAAGCTGTCGACCTTCGTGAAGCGCAATAAGCAACACCCGGTCTATGGCAAGCACGTGGTAATCGTGTTCGACGAATGCCACCGCTCGCAGTTCGGCGACATGCACACGGCGATCGCTAAGACGTTCAAGCACTACCATCTGTTCGGGTTTACCGGAACGCCGATCTTCGCCGACAACGCCGGCACCAGCGGCATCCCGAAGCGGCGCACGACCGCGCAAGCCTTTGGGGACAAGCTGCACGCGTACACGATCGTGGACGCCATCGGCGACAAGAACGTCCTGCCGTTCCGCATCGACTACGTCAACACCATCAAGGTCGCCCCTCAGGCCACCAACAAGCCGGTGGCCGCGATCGACACCGAGTCCGCACTGCTGCACCCGGACCGGGTGCGTATGGTGGCTGAGTACATCCTGGACCGCTTCGACCAGAAGACCCGACGCGGTGAGGGATACGTCCTCAAGGACAAGCGCGTGCGCGGGTTCAATTCGATGTTCGCCACGGCCTCCATCGACGCAGCCAAGCGGTACTACAACGCCATTGAGAGGCTGCAGCGTGAGCGGGCGCAGGCAGCCCAGGCTGCGGGAAAGCGGTACGAGCGCCTGAAGGTTGGGCTGATCTACTCCTTCGCCCCCAACGAGGATGAGCCGGACGGCCTGCTGGGCGAGGAGGACTTCGAGCCCGACGGCTTGGACAAGGCGTCCCGCGACTTCCTGGAGGACGCAGTCCAGGACTACAACGACATGTTCGGCACCTCGTACGACACCTCTTCGACAAAATTTGAGAACTACTACAAGGATCTGTCAGGTCGACTCAAGAACCGCGAGCTCGACCTGGTCATTGTGGTCAACATGTTCCTGACGGGGTTCGACGCCACCACCCTCAACACCCTCTGGGTGGACAAGAATCTCAAGCAGCACGGCCTGATCCAGGCATTCTCCCGTACCAACCGCATCCTCAACTCGGTCAAGACCTACGGCAACATCGTTTGCTTCCGTGACCTAGAGGACGAGGTCGACGACGCCCTCGCGCTGTTCGGGAACAAGGACGCCGCCAGCGTCGTCAAGATCGCCCCCTACGGGGAGTACTACTCCAAGTACCAGCAGAAGATCAGCGACTTGCTCGACCGCTTCCCCCTCGGCAAGGAGATCGTTGGGGAACAGGCTCAGAAGGACTTCATCGCGCTGTTCGGTGCGATCCTGGGCCTGCGTAACATCCTGGTCGCCTTCGACGAGTTCGCTGGCAACGAGATCCTCACCCCTCGGCAGATGCAGGACTATCAGTCGATCTACCTGGACCTGTATGAGGACTTCCGGCGAACCGCTGAGGGTGACAAGGAGTCCATAAGCGAGGACGTCGTCTTCGAGATCGAGCTGGTCAAGCAGATCGAGGTTGGCGTCGACTACATCCTGATGCTGGTGTCCGAGTACCAGAAGCAGAAGGGCAACGGCGTCGACAAGGAGCTTGAGGCTCGCTCGAACATCGCCCGCGCTCTGGAGGCCAGCGCGTCGCTGCGTAACAAGAAGGACTTGGTCATGGAGTTCGTCGACTCCATCTCCGCCGACATCAACACCGTCCACGCCTGGCAGGCCTACATCGCCCAGAAGAAGCACGACGAGCTCGAGCGAATCATCGCCGAGGAGAACCTGAAGCCTGGGCCCGCCCGCGCCTTCGTGGAGGATGCCTTCCGCAACGGTGAGATCCCGACCGGCGGTACCGCAATCACCAAGATCCTGCCCCCGGTCTCCCGGTTCGCCCACGGCAACAACCATGGAACCAAGAAGGCCGTCGTGTTGGAGAAGCTCAAGGCCTTCTTCGACCGGTTCTCCGGCCTGTCCTGACGCTGTCTAACTGCTCGCCCTCGACGATCGCCGGTACGGAGTGGAGCGCCAGCGCGCGATGAGTACCACAACGCGCGCTGGCGCTGGTTTGCAAGCGTCACGTGGCGAGCAGGATCGCTCTGGCCCCGTACCGCACTTTCCCGTGAGATGTGCCGTTTTGAAGTCGTTACGCTGCCAGTCACGTACCAGCACGCACACCACGCGGGCAGGCGACGCTGCTGTCGTGCTGGATGACGACCACGTGGGTGTCCTCTTGCGGATCATCCACGACCAGGCACCGTCTGGCCTCACAGTCACGGAGAGGATCCTGGCAGAGGAGATCGACTGCGTGGTCACCCGCGCTCTCGCCCGGTAATGGGACAACGCCGATGCTCGCAACCGGGGAGACCGTCGCGCCGCCGCCGCGGTCTTCCGCTGGTACATATTGAAGCCGGTGGGGGAGCCGTATGACTCCATCGTCGCCTGCATCGAAGCCGGCTACCTCGTTGACTGACGATGTACGGAGGCCCGGCAACCTGTGGCGGTTGCCGGGCCCTGCCGCGCTGCTCACTCGGTTCACCCCCACGCTCTGAACCACCTGGGTAGGCTGGGCAGTTAGGGCGAGACCGGGAGTGGGATCAGATGGGGAAGAGCACGCAGGGGATGCCGCTGGAGGTGCGGCAGGTTCGCGAGGCGTTGCTGAGGGAGTTCGCTGACCGGATTTCCATGGACGATTTCGAGAAGAAGGATCCCAAGGAGCGTGAGGCCGCCCTCTTATCCCGGGCTGTATCGGCGAAAGCAGCTCGTATCCTGACTGACTGCACCTCGGACGAGGCGGCCGCTGGGGTGATCGATGGCCGGGACGACTTTGGCATCGACTCCGTGGCCTTCTCCGCTTCCGGGACGGAACTCTGGCTGATCCAGGCCAAGTGGAAGAACTCTGGGACAGCAGGCTTCGATACCGAGGCCGCACTCAAGCTCATCCAGGGGCTGAAGAAGCTCGATAACCGGGATTTCGATCACTTCAACGAGCGTCTGCGGCTTCTTGGGGACCGGGTGCACGGCGTTCTCAAGCTGCCAACCTGCAAGGTGCATTTGGTCGTCGCCCTCATGGGGGATAGCCGACTGTCGCCCGAAACGCATAACATCCTTGACGAGGCGGCGCGGGAGTTCGGTGGTTTCGGCCGCACTGTCGAATATCGAGTGGTTGGCCAGGCTGACTTCCATCGGGCCATTCGGGAAGATCTAGAACCGGAGCCGATCACACTCACCGCGAAAATGACCGAAGGCTGGCACGACCGCGATACCCCTTATGTGGCCATAATTGGCGAGGTGAGCGCTGCGGAGCTTGCCCAGTGGTATGCGGACAACGGCGAGCGTCTCTATGATCGGAACGTCCGAAAGTCGCTCGGGCTCACCGGGGTCAACAAAACCCTGGTCGACAGCATGTTGGAAGATCCCGACGGTTTCCTCTATCGCCACAACGGCATCACGGTGCAGTGCGATGTCATCGAAAGGGAGTTCTTTGCGAAGCGTGCGACCGGCGCGCCCATCTCCCTGACCCTCCGCAACGCAAGCGTCGTGAACGGGGCGCAGACCGTCACCTCGGCGAACCGGGCCTTCGAGAAGGATCCGGACACGGTGGCGGAAGCTTATGTCTCGGTGCGGATCGTCTCCGTACAAGGGGCGCCCGAGGGTTTCGCGCAAAGCATTACCAAGGCGACCAACACCCAGAATCACATGGAGCGCCGGGATTTCATCGCAATCGACCCGGTCCAGAGTGAGATCCAGAAGGATTTCAAGCTCTCACTTGACAAGGAGTACGTCTTCCGGCGCGGCGAGATGGACCCGGCCCCCGAGTCTGGGTGCTCGGTCACCGAGGCAGCTACCGCCCTCGCCTGTGCATATCAGGATCCGACCTTCGCTGTCCGGGTGAAGGGGTCGACGGAGGCTCTGTGGAAGGAAGGTGCTGACGGCGCCTATACCCGCCTTTTCGGGCAACAGCCGAGCGCCTACCAGATCTGGCGCTCCGTCCAGGTCCTGCGGGAGATCCGCGATGAGCTGACGAAGCTCCGGTCGACGCTGTCGGGGAGGGCGGCGTCCATCGCGGATAGCGGGGCGCTACTGGCCGCCCATGTGGTGTTCCAGCGTATCGGCAGCGAGGCGATCGAAGAACCCGACAGTGACTTGGACGCGATCATTCGGAGCGTGCCCGAACAGGTGCGAGGTGTGCTGGCTTGCCTGATCGACATGGTGGACAAGCTCTTCACTAACAAGAGCTACATCACCAGCACATTCGCCAGTGACGAGAAGTCCAGGCAGCTGGTCCAGGCGGTATTGCTGACACTCGCCGCAGGGAACGGCACCCCTGATCTATCGGCGTTTGTGGCGGCAGCCAACGAGAAGCGTGCGAAGCGTCCGCCGACGATTCACCTTCTCGTGGACCACGACCTCATCCCCGATGGCACCCTGCTGGCTTACGCAGCCAGTGACACGGAAGAACGAGCCATCGGCGCCTGGCTCGACCAGGACCCGCGTCGGCGTCGGGCGACCTGGCTCAACGACCGCAAGGCGCCGATCCTCTGGGAGGCGGACGGGCGACGCTACTCCCCGACTGGACTGGTGAACTACATCTGGCAGCAGGCCGAGTGGCGGGAGCAGTGGAGTGCTGTTCAGGGGCCCAAACAGTGGCGGGTTCCTGGAGAGGGGACGTTGGTGGAGATCGCGGAACGGCTGTGGCGGCGGTTGGATACGGAACAGGAACCGGAGGAGGCCAGCGAGTCTTAACCAGACCGCCCCGATCAGCACCGTCCTGGTCGGGTTCGCAGACTCTCACGCTCTTGCCCTGCGGTCGCCAAGCGTTGTGCCAGATACTGCTCAAATCTGGCCGTGCGGGAACCAGGATGCGTGAGCGATGCGTGAGCGGACGGGGCAGCACGTGCCGGTTCGGGTGGGATCGTGGATCACGGGGCAACGTCCTGACCTGCGAATTTATCACCAGACGCTCGATGCTGGCAGCAGCCAGCATGATCACTCTCGGGCTCGTAATGCGTAGGTCGCGGGTTCGAATCCCGCAGGCGGCTCCGAGAAGGCCCAGGTCAGATAGCCCATGACCTGGGCCTTTGCTGTTCCGCGACCTGCGGGCAGGCGTCGGCGACGCGCTACGAGATCCTTGCGTGAGCGATGCATGGGAACCGCTTGCCCCACGCCCAAGCTGCAGCGCCGCCGTTTCCATCACTTCTTGAGCGCGATATCCAGGTATGCCTGCACCGGCTCGAAGACCCCGTACGGGGCACGTACGAGAGGATGTCTGGAGGCGCCACCCAAGCAGGCGCAGAGAAGGCGGCCGGCAGGGCATGCGCGGCGTTTCAGTCGACTGGATCACCGGTGGGACGGTCGCGCCGTTTGCGCTGTTGCGGTGCTTGGGCGAAGTGCTCTTGAAGCCGCGCATGGCGGAACTCGTAGACCGCGCCGACCTGGCGCAGGACGCCGCGTTGGTGGGCGTCTTCGAGGAACGCCATCGTGTCCCAGGGCAGCTTGCCCCTGAGAGGCAGCCAGACGCGTGCGACGACCATCCACTGACCCCACGCAGTCAGGCTGAGTCCGGATCCGAGCCCGCCTCCGAGCGCGGTGAGGAATGCGAATCTGAGCGAATCGCCGGAGGTCCAGGAGATTCCGATGCCCCAGACGCAGTGGTGCAGCAGTTCGTCGCTGAGCCAGACCCCGGCTGCGGACACGATGCCGAGCGGCGGTGCGAACATGAGCAGTTGCAGGCGCACGGTCCTGCGGTTCCGGTCCAGCAGGTCACGGGGTCCGGGAGCTATTTCGACGGCGATGGGAGCCTCGAGCCAGGCCATCAGTGCGCCTATGAGCCCGCCTGCGAGTGCGAACGGGCCCGCGAGGAGCACCACGTATACCAGCCCGATCAGAAGCTCATGCGCGTTCCAGAGGATCAGGGTGGGCACGAGCCCTTCCAGCGCCCCGATCCCGACCCCGGCACCGAGCCCTGCCAGCGCCCCGATCCCGGCCCGCGCCAGGATCTCGCGGGGAGACCTGGCACCTGACCCTTCTGCCTTGCTGCCGATGGGCGTCCACACGCGCGAGGGCTCCAGCGCCGCGCCCCTGCGCATGGTCCCGATCCCGTGCGCGAGTGCAAAGACCAGTCCGGCCGGGACGCCGTTGACCAGTGCGTCCACGAACCCGACTTGGAGTCCTAGCCAGAGCCGGTACCCGAGCCCGTGCCCGGGTGCGGGGTAGGTGAGACCGTTGATGATCGCGTCCGTGGGTCCGACGACGAGTCCAACGGCCAGCCCGGACATCAGTCCGATGAGGAGCATGCGTTGGAACAGGCCCATGGTGGTGCCCAGTTGCCACCATGCGAGGCTGGGTTTGCCGCGTTGTTGGAGGTGGCGGGCGAGGTGGCCGAGCCAGTCGGTCACCTGTTTCACATCAGGGCGCCGCGCGTCCGTGAACAATCCGTCCGGCTCCCTGCGGCCAGGCTGGGGTGGCGGCGGTGGGTCACTCGAGTAGACCGACGGGACGAGCGACTTCAGCAGGTGGGTCTCGATCGCCTTCCGGGTGGGGAATCTGTCAGACGTCGCGAGGTCCCCGGGGCCCTCTTCATCGTTCAGGCGTGCGTAGGCCTGGCGGCACAGCCACAGCATGAGCGGACCCTTCAAGACCCTGGCCACGGTGCTGGACGGGTCCTGAACCAGCGCCTGCGCGAGCGGATCCCAGTACTCCTGATGCTGCGGGGTGGCGCTCCTGAGCAGGTAGTCCGAGACCTCCTGAGCGGTCAGGGGTTCGGCTTGGACCACAGCGGCCGCGCGAATTACGGGGTCGCGCTTGATCGCTTTGGCGTACTCCTTCGTCCGGCAGGTGAGGACCAGGGGTCCGCCCTCTCCCAGGACCCTGTTGAGTTTCCGCAGGGCTACCGGCTGGTCAGCAGCGGGCAACTCGTCCAGGCCGTCGAGCACCGGCAGGACGCGCCGTTTGGCGACGATGGTGCGGACCGTGCCGAGGGCCAGAGAGGGGTACTCGTACACCAACTGCCGTTCCAGCCACGTCTTCAGGTGCTCCCTCCGGGGCTTCCAGGAGGCGAGCGAGAGCAGGACGGGGACTGGGTCCCCCTTGCCCATCTGCTGGAGCAGCTCGATCACCAGCAGCACGGCCAGGGTGGTCTTGCCACTGCCCGCCTTGCCCAGCACCACCAGTCTGCGCTTGAGCGTGCCCGTGAACCTGTCGGCGAAAGCAGGAAGATCCGCAACGCTGCCCGCCACCGGATCCCCTGTCAGGCGGCGGTGGTCACCGAGCTGCTTGATCGATCCCTCGCGCCACCTGACGGGAATCGGCTCCGGGTCACACAGACCGCGCATAGCGGCCTCCTGCCGCCACTGCGCGTCCACCATGCTTCCCAGCTCTTGCACCGCCGTCTCCACCGGATCGGGGAACTGCAGCTCGAAGTAGTTGTTCTGGACGTTGTGGTCGCCGAACATCAATGCGGAGACGGCCTTGAAGACGAAGACGCTTGACTTGACGCCAGGCTCCGCAGCGGTCACTTGGACTCGAAACGGTTGTCCTGTCGGCCCTTGTCGCCGATCACGAACGCAGCCGACCCTTCGACGGTGATCCGGCTGATGTTGTACTTGCCGGTCCCCGGGTCAGCGGACGCCGGGAGGGCCTGGGCCACCCGGTCCACAGCCTCCGCCAGTGCCTTGGCGAAGGCGCTGTCCTGCGTGGTCGCATCCTCCAACACCGCCTCCAGCTGGTTTCGGGTCTCCGCGGTCGGCTCTTGCCGACCGGAGCCGGCCTCCAGCATCACGTTCTCCAGCACCGGCGCAGGGCCCAGCCGGGAGACCACCACGTCGTGCAGGTGGTCCATCCCGGCGTCCAGCGCCCGATCGACCTCTGCGTCCGCCCGGCCGGCCACCCGCCGAGCTTTGCGCACGGCCCACGCGAAGAGATACCCGACCGCCAACTCCACACCCACCACGTTCGCCTCCTCTGTAGGACACGTTCGTCAGTCAACTGACCTTAGCTGCAAGCACCCGGCCGCATGGCGAAGCTCTGAAGGAGTGCCGCGACGGCCGAGCAGGGTGTTGCTCAGGGACCTGGGTTCCCTGTCGTCTCGTCCACGGGCTCGCTCACATGCCCGTACGCCAGCGCCGTTGCGCGAATACGGCGTTTCCTGGTCCAGGCGCTGAGGACGGCGGCGGCGATGCCGGCGGCGATCAGGACAGCGGCGATCAGGAGTGGGTACGGGAAGTGCTCGTGCTTGGCCGGCAGGAGGATGGAAGCGGTACTGAGCGGGGCGCCACCGCTCGGTTGGGAGCTCGCTGTGCTGGCCGACGCGCTCGCAGTGCCGGGAGTCGACGGTGCCGTGGCTGTGGGTGCAGCCGATGCTGACGAACTCGGTCCACCCGTTGCGTTCGACGGAACCGCACCACCTGATCCGCCGCTCGCGCCGGTTCCACCGCTCTTACCCGTTCCGCCGCTCGTGCCTGTTCCGCCGCTCTTACCCGTTCCGCCGCTCGTGCCTGTTCCGCCGCTCTTACCCGTTCCGCCGCTCGTGCCTGTTCCGCCGCTCGTGGCCGAGCCACCGCTCGTGCCCGTTCCGCCGCCCGTGCCCGAGCCGCCCGACGACGCCCCGGTCTTTGCGTCTGAGGGCGTTGCGGTCGGGGTGCCGGGGTTCCCGCCGTCCGTCGACCCCGAGGAAGGCGCTGGCGTAGGCGGGGGCGGCTCCGTCACCGCGACGGACTGGAGGACGTTGTCCTGCGCGGAGCCCGGCGAGCAGGACCCGCCAATCGTGCCCAGGGCGGCGCCACTCGCCGTCCTCGGGGTGACTTGCGCGGTGAAACTCCCGATGGTGATCTTCGCCTGACCTCGCTGGCTGAGCGTCATGGGAGGCGCGGCACCGGTCGCCGTAAGCGCGAACGAGCCGGACGCCGGGATCGCGGTCCTGGCAATGGACATGGTGATGTCCTCCGGAACGTTGCCCTGCGGCGCCACCACCGTGCCGTGTCCGACCACCGTTCCGTCCACGCTGGTGGCACCGAGGATGGCCGCGTACTGCGCGAAGCTCGCGTCCACCATCGCCGTCCCGCGGACGGTGAACCGCGGACTGGGCCGGCCCACCACCATCGAGGTGGGAACGTCCGCATCGATCGTGATGTCCGCGGCAGCGCCGATCACCCCGGACGAGCACGAGTAGTGCAACGTGCGCGAGACAGGGGCAGCGGCGGAGGATCCGACGTCGAGCACCGCCCCCACACCGACGGCAGCCATGACCGTCGCCGTCACCCCGAGGACGGCCCGTGCCCCGAACCGTCCCGCGCGACGTCCTTTGCCGAGCGTGATATTCATGATCACTCCCGATGGCGGCCTCCCCGATTCCCCCGATGCCAGTCAGTATGGCGACTGGTCATAAATGGATGGTTGCAGCCGACACGCCGTACTGTGCGTAAGCTGACTGAACATCAGATACCCGCCATCACATCCGGTAACCAGTAAGCAAGCGCAGCTCGTGTGAAGCTGTGGGGGTCGGCACTCCGTTCGGCCTCGGCCATGGCACGGCCGACCGCGAGCCAGGCGTTGCCGTGATCGCCGAGCTCGAGTACCAGGCTCACCGCACTGGTGACGACGGTGCTGCCCTACCTGCTCGCGTTCGGCGGCATGCTGCCGACCAGCCCGGCCGAGTGGCTGCTCCGGCTCACGCCCGCGGCGGGCTTCGCCGTCCAGCAGAGCCTGCCGCGCTACGACCAGGGCTTACCGTCTACGCGCCGTCCTCGGGCTACTTCCCGCTCCAGCCCTGGGCCGGCCTCGCCATCCCCGGAGCCTGGACGGCGCTCGCCCTCGCGGCGGCGACCGTGCTGCTGCGGCGGAGGGACGCATGAGTGCCCGCGATCTCGCGGCGCTGCGCCGGGCCTGCCGCGCCGAGTGGACCACGCTGCTCCTCGACGGCACGCTGCTGCGACTGCGCCTGAGTCCAGGCTGGGGTGCGGCGGCCCCCCCGATGCTTTACGCGCGCTTTACACACTGTGCCAGAATTCCTGGGTGTGGCTATGAAGTTGCTGATAGCCGATGGCCAGGAGATGGTGCGGCGCGGGATGCGGCGGATCCTGGAGAGCCAGCCGGACATGGAGGCGGTCGGCGAGGCGGCTGACGGCGGGCCCGCACGAGGGCGGTTGGCGGGTCAGCGGGGTGCTGCCGCTGGGCAGCTGAGTCCTCGGCGGCGTGGGTGCAGCGGGTGGGTTGCGGTGATCGTCCCCGGTGTGGGTCGGTGGCGGGCTCTGGGAGGCGGGCCCGCGGTATCGTCCCTGCGCAGGTCGGCGGCGGGCGGGCCACGGTGATCGTCCCCTGCGTGGGGCGCTCGCGGGCGTTCGGGAGGCGGGCCGCAGTGATCGTCTTCGGCGTACGATGCCCGCGTGGAGGGGGAATCCGGCGGGGACGTCGCGCCGCGGCTGGCACGCGCCCTGGTGGTCGCCGTGGCCGCCGCGCTCGCCTCGGCGCACCTGCTCAAGGGGCTGGGACGGATACCGACGGCCCCGGTCACCGGTGGCGCGATAGCGGCGGCCTGCCTGGCCCTGGTGGTGCTGCAGCTCCGGCACACCCGCTCCACCCCGGCGCGGGGTCGCGGGCCGGGCTGGGCGGTAGCGGAGTTGGCGGTCGCCTTCCTCGCGGTCGGCCCGCTGGGCGTCTCGGTCGGCCTGCTCTGCCTGCCCGCCGCCTCGCTGCTGCTGGAGCGCCGCCGGCTGCTGCTGGCCCTGTTCGGCACCGGCGCCGTGCTGGTCGAGGCCCTGCGGTCGGCGAGCATCCGCGACGCCGTCGACCTGCTGCTGACCGTCGCGCTCGGCGGCGTCATGCTGTACGCCGTCACCACTCTGGCCCTGCTGGCGACCCGGGTGCACGCCGCCCGGCTCACCCTCGCGGCGGCCGCGGTCACCGATGAGCGGCTGCGCATCGCGTCCAGCCTGCGCAGTGAGCTGTCCCAGGGCCTGGCGGAGATCCACGGCTTGGCCGTCCGACAGGACCCGTCGGCCCTGGACCGGTTGATCGCGGTGGCGCGCCGGACGCTGGCCGCCGCCCGCGCCACCGCCGCGGAGCTGCGCAGCCTCTCGCTGGCCCCGGAGGCGGCGAGTGCCCGGGCGCTGCTGGCGTCCGCCGGTATCGCGGCCGACATCCGCGTCGGGCACCGCGAGCCGCTCGGACCGGCCGGGACGGTGCTGGCGACGGTGCTGCGCGAGGCGGTCACCGCGGTCGTCCGGGTCGGTGACGCCCGCCGCTGCGAGGTCTCCACCGGCGAGCGGGCCGGGCGGGTGGTGCTGCGGGTGGTCAACGACGGCGTGCCGACGGCTGCCCTCGGTGCGGACGTGCTGGACGATCTGGCGGCCCGGGTCCGCGCGGTCGGCGGCCGGCTGACGGCGGGTCTGGAGCCGGACGGCCGGTTCGCCGTGGAGGCGACGGTCGCGGCCACCCCCGCCCCGGCGGCCGCCGCCGACCCGCCCGAGCTGCGTGGTGCGCTCGGCCTGTACCACTTCCTGCTCGCCGCCTTCTGCGTCAAGGCGCTGATGTTCGTCCCGGCGTCGGATCGCGGCCTCGGCGTGGCGTGCGTGCTGGTGTTCAGCGCCGTCCAGGCCCGCTTCGCGTTCCAGGACGCGGCCCTCCTCCGGTCGCCGGTCGGGGCCCGCCTCGCCCTGCTCGCCTCGGCGGTTCTCGCGCTGCTGCCGCTGCCCTGGTTCGGGCGGAACTGGATCGGCGCGGCCGGCATCCTGGCCGGCTCGCTGCTGATCGTCCTGCCGCTGCGGGCGGGCGCGGCCCTGGCTGCCGCGCTGGCGGTGGCAGCCGGCGTGATCAGCGGCCATGGTGCGGGTGCGGTGCTGCTGGCCGCGGTCAACATGCTGATCACCTGCGTGGTCGTCTACGGGGTGCTGCGCCTGGTCCGGCTGGTGCGGGAGCTCCAGCAGGCGGGGGCCGGGCTGGCCCGCGCCGCCGTCGTCACCGAACGCCTGCGCGCGGCCCGCGACTTGCACGACCTGCTCGGCCACGGTCTGGCCGCGATCCTGCTCAAGGCCGAGCTGGCGCGGCGCCTGGCGGACACGGACACCGGCCGCTGCCGGGCCGAGTTGACGGACATCGTGTCCCTGGCCGAGCGCGGGCAGGCCGAGTTGGGGGCGGTGGCCGGTGACAGTCCCCGGCTGTCCTTCGCCACCGAACTGGCTTCGGCGGCGGCGGTCCTGGAGGCGGCCGCGATCACGGTGGAGCTGGAGGACGCGCCGGTGCCGCCCGAGGCGGGGGCCGTGCTGAGCGTGGTCCTGCGCGAGGCCGTGACCAACATCCTGCGGCACAGCTCGGCCCGCCACGCGCGGATCGCCGCCTCGGTGGCCGGCGACCGGGTGCGCCTGGAGGTGGAGAACGACGGCGCCCCGGACGGCGTGACCGCGCCCGGTTCCGGGATCGGCGGGCTGACGGTCCGCGTCACCGAGGCCGGCGGCACCCTGGCGGCGGGCCCGGACGACGGCTGGTACCTGCTGAGCGCCGAACTGCCACTGAACTGACCAGCCAGACCTGCTACTTGGCGGTGCGACTTACAGCCAGCCCGCATCGCGGGCGATGCGCACCGCGTCCGTCCGGTTCCGGGCGTTCAACTTGCCGACCACCGCGGTCAGTACGTTGCGCACCGTCCCGGTCGACAGGTGCAACCGCGCGGCGATCTCCGGCGGTTCGGCGCCTCCGGCCAGCTCCCGCAGCACGTCGTTCTCCCGTGGGGTCAGCGGGTTGTCCGCCAGGTCCCAGGCAGCGACGGCCAGTGTCGGGTCCAACACCCGCCCACCGGAGGCGACTTGGCGAATCGCCGCGACGAGTTCCGGTGGCGGAACGGTCTTCAGTAGGAACCCGTCGACCTTCGCGTCCAGGGCCTTGCGGAGCAGCCCGGGACGGCCGAGCGAGGTGAGCATCAGAGTCCGGCAGCCCGGCAGCTTCTCCTTCAGGGCCGCTGCCGCCTGCAGGCCGTCCGACCGGCCCGGCATCTCGATGTCGAGGACCGCCACGTCGGGCGTGAAGACCAGCGCCCGCGGCACCACGTCGTCGGCCGAGTCGGCCTGCGCCACGACCTCCAGATCGGGTTCCAGTTCCAGCAGCGCCACCAGCGCGCCCCGCACCACGTGCTGGTCCTCGGCCAGCAGGATTCTGATCACGTCACGACCCTACCCGTGACGATGTCACGGGTGCCGCGTGATGCCGTCCCTGGGCGGGGAGTTCGCAGGTCGGCACGCTTGAGCACATGAGCGAAGCGATCACTTTGGACGCCGTGAGCAAGGTCTACGGCAAGGGGCGGGGCGCGGTCGCCGCGCTGCGGGAGGTGACGGTGCGGTTCCCCAAGGGCGGCTTCACCGCGGTGATGGGGCCGTCCGGTTCGGGCAAGAGCACCTTCCTGCACTGTGCGGCCGGTCTGGACCGGCCGACCTCCGGCACGGTCCGCCTGGGCGACACCGACCTGTCCCGGCTCAGCGAGACGAAACTGACCGAACTGCGCCGGGAACGCGCGGGTTTCGTGTTCCAGTCCTTCAACCTGATCTCCTCGCTGACCGTCGAGCAGAACGTCACGCTGCCGCTGCGCCTGGCCGGGCGGCGTGCCGACGCCGGGCGGCTGGCCGAACTGGTCCGCCGGGTGGGGCTGCAGGACCGCGCCGGGCACCGGCCGGCCCAGTTGTCCGGCGGCCAGCAGCAGCGGGTGGCGATCGCCCGGGCGCTGATCTCCGACCCCGAGGTGGTCTTCGCCGACGAGCCCACCGGCGCGCTGGACACCATGACGGCCCGCGAGGTGCTGACCCTGCTGCGGCAGACCGTCGACGAACTCGGCCAGACCATCGTCATGGTCACCCACGACCCCGTCGCCGCGTCCTACGCCGACGAGGTGCTGTTCCTGGCCGATGGCCGGGTCGTCGACACCATGCTCGGGCCGACCGCCGCCAACGTCGCCGACCGCATGATCCGCCTGGGAGCGTGGAACCGATGATGCTGGGTCTCTCCCTCGCCACCCTCCGGCACCGGATGGCCGCCTTCGTCGGCGCGTTCGTCGCCCTGTTCTGCGCCGCCGCCATGGTCTGCGGCTGCGGAACGCTCCTGGTCACCGGCCTGACCAGCACGGTCCGGCCGGAACGCTACGCGGCCGCGCCGATCGTGGTCTCCGGGGACCGGAACGTCCACGCCATCGAGAAGCAGGGCAACGGCAAGACCAAGGAGAAGACCAAGCCGATCGCCGACCACGCCTGGGTGCCGGCCGACCTCGCCGACCGCATCAAGGCCCTGCCGTCGGTGCGGGCGGTCGCCACCGAGGTGACCTTCCCGGTGCTGCTGCCCGGCGGTCGCAGCAGTGAGTCCTGGGGCCACGGTTGGGAGTCCGCGCCGCTGGCCGGCCTCACCCTTGCCGCCGGGCGGGAGCCGTCCGCCCCGGACGAGGTCGTCGTCGACGCGGCCACCGCCGCCCGGGCCCACCTGTCCCTCGGCGCCACGACGCCCGCGCGCACCGCCTCGGGCACCCTGGCCGTGCGGGTGGTCGGCGTCACCGCCCAGGGGTTCGGGAGCCAGGCGGCGGTGTTCTTCGCCCCCGACCGGGCCCGTCAACTCGCCGGCCATGACGGCCTGGTCAGCGCGATCGGCGTCTTCCCGGCCGGACCGTCGGCCGCCGCCGACGTCCGGGCCCTGCTCGCCGCCGCACCGACGGTCTCCGGCGCACCGACGGGCTCCGGCGCCTCGGCAGCTCCCGGCGCCCCGACGGTCCCCGCCGCCGTGGTCAGCACCGGTGACGACCGGGGGACGGTGGAGTTCACTGACGCCGCCAACGCCCAGGTCCGCCTGATCAGCATGGGCGCCGTGCTGGGCGGCACCTCGCTGCTGGTCGCCCTGCTGGTCGTGGTCGGCACCTTCGGCCTGTCGATCCAGCAGCGGCAGCGGGAGATCGCGGTGCTGCGCGCCGTGGGCGCGACCGGACGGCAGGTCCGCAAGATGATCGGCGGCGAGGCGCTGGTCGTCGGCCTGGTCGCCGGTGCCCTCGGCGCCGTCGCGGGTCTGCCGCTGGGTGGCTGGCTGCACGAGCGGTTCGTGGCCCTGGACGTGATCCCGGCGAACCTGCCCGTCGTCCTGTCGCCGTTCCCGGTGCTCGTCGCGGCGGCCGCCACCCTGCTGTCCGGCTGGGCCGCCGCCCGGATCTCGGCCCGGCGCGCCACCGCCATCAAGCCGGTCGAAGCCCTCGGCGAGGCCGAGCTCAAGCCGGCGCGGCCGAGCTGGGGCCGGATCGGGTTCGGCGTCCTCGCCGCCGCCGGCGCCGGCGTGCTCACCGAGCTGCTCACCGTCCTGCACACCGACGCGGCGTCCACCCCGGTCTGCTTCAACGCCGTCCTGCTGTGGTGCACCGCGCTGGCCCTGCTCGGCCCGGTGGTCGTCAGGGGTGCCACCGCCGTGCTGGGCCTGCCGCTGCGGGTGTCCCGGGTCGGCGGCTACCTCGCCGCCCACAACCTGCGGGCGGGCGCGCACCGGCTCTCCTCGGTGGTCACCCCGCTGACCCTGCTGATCGCGATGGCCTGCACCATCCTGTTCACCGCGACCACCGTCGACCACGCTGCCGGGGCGCAGCGCCAGCGCGGGAACGTCGCCGACTTCGTGGTGGGGCCCCGCGTCCCGGCGACCGCCGCTACGGAGGTCGCCGCCGTCCCCGGGGTCCGGACGGTGACCCGGGTGCTGCACACCACGGTTCGCGACGGCCTGGCCGAGCGCAGCGTGCAGGCGGTCACGCCCGAGCACCTGGCCGACACCCTCGACCTCGGCGTCACCGCCGGCGACCTCGGCCGGCTGGCGGACGGTACTGCGGCGGCCGCCGACGGGCTGGGCTACCGGCTCGGGCAGCACGTGCACCTGACCCTGGCCGACGGCACCCCGGCCGATGTCACGGTCGTCGCCCTCTACAGCCGCGGCCTCGGCTTCGGCGACCTCGTCCTCGCGCACGGACCGGTCGCCGCCCACGTCGACGTGCCGCTGGACGACGAGTTGCTGGTCCGCGGCGACGGCCTCACCCGGCCGGCCCTCGCGGCGGCCCTGCACGCCGATCCCGGCCTCGGGGTGCTCACCAGCGCCGCCGCCGAGGGCTCGCAGACCCAGGTGAGCACCCAGATCGGCTACGTCATGCTCGGCCTGATCGTCGCCTTCGTCGCCATCGCGGTCCTCAACACCCTGGCGATGAGCATCGCCGACCGCCGCAGGGAGTTCACCGCGCTCAAGCTGACCGGTGCCACCCGGCGGCAGATCCGGCGGATGCTCGGCTGGGAGACGGTGACCTCCGTGGCCATCGCCACCGCCTTCGGCCTCGCGGTCGCGTTCGCGGTGCTCACCACCTACGCCGAGGGCATCACCCGCGGCACCGCCGGGATCGCCATGCCCGGCAGCCGGCTCGCCGCGATCCTGGTCGGCACCGTCGTCCTCGCCGCCGTCGGCACCTGGCTCCCCGCCGGCAGCGCCCTGCGCGGCCTGCGCCGCCCGGCCTGACCACCGGCTCGCTCAGCGGCCTCGCGACCGGCCGGAGGGCTTGAGGCCGGAGGGCTTGAGGACGGAGAGGACGACGTTGGTGAGGTACACCGACAGGGCGACGGTCGGGATGATCACCAGGTTGTAGCGGGTGAAGCCGAGGTGCATGTCGGCGATGGTGCCGGCGGGGTGCCGGGCGACCAGCCGGGCCGCCTCGTGCAGTCGGGCGGTGAGCTCGACGATCGAGGCGGCCGCGGCGGCCAGGGTGAGCCAGAACTTGACGGTGACCCAGCGGTACTTGAAGAGGCGCCAGGGCGTGCCGAGGGCGAGGGCCAGCCCGCTCAGCAGGGTGAGCAGGCTGAGCGGGACGATCAGTGCGTCGCCGAGGAGCCGCATCGTCAGATAGGCGCTGCGCAGGGTGGTGGCGCTGGAGGTCAGCAGGCCGGCGGTGCCGAGGGTGAGCAGGCAGAGCATCAGGCCGAGCCAGCTCATCGAGGCGGCGAGGTGGACGATCAGCAGGGTCTTGCGGGCGGCCGGCGAGAGGCGTTTGGTCGCCATGACGCTTGGCCCTCCCTTCAGTTGAGCGGTTCCCGACCCTGGGATCCTCGCCGTCGCGGCCCGGCCGCGTCGTCACCCGGCGGACGGCCGTCGGCGTACTTCCGCGGGAGTACGGCACAAGCCCCCCGGCGGGGGACGCTCGGACGGCGGGCGGTCCGGTGAACTGAGGCCCGCCGAGCCTGGGCCCTCCAGTCGGCGCCGCCCCAACTACGGAGGACGTCAACCGTGTTGACCTCAGTCACGACCCCGCCCCGCCGTACCTCCACCGGGGCGCTCAGCGGCGTCCTGTACGTGCTGTTCTTCGTGGCCAGCCTGGTGATGGGCGGCGTCACCGCGCCGTCCGGCCCGATCGCCACGCCGTACTCCAGTGACCAGGTGGCCCGCACGTTCCTGTCCGCCGACCCGTCCGCGCTGCACCGGTCGCTGCAACTCACCGGCCTGCTCCAGATGTTGTCGGCTCTGGCGCTGCTGGCCTTCGTTCCGGTGCTGGCGGATTTCGTGAGCCGCCACGGGAGTTCGGCGCGGGCGGGCCTGGTCCGCACGGCGGGCGTCGCGTCCGGGGTGCTGCTGGTGGTCTCCTCGGCCGGGGGCTGGATCCTGTCGATGGTCAACTCCCTGGGTGACCTGGCCGTTTCCCGCACCCTGATGGATCTCACCTTCATCACCGGCGCCGCTCCCGCGATCGGCACCCTCGGCCTGGTGCTCTGGCAGGTGTCGCGCACCGCCCTGGCCGCCCGAGCGCTGCCCGCCTGGATTGGCTGGGCCGGGTCGGTGCTGGCCGTGGCGAGCGTGCTGTCGCTGCTCTCCCTGGTCGCCGAACCGGCCACGCTGCTGATCCCGGTCGGCCGCTACCTGGGCTTCGTCTGGTTCCTCGCGGTGAGCCTGCTGCTGTGGCGCCGGGGCGGGACCGATGGCACCGTGTCGCGCTGAGTCCACCTGACCTAACCGCTGTCCGCGAGTCAGTGGAATTACCCTCAGGCGTGACGAACCGTCAGTACCGTGCTCGGCGTCCCTTGCGGCGAGCGGTGCGGGCGAACGAGGGGGTGCGCCAAGGGTGTCGGAGGAGCAGGGGGCAGCCGGGGGTGGCGCCGTGCGGCCGAGCCTGGTGCTCAGTCGGGCCGCCAGGGCGCTGGCGGCGGGGGAGTATGCCCAGGCCGTGGGCCTGCACCGGCAGTTGGACACGATGCGGCCCGGCCTGTCGCCGCAGTTCCTGCCGGCCAGGGCCGCCGCCCGTGGTTTTCTCGCCGCCCGGGCGGGCGACTGGGCGGCGAGCGCCGACTGGTACGCCTTTGTGCTGGACGCGCACGTCGAGGGGTTGCTGCCCGAGCCGCCGGCCGAGCGGCGCTGCCGGGTCCAGGGCTGCCGGCGGGGGCGGGGCTTGGAGCCGATGCTGCGCTGCGGCCAGTGCCATCGGCTCTGCTGCTCCGAGCACGGCGCCGCCCGGCCGGGTGGCCCGCAGCGCTGCGACGACTGCCTGTGGACCGCGCTGAGCAACCTGACCATCGCGGCGGTCGCCCTCGACAGCCCGCAGACGGCCCTGCCGGCGCTCACCGCCTGGTGCGAACAGGGCGACTGGGAGGACGCCGGGCTGCTGCGCGACGTGCTCACCGGCGACCCGGGTGCAGCGGCCCAGCTGCCTGCCGAGTGCCGCGAGTTGGGCCGGGTGGTCCTGCTGCGTCGGGCCGCCGGAGTGAGCGACCGGCGCGACCTGTTGGACCGCTTGTCGCAACTCGGGCAGGTGGACGGCCTGTTGGCCGGACCGGCCCGGGAGCTCCAGGCCCAGGCCGCCCAGCAGGCCACCCGCCGGGGCGATCCGGCCGCCGCCGAGGAGGCCTGGCGCCGGGCCTGGGCAGCGGCGCCGAGCGACCTGGCACTGGTGCACGCCGCAGGGCTCGCGGCCCTGGCGGCCGCGACGGCGGAGCCGGATCCGGACCGCTGCGCGGCCGCGGCCCGGCGCGCGATCGGCTGCCTGGCGGTGACGGTGAACGGCGGAGCCTACTGGAAGGCGCTGGCCGAGAGCACCGGCCGCCCGCTGACGGACGAGGAGCAGGACGAGGTCCGCATCGCGTTCGACGAGCAACTCCGGCTGCGCTTGCGGGTGCTGGACACCCGGCTGGCGCGGCCCGCCCACCAGGGCCTGGAGCTGGCCTGGACGGTGGAGACGGAGGCCGTCCGGCTGCTGATGGAGCTGGCCGTCGAGGCCGTGGGGCCGCCCCTGGAGACCGGCTCGGGCAGCACGCTGCTGGGCGGTCCGATCTTCCTGACGCTCAGTCAACCCTTCGCCGGGGAGCCGCTCGGCGTCCGGCCGGGCGGCCTGGCCGGCGTGCTGGCCCTGCTGCGCGAGCACCTGTCCTGGCCGCCCGGCCGGGAACCGCAGCACAGCCATCCCGTGACGTTCCTCCGCCTCGTCGAAGTGGCCTCGCCGAACGGGCCGTTCCTGCAACTGCTGGCCGAGAAGCGCTTCCAGGAGGCGATCGAGATCGCCGAGGAGGAGCTCGACGCGACGCCCGCGGACCGGCGCGGAGACCTGCGCCGCGAGGAGCTCCGCCATCTGCTGGGCCGGGCGCTGCTCGGCCGCGCCAAGGAGCGATTGGACGAGCAGGATTGGCAGGCCGCCTTCGAGGACTACGAGCGCGCCGCCGACCAAGGAGCCGAACTGAAGCCGCATCAGGCCGACTTGGAGCAGGCCACCTACCAGTGGGGCAAGGAGCTGCGCCGTGGGGACCGCAGCTCCTGGCAGTCCTACGCGGCCGTGCTGAACCGCGCCCTGCGCCTGCTGCCGAGCCGCGGCCTGGCCGAGAACCTGGAGGAGGCGCTCCGCCGCCTGCCCGCCGACTACAAGCTGCCACCGGTGCAGCGCCCCGAGCGCGCGCGGGTCAGCCGCCCGCACGCGGAGCCGGCGCCCGAGGCGGCCGCCCCGAAGGCGGCCCGGCCGCGCACCGAGCAGTTGTCGCCCTACTTGGTGCTGGATGTGCCGCCGTCCGCCGACGGCTCTGCCGTGCAGGCCGCCTACCTGCGGGAGTTGAAGGCGGCCGGCCGGGACGCCGTCCGCAAGAAGCAGGTCGCCGCCGCCCGCAGCGCCCTCAGCAGCCCGCAGCGGCGCCGGATGGCCGACCTGCTGGTCCCGCTGCCCGGCCTCGCCGCCGACGGCGGGTCGCTCGACGAACTGGGCGCCCACTGCGGTCGGTTGGCCGAGCAGCAGGCCGCCGCGCTGCGCCCGCTGCCACCGGCGCTCGCCCAGCTGATCCCGCTCGCCCCGTAGCCGCACCCGACCCCGCCGCCGAAGGACCCGCCAATGACCACCCCGCCACCCGAGCCCGACCTCGACTTCCTCAAGCGCCGCTGCGCCGCACTGGCCACCCGGATGGAGCGTCTGAAGGACGAACACCGCGACGAGAAGAGCAGGTTGCTGTTCAGCCTGATCAGCGTCGACGACGCCCTGCTGCGCACCCAGGCCTGGCTGGTCCGGGTCGACCCGGAGGCCTCGGGGCTGCCGCCGGGCGAGGTGGTCCGCCAACTGCTCGACCAGGTCGACTCGGTGGGCGAGCTGCTGCAGCTGCGGCTGCGGGAGTTCGACGTCCGGCCGCTGCGCCTGCTGGACGGGCATCCGGACGCCGAGGTGGCAGACGTGGTCGAGCTCTGGCCCACCCTGGAGGCGGAGCCGGGCACGGTGCTGGAGGAGCGGCGCCGCGGCTTCCTGCTGGGCGCCGAGATCCTGCGCCGGGCCGAGGTCGTGGTCGCGGTGGAGCCGCCGCCGGGCTCCGGCATCCCCGCACCCCGGGACGGGAAGGAACCCGGGCGGGACGCCCGACGGGCCCGCTCCCACGCCCGGTCCGCCCGCTCCACCGCCCGCCGGGTCCGCCGCCTGCAGCACGGCTGACCAAGCCCCCAACGTCCGCATTTTCCGAACCCACGTGAGGACTTCGTACGGTGTACCGCACCCTCGGAATCGATCTGGGCACCACCAACTCCGTCGCCGCCTGGATGCGCCACGGCAACGCCGAGGTGATCCGCAACCAGGACGGCGAGCTCGCCACCCCGTCCGCCGTCGCGCTCGACAACGACGGCGGCCTGCTGGTCGGGGCGCCGGCGCTGGGCCGGCGCGGCGCCGGCCAGGACGTCATCTGGGCGGTCAAGCGCCTGATGGGACGGCAGTTCGACGATCCCGAGGTGCAGCAGGCGGTGCGGCACCTCGGCGCCGGCGGCTACGCCGTCTCGGGCGCGCCCGACGGCGGGGTGCTGGTCCGGCTCGGCAAGCGCGACTACACGCCGGTGCAGATCTCCGCGATGGTGCTGCGCCGGATCAAGCGCGATGCCGAGGCCCGCACCGGCGAGCGCTTCGACCGCGCCGTGATCACCGTGCCCGCCTACTTCCACGAGCCGCAGATCGCCGCCACCCGGGACGCCGGGCAGCTGGCCGGGTTCCATGTCGCGCGGGTGCTGACCGAGCCCACCGCCGCGGCGCTGGCGCACGGCTACACGGCCGGGACCGAGGACGCCCCGGCCGTGCTGGTCTACGACCTGGGCGGCGGCACCTTCGACGTCTCGGTGCTGACCCTGGTCACCGAGCTCACCGACAACCTGGCGCTCGGCGGCGACCGGCTGCTCGGCGGCGAGGACTTCGACCACCTGCTGGCCGAGCAGTTGGAGGACCGGCTGTGCGACCAGCAGCCGGGCTACGACCCGCTGCCCGGCGACTCCCGGCTGCTGCGGGTGCAGGCCGAGCAGACCAAGATCCGCCTCTCCGGCGTCGACCGCACCGAAGTGCTGCTGCCCTCGCTCGGCAAGACGGCCGTCAACTTCCGTGCCGCGGTGACCCGCGGCGACTTCGAGCAGCTGATCCGGCCGCAGGTCGAGGCGACCGTGGCGGAGGTGCTGACCACCCTGCGCAGCGCCTCGCTGCTGCCCGAGGACATCGACCACGTGCTGCTGGTCGGCGGCTCCAGCTCGGTGCCGCTGGTCCGGGAGCGCCTCGCGGACGTCTTCGGGGCCGAGACGCTGCGCAGCGACGTCGACCCGATGCTCTGCGTGGCCCAGGGCGCCGCCGTGCAGACGGCCCTGCTGGCCGAGTTGGAGTGCCCCGGCTGCCTGGCCAAGTGCCCGCTGACGGCGGACAGCTGCCCGGACTGCGGGGCCGGCCTGGTGGGCCGGCCGACGGTCGACTGCCCCGGCTGCCACCTTCCGGCGGACGTCGCGCTGGGCGCCTGCCCGCTCTGCGCCGCCGCGCTGCCGGATGCCGAAGCCGAGCCGCCCGTCAACGACCGGGTGCCGAACCGCAGTTGCCCGGGCTGCGGGCTGCCGGTGCCGGACGGGACGACGGTCTGCCCGGCCTGCGACACGGTGCTCACCGACGGCGCCGAGCAGGCCGGCCTGCGCTGCGCCGGCTGCGGCGAGGTCAACCCGGCCGGCGCCACCGCCTGCCTGTTCTGCGACGAGCCGTTCCCGGTCGCCGACCCGCAGAACGTCACCGCGCACCCGCTCGGCCTGAAGCTCAAGGACGGCCGCTTCTCGGTGCTGGTCGAGAAGGGCACCCCGTACCCGTTCGAGCCCGTCCTGCGCACCTACAACCTCAACGCCAGCACCGGTGACACTCTGGAACTCGCGTTCTACGAGGGAGAGTTCCGGCATGCCGACCGCAACTCCCCGTTCGGCACGGTGCACTGCCAACTGCCGCAGGGCATCTCCGGCACGCACCGGCTCACCGTCTCGGTGGAGCTGTCCACCGATCGGCTGGTGATCGTGCGCGCCAGCATGGAGGGCGAGGAGTTCGTGGTGCAGCAGTTCCGCCGCAGCGTGGTGCCGCCGCGGATCCGGGAGCGGGCGGCGGAGGTGCGGCGGGATCTGGCGCACTATGTGCAGCGCTGGCACCGCGAGCTCACCGAGGCCGAAATGGACGTGCACCAGGGGGCGTTGAGCACGCTCGACCGGATCATCGAGGGCGAGGGCATCGACGACTCGCTGGACTCGCTGCTCGACGAGACCGATGAGCGCCGCCGCCGGCAGACCTTCATCCGCAACCAGGACGCGGACGCCTACCTGTTCCGGCAGCACCTCGGCTCGCTGCTGCCCGCCGCCACCGACGCCGAGCTGTCCCGGGTGCGCGACGAGCTGCGCCGGGCCCGCGACGTCGCCGACTTCATCCGCGCCTACCGGATCGCCGAGCAGATCCGCGAGCTGGTCGCCGGGCTCGGCCCCGACATGCGCCGGGTGATGCTGAGCTGCGCCTTCGCCAATGAGGAGCGGCTGCAGCCCAAGCTGCGCCGCGACATCGAGACCGCCAAGCGGGAGTTGGAGACCGCCCACGCCAACGGCGACACCCGGCGCAAGGAGGCGGCCTTCGACAGCTTCCTGCGCTTCCAGAGCGAGGTGGACGACCAGCTGTCCGCCGGCCAGGACCGCAAGCCCCGGATCGTCCGTCCGGAGGACTGAGCCCCGTCAGACCTCTTCGCCCGCCGGCCGCCAGTAGGCCCCGCGCAGCCGGTCGAGCACCGGGTGCGCGGGCGGGAACCGGTGGCCGTCGACGGCGGTGATCGGGCGCACCCCGATCGCGGTGTTGCAGGCGAACGCGGCGTCGTACCCGCCCAGTTCGTCGTGGCGCACCGGCTCGGTGCGGTGGTCGGGGTGGAGCGCGGTGAGCAGCCGCATGGTGACGCCCGCCAGCACCTCGGCGCGCGGCCAGACCAGCCGCTCGCCGCGCACCAGCCCGAGGTTCCAGGTGGCGCCCTCGCCGACCAGCCCGTCCGGGTCGGTGAAGAGCACGTCGTCCCACCCGTGCAGCTGGGCGTCCCGGCGCAGCCGCAGCGAGTCGTAGAGGCCGACGTGCTTGATCGCCGGGTCCGCCCGCCGGTGCACGGCCGAGCAGACCCGCAGCGGCGCCAGTCCGCCCGGGTCGCCGGCTGCTCGGGTGCTGACCAGGATCCGCGGATCGCGGGCGTCGGCCGGCCGCCCGAGGTCGAACCCGGGGTCGTAGACGGTCACCCTGGCGATCATCGGCGCCGCCTCGGCGGCCAGCGCCTGGCGCAGGTAGCCGCGCACCAGGCCGGTGTCCAGCTCGACCCCGAACAGGGCCCGGCAGTCCGCCGTGAGCCGCGCCAGGTGCAGCCCGAGCCCTCGCACCGTGCGGCCGTCGTCGGTGCGCATCGTGGTGAAGTGCCCGTAGGGCGTCAGGGCCAGCGGAGCCAGCCGGTCGGCGGTCACCGGCTGCCCGTCGAGGATCATCATGCGCGCCAGCATGGCAGCGGCGGCGGGCTCCCGGCGGGACGCCCCCACCCGAAGAGCGTTCCGCGTCACACGTCAAAGTTTGGTAAATATGGCAAGCGTCTGTTCGGCCGGGGGCTAAGCTTGTAGAGGTTTGCGACGGGTCGCAGACTGGAATTCGAAGGCACCTCGTTCGGTGAGGCGTCTTCACGGACACAGGCCACTGATCCCAACCGTCGAGAGACGCTCCGGATCAGGACAGATCTTCCCGACCTAAGGGTTGATCCCAAGTGGCTTCTGGCGAATGCGCCGGATCACGCCGTGAAGTGCCAAAGCTCTGACGAGTTGGGGTGTGCCGGCCTGCCTCGGGCGGGTTGGTCCGCTCCTTGCCGTGTCGTTCTGCGCGACGGATGGTCCGCGCGCACCGGCCGGGAGGAGGCGAGAGACATGGACTGCAGTAGTCCGGGCCACAGTTGCCCCTATTCCCGCCTGTCCTCGTACTCCATCGGCACGCGGTAACCACCTTCTCTGCGCGTTCATCTGATGTGGCGTCAGCCCTGTGCTGCCTGCTGCCCGGATAGTGCCCTCGCAGGGCGGATAGCTGCTGCGTGCCCCCGAACTCCCCCTGATCCGGGGGGCTGAGGGAGGTTCGTCATGACCGACACCATCACCACCTCGCGCGACACCATGGCGCCCGTCGCGGCGCACACTGCGGCCGTGCTGGACGACGCCCACATCGGCGACATCCAGGGCGCGTTCGGCACCATCAAGCTGGACGACACCGCCCCGCGCCAGGGCCTGTCCGCCAAGCTGAAGACCTTGCTGGCCATCGTCGGCCCCGGCCTGATCGTGATGGTCGGCGACAACGACGCCGGCGCCTTCTCCACCTACGGCCAGGCCGGCCAGAACTACGGCACCCACCTGCTGTGGACGCTGCTGCTGCTGGTCCCCGTCCTCTACGTCAACCAGGAGATGGTGCTGCGCCTGGGCGCGGTCACCGGTGTCGGCCACGCGCGGCTGATCCTGGAGCGGTTCGGCAAGTTCTGGGGCGCGTTCAGCGTCATCGACCTCTTCCTGCTGAACGCGCTGACCCTGGTCACCGAGTTCATCGGCGTCACCCTGGCGGCCGGCTACCTCGGGCTGCCGAAGGTCCTGTCGGTGATCCTGGCGGCGGCGATCATCATCGCCTCGGCGTTCACCGGCTCGTTCCGCCGGTTCGAGCGGGTGGCCATCTCGCTCTGCGTCGGCTCGCTGCTGCTGGTGCCGATCTACTTCATGGTGCACCCGAAGACCTCGCAGATGGCGCACGACTTCGTGGTGCCCAACATGCCGGGCGGCAGCGGCCAGTTGGCCACCGTGATGCTGCTGATCATCTCCATCGTCGGCACCACCGTCGCCCCGTGGCAGCTGTTCTTCCAGCAGAGCTACGTCATCGACAAGCGCATCACCCCGCGCTTCATGAAGTACGAGAAGATCGACCTGTGGATCGGCATCGTGATCGTCGTGGTCGGTGCCGCCGCCATGATGGGCCTGACCGCCGCCGCCTTCGCGGGCACCGATGGATTCGGCCAGTTCAGCGACGCGGCGGGCGTGGCCAAGGGCCTGGAGGCCCACGCGGGCAAGCTGGTCGGCGTGCTGTTCGCGATCGCCCTGCTGGACGCCTCGATCATCGGCGCCTTCGCGGTCTCGCTCTCCACCGCCTACGCGATCGGTGACGTCTTCGGCATCAAGCACTCGCTGCACCGCGGCGTCGGCGGCGCCAAGGGCTTCTACGCGGTCTACGCCGGCCTGGTCCTCGCGGCCGCCGCGATCGTGCTGGTGTCCAGCGACCACACGCTGGGCCTGCTCACCCAGGGCGTCCAGGTGCTCGCCGGTGTGCTGCTGCCGTCCGCCTCGGTCTTCCTGCTGCTGCTCTGCAACGACAAGGAGGCCCTCGGCCCCTGGGTCAACGGCCCGAAGACCAACGCCTTCACCTCGGCGGTGGTCGGCGTCCTGGTCACCCTGTCGATCATCCTGACCGCCTCGGTGCTGTTCCCGAACATCTCCTCCGGCGCGATCCTCGACATCATGGCCGGCTGCGGCGTGGTGGGCGTGCTGGTCGCGGGCTACTCCTTCACCCGCCGGCGCACCGCCACCAAGGAGGACCCCATCGACCGCACCGGCCGCGAGAACTGGCGGATGCCCCCGCTGGAGACCCTGGCCATGCCGGTCATGTCCCGCACCCGCAAGATCGGCATGGGCGCCCTGCGCGGCTACCTGCTGATCGCGATGATCCTGGTCGTCGTCAAGCTGGTCCAGGTCGCACTGGGTCACTGACACCCGCGGCTCACTTCTGACGGCGCCCACCCCGGCGATGGGGTGGGCGCCGTCATTCGGTTGTGGCGCCGTCATCCGGTTGTACGGTGACGAGCCCTCAGGCGTGCGGGTCCACGATCCGGATATTCCGCTCGGTGTGATGTGAACACCCGTTAGCGTGGCGGGCCCGGTCACCTGTTCGAGGAGCCCGATGACGGCAAGGAGCCTGCCATGAGTACCTCTACCGAACCCGCGCTCGCCCGGATACCCGGGTCGAAGAGCATCACCAACCGGGCGCTGCTGCTGGCCGCGGCAGCCGACGGGCCGAGCCTGCTGAAGGCGCCGCTGGTCAGCGATGACACGGTGGCGTTCCGGGACGGGCTGGCCGCGTTGGGGGTGGAGATCACCGAGCAGGCCGGCGCGGACGGGGTGGACTGGCTGGTCCACGGGATCGGGCGCGGGCCGCGCGGGCGGGCGAGCGTGTGGTGCGCGGACGCGGGGACGGCGGCCCGGTTCCTGCCGGTCTTCGCGGCCACGGGGGCGGGGGAGTTCGCGTTCGACGCCTCGGAGCAGCTGCGGGCCCGGCCGCTGCGCCCGCTGATCGAGGCGATCGAGGCGCTGGGCGCCCAGGTGCTGCCGGGGGAGGGCGCGGCCGAGGGGAGCGGGCTGCCGCTGCGGGTGCGCACCGCCGGGCTGCGCGGCGGCGAGCTGGTGGTGGACTCCAGCACCAGCAGCCAGTACCTGACCGGGATCCTGCTCTCCGCGCCGCTGATGGGCCGTCCACTGACGGTCCGGGCACCCGGGCTGGTCTCCCGGCCCTACCTCGACATCACACTGGCCCTGATGCGCCACTTCGGCGGCGACCCGGCGGTCGGGCCGGACGGCCGGATCCGGGTGGGCACCGGTGGCTACCGGGCCCGCGACCTGCGGATCGAGCCCGACGCCTCGACGGCCTCCTACGTCTTCGCCGCGGCGGCGGTGACCAACCGCTCGGTCACCGTTCCCGGCCTCGGATCCGGCAGCCTGCAAGGCGACCTGCGGTTCGCCGAGGTGCTCCGGCTCACCGGCGCCCAGGTGGCGATCGGCCCGGACGCCACCACGGTGACCGGAACCGGAATGGGGACATTGCGTGGAGGATTTGAAGTCGACATGGGGGACATCTCCGATACCTTCATGACCCTGGCCGCGATCGCCCCGCTCGCCGACGCCCCGATCACCATCCGCGGCATCGGCCACGCCCGCCTCAAGGAGTCCGACCGGATCGCCGCAATGGCCACCAACCTGCGCGCACTCGGCGCCGAGGTGGCCGACGGCCCCGACTGGATCACCATCACCCCCGGCCCGCTGCGCCCCGCCGAGATCGCCTGCCACCGCGACCACCGGATCGCCATGTCCTTCTCGGTGCTCGGCCTGCGCACCCCGGGCATCACGCTGGACGACCCGGCCTGCGTCAGCAAGACCTTCCCGCAGTTCCACCAGGAGTTCGCGCGGCTCTTCGGCTGAGTCGTTGTCAGTTGAAGTACGTGAGGTCGGCCCGCGATGCCTTTCGACCCTGCCCCGCATCGGTGAAGGGTGGGCGCCGTCGCCCGTTCGGGGGGCGGCCAGTGGATCCGGCTGTGGCCGTTGGCGGGCGGCCGTACGGTGCGGATGACGCCCGGTCGGGAGGAGACACCATGGCCGCTGAGCACCGACCACAGATGTCAACCGAGGCATTCGAGGCCATCGCCGCCGCCGCGCTGCGCGAGGAGGTGGATCTGGAGTTCCTCGATGGGCAGTTGACCGTCAGAAGGCCCGTGGATGGCGATCACAGCGAGATCATGCGCTGCGTCGCCAAGCAGTGCATCCAGCGGCTCCCGGGGCTCTGGCCGTATCCGAGACCCGGCCTGCGCGTGGAGCTGTACCGGACCGGCCGTGCCCGGCCCGACTGCGTGCTCGCCCCTGACGAGAGCTTCGCCGGCCAGGGCGAGTGGGCCGACCCCGCCCCGGTGCTGATGGCCGTCGAGGTCACCTCCTACGACTCCGACACGGATGCCCGAGACCGGCGGGACAAGGTGCGTGCCTACGCCGAGACCGACATCCCGGTCTACCTGCTGATCGACCGGGACAGTTGCGAGGCGCTGGTGTACAGCGACCCGGTGGACGGCACCTACCGTTCCCTGGTCCGCCGCCCGTTCGGCGACGAGGTCGAGCTCCCAGCCCCGGTGGGCATGGTGCTGGACACCGAGCGGATGAAGAACTGGGTGCGGTGAGAACCCGCCTCGCGCCTCTCAGGGTCCCCCGCCGCGCTGCCGCCCGGTTCGTTCTCGCCCGCCGCGTTCTCGAGCGGTGCGTTCTCGAGCGGTGCGGGCCACTGCTCGGACCTCGGCGATCAGGCGGGCGCGGACTCCGGGCGGCTCGGCGACCGCTTTCGGGGTGCTGAGGCAGCGCGGGCAGAGCGCACTGGAGTGAGGCACCGGCGCGCGGCAGCCCGCGCACCTCGGGATGGTGGCCGGGGCTGCCGGAGGCTCGGGCGGGATCTTGTCGACCAGGCGCTTCCGGACGAACGGGCCCGGTGCGGAGACGCTGTGCGGCAGGTCGTTGGTCAGCACGTGCAGGAACTGCTCCAGCGAAACGCGCCGGGCGAACCACTCGGCGGCGAGTGGTTCCAGCGCCTCGCAGTCCTTGGCGGAGAGCATCAGCTTGGCGTTGGCGTTGCCCAGTTCGGCCAGTGCGCGGTAGGCCTCCGAGCGTGGCGGCGGCCCGGGCTCGGGGGGCGTGGTGCCGCCGGTGCGGCGACTGTTCACCAGGCTCTTCCACCAGGATTCGGTGCGCGGAGTGCGGGAGAAGAAGGTGCGCCGCACCCACCGGGTAACCCCATCGCCGACCTTCTCAAGCTCACGCCACAGGTGCCCGGCCTCGCACAGCGCCGTCAGCGCCTTGCGCACCGCCTGCTGCCCGTAACGGGGTTGCTCGCGGGCCAGCGTCTTGATGTCGATCGCCGCGCCCTCGGGCAGCCGGTCGATGAACTGTGCGAGATAGGCCTCGCGCTCGGGCAGGTGCGCGAAGTCGCTTGCACTTCTGGGGGATTGGGACGGCGCGGTGCGCTTCCCGAAGCCGGGCGCGGCGCTAGGGTACGTGGTAGCCACAGATCGGAGCCTGTTCAGCTAGACGATCATGTCGGTCAGACCCTCGTCAGGCGTTGTGAGCGCCGACGGGGGTCGTCTTTTTGTCGCTTCTGCCGCGAACCGTACACGCCGAAGCACCCCGTAGCCAATTGCTGACGATAAGTCATATTCACTGCTCAGGGCGGAGTTTGGCGCAAAGGGGTGGGTGGGTGGGGGAGAGCCACCCGCCGTTCGTCAGTAGGGAGCGCTCGGCGCCCGAAGCTCAACGCTCGGGTGGCGAACGGCGAGCATTCGAGCACTGTCCACAGCCCTGTGGACAGACCGGGTGGCGGCATTCACGCCCGGCAGGTGTCCCCGTTCTCGCCGTCGATCAGGAGCAGCTGGTCCTGATCGTCGACCCGGGTCAGCACCAGCAGGTGTTCGCCGGACGGGACAACATCGCGATAGGGAAAGGTCTTTGACCAGAGCACCCGGCCGTCCCGGTAGGCGAGCAGCTCGTCGTGCTTGTGGTAGACGACCGCCAGGTAGAGCCTGTCGGGTCCCGCGAGCATGTCGACGAAGGCGCCGCGCTTCACCGGCCGACCGCGCAGCGGACGCAGCAGCGCGAAGGCGCGGTCGGCGCGGGCGGTGTGCACGCGCTGCCCGCTGAAGCCCAGCAGGCGGCGCCACTTGGCGAAGTCGTGCCGGGACTGGACCACGGCGTAGACCCGCCCGTCCAGCTCGATGAGGCCGGTGTCGCTGGTGGCGCCGTTGGAGAACGGACGGCGAAGCAGGAACCTCGCCGGTCGCGCGGTTCCGAGGGCGGGTGCCCGTTTCAGTAGCCGGTGCCGCTGCTTGAACCAGAGGGCCGTACCGTCACCATGCGCGTTGACCGTGGACCAGCCGAGTCGGTGCTGTCTCGTGTGCAGCCGCTCGCCGGTGCCCGGGGCGAACACCACCCATTCGTCGTAGGCGATCCTGGCCAGCACTTCCCGCCCGGTGCACCGCAGTTCGCGGTGGAAGGTGTTCGCCCCGTCGCGCCACAGCTCGACGCCGGTGTGCACCTGGAAGGCGAACAGCCCGCCCTCGTCGACCACCGGCACGGAGACGATCACCCGCTCGCCCACCAGCACCGGAGCCCCGAGCTTCGAGAACTCGTGGCGCCACCGCACGCTGCCGTCGTCGAGGTTGAGCGCGGTGAGGTGCTGGGGAGCGGAGTCGCGGCTCTGCCAGAGCAGCACGGTGTTCGTCGGCCCGTCCACCAGGAACCCGGAGAGGAGTTCGGCGTCCCGTACCCAGGCCCGGCTGCCGTCGGTCAGGTCCAGCGCGGTGAGGCTGACCGGGCCGCCCTGGTATCGGTCGGGCTCGTCGCCGGCGATCACCAGTCGGCTCCCGGCGGGGCGCAGCACCGGGCGGACGCGCTCGCCCAGGGGTATGCGGTCCACGGCCCGCCACCGCACCTGCCCGGTGGCGGCGTCCAGCGCGGTCGGCTGCCCGTCGACCAGCAGCAGCACCGCGTCCCCGGTGACCACCGGCGAGCGGAGGCTCCAGGCGGGCGCGGTCAGCGTCCAGAGCCCGCTGACCGGGTCGCGGCGGGTACGGACGGGTACGGCGTCGGCGATCACGCGCCACTCCCCGTCGGCCAGGCGGCAGTTGGCAGCTGCGGAGCAGCAGGCATGACGGTTCCCCCAGGTTCTGACGGCCCACCCGCCGGGCCGTCAGAAGGTGAGGCTACTCCTCCGGTTTCGGGAGAGCTTCGGCAAGATCGCGAAGGCGGATGATGTCGTCCGCCCGTGATCTCTAGTCCGGCCGGCTACTGACGCCTCGACTCGAACGGGCGCAGCAGCTCCGACAGTCCCACCGACAGGTCGACCCGTTGGAGGGTGCTGTCCCAGTCGGTGGTCCATACGACCGGAACCGCTGACCCTGAGGAACGCGGTGCGCGAGATCGGGGAGGAAGGGGATATGCGGACGGAGCACAACGACCCCGATATCCAGCTCCAGGCGAGCGTGGTCGACCAGAAGATCGCTATGGCGCAGCAGCAGGTTGTGAAGTTCGAGCAGTGGGCCCGCCCGCAGTTCTGGCCGCCGACTTCTGCTGACGGGACATCAGTCGATCTTCCAGACCACCTCTGGGGTGGTGGCGGCTTGGTCACCTGTGAAGCTCAGGAAGGCTGGCTTGGCGTCCCGTGGGAGCAGGTAGACCTGGCAGGTGGTGACGGAGGCGCCCGGCTTCAGGGACAGGGCGGCGTAGGAGGCCTCCTGGCAGGGTGCGAACGCGGTGCCCCAGGTCGCGAGGTGGTCGTAGGTGTGCTGCGGGTCACTGTCCAGGAAGAGCTTGCGGGCGTAGTCGTCCATGTTCACGGAGTGGTTCAGCGCGGTGTAGGTGGTGGTCACGTAGTACGCCATCTCGCTGGTCATCACGGGGAGTCCGAGCCTGGCCACGGCCGCCGGGTCGCCCTTGACCACCGAGACCGGGCTGATGCTCAGCTGGCTACCGTCCTTGCTGGGTTCCTGATGGACGGTCGTGGTGGCCTTCGCCTTCCAGGTGAGCGGGTCGGCGAAGGTGCCCTTGGGGCCCGAAGGGCTGCTGCCGGGCGTGGGCTTGGAGGCGCTGGGCGAGGGAGCGTCGGCGTGGGTATCGCCTGGGCCGCAGGCGGTGAGCAGCGCGGTCGCCAGCCCCAACGGGACGGTCGCGCGCAGCAGTCGGTGGATCGGCATGGACACCCCCCTGATCGCACAGAGCGCGCCCCCTGCGCGACTCACGGTAAGCATTCTAACCACCTGTCAGATGGTCTACGAGGGAGGCAGACGCTCCCGCGCCCCGGACCCAGGGCCGCGCGGTCTGAGTGCTCGGTGAACTCGCCGTCGCTGGCCGGGTGGTGTCAGGTGGCGTGTCGCACGGTCAGGTGCGTGCCGTCGAAGTGGGGTTCGACCTTGCAGCGGCACAGTGCTCGGCAGGTCATGGATTGCCTCGGCCGTGCACATGGACGGCGTGGCCGTAAGAGCCCTCAGGCTGCTGGGCCAGGAGCGGAAGCACCCGGCGAGTCACCGCGGCGACCGGCTCGGAACGGGTGACCGTGTCGTGTGCTTCCTTGTCGATCCACAGCTGTGTCAGCCAAACCGTGTCCGGCTCGTCAAAGGCTGTGTTGATGCTGTAGGCAAGCAGGCCACTGTCCTCGCCGCCGACGCGGAATCCATCAAGGAGCAAGGCGATCAGATCGTCACGCCGACCAGGCAGTGCGGTCATTCGTCCGTAGACACTGAACATGTGCCCACTGGACACGCGCGTTCCCCCTCGCCCGACCGCTCCGCGTGCCAGCCTACCCGTCCGCGGGCTCCGCAACGGCGAAGTGCCGGGCAAATACCTGTGGATCAAGATTTCAAGCGGCAACGTCATTCACCAGAAGCCCTGACCGGCCGAGCCGGGCAGATGCGGGGTCAACGCCGGCGGCGCCTGGGGAACAGCGTGCTGAGCGTCGCGAACACCAGCGCTCCGAACAGCAGCCCGCCCCACGGTAGGACGCTGACCGGCTGATGCGTCACCATC
Source organism: Kitasatospora sp. GP30 (assembly GCF_029892145.1). Taxonomy (NCBI): domain Bacteria; kingdom Bacillati; phylum Actinomycetota; class Actinomycetes; order Kitasatosporales; family Streptomycetaceae; genus Kitasatospora; species Kitasatospora sp. GP30. The sequence goes on from NZ_JARZAH010000001.1 coordinate 373,691, forward strand.
GTGCACGCGAGGATGGCGAGGCTGCCGTTCACCACGAAGAACATGAGGTTGCGGAGCAAACGCCACCAGCTGGGGCGGTCTATCTCTCGGATCACAGCGGGCATTGTGCACCTTCCGGCAGTCCGCTACCAGTAGGCGGGTGGGGCTGATCGCTGCGGTGACCTGGCGAAACGGACCGGTCACAGCGCCAGATGGCCGGGTGCGCTACGCCGCTGCGGCGCGGAGCTCGGGTGCGGAGGCGGCGAACGCGGCCCAGGCGGTGGGGGAGAAGGCGAGTTGCGGGCCGGTCTTGTCCTTGGAGTCGCGGACGTGGACGCTGGCGGGGTGGGCGGCGATTTCGACGCAGGCGAACTCGTTGTCGTTGCAGTGGCTGGACGGGCGCCAGTCGAGGGCAACTTCGACGCATTCGCCTCCGTTGCTGGCGCTGTAGCTTGACTTGAACCATGTCAGTTCGGTGCTCACAGTGCCTCCGCCAACCTGCCGATGAACCGAGCGGACTCCTCAACTCCGAGGGCCTGCATCCGGATCATCCCATGGCGCTGGGTGAGGACGCTCAGCCTGTCGGCGTCGGCATACAGCATCCCGCTCTCCTGCCCCTCTACAAATGCGTAATTGTGGTGCTCGGGGGTTTCGAGTAGGACAAACGGGCCGGTCAGTGCCGAAGTGGCACCGCGATCGACCGGCAGCACCTGGATGCTGACGTTCCGCAGCCTGCTGACCTCCAATAGATGGTGGAACTGATGCTTCATCACCGCACGCCCGCCGACCAAGGTGTGAAGCGCGGCCTCGTAGATGACGAACCCGAAGAGTGCGGGCGGGTTGCGGGTCAGCTTCTCTTGGCGGTCGATTCGAGCCGCCACGCGCTCATCCACCGTGTCATCGCCGAGTGGTGGGCAGTGATCCGACATCAGCGCTTTTGCATAGGCCGGCGTTTGCAGCAGGCCAGGGATCAGCAGCGCTGCATACGAGTGAAGGGCAGTCGCCTCATCCTCGACTGCCATGTACTCCTTGACGTTACTCGGAAACTTCTCCGGCTTCAGGAACCCCGTAGCCGCCAGCAGCATCCCCCGCGCATCGCACAGGGTTTCGCCCGCGTTCAGCAACGTATAGGTCGGCCGCCGTCGACCCAGCTCCATGGACTTCACGGTCTCCAGGTCGTAGTTCGACTCTTCAGCCAACTGCTCCCTGCTGACCCCGCTGCGCTCGCGCCACAGCTTCACCTGGTTCCCGCAGTACCGCCATGCCATCGGACGCTCAGCGTTCGCACCCATCACAGCACCCCCAGAAGACTCGGCGGGTACGCCACAGGTACACGCACGATCTGGCCCCAGCTTGCCACTCCCGAAGGCTATGGCCGGTCCTTCACCGTAGGAGCTGCAATAGCCGGATTGCGTCTGAATGAGTGACACTCCGGTCCTCCCACGCGTGCCCCAAGGACCCTGATGCCCAATCAGCCCTTCACCACCACCATCTCCTCCTCCCCCCGCGCCCCGCGCAGCGTCGGCCGTGCCCGGCACGCCTTCCGTGCCGACGCCGACGCCTGGGGCATCCCCGAGGACACCGCCGACACGGCGGAGCTGCTCCTCTCCGAACTCCTCACCAACGCCTGCCGCTACGCCAAGTACCCGCCGGGCCGCGACATCTCCGCCACCTGGACCCTCACCCCCACCGCCGGCCTGCTCCGCATCGAGGTGTCCGACGCCAACCGCCGCCTCCCCAAGCCCCGCCAGGCCACTGCCGACGACGAGGCCGGCCGCGGCCTGGAGCTCCTCACCGCACTCGCCACCACCTGGGGCACGGACGTCCGCCCGTTCGGAATCGGCAAAACGGTCTGGGTCGAGCTCAAGCTGCCGACTGAGCTGGCAGCCACTACCGGGCCAGGTAGGTCTTCAGACTGACGGCCCGTCCGGCGCCCTTCGCACGGATCTCGGCCGCCACCGCCTTGTCCATCGGAACGACCACCCGGTCCCCGGCCGACAAGCGGACCAGGCCGCCGATGGGGGTGCGGTGGACGACCTGCTGCGAGCCGCCGGGGGCCGGAGCCTCAGGGCCGCAAGCGCTACGCCCGTGCGCGGAGGCGGCGCAGCATCCGGGCGTCTTGGAATCCGACCGCATGCGCCGCCGATTCGCTGGTCGCGCCGTGCGAGATGAGGTGTTCGGCGCGTTCGAGCCGCAGCTCCTGCTGGTAGCGCAGCGGGGTCAGGCCGGTGGCCGCGGTGAAGCGGCGGGTGAGGGTCCGTTCGCTGACTCCGGCGGCGGTGGACAGGTCGGACAGGCTCAGCCTGCTGGTGTAGCGGGTGTCGATCAGATCCTGGACCTGGTGGACCGCGTCGACGAGATGGGCCCGGTGGCGGAGCATGGCGCTGGCCTGCCGTTCGTCGCCGTTGCGGCGGGCGTAGACCACCATGGAGCGGGCGATCCGGGCGGCGGCCGACGGCCCGTGCCGGACCGCGACGAGGTGCAGCGCGAGGTCGATGCCGCTGGCGATGCCGGCGGAGGTGACGACGCGGTCGTCCACCACGTACAGCACGTCGGGGACGACGCTCGCCCGCGGATAGCGCGCGGCGAGCTCGTCCTGTACTTCGTGGTGGGTGGTGCAGTGGCGGCCGTCCAGCAGCCCGGCCCGCCCGAGCACATCGGCACCGGAGCAGACGCTGGCGACCGTGCCGCCCGCCGCATGGTGGGCTGCCAGCCGCTGCAGTGTGTCCGGGGTGAGAGCACCGCTGTCACCCGGGAAGGGCGAGCGCCAGCCGGGGACCACGACCAGGTCGTCGGCCGTGAGGGCCGGCCAGCTGGTGGCGGCCCGCAGTGTGACGCCCTGGGCCGATGGGACGTCCTCCTGCTCGGCCACGTAGCCGATCTCGTAGCTGTGGCCGAGGTCGGCCGCCGTCGAGAACACCTGGGCGGGCCCGGCCAGGTCCAGCAGGTGCAGCTGCGGGACGAGCAGGAAGACGACATGGGTCACGATCCGGTCAGCTCCTCGACGGTGGCGATGGTGGCGAAGCGGCCCGCGAGCGCGTACTCGGTGCGGGCGATGATCTCGTCCGTGGCCAGGGTGCGCGGGTCGGCGAGGATCTCGTCCAGCGTGCGGTCGGCCGGCGCGTCCCGGTGCGGGATGGGGTTGGTCGCGGTCGCGTCGGTGACGAAGGTGACCTGGTAGCCGAGGTCGGACGCGACCCGCGCGGTCGTCTCGCAGCACTGCTCGGTGCGGATGCCGCTGATCAGGAGGTGGTTGATGCCGCGCTGGGTGAGGAGCTGCTGCAGGTTGGTGGTGGTGAAGGCATTGTGCGAGGTCTTGGTGATGATCGGCTCGCGCTCGGCCGGGACCAGCCCCTCGATCAGGCGGACGTGGCCGAGCGCCGGATCGAACACCGTGCCGGTGTCCGGCTCGGCGTGCATCACCCAGACGACGAGGTCGCCCTTGGCCCTCGTGGCCTCCACCAGGCGGTTCACCTGGCCGACGATATCGGGGTTGGAGACGGCGGCCCAGTTCGGGCGCTGGCGGAAGGACTCCTGGACGTCGATCACGATGAGTGCGCTGTTCATGTGTCCATCCTGGCCGCCGGGAGCCCCGCTGCTGAAGACCTGATCGTGTCCCGGTGCGGAACGATCCGGTCAGACGGTCAGGCACTGGTGGCTGGCGGGCGCGCTGCTGACCTGTTGTCAGTCCCGTTCCGTACCGTCATTCCCATGAGAGCCACCGGTACCTTCAGTGTCCTGTCCTTCGTGCCGACCGACCTCGCGCCCGAGCCGGCCATCGCCACCAATGTGCCCGTCGGGGTGTCGCGAATGAAGAAGCGGTTCGAGGGCGAGGTCGCCGGGCGGTCGGCGACGCTGTTCACGGCGGCCTTCGACCAGACGACCGGGACGGGGACGTATCTGGCGATGGAGTCCTTCGAGGGGGAGCTGAACGGGCGCCGGGGCGCGTTCAACTTCGTGCACTCGGCCAGCACTTCGGGCACCGACCGGAGCAACGAGTTCTTCGCCGTCGTGCCGGGTAGCGGCTCGGGGGAGCTGGTGGGCATCACGGGCACGGGCGGGCTGACCGTGGAGGCGGACGGGACGCACCGGATCTGGCTGGAGTACACGATTGATTGATCGGGCGTCAGAAGTAGTGAACAGCGAGAAGGCGAAAGGGTGGTGGGGATTCGGCGGTCTGCGCCAAGGTATTGGATGTGATTGACGCACAGTCGGATGAGCTGGTGATCCTGGTCCACGGGACCTTTGCGGGCGACAAGGACAGGCGCGATGAGGGGCCGCGCTGGTGGCAGCGGGGCAGCACCACTTGGGAGGCCCTGACCGAGGTGCTGCCCCCGGGGGCGGTGCTGCCGGACGAGGAGACCGGGCTCTTCCATTGGACAGGCGCCAATGCGCAGTCGGAGCGATTGCGGGGGAGCGCCGATCTGCTCGCCGTGCTGCTGTGGTTGGAGGAGCAGGGGCGGTCGTACCACCTGGTCGGCCACAGCCATGGCGGCTCGGTGATCTGGGAGGCGTTGGTCTCGGCGCAACTCCTCTCCGAGACCAAGAAGGTGCCTTCATCCTTGAGAGGCCCGCTGGGGATCGCTCCGTCCTCGCTGAAGTCCAAACGCTGGGTGGAGTGGGCGCAGTTGAGGGGGCTGCGCAGTGTGACCACGGTGGGGACGCCGTTCCTGCACTTCCTGCCCAGAACGACCTGGCTCACCAGCGGCTGGCGCAGTCGGCACTTCACCCTCAAAGGGCCCGACGTCGGCTTCGTGCGAAACATGGTGGGCTTGTCGTTCTATGTTCCGGCCCTGGCTGCCATGGTGGGCTCGGTGCTCGGCCTACCCGCCCTGACCATCGGCGCGGTGCTCGAAGTGTTCGACGTCGCGGTCCCGTTCGGGTTGATGGGGTTAGCCTGGGGCGCCGCCCTGGTGCTGACGGCGGTCCTGCTCGGCCCGGCCAACCGGCTCCTGTTCGCCGACGCACTCACCCACCGGGCGCAGACCTCGCGCACGGTGTTCGAGCGCTTCGCGGACCGCTGGCTCGGCCTCTGGGCGCCCGACGACGAGGCCATCGGAATGCTGCGGGGCGTGGCCGCCCCACGGCGCCCGGACTACCGGTGGCTCTGGCATCCGGCGGCTGACCGCGAGCCCTGGGCCACCCCGGAAGGCATGGGGGCGCCGATACCGCGCGTCCCGGTCCGGATCGCCGATCCGATATCGAACACCGGCATGGTCCCCCACGCGTCGCTCTGGAAGCTCACCCGCACGCTGGGCCCGCTGCGAGCCGCCTTCAACCGCTGGATCGGCCCGCGCATTTCGGGCGCGATCTCCCGGCTGCTGCTGCACACCGTCCAGGGCAACGACCTGCCGTACACCAGCCTGGTGTACGCGTCCCCGTGGCCGCTGCCACTGGACGACCTACCGCCGGGGCTGCCCGAGACGCTCGCCTTCCGGCTGACCGCGCACGCCAATGCCAGGGCAGCTCAACTCGCCCCAGCCATCCGGGAGATCCTCGCCCAGGCCGCGCTGGACGGCATCTCGCTGCCGCAGGCGGCGGCCAGTCGGCAACGGCCGCGTCCGGACGGCGCTCTGGTGCACACCGGCTACTTCGAGGATCCGGAGCTGGTGCGGTTGATCGGCCTGCACATCGAGCGCCACATGGCCCGGCCGCCGCTCAAAGCCCTCGACGAGCCGGCGCTGCTGAGCTGGCTCGACGAGAACGCCGAGGCGGTGCAGCGCCGGCTCGCGCAGTTCCGCAGCGCCGTGCCTGAGTGACGGCGCGGGCTTTCGCCGCTCAGCCGAGCCGGCGTGCGGGCTCTCAGCCGCCCAGGTGCCGTTCGATCCGGGCGATCGCGTCGGCGTTGCCGGTGAACAGGTGCGAGTGCATGCCGACCGCCCGGGCGCCCTCGATGTTGGGGGCGTGGTCGTCGATGAAGAGGCACTCGGCAGGGGTGGCGTCCAGCGCGGTGAGGGCGGCCGCGAAGGCGCGCGGGTCGGGCTTCTGCACGCCGATCTCGTGCGAGTAGACCAGGTGCTCGGCCAGGCCCGCGAACCCGTAGGCGGCCTGCTCGCGCTCCCGGGCGCCGACGAAGCTGTTGCTCAGGACCGCGATGCGGCAGCGGGACCGCAGGCCCGCCAAGTAGTCGATCATCTCCTGGTTGGGGCTGCCCAGGTAGTCCGCCCACAGGTCGTCCAGCAACGCGGTGAGCTGCTCGCCATCGAGCCCTAGCCGCGCGGTGAGCTGGGCCGACACCCCGGGCTCGTCGATCCCGCCGACCATCCCGGCCGCCCAGACATCGGCCATCCGCTCCTCGATCGCCCCCTCGGGCAACCCCAGCCGCCGCTCCCACCGCCCGGGCCAGCCGGTGTGCGGGGTGAGCTCCAGGACGCCGCCGATGTCAACGATCAGGCAGGGCAGGTTCATACGGGTTCCCTTCGTGGATGCAGTGGGCAACTGCGCTCCACGCTGGGGGTTCCCGTTGGGTGAAGGTCAAGCGCGGGCGGCCTCAGCGCACCCCGGACGCCGCCGGGCGCGCCGCCGCCCGGGCCGCCCAGCGGCCCTCCTCGCGGGTGATCCGGACCGGGTGGTCGAAGCAGGCGCTGATCAGGTCGGTGGTCACCACGTCGGGCGCGGGGCCACCGGCCACGCAGGTGCCGTCGCGCAGGAGGAGGGCGTGCGAGGTGGTGGTGGGGGAGCTCTTTCAGGGTGGTGGGTGACCAGGACGCTGGAGAGGGAGGGGTGGAGGCGGCGCAACTCGTCGAGGCTGGTGAGGAGTTGCTCGTGAGCCGTCAGGTCGAGGCCGGTGGCGGGCTCATCGAGGAGCAGCACGCGGGGATGCGGCATCAGGGCGCGGGCGATCAGGGGTTCGCCCCCGTCCCGTCGCCGTTCCACAGGGTGGACTGCGCTCGACAGGGAGTCCGCCGCTACTCTTCGCAGGAGCCCAGGTCGGTCCAACGGCCGGCAGCACGGACTACGAGGAGCTGGACCAGGTGATCGGACGAGCGCTGAACGGCCGCTATGAACTGGTCGGCACCCTCGGGGTCGGCGGCATGGCCACGGTGTACCACGGGGTGGACCGGGTGCTGGGCCGCCCCGTCGCCGTCAAGATACTCAACGGCGGGCTGGCCGAGGACCCGCGGTTCGCCGAGCGGTTCCAGCGGGAGGCGCAGCATGCCGCGATGCTGGTGCACCCGCGGATCGCCATGGTCTTCGACTCCGGGATGGACGAGGGCTCCCCGTACATCGTGATGGAGCTGATCAGGGGCCGCTCGCTGAGCTCGGTGCTGGCCGAGGCCGGGCCGCTGCCGGTGGAGCGGGCGGTCGGCATCGCGGCGGCGGTCTGCGAGGCGCTGGAGGTCGCGCACACGGCCGGCCTGGTGCACCGGGACATCAAGCCCGGCAATGTGATGCTCACCGACGACGGCGGCGTCAAGGTGGTGGACTTCGGCATCGCCCGGGCCTCCGACTCCGGCCAGCAGCTGACCCAGACCGCCACCGTGCTCGGCACCGCCGCCTACCTCTCCCCGGAGCAGGCCACCGCCGGCGAGGTGGACGGCCGGGCGGACCTCTACGCGCTGGGCTGCGTGCTCACCGAACTGCTCACCGGCGAGCCGCCGTTCACCGCGGACACGCCCGTGGCGATCGCCTTCAAGCAGGTCACCGAGGAGGCCGCGCCGGTCAGCCTGCACCGTCCCGAGGTGCCGCCGGCGCTGGACATCGTGGTGACCCGGCTGCTCGCCAAGCGGCCCGAGGAGCGGCCGGCCACGGCGGCCGCCGCCCGGGCCGAACTGCTGGCCGCGGTGCCGGTGGCCGGTGCGGTGGACCGCACCGCCGAGCTGCTGGCGACGGCCGCGTCGGACGGCGACCGGACCACGGTGCTCCCGATGGGATCCGGGAGCGGCGTGGCGGGCTTCGGAAACGGCACCGGCGGCTTCGGCGGCGGTACGGGGGGCTTCGGAGCCGTCCCGGCCGCCACCTCGCTGATGGAGGCGCTGCCGGGGCAGTCACCCGAGCCCGCACCGGCGCCCCGGTCCCGCCGCACCATCGCGCTGGTGCTCGGCGGCGCGGGCGTGTCGGTGGTGGCGCTGCTGGGCGTGCTGGCCCTGGTGAACCCCTCCTCGTCGAGCAACCCGCCGGCCGCCGCGCACTCGCAGGCCGCGAGCCCGGCGGCGACCCAGCCGGCCACCGCCCCGACGACCGGCGCCTCGGGCCCGGCCGCTCCGCCGTCACCGAGCGCACCCCGCCAGACCCCGGGCACCCCGATCGCCGCCATCGCCGGACTGCGCACCGACATCGCGGCCACCCCGATGCAGCCGAAGGACCGCCAGGCCGCGCTGATCAAGACCCTGGACACCGCGACCGCCGCGCTGAACGCCCAGCAGCCCGCCCAGGCGGACCTTGCCCTGAAGGCGGCGCAGCGCCAGGTCCACGACCTGAGCAAGAAGCACACCATCGACGCCCAGACCGCCGCCGGCTGGCAGCGCCAGCTCAGCGCGATCATCGGCTCCCTCGGTGCCGGTGGCGGCGCCACCGCCAACGCGGGTGACAACGGGGACAACTGACGCGGCGCCACCTCGACGTGTGGCACCATGCCCTCATCGGTGGGACGACGGGGGGGTACGGGGTGGCCACGGTCGAACAGGTCAGAGCGGCGGCACTACGGCTGCCGAGGACCGAGGAGCACCTGATCCGCGACCGGGTGAAGTTCCGGGTCGGCCGGATCGTCTACCTGGCGCTCTCGCCGGACGAGACGACGCTCGGCTTCGCGTTCCCGCGCGAGGAGCGGGCGGCGCTGCTGGCCGCCGAGCCGGACCGGTACCTGCCGCCCGTGCCGTCCGACGAGCGCTACAACTGGCTGCGCCTGCGCCTGGCGGCGTTCGACGAGGCCGAGCTCACCGAGATCGTCGAGGAGGCCTGGCGGATGGCGGTACCCAAGAAGCTGGCCGCCTCGGTCCTCATGCCGGTCGGGCCCACCCTGGCCGAACTGCGGGCGGCCGCCGAGGTGTTCGCCGGCTACGGCGCGGTGGACACGGGCTGGGAGCGCTGGGCCGCCGAGACCGCGCCGGCCGCCGATCTGGCCGACCCGGCGCACCGGGCGGCGCTGCACCGCTGGCTCAACTCCTGGGGCTGCCGGATCCGTTACCCGCGCCCCGGGGAGCCGGACCTGATGGCGGACGGCCTGGCGGGGTGGTGGCAGCGGCACGCCGCCGCCCTGCCGGCGGTCAGCCTGCTGAAGCTGACGGACCAGCAGATCGACCGGCTGGCCGACGCCTACGCCGAGCTGCAGGCGCTGCCGGTCGGCCCGACCCGCACCCTGGGCCCGACTGCTGCCGCCAAGGCGCTGTACGCCCTGCGCCCGACCGCCGTGATGCCCTGGGACGCGGCGATCGCCAAGCGGCTGCACGGCGCCCGGGACGGCGCCGCGTTCGCCCGCCATCTGCGCTGCGGGCGCGCCTGGGCCGGCGCGGTGCTGGCCGAGTCCGGGCTGACCGAGCAGCGGCTGCCGGCCGCGCTGGGGCGCGGCTCGGTGCCGCTGGCCAAGGTGCTGGACGACTACCTGTACGTGACGATCACCGCGGCGGGCTGACGGCGACTGCGGCGGGCTGACCGGGGCGGGCAGACGGCGACTGCGGCACGCTGACGGTCACTGGCGGCGCCGTCAACCAGGGGACCGAGCGGCCGCGCCGGATGTGACACGCTCCCCGGGTTCGTCCAGGAACTCCACCACCGCCAGCACGGCGAGCAGCCCCACCGTGAGCCAGACCACCACCAGGTCGGTCGGATACTCCCAGCTCACCAGCACGCCGAACGCCGCCAGCACGGCAGCCCAGTCCAGCCACAGCTTGGTCCGGTGAACGAACCGCCCGACCGGCCCCAGCCGCATGCCGAGCCGCCCGGCGACCCGCCGGACCTCGCCGATCCCGGCCTGCCAGAGGGTGCGCACCGTGCGCGCCCAGCGCCCGGAACCGCTCACCCAGGCGCCCAGCGCGACCAGCACGCCGAGTACCAGCACCAGGCGCACCCCGGCGTACAGGTAGTGCGTCAGCGCGTCGTAGACGGCACCGGCCGCCCCCTGGTTCACATCGGCGGGCAGCCGGTCCAGGTAGATCGGCCGGAACGCGTCCATCCCGATGCCCAGCAGCGCGGTGGCGCCCGCCATGGCGAGCGCCACCGTGACGGCGGCCCGCCGGCGCCGGGCGGCGGCCAGCACGCCGCCGACGGCCAGCAGCACCGCGGCCACCGGCACCCAGGTCCCGGCCACCTCGAGCAGCCGCAGCAGCGTCCGGATCTGGGGGATGCTGTCCGACTCGAGCAGCACGTAGTCGGTGTGCACGGTCGGGATCTGCTTGGCGACGCTCAGGCCGTTGGCCACCAGCTGGGTCTTCACCTGGTCGATCACGGGCGCCAGGTCGAGGGTCACGGTGTTGCCCTGGATCTGCACCGCGCCGCCGCCCTGGCCGGTCAGCACGCGGTCCAGGGAGCCATGGGCCGTCCGGTTGATGTTGACCCACAGCGTGGCGAACTGCTCGCTCTGCACCAGCTTGGCCACCTGGTCGTGCACCAGGGAGCTGATCGAGTTGGTCACCGCCCCGCCGGCGGCGTTCAGCAGCTGCTTGATCAGCGGCTGGTCGGCGCTGGGCACCAGGGAGAGCAGCTTGTCGATCGGCAGCGCGCCGACGATCCCGCTGGTCACCCGGTCGGTGACGGCGGCCTGCACGTCCGGATGGCTGGCCAGCGGACCCACCGTGGCCACATAGCGGTTGGTGTCGGTGATCTGCGAGTGGGCCCAGGTGGCGACCACCGACAACGGGGCCAGCAGCGCGGCCAGGATGATCAGGACGGCGGAGAGCAGGCTCAGCGGGCGGAACCGGAAGCCGCGCTTGTGCCGTTCCAGGGCGGTGAGCCGACCGCGCAGCGCGGCGAGCTCGGCGGCGTCGCCAGCGGCGTCGCTGCTGCCGGCGCCGCTGTCGTCGGGCCCGGGCTCAGCGGGCTCGGGGCCCTCGGGAGGCGGTTGGCTGGGGGGATGACTGGCCACCAGATCAGGAGATACCGGGATAAAACGGACGGCCACTCGAGTCGGCAAGCGGGTCAGGCATGCGGGTCAGGCATGCGGGTCAGCCGTGAAGGTCGGGCATGCGGGTCAGGCGCGACTTGGGCATGACGAAGCCCCTGACGGTCCATCGGGCTGCGACGGGTCAGGGGCTCGCGAGAGACCGAGAGGGTGCCTGGACCGGGGTCTCAGGTGATGTTGTCCCTGGCCACGGCGTCCTCGGCCTTGGTGACGTTGACCCGCTCCACGGCCGGGCGGTCGCCGGCCGTGGACTTGGCGGTGCCGTCGGAGTCCGCGCCGTCCTCGCGCATCGCCTTGGTCTCGGCCTTCAGAATGCGCATCGACTTGCCAAGCCCGCGCGCCATCTCCGGCAGCTTCTTCGAGCCGAACAGCAGGATGATGACGACCAGCACCACCAGGAGGTGCCAGGGCTCCAGACCGTTGCGGAACATCCCTGACCACCGGTCCCTTCGGTTTACTCGCCGTTGCAGAGCCGGGCGGGCCGCCCGACCCTGCAAGTATGCCTAACCCGGAGCCGGAACGTATACACCGCTCGGGAAACGGCGGTCAAAGAGGCGGTGACGGAGTAGGCTGCGGCGGGTTTCGGGCGCGTCGTGGTCTACACCACACTCCGGGTCTGCGCCGCGCCCGGGTAGGCACCCCGGTCGGACCCGTCCGGGGTGCGAGAGCGCGGCGCCGGTCCGATGGTGGGTCACATGACGAACACCCAGAAGATCTCCATGGGAATCCAGCCCAACCGGCAGCTGATCGGCGCCGGCATGGTGCTCGGCGCGGTGGGCGCGGCCGCCGCCACGGTGGGCACGATCATGATTTTCTCGGCTCTCGCGGCGGCGGGGCGGAGCTGGCTCCGGCAGTTGGAGACCGCCCCCGCCGAACGGGCCTCCCGGGCGCTGACGCAGGCCAAGGCCGCCTCTCAGGCCGGACTGGACGCCTGGCGCAGCGCGGCCGCGTCCAACTAGTCCCCGGCTGGTCCTCGGCGGGGCGCGCCGGCCGGTCAGCCGCCTCGCCGCACGGCCGCGCGGCTCTTCCGCGCGGCTCCTCCGGACGGCTCCGGCAGCTCGCCCGCGCCGCCGGTGGCGAGCGCGGCGGGGCTGGACGGTCCGAAGCCAGGGCATTGGCCGCCCGGGCCTCGGACCGCTGCCGCAGGGCCTTACAGCCCCAGCGACTTGGCGATGATGGTCTTCATGACCTCGCTGGTGCCGCCGTAGATCCGGAACACCCGGTTGTCGGCGTACAGGCGCGCGATCGGGTACTCCAGGATGTAGCCGTAACCGCCGTGCAGCTGGAGGCACTTGTCGACCACCACGGAGGCGGCCTCGGTGGTGAAGAGCTTCGCCTCGGCGGCGTCGGCCACCGTCAACTCGCCCTTCTGGTACAGCTCCAGGGCCTGGTCCACGAACGCCTGCATCGCGGTGACCTGGGTCTTGCACTCGGCCAGCACGAACTTGGTGTTCTGGAACTCGGCCACCGCCTGGCCGAAGACCTTGCGGTCCTTGACGTACTGCAGTGCGAAGTTGACCGCTGCGGCGGCCACCGCGTAGCCGCTGACCGCGATCGCCAGGCGCTCCTGCACCAGGTTGTGGGTCAGGTAGCTGAACGCCTTGCCCTCCTCGCCGAGCAGGTCGGCGACCGGCACCTTGACGTCCGCGAAGGCGAGTTCGGCGGTGTCCGAGGTGCGCAGGCCGATCTTCTCCAGCTTGCGGCCGACGGTGTAGCCCTCGGACTTGGTGTCCACGCAGAGGATGGAGAGGCCGGCGCGGCGGTTGGCCGGGTCGTACGGGCTGGTCCGGGCGACCACCAGGACCAGGTCGGCCAGCACGCCGCCGGTGATGAAGGTCTTGGCGCCGTTGAGGACGTAGTGGGTGCCGTCCTCGGAGAGCTTGGCGGTGGTGGTGATGCCGGCCAGGTCGGAGCCGGTGCCGGGCTCGGTCATGGCGATCGCGGTCATGATCTCGCCGGAGATGAAGCCGGGCAGCCAGCGCTGCTTCTGCTCCTCGTTGGCGTACTCCAGCAGGTACGGCAGCACCAGGCCGGTGTGCACGCCCGACGAGCCGAAGCTGACGCCGGCCCGGGCGGTCTCCTCCATGAGCACGGCCTGGTACTTGAAGCCCGTCTCGCCCGCGCCGCCGTACTCCTCCGGCACCTCGATGCCGAACACGCCCAGCTCGGCGAGCTTGTTGTAGAAGCTGCGCGGCGGGTGGCCGTCCTTCTCCCAGGTCTCGTAGACCGGGACGACCTCCTTGGAGATGAAGTCCCGGATCGTCGCCCGGAACGCCTCGTGGTCCTCGTTGTACACAGTGCGGCGCACGACGGCGCTCCCTTCGCACAGGGGCCTGCCCGGCGGGGCCGGTCGGGGCTGCGGCCGCGCTCCCGGATGCCGGGTTGAACGGGGCCTAAGTTAATCCCCGGTAGCTTTGCTGTCCAGGGTGGGCGCGTGCCTTGGGTGACCGTTTCCACCCGCCCCCGGGGCCCGTGGCAGTGGACCTGGGTCGACTTTTTGTGAATCATTGCTAGCCACAGGCCCGCAGGGCGGAGGAGGCGAGCGCGGATGGACCGGGAGGCGGCGGTGGCACGCCGGCCGCGCGGGCGCCGCACCCAGATCCTGCTGGCGGCCGCGGAGCAGTTCCATCGGCGCGGCTACCACCAGGTGGCGATGGCCGAGGTGGCGGCCGCCGTCGGCATCACCGCCCCCGCGCTCTACCGGCACTACCGGGGCAAGCCGGAGCTGCTGCGCCAGGCGGTCCGCGGCGGCCTGGACGAACTGGACCGGGCGGTCACCGCGGCCGGGGCACGGCCGGAGCGCGGACCGGTGGCGCTCGCCGAGGCGCTGGCCGCCGTCGCCCTGGACCAGCGGGCGCTGGGCACGCTCTGCCAGCGGGACGCCCGGCTGCTGCCGGCCGCCCAACGCTCGGAGCTGCGCCGCCAGTTGTGCGCCACGGTTCGCTCCGGAGCGGGGCAGCTGCGCACGGCCCGCCCGGAACTCGCTACAGGCGAGGCTGAGTTGCTGCTCTGGTCGGCGCTCTCGGTGGGCGGCAGCCTGTCGTACCACACCTTTGCCCCGCCGCGCCGGCGGTTCGAGCAGCTGCTCTCGGGGCTGCTGCGCGGTGTGCTTGAAGCAGAAGTCGACACAACGTCAGATGCGATGAGCAAGAGGCGAGTTGATGAGGAGGAGCCGGTCGGGCGCCGCGAGGAGCTGCTGGCCGCCGCCGTGCGGCTCTTCGATGAGCGCGGCTTCGACAACGTCAGCACCGACCGGATCGGTGCGGCGGTCGGCATCGCCGGGCCCAGCCTCTACAAGCACTTTCCAACTAAGGTCGACCTGCTGGCCGCCGCCCTGGTTCGCTGCCGGGAGCGGCTCTGGCACGAGGTGGCGGGCACCCTGGCCGGGCCGGGCGAGCCGGCTGCCATGCTGGTGAACGGCCTCGCCGCCTATGTCGACTTCGCCCGCCGGCACCACCACTACCTCGGCGCGATGGTCAGCGAGACCGAGCGGCTGGCCGAGCCGGACCGCACCCGGGCGGTGGACTTCCGCCGGGACTTCCTGCGGCTCTGGGTCGACCTGCTGCGGCAGGTGCGCCCGGAGTACGACAAGGCCGAGGCCCGGATCCGGGTGCACGCCATGTTCGCCCTGGTCAACGACGGGGTGCGGCACCCGGCTTGGCGGCGGACCGGCCAACCGGCGCCGGGGCTGGCGCAGTTGGCCGGCATCGTGCTGGGGCTGCCGGGAGCGGCCTGACGGGGTGAGCCCTTGGTCAGGGCCCACCCCTGCGCGGATCAGCCGTTGTGCACCTGGTTCACATTGTCCTGCTGCGCACCGACGTTGCCTCCGTTGCCGGCCGCCAGCGTGGTGTTGGTCTGGTTGCTGCCGCCGGAGCCGGTGGCCACCTGCAGCCCGCTGTTGCTGTTGCCGGCCACGCTGCCGACGATGTTGCCGGAGCCCCAGTTGCTGACGATGCTGCTGTTGGAACCGTTGCCGGCGACGGCGCCATTGTCGGCGGCCTGGGCGCTGCCGGCACCGATCAGCAGGAAGGCGCCGAGCGCGGTGACGGCGGCGAGAGTCCGGGTACGGGACACGATGGTCTCCCTAGGAGTGCTGGTACTGCTGCGAGTTGGCGCCTGCGGGGTGGCCGCCCCGGGTGCGCCGCTGGTTGTGGCGTCGCACAGAAAGCCTCCCTCGCCGTCGACCTTTGGAGCCAGGAATCGAGGACCGATTCCCTCAAAAGGGTCATAACACCCAGAAATCCCACTGCGTCAGGTTTAGGCCCGGCGAGGGCAAACCCGGTGGTCCGGCGATTGTCAGACTGGCAGACTGGGGCCTCATGTCTGAAGAAGGTCACGAGAACCTGCGCACCACCGAGGTCGATCTCGGCGGACTGGTGAGCGTCCTCGCCACCCACCTCTACTCCACGCCGCTGGTCGCCCTGCGCGAACTCGTCCAGAACGCCCACGACTCGCACACCCGGCGCCGCCTGGAGGACCCGGCGGGCGCCCACCGGGCCGTGATCCGGGTCAGCGGCGACCCGGTCCGGCGCACCGTCGCCATCGAGGACACCGGCGCCGGCCTCACCGAACCGGAGATCCACGCCTACCTGGCGACCGTCGGCACCGGCTACACCCGGCTGCTGCGCGACCTCACCGGCAACGAGGACCTGATCGGCGCCTTCGGCCTGGGCTTCCTCTCCGCCTTCTCGGTGGCCGACGAGGTCACCGTCACCACCACCTCGCACCGCGCCCCCGAACTCGGCCACCGCTACCGCAGCCGCGGCGGCGAGCAGTACAGCGTCGACCCGGTGGCGCCCCGCCCGCGGCCTGGCACCGTGGTCGAGCTGGCCCTGAAGCCCGAGCACGCCCACCTCGCCGACGAGGAGGTGCTGCGCGACGTGCTGGCCCGCTACTGCGTGCTGCTCGGCGTCCCGGTGCACGTCGGTGACGACGAGCACCCGGTCAACGCGGTCCCGGTGCCCTGGCGCGAGGACCTGCCCGCCGGCGAGCAGCACGCCGCCCGGATGGCCTTCGCCACCGCCTTCGGCCGCCGCTTCGAACCGCTGACGGCTTTTCCGGTCGAGCCGACCGAGCAGACCGACGCCGCCGGCCTGCTCTGGGTGCAGGACGGCGGCACCTACGGCAGCAGCGACAACCGCGACCTGGCCGTCTACCTGCGCGGCATGCTGCTCGCCGAGGACGCCCGCGACCTGCTGCCCAGCTGGGCCGGGTTCATCGGCGGCGTCGTCGAGTCCAACCGGCTCACCCCCACCGCCAGCCGCGAGGACCTGCAGCGCGACGAGCACTACCGGGCCCTCCAGCAGACCCTCGCCGACGCCATCGTCAACGGCCTCTACGAGACCGCGCGCCTGCACCCGGCCGCCTGGCGCCGCATCCTGGCCCGGCACGGCCAGGAACTGCTCGGCGCCGCGCTCTGCGACGACCGGCTCTTCACCCTGCTCGCCGACGACGTGCCGGTGCCCACCTCGCAGGGCGACCTGACGGCGGGTGCGCTGCGCGCGGCCGGCGGCGGCGCGGTGCACGTCGCGCTGGGCTCCGGCGGCGGCTTCGAGGAGATGCTCTACCGCGCCATGCGGGTGCCGATCGCGCGCGGCGACCGCTACGCCGTGCTGCCGTTCCTGCGCCGCTACGCGCAGCTGCGCGACTGCCGGATCGTCGAGCTCGGCAGCGAGAGCGGCAACCGGGAGCTGTTCCGCGACCCGCAGACCCCGCTGCCGCCCGAGGAGGCCGGCTGGCTGGCCGCCGCGCTCGCCGACGAGGGCGAGCAACTGGTGCCGGCCAGGTTCGACCCGCCGGGCCTGCCGCTGGTGCTGGTCCCGGACCGGGAGGCCGAGCTGAAGGCCCGGATCGAGGACGACCAGGCCGACGCCCGGATCCCGTCCGCCGCGCTACGCCTGGCCCGGGCGTTCACCGCCCGCACCGACGGCAGCGTGCGGGCCCGGCTCTACCTCAACACCGACGCCCCCGCCGTGCGCGACCTGCTGCGCGCCTACCGGGCCGGCCACACCGGGGCCGCCACCGCCGCCGGACTGCTCCGCTCGGTCAAGGTGATCATGGCGGCGGCCGCCTCGGACGCCCGGGCCGGCGACGACCTGACCGCCGCGCTGGCCGGCATCGGCACCGCCGTGGCCGCGCTGACCGCCCCGGCTGACGGAATGTCAGTGGACGTGGGCACACTGTTCCCGCAGGACGACGGCGGGGAGGACGAGCGATGAGCGAGCGGTGCGGGCACCCCCGGCCGGAGGCTGGGGGAGCGGCCATCATTGAGAGGTGCGCGTGGGCGAATGCCCCCGCCGAGCATGGGGGTACCACCCGGCCGAAGGCTGGGGGAGAGGTGGGCGCATGAGCACTGACATCTGGGACTGGGTCTACGAGACCCACACCCGGCTGGTCGAGGGCGGCCAGCACCGGCTGGCCACGGCGTTGGTGGAGATCGCCGGCCATGCCGTCGACGGCCGCAACGACCAGCTCGACGCGATGTATCCCGAGGCGCTGGCCTCGGCCCGCGCGCTCAACCTGCCCTGGGTCGAGGTCTTCCTTCGGCACTGGCGGCTGCAGAACCTGCTGAACAAGCGCCACCAGGGTGAGCGGGCGATGGCCGAGGCGGTCTCGCTGCTGGAGTTCGCCCACCGCGAGGAGACCGCCGGCTGCCCGCAGTCGGTCTGCGCGGTGCAGGACTTCACCATCTGCCACGCCAACATCGACGGCCCCGGGTACGTGCCGGAGCGGCTGGCGGTGCTGGAGGAGGCGCTGGAGCGGGTCGAGCCGGCCCGAGCCTGCTTCGACTGCCTCTCCCGGGAGTACGCCGACACCCTGGAGGACGACGGCCGGGCCGATGCCGCCCTGGCCCACCTGGACCGCGCCCAGGCCCGGATCCAGGCAGCCGGCGAGACGGTCTCGCTCTCCTTCGGCCACGCCCGCGCCTCCGCCCTCCACCGGCTCGGCCGGCACCAGGAGGCGCTGGACTCGCTGGCCGCCGCCGAGCAGGCGTACACCAAGGCCGGGCACAGCCTGGACGACGACGACCGGCGCAAGTGCGGCGTGATCCGGGCCCGGCTGCTCGCCCACCAGGGCCGGCTCGACGAGGCCCTGGCCGAGCTGCCCGACGCCGCCGAGGCGGACGAGTTCGCCGACGTCCGGCACCGCTGGGCCGAGGCCGTCGACCTGCTGACCGCCGCCGACCGGTACCCCAACGACGCCCTGCTGGGCGCCCGGCTGGCCCGCTGGGTCTCCTACCTGGACGCCGCCGGCTCCCACCGCCCCTGCCTGGACCTGGCCCTGACGGCGGGCCGAATCGCCGTGCGGCGCGGCGCCCGCGAGGTGGCGCTGGCGCTGGCCGCCACCGGGGAGCGCAAGCTGGCGCTGCTGCGCCGCACCGGCCCGGTGGCCGACCGGCTGGCCGAGCTGCGGGCGGCGGCGCTGGCCCTGCCGGTGGCCGAGCTGCCGGTGCCGGCCGCCGAGCTGCTGGCCCACCTCGCCGGGCGCGATGGGGGCACCTCCCGGCCGAATGCTGGGGGAGAGGCCGCGCCGGCCGACCCGGAGGCCGACCTGGAGCTGCTGGCCGCGGCCTGGGCGGCGGCTGACGACGCGTTGCCGCCGCCCGCCGCGACCGACCTGCTGCTGAGCCTGGCCGGACTGCTCGCCTCCCTCGGCCATGAGCAGGCCTCCGCCGGGCTGCTCTGGGCCCGACTGGACCAGGACCCGGACCACCAGGACTTGGTGGGCATGCTCGGCTCGGTGCTGATCGAGGCCCGGGACGGCGACGGGATCCGGCGGCTGGCCGACCGGGTCGCCGCCGCCGACTCGCCCCAGGGGCACTGGCTGCGGGCCCGCTGGGCGATGGCCGAGAGCCGCTGGCCGGAGGTGCTGGAGCAGTGCCGGGCGTTGCTGCGCGCGCACCCGGACCGGCTCAACCCGCGCCGGATGGCCGCTGCCGCCGCAACCGAGCTGGGCGACCACGCCGCGGCCCAGCAGTTCTACCAGGACCTGATAGAGCACTCGCAGTCCCCCGAGGAGACCCCGCTCGACCAGCCGCACCGCACCGTGCAGCCGGCCGACCTGTGGCAGCTGATCACCGCGGCGACCGCCAACCGCGACTGGCCGGTGGTCCGGTGGACCGGGCGCCTGCTCGGCATCGAGTTCGACCAGCCGGACGGTCCGGTGGACGAGGAGTGGCAGTACGTCATCGTCCGGGCCCGGCGGGGCAACGGCGCGCAGACCGATCTGCCGGCCGTGCGCACCGGCCCGGCCACCGCGCGGATCCTGCCGGTGCTCGGCGAGGACATCGCGCTCAACCACGGCGACGTGGTGGTGTTCCGCCCCGAGCTGCTGGAGCCGGCCCCGGCCGAGGACGCCCCGGAGCAGGAGAAGGAGCGCTGGCGGCCCACCTTCGAGCTGCTGACCCTGCTCGACCCGGCCGGCTACACCACCTGGTTCGTGGACGGGGCCTGGCCTGGCGAGGCCGGCTGGGAGGCGCTGCGGCACGGGCTTCGGGAGCGCGGCTTCGGGATCTGGGCCTACAGCGGCGAGCAGTACCTGATCATCGACCCGGTCGCCGGGGAGGTCACGCTGCCCGGCATCTACGCGGCGATCGGCGTGCCGCCCACCGCCTCGGCGGTCGAGGCCGACGCGCTGCTGGAGGCGCTGACCGTCGACTGGCCGCACCGGCTCAGCTGGCTCGACCTGGCCAAGGCGGCCGGCGTCGACACCGCCCGGCACGAGGAGGCGGTGCAGCTTTACGGGCTCTGAGACGCCAAGGCGTCTGAGCTGCGGTGATTCTCCCCACCGGTAGGGATGCGGCATCGCGTTCGACCACCCGGAAGTCGTATCGTCGGGATGGCCGGTCCGGTACGCGCGGTAGCCGGGAGCGGCCGACTTGTCCATATGCGTCATGACTTGGCGTCGGGCAAGGTGGAGCCGGAGATCACCAGCAGTCAGGAGCAGCAGCAGTGCCTAAGCGGGGCCGTCGGGGTGGGAGTGAGCAGCGGGGCGGCAGTGCCCACAAGGGTGGTGAGCCGGTTCCGCCGTCCCAGGCGCCGCCCACCGAGAACCTGCTCGCCAACCCCGCACCACCGGCCGACCAGGTGCAGCTGATCCCGCTGGCCCCGCTGCCGCAGGAGACCGAGGGGCTGCTGACGCCGGGTCAGCGCACCGGTGAGCAGCCGCTGCCGTCCGTGGCCGAGGAGACTCCCGAGGAGATCACCGAGGAGACTCCTGAGGGGATCACCGAGGAGACTCCCGAGGACGCCGTCGAGCAGCGGCCCGAGCTCGTGGACTCCGACGAGTTCGCCGCCTTCGAGGCGTTCGGCGGCGGCTCCGAGGACACCCTCTCCCCGGAGGTCTGGCGGGCCGTCGGCTACAACCCGCCCAGCGGCGCGATCCCGATCCTGCAGCAGGGCCCGCGCGGCACCGAGCCCTGGCCGGACCGGATGCGCACCCTGCTGCGTACCCCGATGTCCGAGCGCCCGGCCTCCGAGCGGGCGCCGCACCTGGCCAAGTCGGAGTCCGTCGCCCGCAACGTGCCCCGGGTCTTCGACCTGACGCTGCGCATCGGCGAGCTGCTGCTCGCCAGCGGCGAGGCGGCGGAGGACGTGGAGGCCGCCATGCTCGGTGTCACCCACGCCTACGGGCTGGACCGCTGCGAGCCGCAGGTCACCTTCACCCTGATCTCGATCTCCTACCAGCCCTCGCTGGTGGAGGCACCGGTCACCTCGGCCCGGGTGGTGCGCCGCCGCACCTCCGACTACACCCGGCTCGCGGCGGTGTACCGACTGGTCGCCGACATCACCGGCGGCAACGTCACGGTCAACGACGCGTACCGCCGGCTCGCGGCGATCCGCCGCAACCGGCACCCGTACCCGGCGTGGGTGCTGTCGCTCACCGCCGGTCTGCTCGCTGGCGCCGCGACGTTCCTGGTCGGTGGCCGCGTGGACGCGAAGGCGTGGCTGGTCTTCGTGAACGCGGTGGCCGCCGCGATCATCGGCGACCGGCTGGCCTCGCTGGTGGCCGGCCGCGGGCTGCCGGAGTTCTACCAGTTCGTGCTGGCCGCGATGCCGGCTGCCACGTTCGGCATCATCCTGTCGCTGAACAGCTCAGGGCTGCGCGGTTCGGTGGTGGTCACCGGTGGCCTGTTCGCGCTGCTGCCCGGGCGCGCGCTGGTCGCCGCCGTGCAGGACGGCCTGACCGGCTTCTACATCACCGCCGCCGCCCGCCTGCTGGAAGTGGTCTACCTGGTGGCGGGCATCGTCATCGGCGTGATGCTGATCCTCTATGCCGGAGTCAGCTTCGATGCCCAGCTGAGGCCGAGCGAGTCGCTGGTCGGCAACTACAACCCGCCGGTGCAACTGGTCGCCGCGATGCTGCTGACGCTGTTCTTCGCGATGCTGCTCCAGGCGAGCCGCCGTACCCTGGCGCTGGTCACGCTCAACGGCGGCATCGGCTGGACGGTCTACGGTGTGCTGGTCTACAACGGCGGGGTCTCGCCGATCGTGGCGACCGGGATCGCGGCCGGCGTGGTCGGCCTGTTCGGGCAGCTGATGGCCCGTTACCGGTACGCCTCGGCGCTGCCCTACGTCACCGCCGCGCTCGGCCCGCTGATGCCCGGATCCGCGCTGTACCTGGGGATGCTCGCGTTCGCGCAGGGGCAGTCCTCGTCCGGCCTGGTGTCGATAAGCAAGGCGGCCGCGCTGGCCATGGCGCTGGCGGTCGGGGTGAACCTCGGCGGCGAGGTGGCCCGGCTCTTCATGAAGGTGCCGGGGCCGAGCGGCGGGATCGAGGTGGCGGGCCGCCTGGTGCCGTACCTGACCGGGCCGCGCCGGGCCGCGAAGCGTACCCGCGGCTTCTGATCGCCCGTTGAAGGGGGCAGCACGCCGATGACCGCGAGCCCGAGGACGTAGCACCGATGCAGTTGGCCGGCCTGGTGGAGGCATACCGCACGCACATCGTGGCCGCGCACAAGCAGCCGCTCTTCCTGCTGCTGGCCGGGTTCATCAGCTCGTTCGTCTTCATCAGGTTCAGCGTGCGGATGATCCGGGCCAAGGTGCGCTGGTGGCCCGGGAACATCACGCCGGGCGGGCTGCACATCCACCACATGGTGTTCGGGGTGGGCGCGCTGCTGGTGGCCGGGACCGGGGTGTTCGCCACCAACGGCGGCCGCCCGTGGATCGACTGGTTCGGGCTGCTCTTCGGCATCGGCTGCGGCCTGGTGCTGGACGAGTTCGCGCTGATCCTGCACCTGGAGGACGTCTACTGGAAGGAGGAGGGCCGCAAGTCGGTGGACGCGGTGATCCTGGGCATCCTGGTCACCGGCCTGCTGCTGATCGGCTTCGTGCCGCTCGGGGTGGTGCCCGGGGCGGGCGGCGCCGAGGGGTCGGGGCGCTGGGGCGTGGTGGGGATCATCTCGTTCAACGCGCTGATGTCGATCGTCGCGCTGCTCAAGGGCAAGGCGTGGACGGGGCTGCTCGGCATCATGGTGCCCGGCCTGTCCTGGATCGGGGCGGTCCGGCTGGCCCGGCCGTCCAGCCCCTGGGCGCGCTGGCGGTACGGCGACCGGCCGCGCCGGCGGGCCCGCGCGGTGCGGCGGGACCGGCTGCTGCACGCCCGGGTGGACCGGGCCCGGATGTGGCTCTTCGACCTGATCGCGGGCGCCCCCGACAAGGTGCCCGCGCACCACGCGGTGACCCACCGGATGGCCGAGCGGGTGGCGGCCCGGGCCACCGCGCACCTCGACCCGAACCGTGCCAACCGCCCGGCCGCGGCGCCCACCGAGCGCGCCGCCGACCAGCGGCGCCGCATCGTGCAGGCCGGCCGGGTCCGCTCCTACCGTGCGCGGAGCGCGCGCCGGCGCGGGCCCTGACCCCGAGTGGGGGCCGACTGCATCCGGGATCTCACCCGGATGCCCGCAGGGGTCATGGTGCTGATGATCTGTCGGATTTGAGAATATTGCGTCGAGTGACCGGATAGTCACGTGATGGGATGGTTCATTGATCACTGAACGGATGATCCGCACGCGGAACCGCAGCCGGATGCTCGCCCGGATCCGCGCCCGGCGCTGCCGCATGGTGCCGCTGCTCGCCCTGGTCCTGCTGGTCAGCGGGACGGTACTGGCCCCGCCGGCCACCGCCCGCCCGGCTGCCCTGTCGTCGCCGGCCCCCTTCCGGGCCGCCCCGGCGGCTCTGCCCGCCCTGCCCGTCCTGGCCGCCGTGCCGACCGACGACCCGCCGCAGCCGAACGGCCAGGCGTACCCCAGCACCGGCGACATCGACCGGGCCCGGGCCGACGCCGCCCGGCGGGCCGCCGCCGCGAGCGCCATCGAGGCCCGGCTGGCCGACGCCCGCACCGAACTCGAGCAGGCCGGACAGCGCGCCGAACAGGCCGTCGAGGCCTACAACGGCGCCCAGGCCAGGCTCACCCGGGCCCGCGCCGCATCGGCCGCTGCCGCCGTTCGCGCCGCCACCGCCGAGTCGGCCCGCGTCGATGCCGCCGAGCGGGCCGCCGCGCTGGCCGCCGCCACCTACCGCACCGGCGCCACCCCCGAGCTCTCCGCCTTCAACGACCTGTTCACCGTGCGCGGCCCCCGCGCCGCCGCCGAACAGTCCGCCGCGGTGGGCGCCGCCGGCCGCACCACCCGGCAGATCCTGGACGAGGCCACCAGCACCGCCCGGGCCGCCGCCGACGCCCAGCGCGCCGCCCAGGCCGACGCCGCTGCGGCCGAGCGGGCAGCCGGCGCGGTCGCCCGGGCCAAGGCCGAGGCCCAGGCCCAGCTGACGGCCCACCAGCAGACCGTCACCGAACTGGGCGAGCGCCGGGAACGCCTGCTCGGCGAACTGGCCGCCGCCCGCAACACCACCGTGGAGCTGGAGCGGCGCCGGCAGGCCGCCCTGGAGGCGATCGCCGCGCAGCAGGCCGAGGCGGCAGCCAAGGCGGCAGCGCTCGCCGCCGAGAAGGCGGCAGCCGAGAAGGCCGCGGAGGAGAAGGCAGCGGCGGAGAAGGCCGCCGCTGACAAGGCGGCTGCTGACAAGGCGGCTGCCGACAAGGCCGTGGCGGACAAGGCCGCCGCCGAGGAGGCCGCGCAGCAGTCCGAGGACGCACCGGACCAGCCCCAGCAGGCCGCACCGCCGCCCGCGCCCTCGTCCGAGTCGGGCGGCCAGGCGGCCGTCGCCTATGCGCGGGCCCGCCTGGGTCTGCCGTACGTCTGGGGCGGCGAGGGCCCGGGCGGCTACGACTGCTCGGGCCTGACCAAGCTCGCCTGGCAGCAGAGCGGCCGCCGGCTGACCCACTTCGCGGCCGACCAGTACGCCGAGTCCACCCCCGTGACCTACCACCAGCTGCGCCCCGGCGACCTGGTCTTCTGGTCGCACACCGGCAAGCCCGCCGACATCTACCACGTGGCGATCTACCTGGGCGACGATCAGGTCATCATGGCGCCCCACCCCGGCGGCACGATCGAGCAGACCAGCCTCTGGGTGATGGGCGGGCCCACCTCCTACGCCCGGCCCTGAACCGGCGGCTACTCCCGCCCGACAGCCGTCGGAGCCGCGCCGTGCGTCCGGCGCGACCCCGACGGATGCGGTGCGGCTCAGCCGTTGCGCGGGGCGAAGACGCCGAAGGTGGCACCCTGCGGGTCGCGGATGACCGCGATCCTGGGGCCGTTCTCCATCTCCACGTCCACCGGGCCGTGCATGATCTCGGCGCCGAGCTTCGAGGCGCTACCGGCGGCGGCGTCCACGTCGCGGACCATGAAGAACGGAGTCCAGTGCGAGGGGACCTCCGGCGGGAACATGGTGCCCATCTCCATGACGCCGCCGAACATCTTTCCGGCCAGGCCCACCATCGGGTACTGCTCGCTCGGCGTGACCTCCCAGCCGAACACGCTCTTGTAGAAGGCCACCGCGGCGTCCCGGTTCCGGGTGGCGAGGTCGATCCAGCCGAAGGCGTTCGGCTCGTCCGCCACACCGAAGCCGGCGAACTGCCCGGCCTGCCACAGCGTGAACGGCGCGCCGGTCGGGTCGCTGAGCAGGGCCCAGCGGCCCAGCGGGCCGACGTCCATCGGGCCCATCCAGAGCTGGGCGCCGGCCGCCTTGGCGGCGTCGGAGACCTCATCGGCGCTGGGGGTCGCGAAGGCGAGCAGCCACTGCACCGGCTGCTGCGGGTTCATCAGCGGGGCGACGGCCGCGGCGGGGGCGCCGTCCAGGGAGAAGATCGTGTAGCCGCCGTACTGGGGGTCCTGGGCGGTGGCGGTCCAGCCGAACAGCTGGCCGTAGAACCGCTGGGATTCCGCCAGATCGGATGTGCTCAGCTGCACCCAGCAGGGCGAGCCGGGGAGGATTTCGGTCACCTTCAACGCAGTCCCTCTCGACGTCGTTTTCGGGGGCGGGCTTCTCATCCAAACCCGCCCCCGGCACGGGCGCCACCGGACGGCGGTCCATCCGGTGCTCCCCCGTGGCACACGGGTTCAGCGGCAGAGCTCGAAGATGGTGTCCTCGAAGTCGGGGAACTCCTGGGCGGCCGCTTCGATCACGGCCTCGGGCGAACGGCGCCGGTCCGGCGCGAACCGCTCGGCGATGGCGGTGATCTCGGGGTTGGTACGCGGGGTCCAGTCGCCGGACGGGTCCGGGCAGGCTGCCTCCGCAGGGCCGTAACCGCCGGCCAGCAGCCACAGCAGGTCGCCCAAGTCCCGTGCCACCACGCCGGTTTCGCCCTCCGAACCAAGGAACACCACGGGCTGCTCGGTGACCGGCCGGCCCGGGCGGACCAGCCAGAACGCCGCGTACCCGCCGGCGCCGTTCATACCGAAGACGCGGAACTGGCTGCCGTCCACCTCCTTGTTCCCCGTCCAGAGCCGGAACCACCAGGCGGTGTCCTCGGCGGCCTCGAAGGCCGGGTAGGGCTCGAAATCCACCCAGCTGTCCTCGTCGTCCTCGAACGGGACGGCCAGCACGGCAGCGAGCGCGGCGGGGAAGTCGCGGTCATCGGTCAGCGTCATGCGCACACGCTAGCGGCCGGCACCGTCACCCCCGTTAGGCTTGCGCGATGAGCAACGAGCCGCTCCGGCTGACGGTCCTGGGCAGTGCGACGCCGTATCCGAGCGCGGACAATCCGTGCTCCGGCTACCTGGTGTCCGGCGGGGGCACCCGGGTGTGGGTGGACGCGGGCAGCGGAACCCTGGGGCCGCTGCAACGCCACGTCCGGCTGGACGAGTTGGACGCCATCTGGATCTCGCACCTGCACGCCGACCACAGCGCGGACCTGCTCACCGCCTACTACGGCGCGCTCTACGCGGACATCCGCCTCGCCGCGCCGATCCCGCTCTACGGTCCACCGGGCATCGCGGACCGGCTGGCCGGCTTCCTCAGCAACACCCCGGCGCGCAGTCCGATCGAATCGGCCTTCGCCGTCACCGAGTTGACCGACGGCCATCGCGTGACCATCGGCCAACTCGCCCTGACCAGCCGGGCGGTGGCGCACGGCATCCCCGCGTTCGCGCTGCGCGTCGAGTCCGGCGGCCGCACGCTCGTCTACTCCGGGGACACCGCGCCCTGCGCCGCCCTGACCGAGTTGGCCGACGGGTGCGACGCACTGCTCTGCGAGGCCGACCTCGCGCAGCCGCCGGTCGACGGCGACTACGTGCACCACACCTCCGAGGACGCGGGCGGGACGGCGCGCGCCGCCCGGGCCGGCCGGCTGATCGTCACGCATGTCGGCCGGTCCCTGACGCCGCGGCAGGCCGTCGCCCGCGCCGCGACGCGCTTCGACGGCCCCGTCGCCCACGCCGACCCCGGTGCGGTCTTCGACCTCGCAGACCCGTCCCTGTAGTGGCACGATCGCGGTCGGTTATCGGATTCGCCTGACAGCGCGGCCGGCTGCCGGGCACGATGCTCCCATGGCACGACTTGAGAACCAGGTCTTCCCGCTGCTGAAGGCCTGCGCGGACCCGGCCTCGCGCACCGCGGCGACCCGGCGGGACCACCCGGGCTGCCAGATCGTCACCGCCACCATGGAGAAGGACATGGGCACCGGTGCCGTTGACAACACCATGTTCCTGGCGGCGGGCATGGCGATCGCGGGTGCCACGGTGCTGGAGCTGGGCGCGATCCACCGCGGTGTCCGGGCGCTGGCCTTCATCGACGCGCTGGACCAGGGCAGTGCGGACGAGAAGTGGCTGATGATGCTCCTCCGCAGCTTCTTCGCCGAGGAGGGGCCCACTCCGCCCGATGTGCTGGGCCAGTGCTGGGACAGCAGTCAGGACGAGTTCTACGACCTGATCGTGGAACTCGGCGACTTCGGCGCCACCCTGATCGACCGCCTGACCGGCCGCGGTGCCTACACCGAGGCGGAGATCCTCCTGGAGATCGTCGACGCGCTCGGCGACGAGGAGGGCGGGGGCGGCGAGGAGGGCGGGGGCGGCGAGGAAGGCGAGGAGCGCGACTGACCCCTCGCCCTCGGGTGCCCGGTAGTTCGGGTGCCCCGTAATTCGGATGCCCGGTTTGTCGCCTCGGCCTACGGTGGGCGGATGAGCGAAGAGGTGGCGCCGACCGACGGCATCGAGATCCGCAGCATCACCGAGGGCGAGCTCGGGGCCTGGGGCGACGCGGTGAGCAGGGGATTCCAGCGCGCCGGGATGCCGGAGGCATTGGAGTTCCGCCGGCTGCGCAACTACCCGGGGCGCACCCTGGGCGCCTTCGAACGGGACAAGATCGTCGGCACCCTGCGCAGCTTCCCCAACGAGCTCACCGTGCCCGGCGGCGCGCTGCTGCCCGTCTCCGCCATCTCGGGCGTCACGGTCCGTCAGACCCACCGCCGGCGCGGCCTGCTCAACCGGATGATGGCCCGGGAACTGGCCGGAGCCCGCGAACGCGGTGAGTCGGTGGCCATCCTGGTCGCGGCGGAGTACGGCATCTACGGCAGGTACGGCTTCGGTCCCGCCACCCGTGCGGACGGCCTGGTGGTCAACCTGCACCACGCGGAGGGCCTGCGCGCCGACCTGCCCGAGTCCGCCGGCCGCCTCGACCTGGTGAGCATGGCCGAACTCGCCGAGTACGGCCCGGAGCTGCACGAGCGCTGGCGCCGCAGCAGGCCCGGTGCGATCGGCCGCGACGAAGCGTTCTGGCGGGAGGCCACCCGCACCATCGAGATGCCCGGCCCGGAGCGGAAGGAACCGTTCGCGGTGGTCCACCGGGACGCCGGCGGCACCGTCACCGGACTGCTGGTCTACTCGGTCACCGACCAGTGGGACGGGCCCAACCCCGACTGCGTCCTGACGGTCCACGACTTCCTCGCCCTGGACACCGTGACGGCCGTGGCCCTCTGGCGCTACGCCTGCTCGATGGACTGGGTCCGCGGCGTGTCCATCGCCTCGCTCGCCCCCGACGACCCGCTGCCGCTGCTCCTCAACAACCCCCGGGCCGCCAGGCCGCACCCCGAGCAGTGGGACCACACCTGGCTGCGGGTGCTCGACGTGCCGGCCGCGTTCGGTGCGCGTACCTACGCGGGGCCGGGCCGCGTGGTGCTCGACGTCACCGACCGGCAGGGCTACGCGTCCGGCCGCTGGCTCCTCCAGGCGGACGCGACGGGCGCGGGCACGGCCGAACCGACCAGCGAGGAGCCGGACTTGGCCATCGATGCGGCCGTCCTCGGCAGCCTCTACCCGGGAGCCGAGTCCGCCACCCGCTTCGCCGCGGCCGCGCGGCTGACCGAACTGCGCCCGGGCGCGGCCTTCGCCGCGGACCGGCTGCTCGGGACGCCGCTGAAGGCGTACAACCCGGACACTTCTGAGCCCCCGACTCCGTTGCCAGGCGCCTCAATTCCTTTGCCGGCTCTCAACTCCGCTGCCAGACCATGGTGTAGCGCCAGAACAGCCGACGCCGCAGGCGGACGCCGGGAAGGAGGCGGCGTGCCTCCCGGCGGATCTCGGGGAAGGTCATGGTGGCGGGGCGCGTGCGGGCGGTCATCGCCACGGGCCGCGAAGTGGCCCGGCGGCCACGGTTCTTGAGCCAGCCGATCACCGGGTTCAGCGGAATCGCCGCCAGGCCGAGGAGATGGTCGACCGGGCTCGCCGCCCGCGCGAGCCCGACGACCACCAAGGTGCCGCCCGGCGCGAGCTGTTGGCGGAACGCGGTGAGTGCCTCGCCGAACGGCAGATGGTGGAGCACGGCGACGCAGGTGATCACCTGATGCGGCCCGCCGGGCAGTTCGCCCATCGCATCGCCGACGGTGTACCGAACGGGCGCCCCCGCGCGGGTCGACTCCCGCGCCCGCTCGACGATGTCCGCATCACTGTCGACCCCGTGCACCATCTCGCTGCGCACCGCCAGCAGCCGTGCCAACTCCCCGGCGCCGCACCCGACATCCAGCGCACTGCTGACGCGCCGGGGGAGCTGCCGCATGATCCAGCGGTGGTGGTGCGCGTTGTGGTCCCAGGGGTAGGCGGCGTTGAGGCGGCCGAGGGCGTGGAGCAGGCGGGGCGGGAGGGAAGTGGCCACGCTGCTATCTCAGCACGTTCGGACCCCGGCCGGCCCCGCGCTGCCTCAGCTCCCCGCGCGGGCCCCCATGGTCGGCAGGATGAAGTCCTGGATCAGCCCCTTGGCGTCCCGGACGATGGGGCGGAAGACGCGGTAGCGGGAGAGGCGTATCACCCGGGCGGCCATGGGGGTGGAGCGGCGGACGAAGGCGCGGGTGCGCTCGGTGTCGGGGGTGCGGTCGAAGACCCAGTAGAGGACCACGATCATCAGGTGCAGCCAGAGCAGGTCGGGGAGCAGCTCGGTGAGTTCGCGGTCGAGCTTGGTGCGCAGGTCGGAGCCGGTGAGGACGTCGCGGAACAGGTCGACGGCGGTGGCGCGGGCGCGGTGTGACTCGTTGGCGAACGGGCTGAGCGAGTTGCTCGGGTCGGCGGCGGTGCGGAAGAACTGGGCGGCGAACTCGTGGTACGGCGCGGCGCAGTCGATCCAGGAGAGCAGGGCGATCTCCAGCCGCTTGGCGAAGTCGGTGTGGCCGCGCAGCCGCGCCTGGGCCTCGGTGGCGTGCTCCAGGGTCATCCGGTCGTAGAAGCCCTGGATCAGGTACTCCTTGCCGGCGAAGTAGTAGTAGGCGTTGCCGACCGAGATGCCGGCCTCGGCGGCGATGGCGCGCATGGTGGTCTTCTCGTAGCCGCGTTCCTGGAAGAGCCGCATCGCGGTCTCCAGGATCAGGGCCCGGGTCTGCTCGCTCTTGCCGGTCTTGGGGCGTGCGCGGCCGCCCGGAAGCTCGGCCGCCGAGGCCGGGTCCGGGGCGGGGCCCGGGGTGGGGTCGCCGGTGCTGGGGGTGCTGCCAGTCTGCTCGTCCACGGTCGTCGAGCCTAGCGGGACGGCATCCGGGGTGGCCTGCGGGCGTGCGCGAGCGAACCGGGTGTCCCCTCCACACCCGGTTCGAACGCGTTCAAAACAGCGAGCCGACTCTAGTGGGAGATCTTGAATGCGTTCAAGGCTGATTCCGTGTCAGGATCCTCGAATGATCGATTCCACCGTCACGATCCGCACCGGAACCGCCGCCGACGCCCTCGCGGTGGCCGATCTCCACACCGAGAGCTGGTGCACCGCCTACGCCGGGATCGTCCCGCCGGAGGCACTCGGCGCCGACCTCGCGCAGCAGCGGCGCGAGCTGTGGGAGATCCGGCTGACCGCCGACTACGGGCCGGCGGAGAACACCCCGCACCTGCTGATCGCGGAGCAGGCCGGGAGCGCGGGCGTGCTGGGGTTCGGGTACCTGGTGCCGCAGCCCGACGGGCGGGTGCTGCTGGACAACCTGCACGTGCGTCCCGGGCTGACCGGCGGCGGCATCGGCGCGGCCCTGCTGACCGCCGCCCGCGCCTGGACGGCCGAGCAGCACCCCGGCGCGCCGTTCTACCTGGAGGTGCTGCGCGACAACCGCCGTGCCATCGCCTTCTACGAGCGGGCCGGCGGCCGTCGCACCAAGGAGAGCTGGGCGCCGTTCCCGGGTGGCGGCGAGCTGCCGGAGTACGAGTACACCTGGGACCGCCCCTAGCCGGGTGCGTGAGCCAGGTCCGTCGGCTGGACCGTCGCCCGCCGCAAGCGGTGCCGAGCGCTGTGGGCGATCAGCAGGGCGGCGGCCGCGGCGACGGCCGGGAGGACGAAGCCCGCGCCCGGGGCGGTGTGCTGGATCAGCAGGCCGCCGAGCACCGAGCCGGTCGAGCTGCCGGTGATGATCGCCGCGACGGCCACCGCCATGCCCGCGTTCAACGCGCCCGTGGGGAGGAGGCGTTGCAGCAGGGTGAAGCCGCTCACCATGGTCGGCGCGGTTCCGCTGCCGGCCAGCAGCATCGCCGGGGCGAGCAGTGCCACCCCGCCGCCCAGGCCGACCGCGCCCAGCGGGAGCAGCAGCAGGGCGGCCATCGCGGTCAGCCCGAGCAGCAGCCGGCGCACCGCACCGCGGCGGGCGGGCAGCATCCCGAAGGCCAGCCCGGCCGCGCAGGAGCCGGCCGCCTGGAGGCCGAGCAGCGGGCCGGCCGCCCAGCTGTGGCCGTGCGCCCCGGTCCAGGCGAGCGTGGTGATCTCCAGCGAGCCGAACAGGATCCCGGTGCCGAAGAACACGGCCAGCAGCACGGGTACGCCATGGGCGCGGGGGCGCACCCCGTCGCCGGCGGTGGCCGGTGCGATCGGCGGCTCGGTGCGCCGCTCGGCGGCGAACAGCACGCCGCCGACGGTGGTCAGCACCGCGATCGCCAGCAGCCCGGCCTCCGGCTGCCAGGTGCAGAGCAGCGCGCCGAGCACCGGCCCGGTCATGAAGCAGAGTTCGTCCAGGGCCTGCTCCAGGGCGTTGGCGCGGTGCAGGACGGTCGGGTCGTCCTGGTGCAGGTGGGCCCAGCGGGCCCGGGCCATGCCGCCCAGGTTGGGGCCGAAGGAGGAGGCGAAGGCCGTGGCGGCCAGTGCCCAGGTCGGGGCCTGCCGGTGGATCAGCAGTACCAGGGCGAGTTGGGGTGCGAGGGTGAGCAGTGCGGCCGGCAGGGCGATCCGGCGCTGCCCGTAGCGGTCGACGAGCCGGCCGAGCAGCGGCAGCCCGATGGCCACGCCGACCATGGCCGCCGCCGCGACGGTGCCGGCCAGCGCGTAGGAGTGGCGGCGGACTGCGATGGCGGTCAGCAGGCTGACGCCCTGCATCGCGTAGCCGAGCCGGCCGACCAGCCCGGTGAGCGTGAAGGCGAGCGCGCCGGTCGGGGTCAGCACCTGGCGGTACGAGGAGAACACGGGACTCCAGCAGGTCCGTTGAGGCGTTGTGGGATGCCCTTAGCCTCGCCGCCGCCCCCGGAGCCGGTCCAACACCTGTTCGGCGGCATTGACGCAGTTGCGTTGTGAATCCCCCGGGGCTCCTTGTACGCTCCCGCGCATGCCCGCCGACCTGCACCCCCGCCTGCTGCGCGGCTTCGTCGCCACCGCCGAGACGCTGCACTTCGGGCAGGCCGCCCAGCGGCTGCACGTGGCGCAGCAGGCGCTCAGCCGGGACGTCCGGACCCTGGAACGGCTGCTCGGCCGGGAGCTGTTCGCCCGCACCACCCGCAGCGTGGCACTCACCGCGGCGGGGGAACGGCTGCTGCCGCAGGCGCGACGGTTCCTCGCCCTGCAGGACGAGATGCTGGCACCGCCCGGCGGCGGGCCGGTGCTGGTCGACCTCAACAGCGTGGTGACCGGCGAGGACCTGACGGTGGACCGGATCCTGGCCGCCGCCCGGGCGGCCGATCCCGGGCTCCAGCTGTTGGCCCGCTATCACGGTGGACTGGCCGCCGGGGCACGGGAGTTGCTGGCCGAACGGCTGGATGTGTCGTTCGGCTGGTTCAACGGGCTGCCGACCGTGCTGCGCGAGCAACTGGCGCACGTGCCAGTGCGGTTGGAGCAGGTGGCGCTGCTGCTGCCCGAGGGCCATCCGCTGGCCCGGCGGGCGGTGATCCGGCTGGCCGAGCTGGTCGGGCACCCGGTGGACATCTGCGCGGGCAATCCGGCGACCTCGGAGTGGACGGCCTTCGGTGAACGGCTGCTCGGCGCCCACGGGTTGACCGCCGCGCCACCGCTCGCCCCGCCGGTCGGCCCCGCCGAGACCGCGCGCTACCTGGCCCAGCACGCCGTACCGATGCTCACCACCACCGGCGGACCGCAGCTGCCCGGCGTGGTCACCCGCCCACTGGTGGAGCCGGTGCCGCTGACCCTGGTGAGCCTGGTGCGCCGCCCGGGCCCGCCGGCCGACGGGGTGGCGCTGCTGATCGACCAGGCGGGCCGACTCGCCGCTGCAGAAGGCTGGTTGACGCGCCCACCGGGGTGCTGGCTGGCCGTGGAGGACGAGGTGCTGCTGGCCGGCGCCTGAGCGGGGTGGCTCCAGGTGCCCGTGGCGTCCTGGGCAAGCGCTTGCTCAGGACGCTGCTGCGCGGGGCTCTGCTGGTCGGCCCTCTGCTGCTCGGGGCCCGGGGCTTGGGGCTCGGTGAGCAAGCGCTTGCTCGCGGCGCCCTGGCCAAGCGCTTGTTCAGCCGTCCGCGCGCAGCTTGCCGCCCTGGCCCCAGCTGTCGGTGGGCACCTCGTGGATCCAGACGGAGACGGTCTCGGCCGGAATCTGCAGGGTGTCCACGAAGGCGTCGGTTATCCGGGCCAGCAGCTCGCGCTTCTGCTCGACGGTGCGGGGGCCCTGCTGCACGGTGACGATGGGCATGATCTGCTCCTTGGTTCGCGGCCCTCCCGGCTGTTCCGGGCGACCTGCTGACGGAGATCAGTTCATCGCAGCAGCGGGGGTGCGACCCAGACCCGATTCGCTCTGGCAGCGATCACGAATCCTGATCACCGCTGCTCGCACCGGCGGACGCGTCGGCGCGGCAGGTGGCGGCCAGCAGTTTGAGCTCGGGGGAGAGCGGGCCCGGCCGGAGGGCCAGGCTGGTGGGCAGCGCGAGTCCGGGGGCGGCGAACGGGACGAAGGCGATCCGGGGGATCCGCATGATCTTGGCGTTGGTCGCGTAGACCACGGTCCACATCGGGGTGCCGGAGCCGATCGCGGCCAGGGTGTCCTGCAGGGCGCTGCTGGGGGCCGGGCCCGGGATCGGTTCGAAGCCGGCGGCGTGGCAGTTGTTCAGCACCAGGTCGACCAGGGACGGATTGTCGCGCCGCTCGGTGAGGCGCAGCGGGAGCTCAGCGAGGTCGGCGAACTCCAGGGTGGCGCGCGCGGCGAGGGGGTGGCGGGCCGGGATGGCGGCGACCAAGGGGTCCTGCCAGAGCGGCAGGTGTGTCAGTTCGGGGGCGTGGGCGGGGATGGTTCCGCGCACGAAGGCGGCGTCCAGTCGGCCGTCCGCGACCTGGGCCAGGCGTTCGCGGGCCGGGAGCGCCAGCAGTTCCAGCCGCATGCCGGGGGCCTGGCTCTCGAAGGCGTCCAGGATCCGGTCCAGTCGTTCGCCGAGGCCGGTGATGGTGCCGAGCCGCAGTACGCCCGCACTGCCCGTGGTGAGATCGGCGGCGACGGCGCGGGCCGCGTCCTCGGCGGTGAGCACCGCGCGGGCGGCGGGCAGGAAGGTCTGGCCGGCGGTGGTCAGGCGGACGGTGCGGGGCGTCCGGTCGAACAGCTCGACCTTCAACTCCCGTTCCAGTCGCCGGATCTGCTGGCTGACGGCGGGTTGGCCGATCAGCAGCCGCTCGGCCGCCCGGCCGAAGTGCAGCTCCTCGGCCACCGTGACGAAGTAGCGCAGCTGGCGCAGCTCCACCGCAGATCCTCCCCCGCTCCGTGATCCCCGGTCATCCTGCCGTATCGGCGGATCCGGGGACCACGGGGTGGTGCGGCAGTTGGACGGCGTCGGCCACGGCCGCGGGATCAGGCGCGGACGGCGGAGATGTCGAAGCTGAGCTTGACCTTCTCGCCGATCAGCACGCCGCCGGTCTCCAGCGCCGCGTTGTAGGTCAGGCCGAAGTCGGTGCGGTCGACGGTGGTGCGGCCCTCGAAGCCGAGCCGCTGGATGCCGTACGGGTCGGTGGCGCTGCCGGTGTAGTCCAGGTCGAGCACGACCGGGCGGGTGATGCCCTTGATGGTGAGGTCGCCGGTCATCCGGTAGGTCTCGCCGTCCAGCTGCTCGGCGGCGGTGCTGCGGAAGGTGATCTCCGGGTGCCTCTCGACCTCGAAGAAGTCGCCGGTGCGCAGGTGGCCGTCGCGCTGCTCGTTGCCGGTGTCGATGCTCTCCACCTTGAGGGCGAGCTCGGCGGTGGAGGCGGCCGGGTTGCTGCCGTCCAGGTGCAGGGTGCCCTGGTAGTCGGCGAACTCGCCGCGCACATTGGTGACCATGGCGTGCCGCACGCTGAAGCCGATCCGGCTGTGCGTGGTGTCGACCGTGTAGTCGCCGGTCAGGTGCGCCAGGTCGGTGGAGGGCGTGTCGAGCGTGGCGGCGGGGGCGGTGCTGGTGGCGGCCGGGGCGGTGGCGGTGGCGGTGGCGGACTTGCGGCTGAAGATGCCCATGACGACTCCTGGGTAGGTTGGTTTAGCGTTCAACTTCCTGAGTCCAACGGTAGCGCGCTTTGGTTCAAGCTTCAACTACATCGAAGAAATGTCCGACCCGCTGGTTAGGCTCACGAGGGGATCGAGTCGGCGCAGGGGCGTCGACGGACGGCGGAAGCGGAGGTGGCGGCAGCCGATGTTCGCCCTGCACGCCCGCTGGCTGCCCGACGCCGGTGGAGTGGCCCTCTGGGCCGAGGACGCCCGGGCGCTCGGCCGCGCACGGGAGGCAGCACCGGGCCGCGCCGTTCCCACCCACCCGTTCGCCGGCTCGGCCGAGCTGCTGACCCGGCTGCTCGGCGGGATCGGGCCCGGCCTGGAGTGGCTGGCCGGGCAGGCGGCCGAACGCTGGCTCACGCTCACCCTGCCGGGCCTGGGCGGCACGCCGGTTCCCTCGCCCGAACTGCTCGGCGGCGGGGCCAGGCACGCCGACTCCCGGCGGGACTGGCGGGTGCCCGTGCTGGTCTTCGAACCGGCGCAGGCGGCCCAGCTGCTGGGCGAGCTGTTCGACCCGCACTGGGCGCTGACCAGTGCCGAGCTGCCCGAGCTGGGCCGGGTGGACATCGCCTACGGGGCCTCCCTGCGCTGGCTGACCGGCGTCCACGACCTGGCCTGGCGGCTGGCGGGCAGCGGGCGGGTGCTGCCGGGGCTGGCGCGGGTGCGGGGTGCCGACTACGCCCGCTGGCAACCGGCGCCGACGGTGGCGGACCACCGCGAGGCCCGCGCCCTTGCCGCCGGTTGCCCGCCGGTGGTCCGTGGCGAACGGTCGGCGGACGAGCTGCTGGACGAGGCGCTGGCCGTACTGACGGACCGCGAGGTCCGCGTCGCGCTCGCCGAGCGACCGCCGCGGCTCCCGCAACTGGACGCTGATGCCGACGAGTTGGCGCAGCGGTGGTTCGCGGCGCTGCTGGTGGCGGACGGCCCGGGGCCACTGCACGGCCCGGCGGCGGAGCTGGACGGTCTCGCCGCCAAGCTGGCCGCCTGGCACGGCGCCGCCGCGCCGGACGCGCTGCGGCTGTGCCTGCGCCTGGTCGAGCCGCTCGGGCCCGATCCGCTCGACCCGCAGGGGCGGGCGGTCGGTGAGCACTGGCGAGTCGACCTGCTGGTCCAGGCGGTGGACGAGCCCTCGCTGCTGGTCTCCGCCGCCGAGCTGTGGGCCGGTGGCCCGGCGCAGGCCGCCCTGGCCCGGCACGCCGCCGACCCGCAAGCCGCCTACCTGGCTGCGCTCCAGCGGGCCGCCCGCTGCTGTGCGCGCCTCGCCCCGGCCCTGCGCGAGGTGCGGCCGACCGAGCTGCGGCTGGACCGGGCCGGCGCGCTGGACTTCCTGCGCTCCGCCGCTCCCGCCCTGGCCGCGGCCGGATTCGGGGTGCTGCTGCCCGGCTGGTGGCAGCGGCCACCCCGGTTGGGGCTGGCACTGACCGTGCGTCCCGGCACCCCCAGCGCCGTGGACCGGGCGACCCGGCTCGACCACGACGCGCTGATCGCCTTCCAGTGGCAGCTCGCGCTGGACGGCGAACCGCTCACCGCCAAGGAGCTCGCCGACCTGGCGGCGGCCAAGCGCGGGCTGCTGCGGATCCGCGGGCAGTGGATCGAGGCCGACCCCGAGCGGATCGCCGCCGCCGTCGGGTTCCTGGAGCGCGAAGGCACCGGCAGCGGCCCGGCCGGTCCGCTGCTCCGGCTCGCGCTGGACCCGGGCGCCCTGGTGGCCGGCCTGCCGGTCGGGGCGCTCCGGGCCACCGGGGTGCTCGGCGACCTGCTGCACCAGGGCGGCGACGTACCTGACGGCGGCGCGCTGCGACTGCCCGAAGCGTTCGGCGCCACCCTGCGCCCGTACCAGGAGCGCGGCGTCGCCTGGCTGCGTTCGCTCACCCGGTTCGGACTCGGCGCGGTGCTCGCCGACGACATGGGGCTCGGCAAGACCGTGCAGACCCTCGCACTGCTGGCCCTGGAGCACGACGCCGGCCAGGCCGACCCCGTGCTGCTGGTCTGCCCGATGTCCCTGGTGGCCAACTGGCGCAAGGAAGTTGCCCGATTCGCGCCGATGCTGCGGGTGCATGTGCAGCACGGCGCCGGCCGCTCCACCGGCGAGGCGCTGCAACTCGCGGTAGCCGAAGCCGACTTGGTGATCACCAGCTACGGTGTGCTGCAACGCGACGCCCCGCAGCTGCGTGCGATCCGCTGGCGCCGGGTGGTCGCCGACGAGGCGCAGACCGTCAAGAACGGCGCCACCGCCCAGGCCCGGGCGCTGCGTTCGCTCCCCGCCGCGCACCGGATCGCGCTGACCGGCACCCCGGTGGAGAACCGGTTGTCCGAGCTGCACGCGATCCTCGACTTCGCCAACCCCGGACTGCTCGGCTCCGCCGCCGCGTTCCGCGAGCGCTACGCCGTCCCGATCGAGCAGCACCGCAGCGCCGAGCGGACGGCCGAACTGCGGCGCCGCACCGCGCCGTTCGTGCTGCGGCGGCGCAAGGGCGACCCCGGGGTGCTGGCCGAGCTGCCGCCCAAGCAGGAGAGCACGGTGTGGTGCCCGCTCACCGCGGAGCAAGCCGGGCTCTACCAGGCCGTGGTCGCCGACCTGCTGCACCGGCTGCGCGGGCTCAAGGGCGTGGAACGCAAGGGCGCGGTGCTCGGGGCGATCGGGCGCCTGAAGCAGGTCTGCAACCACCCGGCCCAACTGCTGCACGACCGCTCGGCGGTGGCCGGCCGGTCCGGCAAGCTCGCCCGTCTGGAGGAGTTGCTCGACCAGTCGCTGGCCGCCGGCGAGCGGACCCTCGTCTTCACCCAGTACGCCGAGTTCGGTGCGCTGCTGCAACCCCACCTGGCCGACCGGCTCGGCACCGAGGTGCTCCATCTGCACGGGCGCCTCGGTGCCCGCCGTCGAGCGGAGTTGGTGGAGCGGTTCCAACAGGACGACGGGCCAGGGGTGTTCCTGCTCTCCCTCAAGGCGGGCGGCACCGGGCTCAACCTGACCGCCGCCGGCCAGGTGGTGCACCTGGACCGCTGGTGGAACCCGGCCGTCGAGGAGCAGGCCACCGACCGCGCCCATCGGATCGGCCAGCATCGCACGGTGCAGGTCCGCCGCTTCGTCTGCGCGGGCACCGTGGAGCAGCGGATCGATGAACTTATCGACTCCAAGCGGGAGTTGGTGAGGTCAGTGATGCCGCAGAGCGAGCGCTGGCTGACCGAACTGAGCACGGGTGAGCTGCGGGAACTGCTGACCCTCACCGAGGAGGCGATCGCGGAGTGACCGAACCGGACGGAAGGACTGGACCGACTGGAAGAACTGAGCTGGATGACTTCTGGAGCGGCGACTTCACACTCCGCCGGGAACCTCCCGAGCAAGCCGGCGCGGAGCCGCCGCCATTCGAGCTGCCGGCCGCCGGCGGGGTGACCGTGGGTGGCCGCGACCTCGCGCAGCTGCTGGCGCCGGTCTACCGGGCCCTGACCGGATGACCGGACCGCTTGACCCTCAAGCCGGTCGAGCCCCCAGAGTCCTCGACATGGAGAGTGCGACGCGCGGGATGCGCAGCATCGGCCAGCTGGCCAGGGAGAGCGGACTGAGCGTCAGCTCGCTGCGGTTCTACGACGGCGCGGACGTCTTCGGCCCCGCCTGGGTCGACCCGCAGACCGGCTACCGCTGGTACGCGGCCGATCAGCTGGCCGCCGCCCGACTGCTGGCGCGGCTGCGCAGGCTGGGCCTGCCGCTGACGCAGATCCGGGTGGTGCTCGCGGCGCCGCCCGGCGACCCCGCCGCCCATCGGGTGCTGGACGCCCATCTGCGGCGGTTGGAAGACGGCCTCGCGGACGCACGGCGCGAACTCTCCGCTGTCCGAGAACTGATCGACCAGAGGGAGCAACCGATGACCGCCGCCACCACCACCGCCCGCCTCACCGTCGGCCGGGCCGAGCTGGCCGCCGCACTGGCCGCCGTCCGCTTCGCCGTCAGCGCCGACCCCGAGCTGCCGATGCTCGGCGGCATCCTCTTCGACCTGGACGGCGAGACGCTGACCCTGGTCGCCACCGACCGCTACCGGCTGGCGATCGGCCGGGCGCCGGTCCGGGCCGAGCCGGGCACCGAGTTCTCCGCGCTGGCGCCCGCCGCGCTGGCGGACCGGATGCGGGCGCTGGCCGAGGAGGGGGCCGGCGAGCTGGTGCTCACGGTTGCGGGCGGTGAGCTGCGGGCCGAGGCCGACGGGCACACGGTCGCGGGGGAGCGGCTCGACCTGGACTTCCCCGACTACCGCCGGCTGACCCGGCTGGGGCAGACCCACCGGGTGGAGATCGGCAGCGCGGAGCTGCGCCGCGCCGTGCTGGACGGCCCGACCCGGCCGTTCACCCCGGAGCACCCGGCAGGGGAACGGCCGGGTGCTCCGGTGCCGCTGACCGTGCTGGCGGTCGACCGGGCCGGCGCGCTGAGCGTGGTGGCGGGCGAGGTGATGACGCCCACGGCCGAGGAGCGGCTGCGGGTGGCGGTCAACCGCGACTACCTGCTGGACGCCCTCGCCGCCGGGGTGACCGGCCAGCTGGTGCTGGAACTCGACGGCGACCTGGGCCCGCTGGCGATCCGCGCGGCCTCGGGCGAGGCGGGCGGCTTCTCGATCCTGATGCCGGTCCGGGTCTCCTGAGGTCCCGCGCCGCCAACCGACCACGGCGTCAGCCGACCGCGCCGTCAACCGACCGGTCCGTCA
This sequence comes from Kitasatospora sp. GP30, assembly GCF_029892145.1. Classification (NCBI taxonomy): domain Bacteria; kingdom Bacillati; phylum Actinomycetota; class Actinomycetes; order Kitasatosporales; family Streptomycetaceae; genus Kitasatospora; species Kitasatospora sp. GP30. Next base: position 413,915 of record NZ_JARZAH010000001.1, read on the forward strand.
ACCGACGACGGCGCGCAGGCCCAGCGTGACGAGTACGGCGGCGCTGACCCGCGCCAGTGCCGCCCGGGCCGGCCCGCGGGCGAAAGCCGCGGCGGCCCGGGCGACGACGACGGTCCAGGTGAGCAGCCACGCGCAGACCAGCGCCGCCTGGGCGGTGGCCAGCAGCAGGATCTGCGGCGGCAGCGGCCGGTGCGGGTCGACGAACTGCGGCACCAGGGTCAGGAAGATCGAGGCCGCCTTCGGGTTGAGCACGTTGCCGAGCACCGCCTGCCGATACGTGCCGCCCACCGCCCGGCCCACTTCGCGTCCGGCCTCCGTCCGCTGCGCACCGGCCCGGTACCAGCTCCACAGCCCCAGGGCGATCAGGTAGCCGGCGCCGGCCAGGCGGAGGGCGGTGAACGCGGCACTCGACCGCATGACCAGGGCGGAGAGGCCCAACGCGGCGAGGGTGGCGTGGACGTAGAGGCCGGTCGCAGTGCCGGCCGCCACCAGCAGGCCCTGCCGGCGGCCGGCACCGCTCACCCGCTGCACCAGCAGGGTGAAGCTGGCGCCGGGCGTCGCGATCAGCGGGAAGACGGCCGCCAGGAAGCCGGCGACGGCCCGCAGCGGCATCAGGCCTGCCCGTCGGCAACCCGGGGCACCACGCGGAAGTGGGTGGTGAGTCGGTGCTGCTCGTCGAGACTGTGCTCCTTGTCAAGGACGTGGAAGGCGAGCGCGGGCGGCTGGGCGCGGTCGGCGGCCTGGTCGCCCTCCCAGGGCAGCCGCAGCGTCCAGGTGGTGGCCGGGGCGATCAGCAGCGGGCGGCCGGCGAAGGTGCTGGCGGCGGCGGTGTGGGCGTGGCCGGTGAGGACGGCCGCCACCTCCGGGTGGGCGGCCAGCAGCGCGGCGAGCTCCTCCTCGCGCTGCAGCATGAGGGTGTCCGGCAGCGGGTGGTGGAGCCGCACCGGCGGGTGGTGGAAGGCGACCAGCGCCGGGGTGCCGGCCGGCAGCGAGTCCAGTGTGTCCGACAGCCAGGCCAGGGTCTCGGCATCCAGCAGGCCCTCGTCCTCACCCGGGATGCTGGAGTCGCACATCAGGATCGCCGTACCGCCGATCAGGTGCATCCGGTTGATCGGACCGTCGCCCGCCGGTTCGCCCAGCAGCGCGGTGCGCATGGGTGAGCGGGCGTCATGGTTGCCCGGGCAGGTGAGCACTGGGAACGGCGCGGCGAGGATCCGGGCCGCCTCCTGATACTCGCTCGGCTCGCCGTGATCGGCGATGTCCCCGGTCACCAGCAGGGCGTCGACGGGGGTGGGTAGCGCGCGCAGGTAGTCCATCACCCGGGCGGCGCGCTCGCGGGCGCGCTCGGTGCCGTCCAGGTGGAGATCGCTGATCTGGGCAAGCAGAACCATCGCGGGGTGCTCCCTCGTGAGTGCCTAACGGTAAACATCAGTTTTTCCGTTGACGACGGTAGAGTACGGTCGCAGTGTTGATCAAGAGGCACTGATCACAAGGGACTGATCATGAGGGACTGATCACGAGGGAGCGAGAGGCGGCATGACGACCGGGGGATACCTGGCGCTGGAGCTGGCGAGCACGGTTCGCCATGACGGCAACGGCGGTGTGGCGGACGATCTGACGGACCTGGCCGGGCTGGCCGACTGGGTCGATGCGCAGCGGGAGCGCCTCGCGGCCGCGGGGTTCACCGCGGCGCCGACGGCGCTGGCCACCGCGCTCGCCGACCGGGAGACGCTGGCTCAGGTGCTCGCGGTCCGGGCGGCGTTGCGGGCGCTGCTGGCCAGGGCGGTCAGCCCGGCACCGCCGAGTCCGGCGGACGCGCACCGGCTGATCCCGGCGGAGCAGGCGGTGCTGCGACTCAACGCGGCGGCCCAACGGGAGCCGGTGGCACCGCGGTTGGACTGGCCGGCGGGGGCCGAGCCGCAGGCCCGGTGGCAGCCGGTGGCGGTGCCCGCGGCAGCGGGTGAGGTGGCCGCCGGGCTCGGGGCGGCACTCGCGCGGACCTCGATCGGGTTCCTGACCGGCCCCGAGGTGGGTCGGCTGCGGGCCTGCACGGCGCCGCGCTGCGTGCGGTACTTCCTCCAGGGCCACGGCCGCCAGGAGTTCTGCAAGCCCTCGTGCGGCAACCGGGCCCGGGCCGCCCGCCACTACCAGCGGCACCACGCCGGCCCGCAGGCCTGACGCTGGACGAGCCCGAGCCGGCCGGCGCCCCCCTCACGGGGACGCCGGCCGGTGGCGGTGAGGGTGCGGGTCAGGCGGCGAGCGCCTGGTCCTGGGGCTGCGCCTCGGCGGGCTGGGGCTTGCTGCCGCGCATCACCAGCGCGGCCAGCAGTGCGGCGGCCAGCACGCCGACCGCGCTGATCGTGAAGGTCGTCGACATCGCGGAGGTGAAGGCCTGGCGGGCGGTGTGGACCAAGGCAGCGTCACCGTGGGCCGCCGCCAGGGCGCCGGTGATCGACTGCTTGGCCGCGTCGGGGGTGCCAGCGGGCATCTTGGCGGCGAAGCCGCTGGAGAGCAGTGAGCCGAGGATCGCGATGCCCAGCGCGGTGCCGGCCTGGCCGATGGTGTCGTTCAGCGCGGACCCGACGCCGGCCTGCTCGGCCGGGATGGTGCCCATCAGCGCGGCGACCGCGGCCGGCATCGCGATACCGGCGCCGAAGCCGAGCAGGGCGAGTGCGGTGGCCGGGACGGCGAAGCCGGTGCTCACGGAGACGGTGGTCAGCAGCGCGAAGGAGGCGGCCATCACCAGCATTCCGGTCAGCACCAGCGGGCGGTTGCCGGTCTTGGCGGCGAGCTTCATGCCCAGCCCGTTGCCGACCAGCGCGGCGACGGCCAGCGGTAGGAAGGCCAGGCCGGCTTTCAGCGGCGAGTAGCCGAGGACGGACTGCAGGTACTGGGTCAGCACCAGGAGTAGACCGCCGTTGCCGATCTGAACGAGGGTTAGCGAGAGCGAGCCGCCGCTGAAGTCGCGGTGGCGGAACAGGGCCAGCGGGACCATCGGCTCTGGGGTGGTGTTCTCCCAGATCACGAAGCCGGCCAGGGTGGCGACCGCGACGGTCAGGGTGATCGCGGACTGGCCGCCGAACGCGCCGTGCCGCGGCAGCTCGATGATCCACCAGATCAGGGCGGTCATGCCGACGGCGGAGAGTACGGCACCGAGCGGGTCGGGCTTGCGCCAGGCGCCCTTGGACTCCGGCATCAGGGTGAGGCCGGCCAGCACGGCCAGGGCGACGACCGGGACGTTCAGGAAGAAGATCGAGTGCCAGGAGAAGTGGTCGATCAGCACACCGCCGATCACGGGGCTGCCCACCAGGCCGAGCATCGACACCGAGCCCCAAGCGGCCATCGCCTTGCCGCGCTCCTCGGCGTCGAAGACGGTGATCAGGATGGACAGCGTCGACGGCATGATCAGCGCGCCGCCGATTCCCATGGTCACCCGGGCGGTGATCACCTCGCCGGGGGTGCTGCAGAAGGTCGCCGCCAGGGAGGCGGCCCCGAAGAGCAGCAGGCCGATGATCATCACTTTTCGGCGGCCGAACCGGTCGCCCAGGCTGCCCGAGGTCAGCAGTAGTCCGGCGAAGACCAGGACGTAGGAGTCCAGGATCCACTGGGTGTCCTGGGCGCTGGCGCCGAGGTCCTTGGCCATCGAGGGCACTGCCACGGTCAGCGCCATGCTGTCGACCGTCAGCACCAGGGAGCTGAGGCAGAGCACGATCAGGACCCACCAGCGGCGGGGGTTGCGGGCTTCCATGGCCGTTCCTTTCGGCTTGCGCACACTGTTCCGTCGATGCGCACACTGTATGCATCGGCGAACGGTGCGCGCAAGCCCGATGTGTGTACGCTGAATGCGAACGCTGTACGCATCTGGTGGGCCGAGGCCGCTGGGTGGGTTGTCGGATGCATCTTTCGGATGCTCGAAGGCAGACGCGCCAAGGGAGAGTCATGACTGCCAAGACGAACCAGATCCCGTCCGTGTGGGCTCGCCGCGAGCGTGAGGCGGAGCAGCCCGCGCTCAGCCGCGCGGCGATCGTCCGTGAGGCGGTCGCCATGCTGGACGCCGAGGGCGTCGAAGCGCTCAGCATGCGCAAGCTCGGCGCCCGGCTGAACGCCGGTGCGACCTCCCTCTACCGGCATGTCGCCACCAAGGACGAGCTGATGGAGCTCGCGGTGGACGAGGTCTTCGGCGAGATGGCGGTGCCGCCCGCGGGCGACCCGGACTGGCGGGGTCCGGTCGCCGAGGCGGCCCGGTCCTTCCGGGCGACCGCCGTGCGCCACCCCTGGCTGGCCTCGGTGCTGGGGCAGGCAGGGCTCGCCTATCTGGGCCCCAATCTCATGTCCTTCACCGAGCGGCTGGCGGCGCTGTTCACCGCGGCCGATTTCGCCGAGCCGGGCAAGGCGATCGACACGCTGCTCTTCTACGTGATCGGGGTGGGCAGCACCGAGGCGGCCTGGCTGACCACGGTGGCCCGCAGCGGTGAGACCGAGGCCGACTTCGTCGCCCGGCTGATGCCGGCGGCGCAGCAGGCGGCCGAGGGGCGCGACCGCCTGATGTCGGGTGCGGCCGACATCGATGCCGCAGCCGATCCGGCGGCCGCCCGGGAGGCCAAGTTCCGCTACGGCCTGGAGGTGGTCCTCGACGGGCTGGCGCTGCGGCGCGGCGACGCGTCCCGGTAGCGCCGAGAGAGTGGGTGCTTGCTTTTGCAAGCACCTCAGCTAGCATGGGGTCATGGCTTCACTGAACGTCAGTTCGCTGGGTGACTACATCCGCGAGCAGCGGCGGAACGCGCAGTACTCGTTGCGCCAGTTGGCCGAGGCAGCGGGTGTGTCCAACCCGTATCTCAGCCAGATTGAGCGAGGACTGCGCAAGCCGAGCGCGGAGATCCTGCAGCAGATCGCGAAGGCCCTGCGGATCTCGGCGGAGACGCTCTATGTGCAGGCCGGCATCCTCGAGGAGCGCCCGGCCAGTGGAGCCGACCTGCGGGCCGCGATCTTCGCGGACGCGGCGATCAGTGAGCAGCAGAAGCACGCGCTGCTGGCCGTCTACGAGGCCTTTGTGACCGAGAATCAGGCAGCCACGGGCTGAGCCCGGCCCGAGGCGGAGAGGACGATCCCATGCCCAGCACCGATGAGATCCGCAACGAGATCCGCAAGACGCTGAGCGACCCCACGCCGCTCTACGCGCTCGCGGGTGCCGGCGATCTCGCCTACCAGAAGCTGCGCGAGGTGCCGGGCCGGGTCGAGGCGTTGGCCGCCGACCGCAAGGCCGCCCAGGACGCCGCGGTGGCCCGGCTGCACGAGGCGCAGGGCAAGCTGGCCGACGCCCAGGCCAAGGTGGTCGGGACGGTCACCGCGCTGCCCACCGACCTGAAGTCCCTGCAGGGGAAGGCGCAGGAGTTCGCGCTGCAGCAGGCCGGCCTGGCCGCCGGACTGGCGGTCAAGGCCAAGGAGGTCTACGACGAGCTCGCCGAGCGCGGCAAGGTCGTGGTGACCCGCCCGGCGCGGGTGACCGGCGAGTCGGTGACGGTGGAGCGGGCCGAGTCGGTGCCGGTGGACGTCGAGGAGACCGAGGTGGTCGAGGGCGAGCCGGTTGCCGAAACCCCCAAGCCGGCCGCCAGGAAGACCACCCGGCCCCGGAAGAACCCGGACACGGGCAAGTAGGCGGCATCGGCGAGCGCGGATCGAGCGCAGATCGGGTGCCGAGCAGGCGCGGACTCGGTGCGTCGAGTAAGGACAGTGACAAGACACCGCCCGGAAGCCGCCCCGGCGTGGCAGGGTTGAGGCAGATCGCCGTGGGAAGTCACCTGGGGCGACGGTGGCGCGGTGCGCGGGAGGAGACCCGGTGATCCTGAACTCGTTTGACTGGCTGAACCCCTTCGAGTGGCTTGCCACGGTGATCCTGCTGTTCAAGGTGTTCGCCTTCGTCGACGCGGCGACCCGGCGGGAGGACGCCTACCGGGCGGCGGACAAGAAGACCAAGGGCTTCTGGCTGATCATCCTGGGGCTGGCCCTGGCGCTCGACCTGATCTTCGGGGTCAACCCCCTCGGCAGCTTCCTGACCCTGGCCGGTCTGGTGGCAGCGATCGTCTACATCGTGGATGTGCGCCCCGCGATCCGGGCGCTGACCGGTGGCCGCGGCGGCCCGGCCGACCGGCTTGGCAGGGCGCTGCGCTCACGCGGCCGCAAGGGCGGCGGCCGCTGGTGACGGCGGGTCGGGATGGGCTGACCGGTGGTCAGCCCATCAGCTGATGCGACTGGTTGCGCTCCAGCAGCAGCACGGCGACGTCATCGGTGAGCGCGCCGCCGTTGAGCTCCTCCACCTCGGCGAGCGCGCCGTCCACCAGTCGGCCGCGGGTGAGGCCGTTGGCCTGGTGGTCGCCGATCAGGGAGAGCAGCCCGTCCTGACCGAGCCGCCGCGAGCCCGCGCCGACCCGGCCCTCGATCAGGCCGTCGGTGTAGAGCAGCAGGCTCCAGCCGGGCTCCAGCTCCAGGTGGTACGGCGGCCAGACCGCATCGGTGTCGTCGCAGGGCAGCAGGCCGAGCGCCGGACCGGCGTGGTCGCTGGACAGCACCACCGGGTGCTCGGCGCCGGAGAGCAGCAGCGGCGCCGGGTGCCCGGCCAGGTACAGCTGGGCGTACTCGACGGCCGGACCCTCGGAGGGCAGCGGCTGCTGGCCGATCCCCGGCGCCGGTCGGTCGGGCAGCGCCTGCGCGCCGGTCACGGCCTGGCGGTGCGGGCCGGCCTGGTGCTCCGGCGGCGCGCTGGGGGTGATGACCAGCATGCAGAGGGTGGCGAAGATCTCCTCGTTGCGGCGCTCGTGCTCCAGCACGTGCTGCAGCGTGGTGAGCAGCGTCTGCCCGGTGAGCCCGGCGAAGACCAGGGTGCGCCACGCTATCCGCAGCGCGACGCCGAGCGCGGCCTCGTCGGGGCCGTGGCCGCAGACATCGCCGATGACCACGTGCACGGTGCCGTCGTCGGTGCGGACCGCGTCGTAGAAGTCGCCCCCGAGCAGGGCACGGCGGCGGCCCGGGCGGTAGCGGCGGGTGAAGGAGAGGTCGGCGCCGTTCAGCAGCGGGGTGGGCAGTAGGTGGCGCTGCAGCCGGGCGTTCTCCTGGCCGCGCAGCTCGGCCTCGACCAGGCGGCGCTGCGACTCGTCGGCCCGCTTGCGCTCCACCGCGTATCGCAGGGCGCGGGCCAGCAGCGGGCCGTCGGTGGCGCCGCGGGTGAGGAAGTCCTGGGCGCCGGCGGCCACGGCGCCGGCGCCCAGCTGGTTGTCGGCGGCGTCGGTGAGCACCACGACGGCCGCGTTGGGGGCCAGCCGGAGCACCTCGCGCAGCCCGTCCAGCGGGTCGGTCCGGTCGGGGGCGCCGGGCCCGCCCGGTGTGTCGGTGGGCGGGGTGGCCAGGTCGAGCAGCACGCAGCTGAAATCCGCCGACGCCGGGCGGCCGCGCCGCTGCGCGGCCAGCAGCCCGGCAGCCGCGGGCAGCCCGTGCGCCCGGTGCAGGTCGAACGTGGTGCCGCCGGTGGCGATCAGTTCCTGGATCAGCCGGGTGTCGGTGGTGTCGTTCTCGATCAGGAGCAGCTTGAGCGGGCCCGCCGCGCGGTCGCCGGTCACCGGGCGGGTGATGGCGCGCGGCGCGGGCAGGGCGACGCCGGCCGTCGGCTCGGCAGTCCCCGTGCCGTCGGCCGCACGACGGGGCAGCCGGGCCGCGTCGGCGACGCCGCTCAGGTCGCCGAGCGCCGCGGCGCTGCCGAGGCCGCCGAGTCGGCCCAGTTCCTCGAGGGAGTCGAGGCCGTGGATGGAGTGCAGTCCGTTCATGCCGTTCAGCTCGTCCTCGCCGACCACCGGGGCGGTCGGATCAGGGCAGGGCGCGGCGACGCGCTGGCGGACGCCAGCGGCGGCCGGGGCGCCGGACCGGCTGTCGGAGCCGTGTCCTTGCCCGTCTCCCATAGCGGGCACGGATGATTCCTCCTCTTCCCTGACGGGGTAACGGCTGCGGTCCGCGGGTAGTGCCCGCGCGGCACCGCGAGTCAGGGAGCCTTTCGCGACCATAACGTGATCTCCGGGGATTTCCTTGGCTGGTCGCCGTGGATGTGGTTATTGCCACGCTGGTGGCGGGGCTGACGGCTAGCGTGTGGAGCTCGGGTCCGGCGGACCCTGGTCGAGCTCGAGGAGCTGACGGTGACACAGATCACACTTGTTCAGGGTGATATCACGAAGCAGCGCGTTGATGTGGTGGTCAATGCCGCCAACTCGTCCCTGTTGGGCGGCGGTGGCGTGGACGGCGCGATCCATCGGGCGGGTGGCCCGGAGATCCTCGCCGAGTGCCGGGCGCTGCGGGCCGGGCACTACGGCAAGGGGCTGGCGACGGGGCAGGCGGTGGCGACCACGGCCGGGAAGCTGCCGGCCGGGCATGTGGTGCACACCGTCGGCCCGGTGTACGGGGCGTACGAGTTCGAGCAGGGGGCGGAGTTGCTGGCGTCCTGCTACCGGCAGTCGCTCCGGCTCGCGGTGGAGCTGGGGGCCGCATCGGTGGCCTTTCCGGCGATCTCGGCCGGGGTGTACGGGTGGCCGATGGAGTCGGCGGCGCGGGTTGCGCTGTCGACCGTGCTGGCCGAGGCGGCAGGGGGTGCGGGCGGACTGGCGGAGGTGCGGTTCGTGCTGTTCGGGGCCGAGGCCTACGAGGCTTTCGAGCGGGTGCGGGGCGAGTTGCCGGGCGGCCCGGCGGGAGCGCGGGGGTAGGCGCGCGGGGGCGAGTCGGCCCAAACGATCTGTTCGAATCAAGGAGCGTCAGTTGAACTGCCCCCATGGTGGCCTGACGGGGCGTCAACATGCCAGGGCAATTCGATAACTCGTTCGAGTGAATTGGCGGAGCCGCTCGAAGCTTCGAGCCCGCGGGGCGCCGCAGCGGCGTCAGGGCGCCAGCGCCGACCAGGGCAGCGTGACCTCGCCCTGCCGCCACCGCCCGGGCCCGTCCAGCAGCCGCCACTGCGCGCCCAGCGCGATGCACGCGGCCACCCAGCGCTGCCGGGCCCCGAACGCCCCGTACGGCGCCGCGGCCGCCCAGGCTCGGTCGAAGTCGGCGAGGAAGGCGTGCACCGGTCGCCCCGGCACGTTGTGGTGGATCAGCGCCTTGGGCAGGCGCTCGGCGAGGTCGGAGGGCCGCTCCAGCCCGGCCAGCCGCGCCGCGAAGGTCACCGTGCGCGGCCCCTCCGGGCCCAGCGCCACCCAGACGTGCCGGCGCCCGATCTCGTCGCACGTCCCCTCGACCAGCAGGCCGTCCGGCGCCAGCCGGTCGCACAGCCGCTGCCAGACCGCCTCCACCGCCTCCTCGTCGTACTGGCGCAGCACGTTGGCGGCCCGGATCAGCTGGGCGTCGGCCCCGTCCAGCGGCACCTCGAAGCCGCCCCGGCGGAAGGTCAGGCCGGGCGGCCGGGCGTACGGCAGCGCGGCCGCCACCCGGGCGGGCTCGATCTCGATGCCGACCATCCGCACGTCCGGCCGGACCGTGCGCAGTCGGCCGTACAGTTCCACCGCCGTCCACGGCGCCGCGCCGTAGCCCAGGTCCACCGCCACCGGCGCGGTGTCGGCGCGGCGCAGCCGGGTGCCCATGGTGTGCACGATCCAGCGGTCCATCCGACGCAGCCGGTTGGTGTTGGTGGTACCCCGGGTGACGGTCCCTACCGGTCGGGCGCCGCGCCGGGCGGCCGTCCCGAACGCGCCCGGGTCGAACGATGCAGCCATGCCCGCAGGGTACGTGGCCTCGGCCCGGCCCCGACCCGCGCGGTGCGCACGACGACTGAGTTGATGGTCACGGCGGCGTCCGGGAATGCCGGCTCCCCTCAGGGGGTTGTGCGCCTGTTGGACCCAGTAAAGCGGTCGGGCCACAGATCAGAGAGGTCGCAGTCAGGTGATCCAGCACCCCGTGTCGACGGCAAGGCGCGACCGGCAGTCCGCGTCGCGCGGGCGGCTGCACGCCTTCGCCACCCGCGGCCGCCGGCCGCGCCGGATCGCGATGCTGAGCGTCCACACCTCCCCGCTGCACCAGCCGGGCACCGGCGACGCCGGCGGGATGAACGTCTACATCGTCGAGCTGGCCAAGCGGCTGGCCACCCTCGACATAGAGGTGGAGGTCTTCACCCGGAGCACCTCCTCCGATCTGCCGCCGAGCGTCGAGCTGGCCCCCGGCGTGCTGGTCCGGCACGTCACCGCCGGCCCCTACGAGGGCCTGGTGAAGGAGGACCTGCCGACGCAGCTGTGCGCCTTCACCCACGGGGTGCTGCGGACCGAGGCGGGCCACCGGCCGGGCCACTACGACCTGGTGCACTCGCACTACTGGCTCTCCGGCCAGGTCGGCTGGCTGGCCGCCGAGCGCTGGGGGGTGCCGCTGGTGCACACCATGCACACCATGGCCAAGGTGAAGAACGCCGCGCTGGCCGAGGGCGACACCCCCGAGCCGGCGGCCCGGGTGATCGGCGAGACCCAGGTGGTCGAGGCCGCCGACCGGCTGATCGCCAACACCGCGGACGAGGCCCGTGAGCTGGCCTTCCACTACGCGGCCAGACCCGACCAGCTGGCCGTCGTCCACCCCGGGGTCAACCTGGAGCGGTTCGAGCCCGGCGGTCCGGGCGGGCAGCAGGCCGCGCGCGCCCGGCTGGGGCTGCCGCAGGATGCCGTGGTGCTGCTCTTCGCGGGCCGGATCCAGCCGCTGAAGGCGCCGGATGTGCTGGTCAAGGCGGTCGCGGAGCTGCTTGCTCGCCGCCCGGAGCTGCGCGAGCGGCTGGTGGTGGCGGTGGTCGGCGGCCCGTCCGGCAGCGGCCTGGCGGAGCCGAAGGGCCTGCAGAAGCTCGCCGCGCAGCTGGGGCTCTGCGATGTGGTGCGGTTCCATCCGCCGGTCGGCCAGGCCGAGCTGACCCAGTGGTACCGGGCCGCGACGGCGCTGGTGATGCCGTCCCACAGCGAGTCCTTCGGCCTGGTGGCACTGGAGGCACAGGCCTGTGCCACGCCGGTGGTCGCGGCCGCGGTCGGCGGGCTGCCGGTGGCGGTGCGGGACGGCGAGACCGGCACCCTGGTGCTGGGGCACGACCCGGCCGACTGGGCACGGGCCCTGGAGCCGTATCTGACCCGACCCGAACTGGTCGCCCGACAGGGTGCGGCGGCGGCCCGGCATGCGGCGGGCTTCGGCTGGGGTGCGGCCGCCGCGGCCACCGCCGAGGTCTACTCGGGAGCGATGAGCAGACCGGCCGGGCTGCTCAGCCTGGCCCGGCGGCGCTCGGGCTGAGCGCGGCAAGCCGGCCGAGCGGGTGAGCCTCCTGCCGCGTGGGACGCCGATGGTGCACGGCCGCTAAGCGCGGCAAGCCGCCAACCGGGTGAGGCGCCGACAAGCTGGGAGGCCGAGGTGCGGGCCGCCGAGCGGGTGAGGCGTCGGCCACCTGGGATGCCGGCTGCGCAAGCCGCCGTGCGGGTGAGCCGCAGGCCACCTGGGATGCCGGCCGGTGAGACGCCGGTCGCAAACGGCGGCAACGGTGCCTACCAGCCGGTAGCGTCACCGCCATGGCAACCCGTACCAAGGACGAGGCCCTCGGCCTGCTGGCCGCCGCGCTCGACGAGACCGGAGTGGGCTGGGAGCCGGCCGCCGCCGACCCGTACACCCTGGTGGCGACCCTCCCCGGCACCCGCAAGCTCAGCACCACCTGCGCGCTGCGGATCGGCGACCACACCCTCTCGGTGAACGCCTTCGTGATCCGCCGCCCGGACGAGAACCATGAGGCGGTTTTCCGCTGGCTGCTGGAGCGCAACACCCGGCTGTACGGCGTCGCCTACGCGCTGGACGCACTGGGCGATGTCTACCTGACCGGGCGGCTCCCGCTGGAGGCGCTGGACGCCCAGGCGGTGGACCGGCTGCTCGGCACCGTGCTGGAGGCGGCCGACGAGCCGTTCAACACCCTGCTGGAGCTGGGCTTCGCCACCGCGATCCGGAAGGAGTGGGAGTGGCGGACCAAGCGCGGCGAGTCCACTCGCAACCTGGCCGCCTTCGCCCATCTGGCCGGCCCGCAGCAGCAGTCGACCGGCCCCGAGTAGCAGCCGGCCGCCTCGGGCCGGCAGGGGGAGCCGCCCCGGGCCGCCAGTCGGCGACCGCTGCCACACTCCAGCGGCCGCGGCACGCCCAGCGGTTGGCCGTCCCGGAGTAGCAGCCGGCCACCCCGGACCGGCACGGGTACCGGCCCCCGGGCCGTCAGTCGGCGACGGCTGCCATGCTCCGGGCGGCCGCGGCGCTGCGAGCGGTTGCCGTGGCGTCGGCCCGGCGGGCGACCAGTAGGTAGCCCGCGCCCGCGACGGTGCCGAGCAGCGCGCAGCCGCCCCAGACCACGCCCGGCCCGCCGTGGTCCAGCAGCAGTCCGCCGGCCGCCGGGCCGACGAAGGCCGCCCCGGACCAGGCCAGCGAGGAGACCCCCTGGTAGCGGCCACGGGCGTGGGTCGGCGAGAGCTCGGCCACCAGGCTCATGTTGGTGGGCACCTGGATCACCTCGCCGACCGTCCAGACCGCCACGCTCAGCGCGTAGACGAGCACCGAGCCGCCGGCGAAGACGGCGATCGAGATGCCCCAGCCGGCCAGCAGCGCGGCGGTCATCAGCACCCGGGCGCGGTCGCGGCCGCGGATCAGCCGGGTGACCGGGATCTGCAGCACCACGATCAGCAGGCCGTTGAGTCCGGCGACCAGGCCGTACTGGGTGGTGCTCAGGCCCTCCCGGCCCATCACCACCGCCAGCGTGCTGTTGCCCTGGTTCATGATCACCGCGAACAGGAAGGTCATGGACACCAGCGCGATGAACCGCCGGTCGCGGAAGACCGTGCCCAGGCCGACCTGCGGCGCCCCGGCCCGCGAATCCCGGCCGGGCTCCGGCGCGGTCGGCCGGGATTCGCGGACCTTGGCGAACACCACCAGGGCGCAGAGCGCGGTGGTGGCGGCGTCGGCCAGGAAGAGCGGCTGGAAGCCGTTGAGGGCGATCAGTCCGGCCACCGCGGCGGAGACCCCGAAGCCGATGTTGATCGCCCAGTAGTTGAGGGAGAAGGCGCGCACCCGGTCCGCGGCCGGGACCACGTCGGCGATGATCGCGGAGACGGCGGGGCGGCCGGCGTTGGCGCACAGGCCGGTCAGCAGGGCGACGGCGGCGATCAGCAGCCGGCCGTTCGTGTAGGCGAGGGCGACCGTGCAGCCGGCGGTGAGCAGCTGGGCCCCGAGCACGGTGGGCCGCCGGCCGAGCCGGTCCGCCAGCACCCCGCCGGCCAGCGACCCGACCGCCGAGCCGAGCCCGTAGAGCGCGACTACCAGGCCGGCGTAGGAGGCCGAGTAGCCGCGTTCTCTCGTCAGGTAGAGCGCCATGAACGTGGTCACGAACGCGCCCAGCTTGTTGACCAGTGTGGACAGCCAGAGCCACCAGAACTCGGCCGGCAGGCCCCCGACCGACTCGGTCAGGACGCTGCGCAGCCGGGTCGGCAGGGGTGGGGCGGCGGTGGTCACGAAAGGGCTCCCGGGGTGGGGGTGTCCCGGGGTGGGCGAGTGGGGCGCCGCAGCCCGGAGCACCGAGCTGATGTAAGTGGCTCATGCGTCGAGCACACATTACATAGCGGCGCCGAGGCCAGGCCAGTGATTTATTTCGACGGACTAAGCTGTCGGCCATGGCTGACACGACCTACCGACTGATCCTGCTGCGCCACGGCGAGAGCGAGTGGAACCAGAAGAACCTCTTCACCGGCTGGGTCGACGTCGACCTCAATGAGAAGGGTGAGAAGGAGGCGGCGCGCGGCGGTGAGCTGCTGTCCGCCGAGGGCCTGCTCCCCGACGTGGTGCACACCTCGCTGCTGCGCCGCGCGATCCGCACCTCGCAGATCGCGCTGGACAAGGCCGACCGGCACTGGATCCCGGTCAGCCGCAGCTGGCGCCTGAACGAGCGCCACTACGGTGCGCTGCAGGGCAAGGACAAGGCGGCGACCCTGGCCGAGTTCGGCGAGGAGCAGTTCCAGCTGTGGCGCCGCTCCTACGACACCCCGCCGCCGGCGCTGCCCGACGACTCCGAGTTCTCCCAGGCCGAGGACCCGCGCTACGCCGAGATCCCCAGCGAGCTGCGGCCGCGCACCGAGTGCCTGAAGGACGTCGTCGACCGGATGCTGCCCTACTGGTACGACGCGATCGTGCCGGACCTGGCCGCGGGCAAGACGGTGCTGGTCACCGCGCACGGCAACAGCCTGCGCGCGCTGGTGAAGCACCTGGACGGCATCTCCGACGAGGCCATCGCCGGGCTGAACATCCCCACCGGCATCCCGCTGGTCTACGAGCTGGACGCGGACTTCAAGCCGGTCACCGCCGGCGGCCGCTACCTGGACGCCGACGCGGCCGCCGCCGCGATCGAGGCGGTCAAGAACCAGGGCAAGAAGTAGGCCCCACGGCCACCTGGCCCCTGACCTGCGCGAACGGCGCAGATCAGGGGCCATCGCCGTTTCCGGGCCGTCCGTGGCCCGTCACGCAACGGCCCCTGGGTCGCGCTGTTCCGCGCGACCCAGGGGCCGTTGTGGCTCGGGGTTCAGTGATCGCCGCAGCAGCCGCCGTGGGCACCGCCGCACTGGCACGGCGCACCGGACTGGCAGCCGCAGCCGCAGCCCGGGCTGCAGCCGCAGCTGGCGCCGAGCAGGATCTGCGGCCGCTCCGGCTCAGCGGGGGCGGCCGGTCGGGCGTGGTTGGTGGTCATGGTGAGGGGCCCTCCTCGATCGAACGGACGGCCTGGTCGAGGTCGCCTGACATCGAGTGAAGACCCGCCCCTGATGGAGCGTCAACGGGCGCACCGGAGTGGGGAGTCGGTCCGGCGTGCGCCCCCACCCGGACTACTGCCCGGCCGGGGCGTCGACGTCCGCCGGGTAGTCGTCCGGCACGTACTCGCCCGCGTGCTCGCCGGTGACCAGGAAGACCACCCGCTTGGCCACCGAGACCGCGTGGTCGGCGAACCGCTCGTAGTAGCGGCCGATCAGGGTCACGTCCACGCCGGTCTCGATGCCGTGCTGCCAGCGGTCGTCGATCAGGTGGGCGAAGAGCTCGCGGTGCAGCTCGTCCATCGCGTCGTCGTCGCGCTCCAGCTGCAGCGCCGCCTCGACGTCCTTGGTCGCGATGACCTGGCCGGCCTTGGCGACCAGCCGCTGGGCGAGCTGACCCATCTCCAGCACGATCGGGTGCAGGTCACCGGGAACGGCGTGGGCCGGGTAGCGCAGCCGGGCCACCTTGGCGACGTGCCGGGCCAGGTCGCCGCAGCGCTCCAGGTCGGCGCTCATCCGCAGGCTGGTGACCACTATCCGCAGGTCGGTGGCGACCGGCTGCTGGCGGGCCAGCAGGTCGATGGCCCGGTTCTCCAGCTCGTGGTGGAGGCTGTTGACCTTCTCGTCGGCCGCGATCACGCTCTCGGCGAGGGCCAGGTCGGCGTCGAGTAGCGCGGTGGTGGCCCGGCCCATCGCCGAACCGACCAGTCGGGCCATCTCGACCAGGCCGTCACCGATCGAGTCGAGTTCCTCGTGGTACGTGTCGCGCATGCGCTTCTCTTCTCCTCACTAGCTGTGTCGGTGGCGGTGCCGACCGGGCCGCCGCGCCCCTGCGGGCGGGCGGGCCCCTGCTGGTGGCGCGCATGGTACGCGCGCCACGGACCCACACGGGCTGCGTTCCACCAGACTGAGCCGTCCGGACGACGCGGCACGGCCGGGGCAGTGAATCGGCGGCTACCTGAAGGTGAATTCTCGGCAACGCATGGCCGATGCCTTGATTCGAAGCTTTCAAAGCGCTGGTCGGATGCGCTTACGCTGGTCCGCATGGACGTGAATGTGGCCGCCGCCGCTGCCTGCGCCATCGCCGGGCTCGGTGTCGGTCTCACCGCCTCCATCGCCTTCCGCTGGAGCGAGCGCGAGCAGAACCGCGGGCGAGGCCCTGGCAAGCGAACCGGCGGGACGGCAGCAGTGAGCTCGCCGCTTCAGGAACCGCCGCTCCCACCGGGCGTGGACACCGTGCTGTCGGTGCTGCGCTCGTGCGCGATCGTGCTCGGAGACGGCGACGAGGTGGTCAAGGCCAGCTCGGCCGCGTACTCCATGGGCCTGGTCCGCGGTGGCGCGGTGGCCGTCGAGCCGATGCTCGCGCTGGCCCGGTCCACCCGGCGGGACGGCGAGATCCGCCAGGCCGAGCTGGACGTGCCGCGCCCGGGCGTGCAGCGCTCCGGCGAGCCGCTCTCGGTCTCGGTCCGGGTCGCCCCGCTGGGCTCCCGGCTGGTCCTGGTGCTGGTCGAGGACCTCACCGACCGCCGCCGGATCGAGGCGGTCCGCCGCGACTTCGTGGCCAACGTCAGCCATGAGCTGAAGACCCCGGTGGGCGCACTGTCGCTGCTCTCGGAGGCGGTCGCGGACGCGGCCGACGACCCGGAGGCGGTGCAGCGGTTCGCCGGCCGGATGCAGATCGAGGCGACCCGGCTGGCCAGCCTGGTGCAGGAGATCATCGACCTCTCCCGGGTGCAGGACGACCGGCTGATGATGGACCCGGAGCCGGTGCCGGTGGACGAGCTGATCGCCGAGGCGATCGACCGCTGCCGCCAGCAGGCCGCGGCCAAGCAGATCCACATCGCGGCCGGCGGCATCGCCGGCCTCCACATCCACGGCGACCGCGGCCAGCTCGCCGCCGCGCTCGGTAACCTGGTCGAGAACGCCGTCAACTACAGCCCGCCGCGCACCCGGGTGGCGATCGCCACCCGGCGGATCGCCAGCGCCGCCGCGATCGGCGAGGCGGACGGCGAGCTGATCGAGATCTCGGTGACCGACCAGGGCATCGGCATCTCGGAGAAGGACCGCGAGCGGATCTTCGAACGCTTCTACCGGGTGGACCCGGCCCGGTCCCGGGCCACCGGCGGAACCGGCCTGGGCCTGTCCATCGTCAAGCACGTGGCTGCCTCGCACGGCGGCACCGTCTCGGTCTGGAGCGTCGAGGGCCAGGGCTCGACCTTCACCATCCGGCTGCCCGCCGGTCAGAACCCGGCGCCGTCTTCCGCGGCGTCCGACGAACCCGCCACACCAACCCCCCTTCCTGCCCCGGAGGCCCGATCGTGACCCGAGTACTGGTGGTCGAGGACGAGGAGTCGTTCAGCGACGCCCTGTCGTACATGCTTCGCAAGGAGGGATTCGAGGTGGCCGTGGCCGCCACCGGCCCCGACGCGCTGGAGCAGTTCGAACGGAACGGCGCCGACCTGGTGCTGCTCGACCTGATGCTGCCCGGGCTGCCCGGCACCGAGGTCTGCCGCCAGCTGCGGGTGCGCTCCAACGTGCCCGTGATCATGGTGACCGCCAAGGACAGCGAGATCGACAAGGTGGTCGGCCTGGAGATAGGTGCCGACGACTACGTCACCAAGCCGTACTCGACGCGTGAGCTGGTCGCCCGGATCCGCGCGGTGCTGCGCCGCCGCGGCGAGGACGGCGGGGTCGGCAGTGACGGCGGCGGCCCGGGCGCGCTGGAGGCCGGCCCGGTGCGGATGGACGTCGACCGGCACGTGGTGACCGTCGACGGGGCGAAGGTCGACCTGCCGCTCAAGGAGTTCGACCTGCTGGAGATGCTGCTGCGCAACGCCGGCCGGGTGCTGACCCGGATGCAGCTGATCGACCGGGTCTGGGGCGCGGACTACGTCGGCGACACCAAGACCCTGGACGTGCACGTGAAGCGGCTGCGCGCCAAGATCGAGCCCGACCCGGGGGCGCCGCGCTACCTGGTGACGGTCCGTGGGCTCGGCTACAAGTTCGAGCCGTAAGCCGGATCGGCTGGGCAAGAGTCAAGGGCCGCCCCCGAAAGGGGTGCGGCCCTTGGCGTGCGCGGGGGCGGCTGCGCCCCCGCGCACGTCTGACTCAGTGCGCCGAGGTGCTCGCGCTGGCGGAGGCGCTGCCGCTCGCGGTGCCGCTCGGGGTGCCCGAGGCCGAGCCGGTGGCGCTCGCCGGGGCGGACGGGCTGCCGCTCGCCGAGGCAGAGGCGCTGGTGGACGCACCGGCGGACGCCGACGCGCTCCCCGAGGCCGACGCGCTGCCCGAGGCGGACGCGCTGCCGGAGGCCGACGGCGTGCTCGGGCCGAACTCCGCGAAGGGGCCGACGGCCGGGGCGACCAGCGCGGTGGTGTCGACCTTGCCGGCCGACGAGAAGGCGAAGCTGGTGGGCGAGAAGCCGCCGACCGTCAGGGTGGCGTTGGCCAGGCGGGCGGAAGGCTCGTTGACGCCGCCGATGGCCACCGCGCCCAGCGGCGGGATCACGATGCCGGGCAGCGCGCGGCCGTTGGCGTCCTGGAAGGTCGCGGTGGTGCCGCCGACCGTCACGGACTGCAGGGTCTCCGGGGCGGAGCCGGTGTTGCTGATGTTGACCGTGAGGTTCGCCGGGCCGGCCTCGCCGCTGGTCTGCGTCGGGTTGACCACCACCACGATGCCGTTCAGCTTGAGGTCGGTGCCGATCGAGGCGGCCGGGAGGTTCGGCCTGACCTGCAGGGTTGCCGAACTGGTGCCTGCGGCGCAGGCGGTGAGGGATACGGCGGCGAAGGCGAGGACGATGGCGGCACTGCCACCGCGTCGAAGGCTGCGGCTCACGGCGGCGGTATCTCCTTGATCGCGTGTCGGTATGTCAGCGCCCAGCGTACCGACCACACTTATCCGGCCCTCACGGGGTGGTCCCGTGTCGCGGGTGGAGCGCCCGACCGGCGGCGGTAGCAGAGGTTCCGGAACCGTCGCAAGATCAGATCACGATCGTGAAACGGTGAATATCCGGTGACGACTTCAAGATCGAATGCTGGGTTTCCGAGCTGTTGCGTGAGGTTTGGCTTGCGCCGGGAAGGGCCTCCGACCTGCGAGAAGCCGCCCGGAGGCGGTGGCCGCAGCATGCCGCAGGGGTCCTTGTCAAGCCCCGAGACCGGCCCTGACCTGCGAAAACGCCCTTCGAGTGGACGGAAAAGCGTGTTATTCTGGAAAGCCACGGAAGGGGTCCTGTCACATGACGTTCAAGGTTGGCGACACGGTGGTCTACCCCCATCACGGGGCTGCACTGATCGAGGCCATCGAAATTCGCCAGATCAAAGGTGTGGACAAGACCTACCTGGTGCTGAAGGTTCAGCAGGGAGACCTCACGCTGCGCGTCCCCGCGGAGAACGCGGAGTTCGTCGGCGTGCGCGACGTGGTCGGCCAGGAGGGTCTGGACCGGGTCTTCGAGGTGCTGCGCGCGCCGTACACCGAAGAGCCCACCAACTGGTCTCGCCGCTACAAGGCGAACCTCGAGAAGCTCGCATCCGGTGACGTCATCAAGGTCGCCGAGGTTGTCCGCGACCTGTGGCGACGCGAGCGCGAGCGCGGCCTGTCGGCCGGCGAGAAGCGGATGCTCGCCAAGGCGCGGCAGATCCTCGTCAGCGAGCTGGCGCTGGCGGAGAACACCAACGAGGACAAGGCGGAGACGCTGCTCGACGAGGTGCTCGCCTCGTAGCGCGCAGCACGCCCGCGTTGCCGTGCATCAGCACAGCGCCCGGCGCTACCCCATCACCGCGGATCAGCTGGTCCGGATGTGATGCTGTGGCAACCCGGGCGCTGCGGCATGCCCGGGGGCGGATCGATTCGGTACCCGAGATGTCGGTGCCCGAGACGCGACCCGGTACCCGAGAGGCGGCGCCGGGTGGAAGGGGTCCGGTGCACCGTCTGACGGGTACGCCAGGGCCATACCCACTTCGGCGAAGGAGTGAAACCTGAACACCACAGGAGTAGTGGCAGCTGCCGTGGTCCCCGCCGCCGGGCGGGGCGAGCGGCTCGGACCGGGAGCGCCCAAGGCGCTGCGCGAACTGGGCGGTGCGCCGCTGCTGGTGCACGCCGTGCGGGCGCTGGCGCGCAGCCGGTCGGTCGGCCTGGTCGTGGTGGCCGCGCCGCCGAACGGAGTCGCCGAGGTGGTCGGCCTGCTGGACAGCCACGGGCTGGACGGCAAGGACGTCCGGGTGGTGGCCGGCGGGGCGACCCGCCAGGAGTCGGTGCGCCTGGGCCTGGCGGCGATCCCCGAGCAGACCGAGATCGTGCTGGTGCACGACGCGGCCCGGCCGCTGGTGCCGGTCGAGGTGGTGGACGCCGTGATCGGCGCGGTGCGCGGTGGCGCCGGGGCGGTGGTGCCGGCGGTGCCACTGGCCGACACGGTCAAGCGGGTGGAGCCCGCCGGGGCCGGCCGGCCCGAGCCGGTGCTCGACACGCCGGACCGCGCCACCCTGCGGGCGGTGCAGACGCCGCAGGGCTTCCGCCGCGAGCTGCTGGCCGAGGTGCACGCCAAGGCGCTGTCCGAGGCGGCGGCCGGTGACGGCCCGGCGGTGACCGACGACGCCGGGCTGGTCGAGTGGTACGGCGGCCAGGTGGTCGTGGTGCCCGGCCACGAGGAGGCGTTCAAGGTGACCCGGCCGCTGGACCTGGTGCTGGCCGAGGCGGTACTCGCCCGACGGAGGGCTTCCGATGGTTTCTGAGACTTCGTCAACTCCCTTCGTGGTCCCGCGAGTCGGGATCGGCACCGATGTGCACGCGTTCGCCGACGGGGTGCCGCTGCATGTCGCCGGGCTGCACTGGGAGGACGCCCCGCAGGGGCTGGCCGGTCACTCGGATGGCGATGTGGCGGCGCACGCCGCCTGCAACGCCATCTTCTCGGCGGCCGGACTCGGCGATCTGGGAACGCACTTCGGCACCGACCGCCCCGAGTGGGCCGGCGCCGCGGGCACCACGCTGCTCGCCGAGGCGGCCCGGATCGTGCGCGAGGCCGGCTTCGAGATCGGCAACATCGCGGTCCAGGTGATCGGGGTCCGGCCGCGGATCGGCAGCCGGCGGGCGGAGGCCGAGAAGGTGCTGTCGGCCGCCGCCGGAGCGCCGGTGGCGCTGTCCGCCGCCACCACCGACGGGCTCGGCATGACCGGGCGCGGCGAGGGGCTGGTCGGACTGGCCACCGCGCTGGTCTACCCGAGGGGTTGACGTCACCGGCCGACCGGAGCGGGGGCTCCGGTCGGCCACGGTGCGTCATCCCGGTTCACGCGGCCGTCACGTCCGCGCGCAAAGGTGGCGGGGCACTGCCCGGTTCCCACTACCCTGGACGCTGTGAGCCTTCGCCTGTACGACACCAGCACCCGCCAGGTACGCGACTTCGTCCCGCTTGTACCGGGCTGTGTCTCGATCTACCTGTGCGGCGCGACCGTACAGAGCGCCCCGCACATCGGGCACATCCGCTCCGGCCTGAACTTCGACATGATGCGTCGTTGGTTCGCCTACCGCGGCTTCGACGTGACGTTCGTGCGCAACGTCACCGACATCGACGACAAGGTCATCAAGAAGGAGCAGGAGCTCGGCCTGCCCTGGTGGCAGATCGCCTACGCCAACGAGCGTGCCTTCAGCGACGGTTACACCGCCCTCGGCTGCCTGCCGCCGACCGTCGAGCCGCGCGCCACCGGGCACATCCCCGAGATGATCGACATGATGCAGACGCTGATCGCCAACGGTCACGCCTATGCGGCCGACGGCAACGTCTACTTCGACGTCAAGTCGTTCCCCGACTACCTGCAGCTCTCCAACCAGAGGCTGGAGAACCTGCTGCAGCCCGAGGGCGAGGGCGAGACCGGCAAGCGCGACCCGCGCGACTTCGCCATGTGGAAGGCGGCGAAGGAGGGCGAGCCGAGCTGGAACACCCCCTGGGGCCCCGGCCGTCCGGGCTGGCACCTGGAGTGCTCCGCCATGGCGCACAAGTACCTGGGCACGGCCTTCGACGTCCACGGCGGCGGATTGGACCTGATCTTCCCGCACCACGAGAACGAGATCGCCCAGTCCAAGGCGTTCGGCGACGACTTCGCCAGCTTCTGGGTGCACAACGCCTGGGTCACCATGTCCGGCGAGAAGATGAGCAAGTCGCTGGGCAACTCGGTGCTGGTCTCCGAGATGGTGAAGCACTGGCGGCCCATCGTGCTCCGCTACTACCTGGGCAGCCCGCACTACCGCTCCATGATCGAGTACAGCGAGGAGGCGCTTCGCGAGGCCGAGGCCGCCTTCAGCCGGATCGAGGGCTTCATCCAGCGCGTCGTGGAGCGCTGCGGCCCGGTGGAGCCGGCCGCCGAGGTGCCGCCGGCCTTCGCCGAGGCGATGGACGACGACCTGGGCGTGCCGCAGGCGCTGGCCGTGGTGCACACCGCGGTCCGGCAGGGCAACAGCGCGCTCGCCGCGGACGACAAGGAGAACGCGGTCGCCCGCGTCGCCGAGGTCCGTGCGATGCTCGGTGTACTGGGCCTCGACCCGCTGGACCCGATGTGGGCCGGCACCGAGCAGGGCGACGACCTCCACGGCGTGGTCGACTCGCTGGTCCACCTGGTGCTGGAGCAGCGCCAGGCGGCCCGGGCCCGCAAGGACTACGCCGCCGCGGACGCCATCCGCGACCAGCTGGGGCTGGCCGGACTGGCGATCGAGGACACCCCGTCCGGCCCCCGCTGGACGCTCAGCAACCAGTAGCCCGTGCCCGTGTCACCCACCTACGGAATTCCGTAGGTGGGTGACACGGGCAGCAACCAGTAGCCCCGCGCCCGCGAGCCGGGCACCGGGCGTCGCTGGGCCGTACTCTCCAGGAGTACGGCCCTTCGGCATGACGCAGACAGATTTTCGGCGAAAGACAGGAAGCCACACCATGGCCGGCAACAGCCAGCGCAGGAACCGCCGCAACCCCGGATCGAAGAAGGGCGCGAGTGTCGGTACCGGCGGCCACAGCCGGAAGGCACTCCAGGGCAAGGGCCCGACCCCGCCCGGCGAGGAGCGCAAGGGACACCCCAAGCAGCGCGCCGCCAACGCGGCGCTCAAGCGCGAGCGGGACGCCAAGGCCCGCGCCGGGATGCGCCGGGCCGGCGGTGGCGGCCGGGGCGGCCGCGGTGGCGCGGGCAGCGCCGAGCTGGTGGTCGGCCGTAACTCGGTGGCCGAGGCGCTGCAGGGCGGGGTGCCCGCCACGGCGCTCTACGTGATGCAGTTCATCGACACCGACGACCGGGTGCGCGAGGCGTTCCAGGCCGCCAACGACCGCGGCATCCCGCTGATGGAGGCCCCCCGCGCGCAGCTGGACCAGATGACCGGCGGCCTGAACCACCAGGGCCTGGTGCTGCAGGTGCCGCCGTACGAGTACGCGCACCCCGAGGACCTGCTGGAGATCGCCGCCGACGCCGGCCAGGACGCGCTGATCATGGCGCTGGACGGGGTGACGGACTCGCGCAACCTGGGCGCCGTGGTCCGCTCGGCCGCCGCCTTCGGCGCGCACGGCGTGGTGATCCCGGAGCGCCGGGCGGCCGGCATGACCGCCGGTGCCTGGAAGACCTCCTCCGGTGCCGCGGCCCGGCTCTCGGTGGCCCGGGCCACCAACCTGACCCGGGCGCTGGAGGCCTACCAGAAGGCCGGTCTGATGGTGGTCGGCCTGGCCGCCGACGGCGAGGCCGAGATCGGCGACCTGGACGCGCTGACCGGCCCGGTGGTGGTCGTGGCGGGCAGCGAGGGCCGTGGGCTCTCCCGGCTGGTCTCGGAGACCTGCGACCTGCTGGTGCGGATCCCGATGCCGGGTGAGACCGAGTCGCTGAACGCCGGTGTGGCCGCCGGCATCGTGCTCTACGAGGCTGCCCGGCTGCGCGCCAAGGGCTGAGGTGCTACGCGGGCCGGGGCCGACATGGCGGGCGGCTGGGGCTGACGCTCTGGGCGCCACGGGTTGAGGTTCTGGGCGCCACGGGCGGAAGTTCTGGGCCGCCGGGGCTGAGGTTCGCCTCCCGGGTTCGGTTGAGCCCGGATTCCGCCCGCTTCTGACGGATGCGGTCACCCTCGTGCACGGGGGAGACCGCATCCGTCAGCGATGTTTGCGGTTGCACTCTCAGGAGTGTCCTAACCGGGCGTCACCCGGTTAGAGCTGGCGTGGACACCAGAACACGTCGTCGCCCGAGGCTTGGCCAAGCGGCCGGGATAGCGGAAGAGCCCGCCCTGAGCACGGTCCGGGTGCCTAGCGATCCGTCCCGGCTCAGCAGCACCCAGGTCAGTTTCCGGATCCGGCTGGCCGGGCCGGTCGCGTCCCTGATCGACGCACCACCGGCCCCGGCCGTGCCGTATGCCGACTCGTTCGGGCGGCCGTACGCCGCGATGAGCTACGGCGGCCGGCCCGGCCTGGTCCGGGCCGGAGGGGCGGACAGCGCACCGGCCGCCGGCCGCACCGCGGGCCGGCGCAAGGGCCGGGTCACCGCGGTGACCTGGAGCGGGCAGGCCGCCCCCGGCGACCTGGCAGCCACTCAGCTGCTGGACGCGGTGCGGCTGCACTCGATGGCCTCCCTGGGCGGGGCCGTCCGGGGCGGCGCCGCGCTGGGCGGCGGCGGTGGCACGCCGATGGGTTCGGTCGGCCTTGCCGATCCGGTCGGCTCGGTCGGTCTGGTCGACGCCGAGACCACCCAGCGGCTGGACACCGTGCCCGGCTGGGACAGCGCGCCGGTCGGCGGCGGCTACCGCCCCGGCCCGGCCCGCGGCGGCGTGCCGCGCCAGTCGTCCGGTGACGGCGGCTCGACCCCGGCCCGGCTGCCCCGGCCCGGCTGGCAGCCCAGCGGTGAACTGCCCGAGCACTCGGCGACCGCCGGGGAGCCCAGCCGACACGCCTGGTACCCCGGCCGCCGGGTCGACCTCGGCCTGGTACTGCTGCCGATGCGGGTGCTGCTCGGCTCGCTGTCGCTCTACGCCGGGCTCAGCAAGCTCTGCGACCCGGTGTACTTCGACGGCGGCAACCGCGGCTCGATGATGCGCTGGCTCGCCTCGCTGCACCCCTGGAAGACGGCCCAGCCGCTGCTGGAATTCGCCATGGCGCACCCCGTCGGCGCCGGCCTCGGGGTGGCGTTCACCGAGGTCGTGGTCGGGGTGCTCACCCTGCTGGGGCTGTGGCAGCGGCTGGCGGCCGGGGCGTCGATGCTGCTCTCCGCGGCGCTGCTCTTCACGGTCAGCTGGCAGGCCGTCCCCGCGTACGACACGCCCGACCTGATCCTGCTGGCGGCGTGGAGCCCGCTGCTGATCGCCGGCGCGCCGTACGCCTCGCTGGACGGGCGGCTGGCGCTGGAGGCCTGGCGGCGGTACGGGCCGCAGGCGCCCGGAGCCCTGCGCCGCCGGGTGCTGCGGCGGGGCACCGTGGTGGCCACCGTGGTGATCGGGGTGAGCCTGCTGTTCGGCTCGCTGGTCGGTGCCGCGGTGCGCGGCAACGGGCAGCCCCGGCCGGGCCAGGTGCCGTCGAGCGACTACGGCACCCCGGTCTGGCCCGCCGTCACCAGCGCACCTGCGACGGACCGGCCGCACACCCCGGGTGCGTCGGCGGGTGGCCCCGCCAAGCCGTCCGGAGCCGCCTCGCCGTCCCCGTCCGGCTCGGCCAGTCCGTCGCCCTCGACCTCGGCCTCGCCGGGCGGTTCCCGGCGGCCGCATCCGTCCGGCAGCGCCCGTGCCACCGAGGGCTCGGGCAACACCGCGACCCAGGGCGCCAGTTCGGCCGGTTCGGCGGGCAGCGCCGGCAGCGCCCCGGTCACCACCCCCGGCAGCACCGGCACCGCCGGTGGCACCCGGACGGCGAAGCCGAGCCCGAGCGGCGGCGGCGGGCTGATCGGCGGGGTGCTGGGCAGCGGGCTGCTGCCCTCCACCCTGGGGATGCCGCAGGGCAGTTCGGGGGTCCGGCCGGTGGTCTGACGCCGGTGCCGGCCAGCGGGTGGCCCCTCCTGTTCGCAGGAGGGGCCACCTTTTTGACACCTTGACGTCTTAGTTATGTGACGTTACGTCAGTAGCCCGATGCCGCAAGCTCCTTGGCGGCCTCGGTGAGGTCCTTGGCGGTGTCGATGGCGCGCCAGTAGACGCCCTGCGGGAGTTGGTAGCCGGCCAGTCGCCGGGCCCGGGCCAACTGCGGGAAGGTGGTGCGCTCGTGGTCGCCCGCGTCCGGCAGCAACTCGGCGAAGCCCGGCGCGAAGACGTACAGCCCGGCGTTGATCAGGAACGGCGACGGCGGCGCCTCGATGAAGTCCAGCACATTGCCGAACTGGTCGGTCTCCACGGCGCCCCAGGGGATCCGCGGCCGGACCAGGGCCAGGGTGGCGAGGGCGTCGCGCTCATGGTGGAAATCGGCCATCTCGCGCAGGCTGAACCTGGTCCAGATGTCGCCGTTGGTCGCGAACCAGGGCTCCTCGGGGCGGGGCAGCGCCGCGGCGGCGAACTTCAGCCCGCCACCCCGGCCCAGCGGCGCGGACTCCACCACCGTGCTCACCCGCAGCGGAAGTTGGGCCGAGGACAGCCACTCCTGCAGCACCTCGGCCAGATGGCCGCAGGAGACCACCACGTCCGTCACGCCTTCGGCCGCCAGCCAGGTGAGTTGGTGCCCCAGGATCGGGGTGCCGGTGCCGGGGATCTCGACCAGCGGCTTGGGCCGGTCATCGGTGTACGGGCGCAGCCTGGAACCCTGGCCGCCCGCGAGGATCACGGCCTGCGTGACGATGGGGGTGCTGGGCGCGTAGGGGATCGGGGTGCCGGTCATGGGGGCAGGGTAGCTCTCCAAGCCCGGTGGGATCAGCCCTTCGGGGCTCGCGGGCAGCGGCCTTTCAGGGCTCGCGGGAGCGGCCCTCCTGGCGCTGCGGGTTCAGCCTGGCAGGGCCCGTGGGATGGCGGCCCCTGCTTCGGTTCAGCCCTGCAGGCCGGCAGCGAAGGAGCCGTCGCAGACCGGGCGGGCGAAGGACCGGGCCCGCTGCACATCGCCCTGGTACAGCTTCACCGTGGCCTGGCCCAACTCCTTGGCCAGCGTGGTGCAGTAGGGCGTCAGCGAGGGCTGCTGCTGCATGCTGCGCTCCAGCAGGTCCAGCGCCGCGGGCGCGCCCTGGGAGCGCAGCTCGGAGAGCAGGTCGGTGCGGAGCGCGTCCACCGGGGTGAGTGACCCGTGGCCGGCGGCGCTTCCGGTGCCGGTGCCGGCGCCGACCTTTCCGATGCCCGGTGCGGTGCCGCTGGAAGCGGCGACCACCTGCTGGTCGTCACTGGTCGGCGGGGCCCAGGCGACCCGGGTCACGGCGAGCGTGCCGGTGGTCACCAGGACCACGGGCAGCGTGAGGGCGATGGTCTGGCCGATGCGGCGCACGAGCTGCTTCACGCCAGTGAGGGTAGCGCCGCGTGAGGGTTTGCCGACACTCCGTCACACGGATGAGTGACAACATCCGAGCCCCGTCGGACATCCGTCCGACGGGGCTCAGGCGTGCGTTCGACCGGAGATGACGCCGAATCAGTTGCTGAGTCGGGCGCCGGTGCTGGTGGAGAAGACGTGCGTCTCGCCGCCGGCCGGGACCACGTGGATGGTCTCGCCCTTCTGCGGCACCTGGCGGCCGTTGACCCGCACCACGATGTCCTTGTCCTCGCCGCCGACCACGGTGGTGCCGTAGACGAAGCCGTCCGCGCCGAGCTCCTCGACCACGTTGACGGTGACGGCCACGCCCTCGATGCCGCCCTCCGACACGATCTGGAAGTGCTCCGGACGGATGCCGACGGTCACGTTCTTGTCGCTGCCGGCCCCGGCCAGCTGCTCGCGGTCGATGTTGATCACCGAGCCGCCGAACTTCACGCCGCCGTCCACCAGCGGAACGTCGATCAGGTTCATCGCGGGCGAGCCGATGAAGCCGGCCACGAAGACGTTGGCGGGCTTGTCGTACATCCGGCGCGGGGTGTCGACCTGCTGCAGCAGGCCGTCCTTGAGCACCGCGACCCGGTCGCCCATGGTCATGGCCTCGGTCTGGTCGTGCGTCACGTAGACCGTGGTGATGCCCAGGCGGCGCTGGAGGCCGGCGATCTGGGTGCGGGTGGAGACGCGCAGCTTGGCGTCCAGGTTGGAGAGCGGCTCGTCCATCAGGAAGACCTGCGGCTCGCGGACGATCGCACGGCCCATCGCGACGCGCTGGCGCTGGCCACCGGAGAGCGCCTTGGGCTTGCGGTCCAGGTACTCGGTGAGGTCGAGGATCTTGGCGGCTTCCTCGACCTTCTTGCGGATCTCCGCCTTGTTGACGCCGGCGATCTTGAGGGCGAAGCCCATGTTGTCGGCGACGGTCATGTGCGGGTAGAGCGCGTAGTTCTGGAACACCATCGCGATGTCCCGGTCCTTCGGCGGCAGGTTGGTCACGTCGCGGTCGCCGATCCGGATGGCGCCGCCGTTGACGTCCTCCAGGCCGGCCAGCATCCGCAGGCTGGTCGACTTGCCGCAGCCCGAGGGGCCGACCAGCACCAGGAACTCGCCGTCCTCGATGTGCAGGTCCAGGGCGTCGACCGCGGGCTTGGTGCCGCCCGGGTACAGACGGGTCGCCTTGTCATAGGTGACAGAAGCCATGATGGTGCTCTCCTTCACCGGCAGGAACGTGCCGGACGATCCGAGTAAAGGCTGGGTTGTCCGCCGCCCCGATGTGGTCTGTACCACACGGCAACGGCTCCGGCTGAGGCTACCTGCCGCCTCACCTCTCTGTCAGCCCCCACCTCCCCACCAATCGGATACCAGTCCGATCACACCCCGAATCCGCCACCGCCGCCCCACCTTCCCCGGTAGACTGCCACCCGGTGCCGCCGTGGCTCGCTGCGGACGGTCACCATGCCTCCTTAGCTCAGCTGGCCAGAGCACCGCTCTTGTAAGGCGGTGCTCAACGCCCGGATCGGGCCGGGGGGCTCGACAAACTCCCTGGTCGGAGGCCCTTCCGTCGAGACGACGGAAGGGCCTCTGACGTTGCAGCACACATTCAGCACACATCAGGCCGCAGCGGCCAGCCCGCCCGACTCCAGGGCCGCCAGTTGCTCGGCAAGCTCCCGAGCCTTCCGCGCCGCCTTCTCGGCCTTCTTCCTGGCCTTCTCCAGCGCCTTGGTCCGCTGGGCGTCGAGACGGTCGGAGACCTCGTCCAGGCGGTCAGGCCAGAGGTGACCGTACGTGTCCAGGGTCAGCGTCGCGGTCTTGTGGCCGAGCATGGTCTGAACCACCTTGACGTCGGCTCCGCTGGCAATCGCCAGCGAGGCCGCAGTGTGCCGGAGCTTATGCAGGGTGATTCCCATGGAGCCCAGGCCGGCCGTTACCAGGGCGCCCTTGAAGTGTCGGCGCATGAAATTCCGGTACATCAGTACACCGCCCCGCGGAGCAGTGAAAAGATATTCCTCCGGGTCCCTCTCCGCGATGACAAGCGCCAGCTCCTTCACCAAGAAGGCCGGGATGGGAACCGACCTTCGCTCGTGATTCTTGGGGCTGTCCTCAAGATAGAGCTTGCCTTTGTCGGAACCCCACGCTTGGGCGATTCGAACCCGTCTGGTCTTCAGATCAACATGCTTGATCTGAACGGCGGTCGCCTCACCCCATCGGACGCCGGTGTAGGCAAGGAAGAGAATGAGAGGCCGATATTCAGCACAGGCTTCCGCAAGCGCCTCCACCTGTACATCCGTCAAGTAGATGTGTTCGGCGGGAGTGTAGCGGGGAAGCGGAACCCCGATAGCGGGGTTGTGCGCAATCTTCTTTGTCCGTACTGCGAATCCGAGGACGCCCTTAATGACGACCCAGATCTTCCTGATGGTCGCTGCGCTCAGTGGTGAGCCAGCGGCCACGGAGTCCGCCATGATGTTGCCCAGCCAGGTCACGATGTCTTCGTGCTGCACATCGGCAACTGCGGTGGTGCCCCAGCGGGGAATGACGTGGAGATCCAGGACGCCCCGGTACCGGGCACGGCTCGATCGGCGGAGATCGACCTTAGAGGCGATCCAGGCTTCGGCAATCTCGGCCAGCTTGGTTCGTCCAGCCCGAGGGTCTCGGTACGTCCCGAGGCCAAGAGAGCTCTCGACTTCGGTTCGCTTGGATTCGGCGTCCACCTTCCGAAGGAAGGTGAGCATTCGAGGCTTTCCGCTTGGGTCATACCAGCGAACCCGGAATCGACCCGGAGGCTTACGCCCGGTCGACTTCGCCTTTGCGGCGGACTTCTTGTATGCGGCGTGGTTAATGCGGTCTTCTATCCACACGCGGGACATATATCACCTGGGTCTTGCTCGCAATGTGCATGGTCATGTCCATTCCTTCTTTCTGCCCGTTTGAATGAGCGGCTTCTGCCGCGTTTCGGGTTGCATGGTTTATCAGGGCCCGCGAGCCGCGCCGGAGTAGCGATCGCCTCGGGCAGCTGGGTGGGGCCAGAGGGCGGTGTCAGGCTGGCCGTGGGATCGGTCGAACGCCGAGTGCAGGGTTGCTGGGCAGGTGTCCGCGTCGGACGCCAAACTCCAAGGCACGCTTGAGGGTTGCGATGACCTCGTTGATCGCGAACGGGCTCAGGTCATGATCGGCGCGAAGCGCCAGCACCAGACGCTCAACGTCTGCTCGGGTGATGGTGACGGCGAGCTTGCCCCCGTGGCGTGGCAGCAGGTGCAGGTCGAGCGGCTTGCGGTTGGGCAGCCGTGGCGGCCCGGGGCGCCTTGCCTCCACCGGCACTGCGGCCCACATGTCGACCAGGCGGTCTAGCGTCAACGGTGCCCAGCCGTAGGCGAGATCGGCTCGCGCAACCATCGCTAGGTGCCGGGTCGCTACGGTCAAGCTGCGGAGGGAACCTGTCTCGTCGCGCCAGCGGACGCGAAAGCGCCCCGGCGGGGTGCGGCCGGCTGCGCGGGCGCGTTCGACGGCCTTCTGGTAGTCCGCGTGCTTAGCGCGGTCCTCGATGCGTGCGGTAGGCATAGCGTGGTGCCAATCTCTGGTGTGTGCATGTCATGACTCTTCCTCTTCTCTGCCCGTACGTGTGCGGGATCGGGTGATTCCGCAATCGGGTTCTCTGAAATGGCGTCGCGGCGGTGCCGCGCGCCTGCTTGATGCTGCGGCCGACTAGGTGTCGGTTTCCCCGCGTCGCCGCACCAGAGCCGCGAGGTCCTCCGGGCTTGCGCCGGCCTCGACGGCAGCGGTGATCTTCTCCAAGGTCGCCGCCATCTCCTGGTTGAACGAAGTCGTCAACTCCGCGGCCCGGTCCTGAAGTACGGACCGTGTGAGCTCGGCGATCGACTGCTTGTCATCTGGGGGTGGCATCTGCTGGACGGCCGCTGAGTAGAACTGGCGGGAGTCGGTCTCGGGCAACGCTCGTTGCCCGCGAATCCAGTCCAGCAGCAACTCGCGGTCGCTGACCGTCCTTTCGGAGGTCAGCAGGAGAGCTGTCCCCGGCTCCGCGTCGTCAGGCAGTCCCATCAGGTGGATGGGCGAGATGTCCAGCACCACCGCTAGGGCCACGACTTCGTCAAGGGTCAACTCGCGTTTCCGAACACCATTCGCGTCCCGGCGCCCGGTCTCGATGTTGTTCAGCACAGCGAACGTGAGCTTGGTGGCTCCGGCTTCGGCGCATGCGGCTGCCAGCTGCTTCGTGGTCCACCCGCGCCTAGTCCGGGCATCCCGGAGTCGGAGTGCTGCCGCGTCGCTCACCGACAGGGTCGGTGGAGCTGAGCCGCTCGACATCTGGCCTCCTTGCTCGTCGTATCGGCGACTCTACTCATCATCTCTCGATCGCGCAATCGGCGACTCCACAGGAGGGCCGAGCGCGTCGATTCGGCGATCGGCTCCCTCTGGGAGTGATCCCTGCCTGTGTGGCGGCAGGGCCATGGAACGTGTTCGCCGATTCGGCGAATGCTGAAGTCGTATTGACAACTCGGCCGACGACGCACGATGCTGATCCCGGTTGTTCAAACGGCGACTGCATTCGCCGAAATGACGAACGAGATGAGACGTGTACTCATGAGTACGGACAGGTTGTGGACCTTGAAGGAACTCGCGGAGTTCCTGGGCGTGCCAACGCAGTCGATCTACCAGATGAACTGGAAGGGCACCGGCCCGCGCTCCTTCAAGGTGGGCAGGCACCGGCGGTACGACCCGCGCGATGTGCAGCAGTGGCTGGAAACCCGTTCCTCCGACGCGGGGAGCGCGCGATGAAGCGATCGGTTAGCACAGTTCGCCGCCCCTGGTGGTCCGTGGAGGACGCGGCCTCCTATCTCGGCATCACGGCCGCGGAGCTTCGGGATCTGGGCACGGCCGGCATCGGCCCTAAGTACATCGAGGACGAAGTCCGGCGGTACCGGCCGGCCGACGTGCGGCTGTGGGCGACGACCGGCCTGACGCGTGACAGTCGTGGCTGGAACGGGGAGGCGCGATGACCCCCGGCGGAGCGGCCCCGCTGACCGTGGGCTGTCCGACGGGGCTGGGTGAAGCCTCCCGGCCACCCCGTCCTCCGTGACGGCCCCCGTCTCCAGTCAGTACGGCCCGGAAGTCCAAAGCCCAGTCACCGCAGGAGATCAACATGCAGAACTTCACCCACGACCGCTACGTCGAGCAGCCGCCGAACGCCTGGATCGGCCGTCACTGGATATCGACCACCAAGGACGGCTCCGGCCGGTATCTTCGCGGCCTGATCATGGACGTCCGTCCCGGAGAAGTGCGGGTGGAGTGGCCGTCCTCGGATGGGGCGCCGAGCCCAGCCGAGTGGGCCGCGACGGACAGGGGAACGCTCGCAAGGGAGTGAGCGCCAAGGCAGAAGGCCGGTGGGCCTCACCGTTCAACGGTGAGGCCCACCGGCCTTCTGCCTTGGCCAAACGGGGCGGCAGCGGTTCGCGATGATGCGGAGGAGGGTTGCGCCCCGGCCCCTCTTCATGCCCCTTCCCTCGCGCGGGTCTACAGGGTGACGTACTCGCGGATCTTGCCGCGGACCATGGGCAGCTCGTGGCCGATGGCGAACGGGAACGTCGGGTACTTCTGCGCCAACTCGGCCGAGGTGAGCGGGGGGCCGACCGGCAGGGCGGCCTTGCCGTCCTCGTTCCACTCCCACTTGCCCTCGACGTCACGGGCGCGTACCAGCCTGCCATCAGCGACGTAGACGACCAGGTGCAGCAGCCCCTCGTTGGTCCGGGCTAGGTTGAACCACTTCCGGTCCGCCTCCCGCTGCGCCTCGCTGGCCTCGTCCAGGCCGGTCTCTCCGTACACCCGGCCGTCAAGGTCGACCTTCGCTGTGTTGGAGCCGCGGTAGAGCACCAGCGCCAGGCCGGCTGCCCGCTGGCGCGCCCGGACAGTCTTGGGGTCGAGGCCGAGCAACTCCGCGGCCTGGTTCACGCCGCCGGCCTTGTGGACGATCGAGCGCATGAGGTGCGCGTGCTTGCCGCGCAGCCCTTGCTGCTCCTGCTCAACCTGATCCAGCAACTTGACCAGCTCGTCCAGGTCCGGCATTTTCGTCACGTCAGCCCCCAATGGTGTGGATATATCTCCGCATCATTGGACACAGGCGAGGGCATATCTGTCAAATGGTCTGGAGCATCCTCCGCACCATTGGATCTCGGCAAGGGTGTGACACTTGGGGCTGGCGAGGATGGTCCCGTGGCGGAACATCCGAAAGGAGACGAGCGTGGGGCAGACCCGCGAGGTGGAACTGCGTCAGCATCTCCACCAGGTACTTGGCCTGGCGGGCGGCGCCGTGATCTGCGCAGCCCTGGCACTGTTGGGCTCGCCCTGGCTGTTCTGGCCGTCTGCCGGCCTGGTGATGAGCGCCGCGGCGGTCGCCTGGCGAATCACTGGTCGGCAACGCTACGGCTACTGGGTCGCTTGGGCTGCTGGCACGGCGGTGTCGCTGATTCTGTGCCGCACGGCAC
The DNA here is from genome assembly GCF_029892145.1 of Kitasatospora sp. GP30. NCBI lineage: Bacteria > Bacillati > Actinomycetota > Actinomycetes > Kitasatosporales > Streptomycetaceae > Kitasatospora > Kitasatospora sp. GP30. The sequence continues at coordinate 447,622 of NZ_JARZAH010000001.1, forward strand.
CGGACACCCGCTGGATGCAGGAGCCCATCACGGTAGTCCTGGCGGCGGGCGCAGTGATCTTGTTCGGGCTGTGGCGCTCTGCTCTGCGCCGGTGAGCCTGTCTTCTCGGCTTGCGACCACCGAACGGTGCCAGTTCCATCGCGGAGGGCGCCCCGCTAGCCGACCTCGCTGACCCTGTGCGGTGCGCACGGGAGAGGGATCTCGATCCGGCGGGCCGAGACAGCGAGGGTAGCTAGCAGGAAGGACAGCGGGCTGCGGTTGCGGAACCCCGGTCCGGTTGAGTTGTCGCAAACGGCGGAAACTGCATCAGGACGGGACGATTCGGCGGAAAGCTACCGCTTGGGCGTCCCAGTACCCGCCTGTGAAGTGGGTGATCTGGATGTCCTTGCCCGTGCGTGGTGCGTCAAGGACAAGGTCGGACCCCAGATACATGCCGACGTGACCCGGAAGCGTGGGCGTGCCGTCGGAGCCGGCCGTGAAGATCAGGTCGCCGGGCTTGAGCTGGCTGGCCGAGTAGACCGGTGTTCCGTTGTACACCTGCTCGTACGTGGTGCGGTCGATCGTGATCCCGGCCGCCTCGTATGCGCGCATCATCAGTCCGGAGCAGTCGTAGCTCGGATCTCCGGTGCCGCCCCACTGGTACGGCATGCCGAGCTTGCTGACGCCGAACTGGATCGCCGTGACGACCTGCACCGGCGTACCTGTCGGTAGGGAGAAGCCGGCCGGGAGGGCGACTGGGTTGGTGATCGCCTGGCCGTCGCCGTCTCCGGTGGCGCCCGCGCAGTTCGCCGCTCCACCGCTCACTGTTCCGACCAGCTGCTTCGCCAAGTCCGCCCACTTCGCGTAGGCGTCCGGATAGAGGCTTCCTTGCACGCGCTGGGCGGCCTGCGCCACTGAAAGGGCCTCCCAGCCGGGTACCTTCACCAAGGCCGCGTAGAACGCCTTCGAGGCGTAGACCGGGTCAACGAGCTGGGCCGGAGAACCCCACCCTTGCGACGGACGCTGCTGGAACAGCCCAACGGAATCGAGGTCGCCGTCCGGCCTGTTGATCAGGCTGCTCTCCTGCATCGCGGTCGCGATGGCGACTACCGCTGCCTGCGGGGGGAGACCAAGGCCGTTGGCGACCTGGTAGATGATCGTGGCGTTGTTGATCTGTTCGCTGGTCAGTGCCTGGCCATCTGCGGTGACCGTCCCTGGTGCTACGGGTGTCACGCAGCCAAGGCCCCCAAGGTTGAGGTTGGGGCTCACGGCCGAAGCGCCGCCGGCCGTAAGGGCGATGCAGATCACGAGGCCGAACGGGACGGCAGCGCCCGCGGCGCAGACCTGCACGAGTTTCTTCATGGACCACCCCTGCGGACCGGGCCCGAGGTGCAGCTGCCCGGAGGCAAGAGCTGGTCGGCTCGGGAGAATTTACTTCAGCTGATTTGAGCTTTGCCAACCATAAGCTCAAGTTGATAGCCCTAGGCAGCCAAAGTTGCTGTGAGCTGGACTACATATCAGCTGGAGTGAAGAGGGGTCCCTGTTGGCCTCCCGCAGGCCGCGCGGCTGCGGCTGTGCGACCGCCGGTGCGCGGGAAGGTGTTCGAGCACAGGGGCCACCGCCCGAGGCTCGATCAGCTGCAACGAGGACCGCTCAATTCGGCTCCGCGCCGGGCTTCAGTGGAGCGCGGAACTGATCGACGGGAGCGGAGCATGGTCGCGGCGGTGTTCGAGGGCTGCTAGGGAATCCCGCACGGCCGTAGACCTTCTGGCGGCAGCGACTCGTCGCAACCACCGGGCCTCATCAGTCAGCTCGGCGGCCCCATGGGGAGGGAGGTTCGCAGGGCCCTCGTGTGGGGCGGCACCGCGTCCCCGGGCTTGCAGGCCCAGTCCAATCCACACTGCCTGTGCTGCCGCCTCGAAGTCGTCGTCGCGCAGGCCGGCCGCAGACAGGCTCGACCTGATCTCCTGCCACTCCTTGCAGCTGATGTGTCCGCGCAGTAGCAGCGAGGCATCCCTGATCTCGATGGTTCGCCGCAGCAGCCGGATGCTGAGGTAGCGGACCCCGGCGAGGTCATGGAGCAGGGTCGGCGGTGTGCCGAGGACGACGCCAGGTGCCGCGGTGGTCAGCTCGCTCCAGAGCGGTCGCAGGGCAAGCAGACTCCGAAGCTTTGCCAGGCCGTGGAGTCCTGCTTCCACCGTCGGCACAGAGATGCCGAGCACCATCAGCAGGACCGCGAGGATCAACGGCGCCCGGGTGACGACGAGCGCGAGATTGTTCCCACCGGGCACTCGAAACCCGACCAGCCAGGCCGTGAAGAGCGCGCACCGCCCTACCGCGAACAGCGACCCGGCCAGCGTTCCGGCCAGCATGAGCCATACGCCCGAGTTCAAGCAGCGCGAAGCGGCTTGCCCCAAGGCAGCCCTCAGCATGCGGCTTGCCGCGATCATGGCATAGCCGAAGTAGACCTCGAAGATCCCTACGGCGAGGATCGCGGCCTTGTCGCCCTCGGCCGCCACCACGAACTCGCGCGCCTCCGCGCGAGGGGCGGCCACGAATAGCGCGGCGAGCAGCCCGATCGAGGCTGCCGCCAGCGGTCGCCGGAAGCGGAGCATCGAGTGTGCTCTCGCTGCTGGGCTCACCGCGCCGACCCAGTCCAGCATCGCCGCTCCCGAGCAGATGCCCAGGCTGTAGAAGATCAGCCCGGACAGGTTGGCGATGCCGGCGAAGTGATCGGTGGCCGCGATCGAGGACGGCAGGTGAGCGGTCAGTGCCAGAGCGAGCCAGAGCAGTGCCCACCAGAGGGAACGCTTGATCGGTGAGCGTCGGGCACAGGGCAGTCGCCAGAGCACCATCAGCCAGAGGAGGGCGATGGCGATGTGCTCAACCACAGCGCTCGTCCCGCAGCGGGTGGCCGAGCGCTTCGCCAAGGCGGTCGATGAGCTTGGAGGGCTTGCCGTCCACCCGAACGTGGCCGATCCCGGCCCGTTCGATCAGAAGCGCGGCGACCATCTCGGCTTGCCGCTCTTCGAGCTTGGAGTAGCCGTGCCGGGTCGCGAACATGTGCGCGAGAGCTGCCGGCTCAAGATCGGGGAGGGCCTGGCGCAGGACCGCCGTGTCGAGAACCGCGTCGGGGGAGTGGCCACAGAGCATGTGACCGACCTCGTGAAGGGCGATCACCGCACGGTGAAGCGGAGAGGTGTCGTGCTCGACGTATATCTGGTCTTCGTGGTCCAGCTTGGCCCACCAGCCATTGGGAAACCCGTCACCTGCTGCCAGTCCCGGCACGAGGACGAGCCGGATGTGCCGACCACGCTGCACGCCAACCGACGCAAGGAACTGCGGCAGGTCGAAGGGCTGCGGTACAGGCAGCCCTCTGACCTGCTCGTAGCAGGACGCGCGCAATCGCCTCAACTCGCGCATGACAAGCCTTCCCGTTGAAGCCGAAGCTTCAGGTCAAAGCAGTGGCACCTAACCGGGGCTCTTCACCCGGACGCCAGTCAGCGTATGCGAACGATCGCAATGTGTTGGTCAACGGTGTTGAACTGTGATGATTCGGTGAGTGGTGAGCGTCACTCGTCCGGTTGCTCTCCGTCACCACCGTCGGGCAGCCCCTCTACGGTCCGTGCCGCCTCGATCATCTGCGCGATCCCGGCCAGCCCGCGCGGTGAGAGGCCGTCCGCACGCAGGACCAGCTGTCGCACCCCTTCGTCGCGCAGGGCCGAGAGGACCTTCAGCTGCTCGTTGGTGCGCTCGGCCGCCTCGTCCTCGTAGAAGTACATCGGCGAGACGCCGAAGAACTTGGCGATGGCAGTGAGCCGGCTGTGGGTCGGGTCGGTCCGCTTGCCCGTCTTCAGCTGCCACAGGTAGGTGGCGGAGAGAACCTGTTCGCCGGCATCGGCGTTGATCCGCTCCGCGACCTCCGCATTGCTGTAAGGGCCGCGGTCGGCGGGGTGGACGACCTTGAACAGGTGCTCAAGCCGGGCGGCGATCGTGCTGGGCTGGTTCTGCTCCGGGGTCTGTTCGTCGTTCGGGGCTTCTTCGTCGGTCATGGCCTTGGCGGCCCCCCTTTGCATGTGAATATGACGACCCCTCATGGTCGCGCACAGTGACACCCATTAGCCACTGTAAACGGAGAGTGGTGGCGTGAGGCTGGTCACAGTGATTCTGGTTGACGGATGGCATTCACTCCTGCGTATCTTTGCTCATCACCTCGTTAGCCAGAGTAAATCGCAGCAGTTCAGCGCGTACCTCGAAGCAAGCGGGCGATTCCCTCACCGTCCGCCTGTCCGCTCATCGCGGAGGCGACTTCCCGTAGCCGAGCCGGCCTCGCCGAGCAGCGGCGCGCCCGAAATAGGAGCCCGGTTTGTCCACGTCTCTGCACCTTGCCCAGTCGGCGCACATCCTGCTCGCCGATATCCAGAATCCCGCACCGGCCGACCCGACGAACGGCTCGAAGGGCGCGAACCTGCTGCTCTCCTACGCGAAGTGGGGAGCGCTGATCGCATGTGCGATAGCCGCCGTCGTCTCCGGCGGACTCATGGGTGTCGGCCACCTCAGCAACCGGCCGGACAGTGCGGAGAAGGGCAAGAGGGCCCTGGTCTGGTCCCTGGGCGGCGTCATCGTCACCGCCTGCGCGATCCCGGTGGTCAACACCGTCTTCGGCGCAGCGGCGTAGAAGAAACGCTTCTGCGAGCATCCGATGAGCAACCAATTCCTCGATCACCGCCCGCGCCGCCGGGTTCTCCCGCTCCTCCTTCTCGCGGTCGTCGGCCTTCTGGTCTTCGTCGCCGTCGGCGTAGCGATCGAGTCCGGCAGCGGGCCCCACGGGCCCCGGAGCTACGCCCCGCCGGCCGCGATCCCACCGCCCGGCTCGGTCACCGGAGTCAACCCGAGCGGATCGCCTGCCCCTGGCAACACCGGACCGCTGCAACTCGTCCAGGGCAACAAGCTGATCAACGGGGTCTCCATCGGCTACCCCCACTCCATGATCGGCGCTGTCTCCGCCGCCGTCGAGTACTGGCGCCAGATCGGCTCCACCCTCGACCCCGACCGAGCCGCCGCCGTCGGCCGACTGGTCGCCGATCCTTCGTGGTCGGATGCCCCGCAGCAGCTGGCCGCCGGGCCCATCAGTGCCCGCAAGGCGCTCGGCGTGGCCGCAGACGGCCCCGCTCCGGCGGGCGCCACGGTGATCCTTGCACCCGTCGAGTACCAGCTGCGCTCGGTCTCCGCCGACAACGTCCAGGTGCTGCTGCTGGCCACGTACACCACCAGCTCGCCCTCGCAGGGTCCGCAGACGCGCATGGGGGTCTACCCGCTCCAGCTGCACTGGGCGACCTCCGGCGACTGGAAGATCCCAGCCCCCTCCGGAAACGACACCACCGACTACAGCAGCCTCGTCGCCGAGCCAGGGTCCGTCCAGGCATCGGCCTACGGCTGGCAGGAGCTGAAGCAATGACCCCGGCCCGCATGCAGATCAACAGCCGGGAGACGACATGCCCTGCGGTCTGAGCGACCCCGTCAGCTGCGTCACCGGCCCCGTCCTCAGCGGGCTCGGCGGCGACGCTGTGAGCAGCTTGGCGTCCTCGGCCTGGGACTCCATCTGCAAGTCCTTCGCCGACGCGTGCACCGAGGTCCTCAAGGCGTTCGCGAACGCCTTCGTCAAGATCCCCCCGATCGACCTCACCTCCCACGGGATCCGCAGCGTCTACGCGATATCCCTGGGGCTGGCGAGCCTGGTCGCTTCGCTTCTCCTCATCGGCCAGGTGATCCGGACCGCCGTCACGCACGACGGTTCCGCCATGGCCACCGCCCTCGTCGGCGTCGGCAAGGCGGCACTCGCCTTCATGCTCACCCTGACGATCGCCTCCACCGCGCTGGTCGCGAGCGACGAGGTCACCAAGTTCATCGTTGATTCCACCTTCGACAGCCAGCAGGCGTTCAGTGACAAGATCGCCAAGCTGATCGCGTGGAGTCCGGGCAACAGCTCGTCCCTGTTGTTGATCTTCGCGATCCTCGGCATCCTGCTCACCATCGTCTTGTGGTTCGAGATGCTGATGCGCAACGCGGCCATCGCCGTGCTGATCGCCACCTCGCCGATCTCGGCGGCCGGCCAGGTCTCCGAGTCCACGAAGTCCTGGTGGACCAAGCTGGTCAGCTCCACCGTCCAGCTGATCATCCTCAAGCCCATCGTGGCCTTGGTCTTCGCACTCGGCTTCGGGATGGCCGGTGACTCGCAGGACTTGTCCACCACGCTCTCCGGCATGCTCGTGCTGTTGCTCGCAGCCTTGGCCTGGCCTTCCATCGCCAGGTTCTTCACCTTCGCCAGCGTCCAGGTCGGCGGCGGCGCGGGACTGGCCGCGCTGCTCGGATTCGCCGGAGGCCGTCTTAGCTCGGCCGGCGGGCCGGCGTCCGGCCCCTCGCCGGACACCTTCGGCCAGGAGAGCGCCAGCCGCACGATGAGCAGCTTCGCTGGAAAGGGCGGAGGCGCTGCCGGTGGAGCCGCTTCCGGTGGCGCCGGAGGTGCGGGTGCGGCGGCAGGAGGCGCCGGTGCCGCTGCTGGCCCGGTCGGCCTGGTCGCCGCTGCCGGTGTGAAGCTCGCCCAGCAGGCGGTCAACAGCCTTGCTGGCGGCATGGAGAAGATGGCCGGACACGCGGGTGTGCAGGGCGCGAATCCGTACGCGGCCCAGCCAGCCGGGTACGTCAACCGCCACGCGGGAGCGCCGCTGCCCGCCCGCGGAGCCCAGCCGAACCAGCCGGACGCGCCAAGCCCCCAGGAGCCGCAGGCAGAGCCGGCCGGTCAGCAGGCCGACCACCCACAGGCGCTCCAGGACACCACCCCGGACCTCCCGGTCACCGGTGCTCCGCGCAGCGACCCGCCCACGATCGAGATGTCCCCTGTGCCCGCAGGGCCGCCCGCCGCCACCACCCCGGCGGCCAGCGTCGCACCCCAGGCAGGCCCGGCCCCGCAGGCCGGCCCGGCAGCGGGCTCCTCGCCGAGGACACCCCAGCCAGCCACCGCGGGTACCGCACCCGGCGGGTCCGGTCCGGTGACGTCCGCACCGGCGCAGCCACCAGCCCCCACGGCCAGGCCGACCTCCGGTGCAGCTCCGCTCAACGCGACGCGGCCAGCGCCCAGTTCGCGACCCGTAGCCGCCCAGGAACAGGTGGCACCCACCCCAGCAACCGCCCCGGTCGACCGCGCCCGTCCGGCACAGCCCGACGCGGCTCCGGCCGAGCGCCCCACCGCGCCGCCCGCCCCGCCCGCCATCACCAACCCTGACCAGCCCGAAGGAGGCGACAAGTCGTGACTAGCCAGACAGCCCCCGCTCGCACGTACTTCGGGTGGCAACCGGAGAAGGTCGCCTTCCTCTTCGGCCTCAGCGTCCAGCGAGCCGCCATGCTCGGCGGCGCCGTCCTCGCGGCAATCTGGCCGTTCGCCATCTCGTACGTCCGGGCCGGCATCGTGACCTGGCCCCTGTCCCTTCTCCTCTTCCTACTCGCGTACGTCCGGATCGCCGGCCGCACAGTTGATGAATGGGCGGTCGCCTTCGTGTCGTTCGAAATCCTCCGCTTCCGCGGGCAGAATCGTTTCCTCTCCGGCGCCTTCGCACCACGCAACGCCGCTACGGACGAGCCGAAGATGGACCTGCCCGGCATCCTCGCCCCGCTGGCGATTCTCGAAGCAGACAGCGGTAACGGCGACCCGGTCGCCGTGATCCACCACCAGCTCGACCGCACGTTCACGGCGGTTGCCAAGGTGCGCTTCCCCGGCATCGGCCTGGTCGACTCCCACCGGCGCGACCAGCGAGTGGCCAACTGGGGCGAGCTGCTCAACAGCCAGTGCACCGAAGGAAATCCGATCATCCGGATCCAGGCACTCCAGCGCCTCGTCCCGGAGTCCGGCGCCGCGCTCCAGCGCTGGCACACCGACCACGTCACCACCGACGCGCCCAACGTCGCGGTGGACATCACCAAGTCGCTGCTCTCCACAGCCACCTTGGCCACCAGCCAGCGCGAGGCATACCTCGCGATCACGATGGACGCCACCCGCGCAGCCGGCCCCATCAAGGCGGCCGGTGGCGGCAACGCAGGAGCCGCCGCTGTTCTGATCCGCCACCTGCGGGCCCTGACGTCCTCGATAGCCTCCGCGGACCTTCAGGTCGAGAGCTGGCTCAACCCCCGCGAACTCGCCGAGGTCCTGCGCACCGCCTTCGACCCCCACAGCAGCCGGATGCTCGCAGAGCGGAAGGCGGCGGCCACCGCCGCGGAGTTCCGCGGACACGAGGTTCCCTTCGAAGCAGGGGTCGACCCGGCAGCGGCGGGCCCGTCCGCCGCTGAGAGCTGGCGCGGCCGTTACGAGCACGACGGTGCCGTGTCCGTCACCTACAGCGTCCTCAACTGGCCCAAGAACAAGGTGTATTCGACCGCGCTCGCCCCGCTGCTGGGCGAAGGCAAGTACCGTCGCTGCCTCAACATGCACATCGAGCCTCGCGGTCCCCGCGCTGCCGAACGCGAGGTGATGCAGGAACGCACCGCCCGCGAGGTCGCAGTCAGCATGCGCCACAAGACCGGTCAGATCATCCCGGAGGCCGAGAAGCAGGCCCTGCGCCACGCTGAGGCCCAGGACCAGGAACGTGCTGCCGGCCACGGCCTGGTGCGCTACACCGCCTACTGCACCGTCACCGTCACCGACCGCGCCGACCTCGAAGACGCCTGCGCGGCCCTGGAAGCCGACGCCAACCAAGGCCGGATCGAACTCCAGCGGATGTGGCTCGCCCAGGACGTGGGCTTCGCCGTCGGCGCGCTGCCGGTCGGCATGGGCCTGCCCAAGAAGCGGGTGGCCTGATGTTCCGCCGACGCAACACCGACCTCCCCGTTCTCGACCTGACCGACGTGCTCGGCCGCCCAGCCCCTACCCACAAGCCCGCGGCGACGCAGAGGCCAAAGCAGCGCCGGGAACCGGTCGCACCCCGACGCGGTTACGCCCGCCCGTACGCCGGGCGTGCGCCCCGGATGCCGAACGCCCCCGTGTTCCGAGGCAGCACCGGCCAGGTCCAGGGGCTGTATCCCTGGCTGTACGGGGCCTCCATGCCTCCGGCCGGCGCCTACATCGGCGTGGACTGCCTGGCGGGCGGCGCCTTCTCCTGCCATCCGATCGAGTGGCTGCACCGTGGGCTGATCACCAACCCGAACCTGCTGATCACCGGCGTTCCGGGCACGGGCAAGAGCGCGACCACAAAGGCCCTGGTGACCCGCCTGGCCGCCTACGGCGTTCGGGCGTTCATCCTCGGAGACATCAAGAACGAGTACGCCGGGCTGGCCAGAGCGTTCGGCGTCGAGCCCGTCGAGCTCGGACCCGGGCTCCGCAATCGGCTCAACCCGCTGGACGCCGGACCGCTCGGCAGTAACCTGCCCACCGACCCCGAGGAACTGCGCGAGCGCCTGGACGAAGTCCACCGTCGCCGGATCACCTTGCTCTCCTCCTTGCTGGTCATGCGTCTGGGCAGGAACCTGACGCCCACGGAGGAAGCTGCTCTCTCCCTGGCCATCAAGCACGCCTCCGGCCAGGCGACCGGCGCCAGCTACCTCACTGACCCGACGATCCCCCAGGTCTGGGCCCTACTGCGGGACCCCCTGCCCGAGATGGCTGAGGATCTGCGTGTCCGCCACGCCGACGTCACCGAACTTCGGGAGATGATCCGTCCGGCCGCCGACGCGCTCGGCAACATGGTTCGCGGCTCCCTCAGCGGGCTGTTCGACGGAAGCACCACCGTCCGACCCGACTTCGCGGCGCCCATTCAGACCGTCGACCTGTCCCGGATCGACGGCCGCGGCGACGAGACCGTGGCCATGACCCTTGCCTGCGTGTCGAGTTGGGGTCAGGCCGCGATCGACGAGCCCGGCGGCCCCGTGCGGCTGGTGGTACGCGACGAGCTGTGGCGAGCGATGCGAGTGCCGGCCATGATTCGCAAGCTCGACTCGGACCTCCGACTCTCCCGCGCCCAGGGCACCATCCAGGTGCTCAGCACCCACAGGTTGTCGGACTTCGAAGCCGTCGGCGCTCAGGGCAGCGAAGAGGTCAGCATCGCCCGGAACTTGATCGCCAGCTGCGACGTGCGGATCTGCCTGCGCCAGGACACTGCACCGCTCGCGATGACCCGCGATGCGATCGGCCTGACCGACACGGAGTGCGCGCACATCGCCAGCTGGTCGGGTGAGCAGATCGGTCGGGCGATCTGGAAGATCGGCAGGTCCTCCAGCCACGTGGTCCAGACCATCCTCAGCCCGATCGAGCGCCAGCTGTACTACACCAACGAGCGGATGGCTGTGTGAGATGGCCTCCGCCTCTAACGCAACCGTCGCCCGGCGGCCGGTGCTGGACGGCCCAGCGGACTACCTCATTGTCCTGCTGGTCCTCCTGTTCGTCACCATCACCGCGGGCACCTGGGCCACCGGCCAGATCGCTGGCCTGATCACCCACGCTGCTTGGCCGGGCGTCCCGTTCGGCGAAGCCTTCGCCGTCGCCAAGCAGATCCCCCACCACCTGGACGACCCCAAGCAGGCTTGGCCCAAGGAAGTCCGCACCAACCTCCCCGGCCCGGTCGGCTTCGCGGTCGCCGCGACCATCGTGGTCTGCGCGATGTGCGCCGCCGCCGGCGTCGCGATCCGCCGCCTACGCCGCAACCGGTCGGTGAGGGGGTTCGCGTCCCCGGCACAGCTCGCGAAGACGCTGTCGACCAAGGCGGTGACCAAGCGCGGGACCATCGTGCGGCCCTCCCTGAAGGGCCACCGGTTCACCGCCGACGACGTCGCGGTGCGGCTCGGCTGGACCATGGCGGGAATGCTGCTGTGGGTCTGCGTCGAGAACTCGGTGCTGATGTTGGCGGCCCCCCGACAGGGCAAGACATCCCAGGTGATCATCCCGTGGATCAAGGCGTGGGGCGGGCCGATGCTGGTCACCAGCGTCCGCGGCGACGTGCTCGACGCGACCGCGCTGATCCGGCGGGGGCTCGGCCCGACCTTGGCGATGGCGCCGACCGGCATGGTCGACTGGCCGGACCAGGTGCAGTGGTCACCGGCGTCCGGCTGCGAGGACTTCGGCAAGGCGATGCAGCGGGCCGACCTCATGGTCAAGATCGGCAAGAGCGAGACCACCGACAGCTCCGGCGCTGGCTTTTTTGGCGCGACTGCTACTTCGTTGTTGGCCGGTTGGCTGCACGCAGCGGCGATCACCGGCCGCAGCATGGAGGACGTCCTCCGCTGGGGCTTCAACGCCCACATCGAGGAACCGATCAAGCTGCTCGCCGAGTCACGCCGCGCGGAGCCCGGCGTCGCCGAAATGCTCGACGGCCTCTACCGGAACCCGGGTGACACGCGCGCGAACCTGTTTGCCACCGTCCAGACCGCTCTCACCCCGCTGTTCTCGCCGCTGGCCCGAGCGACCTTCGTCCCCAAGACGGGCAACGGCATCGACATCGAGGACTGGCTGCGGAGCAACGGCACCATCTACCTGCTGGTGGACAAGGAGGAGGCCACCGCTCTCTCCCCGCTGATCGCCGCCTTCGTCTCCGAAGTCACGGCCACCGCCAAGCGCCTCGCCGATCGCTCGCCCGGAGGCCGGCTCGACCCGCCGCTGGGGATGCTGTTGGACGAGGTAGCCAACGTCACCCCGCTGCCCACGCTGCCCGATTTGATGTCCTTCGCCGGTGGGTCAGGCATCTATGTTCTCGCAGTGCTCCAGAACATGGCTCAGGCCAGGAAGACGTGGGGGAGAGAAGGGGCGGAGATGCTCTGGGGCAGCTCCACCGTCAAGGTCGCACTCGGCGGCCTGGGCGGCGACGAGCTCGAAGAGTTCTCCAAGCTGGCTGGCATCTATCGCGAATCCCTGACGACCTACCAGAGTGGTAGCCACGGCACCACGATGCAGACAACCCTCCAGGACCGCAAGACCGTTACCCCGGACGAGATCCGCACCCTGGACGAGGAGCGCCGCGAGGCCCTGGTGATCCACGCCACGACACCCATCACCAAGCTCCGCATGCAGCGTCACTACGAAGGCCCGGACCGTAAGGCGTACGAGGAGAGCATCGAGTGGTCGCGGCGCTACCGCGCAGGCGAACTCGATCCCCACGAGGCCGCCGCGTGACCCCCCGACCCGCATGGAGTGGGCGCCACCCCGAGTCGCTCACCGACGCCGACCGCCGATGGGAATCCCGGTTCGACCGGCGCCACCACCAGGGCCTGCTCCGTCGACCCGAGCCCCCGATCGACTGCACCCTGCGATGGAGCGGTCCGGTGCGCGGAATCGACGGTGCGCTCTACCACGCAGGCGAGGACCACGCCGGCGCCCCGGTTGTCGTCGTGTTCAGCCCCGGCTACCAGGAGACCATCCCGGCGCTGTGGCCGACGGACGACTGGGCGCACCACCGCACCCTCACCGAGGGCCGGTTCCTCGCGGTGAGCACCTGGCGGCCTTCGCGGGCTGACCACGAGGACCTGGTGCTGGCCTACCTCCTTCAGCGCCCGCGTGAACTGGCGGACCTTGGCGGGTGGGTGCCGGTGGACACGTTCACCACCCACGTGCGCTACGGCATCTACGAGGCGATGCTGGCGCTGCATACCGAAGGGGAACCCGTAATCCCCTCTGCCATCAAGGACCGCGTCCGCCACAGCACCGACGAACTGTCTCCTCACCTCGCGAAGCTGGTCGCCAGCACCACGGACACCGCCGCCTACCTACGACGGCTCATGCTCACACCGAGCACCTCGATCGAAGCACTCGAAGCCGCCGTGAGCCTCGTGATGGCCGATTGGCGAGCCGCGTCCGACGCCAGCCAGACGGACCTCCGACACCAGCCACCCGCGCGGGCGGACAACCTCACCGAGGCCATCCCGATCCCACCCGCCCTGCTCCAGGACCAGATATGACCGAGTCCGCGATCACACCGATCGGCCGAGTCAAGCACCGCCCGCACGCTCGGATCCGACGCCTACGCGGACGCGGCGACAGCACCGCCCCAGCCGCCGGCACCCCCTCGGCCGCCACCGAAGCGAACCCTCGCACCCGGCTGGTCGAGTGGCACACCATGACCGGTCCGGAGCGGATCGCAGCGTGGGGTGGCCTCTGCGACTGGGTGACCTGGCTCCACGACCGCTACGAGCTCGCCGTGGAGTCGAGGCTGCCACAGTGCTGGGCGGAGCACCCCGGGCTGATCGAGGAACTTTGGGCGCTCAAGGTCTGGCGTGAGGAGATCTACGGAGCTGCCCCCGAGCAGCAGGTCGGCCAGGCCGCCCGCTACTGGCACGCCGAGCTGCGCACGGTGGTCGCCAACGCGACCGCCGTCTACGCGACCGCCTGCCGCACCGGGCACCGCGCGCCCGAGTTCCGGGCCGCTGAGTCCCCTGAACTTCTACGGCGATGGACCGACGCCGACCCCTGGACCGGGATTCCCAGCCGACTGCTGGCCGCCCACGCGGACACCGCCGAAGCTGGCAGCCCGGACCGCCTCACCGCTGCCCAGATGGACGACGCCCGGGCCCGCGGCCTCGCCACGCCGATCAGCCCCGGCATCCCCGAGTACGTGAGGTTCGCCGACACCTGGTGGGCCATCGAGATCGGCGGTGACTGGCTGCGCATCGTCAACGAGGAGCTGCTGGAGCGGCTCGAAGACGCGGCTACCCGGATGGCCGCCGCTGATGACGCCGCCCGCCGCTACAGGGAAGCCACCACCGGATCGAAGTCGAGGACGAACCGATGACCCACCCCGATCTCGTGCTCCGCGCCGAGCAGGCCGTCATCGGCGAGGCACTACGCGACCGCCAGCGCCTGGACGACATCGCCTACCTCACCCCGGACCGCCTGGCTCACCCCACCCACCGTGCTCTCCTCACCGCCCTGATCGAGTCACGCACGAGCGAGCCGGCCATCGCTGCTGACCGCGTACCCGAGCTGATCGCCGAGCGAGCGGCCATCCGTGGCGTCGATGCCGACTACCTGCGCCAGCTCGCAGACGCGTCGCCCCGATCGGGGAACATCGCGACCTACGCCCGCATGGTCCAGGAGGCCGCCGTCCGTAGGGACCTCAGCCTCCACGTCGACCGCGCGCGGGCGGTCGGCGCCGGAGTGCGCGGCCCGGACCCGTTGCTGGACCGCGTCGCAGCGGTCATGCGCCGCAACGAGCTGGCGACTCCTGTGGCCCGGCTCGATGAGCCGGCCCCCGCGCCGTTCGAGCCCCGTGCGGCCCAGACCACTGAGCACGCGGTCCGGGTCGAGGTCCGCCTTGAGAAGCAGGACGCAGTGCTGGCCGACCTTCTCCAACACCCGGAGCAGATCCGGGAGGTCAGCAGCTGGCTGTACCCCGAGGTGTTCGATGAGGGCCCGCGGCGGGAGGTCTATGAGGCCATCGTGGTTGTCGAAGAACGTGGTGAACCCGTTGAGCAGTTGACGGTCGAGTGGGAGATCTACCGGCAGGACCCGCAGACCTACACGGTGGAGGTCGAGGTGAGCGTCGAGGAACGTCCCGACTACCTCGCTCGACTCGCCGCTACGGCTGTGGTTGTCGGCGCCGCGGTGGAGATCTCGGGCGAGCTGCTGGCCGAGGACATCCGAGCTTCGCTCACGGCAGACTTCAGCAAGATCGACGTCGCCACCCGCCCTGCCGGCGTCGAGTCGAAGGTGGACGTGGATATCAGGGCGGGTGCCCCGGCTCCCCGGGTGGAGCCGGCACCACTCCTGCAACCCCCGCCGGTCCAGCAGATCCCCACGATCCAGCCGACCATCCGGCCGTGAGGGGAAGCACCATGACCAACTCCACGGAAGCGGGTGTGCTGGCTGACCTCAGCCACGCCACGATGGACGCTGCGCTGGCTGACGGCACCGCCAGGTACCTCAGCGAGACGATCCGTGACTTCGTTCGCCTCCGGTCGAGCTGGTGGATGCTCGACCGGTCCGGATGGTTCGAGGTCACGAGACCTGATGTTGCTGCTGGCCTGGACCTGATGGCAGAGAACATGCGACTTGCCGATCAAGCCGTGCAGCGAAGTGGCAGATGAGCACACTGACCGCTGAATGGCCGGAGCGCCCCAGCGTAGTTGGCCAGCAGGCTGCCCTGGCAGAGTGACGTCCATGATCCCCGAGAATGCAGCCGACGCTTCACCGATCTCGTACGCCGACGCCGTGGATATCCCTGTCCTCTTCCGTGATGAACCGGCACGTCGGCCGTGGAGGCAGTGGAGCAAAGCGCAGGAGCCATGGCCAACCCTTGCCGCATTCCCGAAGAACAACGGCTGGTACCTGGCCAGCACGACCTGGAGGGAGATCCTCAAGGCGGCGACCGAAGTCGGGCGGGACGTAACCCCGTGGCTGGTCCAGACCCCACAGCTAGCCCGCGCCGAACTCGTGGCTCGCGTAGCCCCGCTGTACGCCTACCTGACGCTGGAGAACTTCCCGGGCCCGCACCCTCACAACTCCGGCCGTCGCCTGGCGACCAACCTGGTCTACGAGCACGGCACCGAGAAGAGCGCACGAGCCGCCTTCGGGTACCGCTTCGGAATGACCATGGCCGAATGGGTCTGCCGCGCCATGATGGGCCTGAGTCCCACCCAGCACATCGAGGATGGAGGCCCCGAGAACCTCAAGGGGTTCACCGACGAGAACGAGCCGCGCCCTGATCTCTGGGGCGTGCACGCCACCGGGCCGCGATACTGGCTCATCGAGGCCAAAGGCGGGGAGGTTCCACTCAAGGCGCTACGTCGAGGAGCGGCACAGCTTCGTGAGGCGAGCAAGCTCATGAAGGGTCTCGAACACCGGCTGGTGCTGTGTGGCGCATCGTACAAGGACGGCGATCACGTCTTCCTGACCGTTGATCACGAACACATCCCTGGTCTTCCGCCAATCTCCCCACCCGACCTCATAGCCGGTGGGCCAGCTGGTGCACCCGGCGTCGGAGACGGTCACCTCGGCGACGACGACGAGGCTCTTGTCGGAGCGGCCCGCGCGCAGATGCTCACCTACCTGGCCCTGCGCTTCGGTGACCCGGCCAGCCTGCGGATCGTGCCTATGGGAGCAGGCCGCTCTCGTGCACACACGGGGCTTGTGAAACCCTTGGAAGACGACCCCAGCACGGTGGAAGCCCGACGCTGGGTGCGTAGCCATGGGCCTGCCGACTACTGGGAGACCCAGCAGCTCCTTCGGGCCGCTGGCATGGATGACTTCATCACCGGGCGAGTCGCTGGGACCGACGTGCGCCTGGGCATGTCCCGACGGCTTTTCGCGGCCTGCGACACGTTGTACCGGGAGGACGCTCGCGTCGCTGAACGAACGCCGGGCCTTCGAGCTGAGGACCAGCGCGAGGCGACACTCGATGACGCGGAGCAACAACAGCGCAGGCACCGGCAGCGCCTCGAGTTCCGCGAGCGCCAATATGACGCGCGAACCGAGACTCGCCGGGTGGTCGGCGAGGCCTTCCGGCGCGGGGCCGACATCGACTGGAGCGACCTGCTGGGTGGGGGATCGCCCGGGACCGAGCTGGGCGATGGCCAGCTGTTGGAGGGAGCAACCGCCGAGACGTACGTCGCGATCCGGGTGACGGACCCCGTCCTTTCCTCCGCTTCTCGCTGAATCCAAGGCAGGTCACCGGCCGATCGCTGCCATAGGGCGGAGCGTAGCGCTCCGGTAGGGGCGCTGAGCCTCCCTCAGCTGAGGTGATGTGAGTGGATCTCCTCTCACGGCCAGTCAGATTGTGGGAGGATGATAGCCCGTCAGGATGGGTGAGAACGCGCAAGTGAGTAGATGAGCGGAGAATATGGAAACTCGCGAGATCTTTGATGCCGCACCTCTCTCGATTTCTCAGTTCTTGAGCGAGACCGGCCAGGGCCTCTATATTCCGCCTTACCAGAGGGCCTATAGTTGGGAATCCTCAAAGATCAAGAGACTGCTGAGCGACGTCGCGCACGGTCTCGATCAGCTTGACGAGTTCCAAGATTCGATCTGCTTCCTCGGGACGGTTATCGCTCTCCGGGATATGAACTATACGACGGTTGAGCCCATGTTTAGGGCTCAGGTCCCCTCGAAGGTTATGACCATCATTGATGGTCAGCAGAGGATGACCACGCTTCTCCTTCTCACGACCGTCCTCCATGAAGAGATCCGAGTAAGGGCTGAGAAGCTCGATCGTGACGACGCGGAATCCGTATGGTGCTACAACCAGGCTCTGGACTCAACGGGACGCCTTGCGGACTGTTTTGAAGAGGACATGCGTTACGGCGAGCACCGCTACTACCCGCGCCTGATTCGCTCATACTATGACGTATGGTCCAGGAACAAGGGCGAAGCACGATATCGCTCACCTATCGGGTACTACCTGAACTCGTATGGAACATACGGTCGGAGTGAGGATGCCGGTAAGCCGTACAAGCACGAGTCCATCCATGCCGAAAAGGCGGATGGCGTAGACATCGAGGCGTATCGACACCTCGACCGTATGCGCGATCAGATGAGGCTCATGCTGCGGAAGGCCGTGAGCGGTGCCGCCATTAAGGAGGACGACATCATCCTCCCGAGCGGGGCCGAGATAGGAGAGTCCCCCAATCTTCAGCTGGCCTTGTTTAACAGTGAATTCCCGCCAGCGGTCGTCGCGAGACTCGCTGAAGACCTTAAGGTCGCGGCACTTACACGACTCATCGTGTTCGCAAATTACCTCCTGCACCGTGTTACCGTAGCCGTCGTTACTGCCAAGCGCGAAGACTACGGCTTCGATATGTTCGAGGCTCTGAATACCACCGGTCAGCCTCTGACTGCCATCGAGACCTTCAAGCCGCGCGCGATCCAGGCCGAAGGCCTCAACTCCTGGGAGAAGTCGGAGTCGAAGCAGCATTTCGATGTAGTCGAGGCGTACCTGGATCGCGAGGGTAGCTCGTCGGCTGATAAGAGGCAGACGGTCACCAGCAGCATCCTTCTGCCGTTTGCGCTGTTCCAGGATGGAACGAAGCTGACAAAGCGACTCAACGATCAACGCCGCTACCTGCGTGGCGTGTACGACAAGGACGGCGATCTTGCCGCCCAGCGCAAGGTGCTGGCTGGGCTCGCTCAGATTGTCCGCTTCTATGAGGGGCCCTGGGCGAACCCGCCAAAGTTGCCGGCGCTGCATGATGAGGAACTAGCCAAGCAGGCTGGCCTGTCCCTCTCGGCGTTGCGTGATGGCGGGCACGATATCGTAGTGGCTCTCCTGGCGCGGTATTTCGCTGCGCACCGGCTGGCTGCTCCCGAGCACGTTGAGTCAACTGGCCGGGACTTCCTGCTCGCTGCGCGATCCTGTGGCGCCTTCTATGCGCTCTGGCGGGGAGCATTTGGGAGTACGTCCGGTATCGATGCGGTATATCGATCTCTGATGAAGGACTATAAATCCGAGAGCACTGACGTGCGCTTTGGCCGATTCGCGGCCGAGTTGACGGACGTGCCCTCGATCGACGTGCTCCAGGAATATCTGCAGGAGAGGCTTCGCGAACAGGGCATCGTAGTCAAGGAGCAGTGGGTCGCACGTGCGTCCAACACTCCGGTGTACACCGCTTCCAAGCCGCTCACCAGGCTCCTTCTGCTTGCTGCGTCGAGGAACTCGGCGCCGGACAGTTCCGCTCCTGGCCTTGTGGTGCGCGGGAAGAGTGGGCTCCTGGAGACGCTCGACCTTGACCGTTGGGACGATACGGCATACGCGACTATCGAGCATGTCGCGCCGCAGACCCCTCAGGGAAACGGCTCTTGGAGTTCCTCGCTGTATGAAGACCCGGAGACGATCAACAGGCTCGGGAACCTCACCCTCCTGCCGACGGTTGAGAATTCGTCTGTGAGCAACCGATCTTGGAGCCTCAAGAAGATCATGTTCTCTGCCCTCTCGGCCGCTACGGTTGAGGAGGCAGAGAAGCTGCTCGCTGACGCCGAGTCGCAGGGGCTGAGGCTGGGGCGTGGGGCCGAGGACATTGTCCTCAAGGCGCGGCATCTTCCGATGGTTGCGGCGTTGGCGGAGCGGCAGGAGGAGTGGACTGCGGACTTCGTCCAGATCCGCTCGCAGCGACTGAGCACGTTGGCCTGGGGCTCACTCGCGCCTTGGCTGGGTCTCGAGGCATAAGTATCGGAGGGTTCATGCGAGCGGGCTCGGCGCTTTGGCCGCCGAGCCCGCTGGGTGCAGCTAGAGGTAGATCCGGCTACAGGTGACAGACGGAGCAGCCGGCCTCGTCGTCATCTGCGTCGAGCGCGTCCGACAGGACCTCGAGCAGCGGCCGGTTGGGCTTGATTCGCTTGGCGGCTCGCTCGAGGTTGACCTCGTGTTTGGCCTGGATCTCTTCCCGACGTGCTATCAGCTGATGCAGGGACTCACCCTGGGACCAGGTGTAGTCGCGGCCCTGCATGGCGGTGTCCTGGTGTCGGACCTTCTCTTCGTAGGCCACAGCCTTGTCGAAGAGTTCGGGGTGGCGGTCCTTGAGCCCGACCCACTCGTGCTTGCGCTGGAAGAAGCAGAAGTAGCAGCCGGATCGGGTGCGCCACTCGTAGTAGCCGGGCAGACCGGTGCCGGCCTCGTCGAGGATGCGGCCGACGCCCTCGCGGTCGATGCCGTCCTCACGGAACGGGAAGACCGCGGTGATGTTGGGCTTGGTGCTCACGTATCCGAGCCGGTTCTCGTCGGCGCGGATAGCCACGTAGGAGATGACCTCGTCGTCGCCGACCCACTCCTCAAGCGGCTTGATCTTCAAGTTCTTGGTGCACCAGCGCATCTGGGGGCTTGGCAGCGTGCCCTGGTAGACCTCGAGCCAGTGGTCGAAGTCCCGGTCAGTATTCAACCGCGTGATGGGCTTGCCAACGGCGGCTTCGAGCTTGTTGAGGTACTCGTACGTCTCCGGCAGCTCGGCGCCGGTGTCGCAGAAGAAGTACTCCATCTCCGGCACGCGGTCGCGCATGTAGATGGCGAGGGCGGAGGAGTCCTTCCCGCCGGACAGGCCCAGGACGTGCCGGACCCTCTTTACTGGGGCGGTTGTCTCGCTCATGGTCACTCCGTCCTCTCGAGTGCAGTAGTGGCAGCAGGCTCGGTCACGCGCTGGGCGAGGGCCGCAAGCAAGATCCGCGCGCCGTCAGGGCCGAGCATCTTCTCAGCTTGCTCCAGGACACTGACAGCGAGGCTCTCGGCCTCCTGGCGCGACTGTTCTGGGACGTAGATGAGGGTCCGCTGTTCGACGCCGTCCTTGTCAGTCAGGGTGAGCAGTCGAGCTTCAAGGTCTTCATCCTGGGCTGGCGCTTGTTCGCGCTGCTGATAGAGATGGCTGACCCGGTCAAGAGCGGCGGCCATCTCGCGGACCTTGCGCGGGAAAACAGCCGCGTCCTTGTCAGACCAGTCGCCGATGGCTGAGTTCGACAGCCGGACGATCAGCGGGTCAAGCCAGTCCTCATCGGCCAGCATCTCGTTGAGAGCTATGGCGACGAAGCCGCGGAGCTCCAAGCTCAGCGCGACGTCCGCGAAGCCGCGAAGTCGCGCAGCGAGAGCGCGGCGGAGCTCCGGCAGCGAAGCCGGCAGACGGAACTCCCGGCTGACGGTCTCGATCACCTCGGCACGCAGCGCCTTGTCAGCGCCAGAGATCTCATCGGCGGCGTCGGCCAACCGCTGGGCGTAGCCCTTGTTGCTACTGCTGCTGTTCCGGGCGTCAGGACTGATCGGGGACAGCCCGAGCGCTCGCGGAAGGGCGTGGAACAGCAGGTCGTCGGGGTCTTGAGCGATGAGCAGCGCGGATCGCACAGCGATCGCATCGTCACCGATCCGCCGCGTCCGACGGGCATAGGGGGTGAGGACCATCACCCGCTCCAGCAATGCCCGGGTCACTGCGAGCAGAGCCGGGTTGCGCAGCGCCTGCGAGCGAGGCGTCTCAACCTTCAGAGCCACCGAGAGATTCTTCACGATGGTTTGGCGAAGACCATCCCCGAGGGGAGTGGACTTCACTGAGAACCTCTTGGGTGCCTTCAGCATGCGCTCGACGATGTCGGGTGTGAGCCGAGGAAGGTAGGAGCCCTCCTCGAAGAGCGCGACATCCTGGCTGCGCACGATGAGTGCCGTAACGACCAGCAGCGGCACGACACCAGACTTCACGCCGTAGGGCGGCAGCATCAGCGTGCGCCAGATCTCGTCCAGATCCGTGCGGTTCGAAGCCCCTGTCAGGGCCGTCTCCAGCGCCTCCCAGACGGCATGAGTGTACGGACTATCTGCACCCGGACGGGAGAAGCCGTAGGGGAGCAGTGAGTCAGAGTCAGCGTCGGTGTGGCTCGCGGTGTTCTCCCGGTGCAGCCCCATGTACTCCAGCGCACCGCTGTACATGGCACGTTCAGCGGGGTAACCCTTGATGCCCAGGTGGCGGTTTCCGGACTGGAGCAGCATGGCGGTCAGCAGCTCGCGACGGGCCTTCGCACCTTGGCTAGTCAGTTCATGCCGGCCGAGCATCTCGTTGCGAATGCGCGGGGATGCCGAGAACACCCGATCACAGGCGATCGAGGCCAGCGCGCTGAGGCTACGGCCCTCGATAACTTCGCCATCGCCGTCCCCGGTCGAGATCCCCGAGCACCACAGCCGCCAGGTGACCTGCGGGGTCGGGGGGTAGAACGCCGCGTTGAGCAGCTCCAGCAGTTCCCCCTTGGCTTCGGTGGCGCGCTCCTTGACCTCGCGCTGAGCCACGGAGTCGAGGCTCTTGTCCAAGAGCAGCTCCTGGAGGGCCACGAAGTAGGTCGCAGCGCGCAGAACCTCAGCCGGGTCCTCCGTCACGCCGAGGACAACGGGTACGGAGGAGTCCACCACCGGGCGGTCCGCGAGGGTGCCCAGATGGAAGACAATCAGACCGTTCGCATGGTCTGTCAGCGCATCAGGGCCCTTGATGTGCCCGGTCTCAGGGCCTGTGACGCTGGTGGAGAAGAGGCGAAGCATTCCGGTGACCTGGCTGTGTCGACCAGCAGCCACGGCATTGGGAAGATGCTCACCGAGTTTGTGGACGACGGAGTGCCGGTCCAGGTGATCTGTGATCTCCTTGACGCGCCCATCGATGTCGACGTCTGTCCCGCGCCATACTCGGTACTCGCCGTTGAAGTGGCGGTGAACGAGGAAGCCCCGGGTCACCAGATCCTGCAGTTGACCTTCGAGGGCTGCAAATGCCTTCGCGTCGGCTGCGTCGGACGGCTCGTGCAGCGCGAAGTAGACCATAGCGGCGGAGGCGCGCAGGGCGCCGTCCGAGTCGATCAGGTTCAACATACCGACGGTGCGCAGCACCGTCTGGTCCGAGGTGGAGAGGCCGTTGGCTTCGCTGACCCGTGATTCGATCTCGATCCAGCGGCTCGCATTACTAGAGGCAAGCAGCGAGGTGCGCCCGGACTCGAGGAAGAAGTCATAGAGCTGCGGAAGTTGGATCGTGCTGGCCCGCCGAGGCTTCTCGGAGGAGTGCAACTCGAGCGAGCGTCGTACCGTGTTCGGCTCGTCGTTGTTGAGGAAGCCCGACAGACTCCGATCGTGTTGCCCGATCTGTGCTGCGAGGAACGGGGCGGCGATCGCGGTAAGCGGGTGCAGCGGGTAGAGGTCAGTGAAGTCCTGCGCCTTGAGGTCCACCACGACGTTCAGCCCGTGCTCGTTCCAGGCGACCTCAGCAGCCTGAGCCTGCGCCTCGACCAGCTTCAGGCCCGAGCTGGAGACACCCGAGTGCTCCAGCTGGCGACGCATCAGCTGGACGGCATCGCTGAGGTTCGGAGCGAAGGTGACGTCTTCGAATCGGCCCTGGATCTTGGCCCACTCGCGGGTCTGCAGATCGGTCGAGCGCGCGGCGTAGTCCATGAACGACATGTGCTGAAGGGTCATCATGAACAGCGGGAAGCCCTGCTGGCCGGCGCTGCGCTCGGCAAGCTCCTGCAGTAGGAATAGGTCGTCCCGGGCGCTGGCAAACTCGCTGTTGCGGACCAGATGTTCGAGCGTCTTGCCGAACTCGTCGATGACTAGCAGGATCGGCTGCTGCGCACAGAGCGCAGCCACGCTGTCCAGGATGTCCTTGGGTGTGGCGGTGGCCGGATCGGCACACGCGGCCAGGACTGTCGCGACTGCCTTCGGCGGCCGGCTCTTCCAACGACGCTTAACCGCGGTGGTCAGGGCCCGCGAGAGGGTGGCCACTAGCGGTTCACGGCGTGCGGTAGCGACCGCTCCAAGGAACCCGTTTGGCGCGAGCTCATCACGGTGCGACGAGAGGCGCTGTACGAGGCTGGTGCTCGTCTCGCCCAGGACCGACTCTGCCTCGGCCCGGCGCTCGGCATCGTGCCCGAGGAGAGCATCGATCAAGTTGGCAAGAGTGGACTTGCCCGAGCCATACGGGCCGGTGAAGGACCACGAACGCGTGCGCTGGAGGTCACCAAGAGCACTGGTGACCCGGTCGAGTACGTCAACAGCCCGCGCCCCGACATAGGGCGCGTGCAACGCGCCCTGGACGTCGCGCTCCAGATGGGTAGAGCGCATCTGCGAGCCGACCAGGGCGATGCCCTTCGGGAACTGGGGCGTGGCAGGGCTCTTGCGGTCGCCGCGCGGCCGCGTGGGGGTCGCGGTGGTCACTCGTTCTCCTCGGTCAGGGCGAGCTGCGGCTCGACGAAGTCCTGCTGCTTGAGCTCGCGCTTCTCAGCCTCGGCGAGCTTCGGGTACTTCTGTGACCACTCGTCCCTGGTAGGGAAGCCTGGCCGGTTGCGGACACCGTCGTACTGCTCGTCGAGGACATCCCAAGCCAGCTCGAAGGGGTCGGTGGCGAACGCCAGGCTGCGCTGGCCAACCGCCTCCACGATCTGAAGGCCAGGGCGCGAACCGACAACCTTCTCCAGAGCCGCGGCGATGTCTGGTTCACGGACGCGGAACGCGCGCCCGGGGGAGCCGGGCTCGTTCGCAAGGCGCGCCAGGGAGATAGAGCCTGTGGTGCGCGTGGACCGAGCCGCATAGTCAAGGCAGGCGTAAGCCAGAATCCGGGGGGGCAAGGAAGTGCGCGCGCCGCTGGTGAATTCCCACTCGGCCTTGCGCTGCTGGCCTCCACTCTGGACCTGGTCGAGGAGGCCCAGCTCCCGGAACGGCCCGGCGAGCAGGTCCTCGAATGATCCCGGCGAGTTACCGCTGGATCGCTTGGCGGGGCCGTACATCTGGGTAATGCAGGTGACATCCTTCGCGATCGACGCTTCGACCGGTCCCTCAGGGAAGGAGAGGTTCACATACCGCACGATCAGCTGCGTCAGATCCTGGGCAGTAAAGCGGGCGAAGGGTGTGAGATGAAAGGCGACGTACCACGCGGGCGCCCAGCTCTTGGCACCCGGCCGCGAGCACAACAGCCACCAATGCAGCAGCCAGAGACTGCCGGTCTCTTCGAGGTAGGGGTCCGCGCCGTCTTCATCCAGCAGCCACCGCGCCTCCCACGTCGGGTAGGACAGCATGGCCCGAGAGCTGGCCTCCTCGCCGTAGGTCTCTCGGGTCAGCTTGAAGGCCCGCGACCAGTAGCGCATGGAGTACACCATGTTCTTGCCGACACCGAGAAGCACCGGGGCATCTTCGGCAAGGAACGTCTCCGGGTTCTCCTTCACCTGCATGTACGCCTTATGCAGCCACCCGAAGCGCGGCGCAAAGGTCTCATGGCGCGCGAAGGACGAGTGGGCGGCTTCCGCGAGCCGGCTGTCTGACATGCGAGGTTCTCTCCGAGTCGGTGCTGGGCTTCGATGATCTACGGATGTTGTTTCTTGTGGTTCAGCTCGGTGCTGCCATGGCGGACCGCACATGCCGTACGGCCTGGATGGTGCGGGCAGCCGCCCGCTCGATGTCGGCCGTGGTGGTGGCGTACCCAAGGGAGAACCGCACCGTGGCGTCGGCCTCTTCCCTGCTGCGTCCCATCGCAAGGAGCACGTGGCTGGGCGTGGGGGCGCCGGACGAGCACGCGCTGCCCTCAGAGGCAGCGACATCCGGCATCGCGGCGAGCACCGCATCCGCTGGCGCACCGCGGAAGGTGATGCTGGTCACGCCCGGAAGCCGCTGCCCGATCGCACCGTTGACCCGACAATCGACTACCTGCTCAACGAGCGTGGCCTCGAGCGCGTTACGTAGCTGCTCGATGCGCCCAATCTCGTTGGCAAGACCTAGGCGGGCAGCTTCCGCAGCTGCGCCTGCAGCGGAGATGCCAGGAACGTTAAGTGTGCCGGCCCGCCAACCGCGCTCCTGACCGCCACCGAAGATCAGTGGACGGTACGGAAACGGCGCACCTCGTCGTACGAACAGGGCCCCCACGCCTTGAGGCCCGCCGAACTTGTGCGCTGATAGTGACAGCAGGTCAATGTCAGTTGCCTCAAGGTCAATCGGCAGCCGCCCGACCATTTGCGTCGCGTCGGTGTGGACAAGGGCTCCAGCCTCGTGCGCCGCCTTCGCGATAGGGCCCAGATCGGTCAGCACACCGGTCTCATTGTTCGCGGCCATCAGCGAGACGATCGAAACCGACCCGGTCGCCAGAGCCAGATGCAGCCCGTCCAGATCCACCAGGCCGTCCTCGTCCACCGAAAGTAGGACCAGAGAGGCAGGCGAGCCGGCGGTCAATGCCTTGGCTGTTTCCAGCACCGCGGGATGCTCAAGCGGGCTAGTCACCAGCGTTCCACCATCACTGAATGCTGCGCGCAGTGCGAGGTTGTTGGCCTCGGTCGCGCCAGAGGTGAAGACGATCTCGCCAGGGGAGCAGTTCAGCAGGTCAGATATCTGACGGCGCGCCAGATCAACGCGGTGAGCGGCGTCACGTCCGGGGCCATGCGTGCTCGAGGCGTTACCGACCGTGCGCATCGCATCGAGGGCGGCCTCCAATGCCTCGGGGCGTGTCGGGGTCGTGGCGTTGTAGTCGAGGTATGCCAGACCGGGGTCGGGTGACCGCCCTGCCATAGTTCGCCCCACTCTGCTCGGTTATGGACGTCAATCTTCGGCTGGTGGAAGCTCGCGTCGGCCTCGACAGCTTCCACCAGTAGTACACCGAGATCCTAGCCGCGCGGCGGGGCTCGCGTGACGATGGCGCGGGGTCCTGCAGTCTCGAGCGGTAGACCTAGCTCGACCATGGGAACAGATGTTCCCATGGTCGTTGGCTGATTTCCACTGGGCAACCGCGTTGCAAAACATGGGAGTTCAGGTCTTTTGAGTGGCTTCGTCACATGCGAGCTTTATGTTGATCGTCAATATCCGAGAGTGCCCTTCGCGTGTCAGTGCGGAGGGCTAGGGTTTGATCACACGTTGCGCACAGTCCACGCAACGTGACTCAGGCGTGAGCGCACGTGGTCAGGGTCGAGGGGTTCCAGGTTGCCAGTCGCGGGGATGCACACTGCTCATGTGGTCGCAGCGCTGCGAGGCCAGCGGTGATCGGATCCCCAGGTATCTCCTTTCAGTCCGTCCTCGGCACGGCCCCTCTGCCCTACGTGCGCAGGCTCCTGGGTGAGCATGCATGCGAGCTGCTGGACCTGCTGCATGACGGATCCGGGGCCGAGGAGACGCTGCGAACGGTCGCAGCAACAGCTGTGTCGCCAGAACGCTTGATCGCAGACCCCACGGAGCGACAGGACTTCCTTCAGCTGCTTCCGGACGAGAAGCAAGAGGAACTTGCAGTCCGACTGGGGCGTGGGGAGAACGTCACGGCGGGTGGCTACCTCGGTGCCGTCGAGTGGACGGCGGAGCAGCGGCGAACACTCCTCGGATTCCTCGGACTGGTCGTCGACCGCGCTCCGGAGGTCCCGGTCGCGTTCCGCAGTTCCACCGCGCCGGCATACGGAATGTTTCAGCACCAGCGTCTCGCGGCCAGCAAAGTGCGCCGCCTCCTCTACTCCGGCGAGCGCAAGGCAGTACTGCACCTTCCTACCGGCGTTGGCAAGACCCGGACCGGCATGAACCTCATCTGTGATCACCTTCGCCAGAACGAACCGTCCGTCGTGGTGTGGCTTGCCCGGGGCCGCGAGCTGTTGGAGCAGGCAGCAGGGGAGTTCGAGCGCGCATGGGAGAGCCTTGGGAACCGCAAGGTCGACGTAGTCCGTATGTGGGGAGATGCCCCGACCGATCTGGACGGGCTCACTGACGGCATCGTGGTACTGGGCCTCGATAAGGCCACGGCCGCGAACAAGGCCGACCCGACCTTTCTCGACCGTCTCGCGATCCGCGCAACCCTCACTGTGTTCGACGAGGCACATCAGGCAATCGCGCCGACCTACCGTCGCGTCGTGGACGCGCTCACCCTGAGAAACGACGCAAGCCTGCTGGGCCTGACTGCCACCCCCGGGCGGACCTGGGCGAACGTCTCCGAAGACGAGAAGCTCTCCGACTTCTTCGCCCGGCAGAAGGTCATGCTGGAACTCGAAGGCTATGACAATCCGGTCACGGCGCTCATCGACCAAGGCTATCTGGCTCGTCCGGCCTTCCGGACTGTTGCCGCGGACTCGGGGCTGAAGCTCAGCGCCCGTGACAAGCAGGCGCTGGCGGCCTCGTTCGATATCCCCGACAGCCTGCTGGCGCGATTCGGCGACAACGTGCAGTGGAACCTGCAAGTCGTCCGTACCGTCCTCGATTTGGGCAAGCAGCACAGAAGGATCCTGCTGTTCGCCGGCTCGGTTCAACACAGCCGGCTCCTTACCGCCATCCTGAGCGTCTTCGGCCTCGATGCTGACCAGGTGACCGCGGAGTCCTCAACCCGCCACCGTGACCGGGCGATTGCCCGCTTCAAGAGCCCAGCCTCCCGGCCGATGGTCTTGTCCAACTACGGAGTGCTCACCACCGGCTTCGACGCTCCTGCGGCGAGCGCGGCCGTCATCGCCCGACCCACCCGCTCCCTGGTCCTCTACAGCCAGATGGTCGGGCGAGTTATCCGCGGCCCCAAGGCTGGCGGCACCCCAACCTGCGACATTGTCACGGTTACCGACCCTGCCCTTCCCGGCTTCGGAGATGTGGCGGAAGCATTCACCAACTGGGAAGACGTATGGAAGGCCGCCCCATGAGTTCCAAGTACTCGATCGTGACGCCCGACCTCACCGTCACGGCGCTTCAAGCCAGCGGCTACAAGTCCACGGCGCACGCCATCGCCGAGCTAATCGACAACTCCATTGAGGAGGACGCAGAACTCGTCGAGCTGTTCGCCCTGGAGGCCCTCGACAGGCCTGGTCAGAAGGCCCGACACCGCGTCGAGAAAATCGCAGTGCTGGACAACGGAAACGGCATGGACCCCGAAACGCTCCGGCACTCGCTACGTATCGGTGCCGGCACCCGCCAAAGCCGTAAGGGGATCGGACGCTTCGGCGTAGGCCTGCCCAATTCCAGCATCTCTCAGTGCAACCGGGTCGATGTCTGGTCCTGGACCAACGGGCCGGACAACGCCCTGCACACCTACCTTGACCTCAACGAGATTGCTCAGGGGCTCGACGAGGTTCCCGAACCCAAGCACGACCCGATCCCGGACGAGTGGCATCTGCTCTCCGAGGGTCTTGGCCACACCGGAACGCTTGTCCAGTGGAGTGACCTTGAGCGTGTGCAGTGGCGCGGCGCCGAGACCACGCTCGCCAACACGGAAGCCTTGATCGGGCGCATCTACCGACGCATGATCGCCCAAGGACGGCGCATCAAGCTCGTCCCCGCCCGCGGCTTTGCCCCGCTCTCTGGAGCCCGCGACGCCAGGGCCAACGACCCGCTCTACCTGATGACTCCGAGCTCCACCCCAGCCCCCTTCGACAAGAAGCCCATGTTCCGCCCGGCCGGCGGAGGGAGCACTGGAGAGATAGGCGTCGAACGGTTCATGGTGCGAGCCAGGGACGGCAAGGAGTACCCCGTCTTCGTCCGTTCCTCCGTTGCCGTGGATGCCGCACGCCGCCCCGACATCGAGGGTTCCGCGTGGCCCACCAACGTCTCGTCGAGCGCCAACCCTGGCGACACGCCCTGGGGCAGGCACGCGGGCAAGAACCTGGGTATCTCGCTGATCCGCGCGGACCGCGAGCTCGACCTCGATACCGGTTGGGTGAACTCCTACGACCCCACTGAGCGCTGGTGGGGAATCGAGATCGACTTCCCTCCGGCCCTCGACGAGGTGTTCGGGGTCACCAACAACAAGCAGGCCGCCGACAATTTCTCCAACCTGGCGAACTTCAGGTGGAAAGAAGAGGCTGCCGGGCTTTCATGGGAGGAGTTCCGCGAGCAACTCCGCGAAGAGGGCAATCCGCGCCTCCCGCTGATTGAGATCGTCTATCACATCCGTGAGAAGCTCATCGGTAAGCTCCGAGCGGACCTAGAGGTCCAGACACAGGGCACAAGGACGAGTCGTAAGCGACACGAGGACGTGGAAACGAAGGTAGAGGAAGCCGTCAAACGTCGCAGCCAGGAGACACAACCGACTCTCACAGCCAAGCTGTTCGAGGAGACCACGCCGGAAGAGAGCGAGCAGATCCAGCTCGAGAGCCTGGTCCAAACGCACCGCTACACACCGGTCGACGCCCAGCGCATCATCGAAGAGACGATGTCGCAGGGCAAGCACGTGCGCCTCCTGACGAGCCGCAGCCCGGAATCGCCGTCGTTTTTCAACGTTGAGTACATCCCCGGTGTCCTCCAGGTGGCCCTGAACATGGACCATGCGGTCTACGACCACCTGATCGCTGTGCTCGACGGGGACATCGAAGGCGCAACCCGCGAGCAACTCGCCGAGCGACTCGCCAGCGCGGCCAGCGCCTTCAAGCTGCTGCTCTTCTCGTGGGCACGCTTCGAGGACGAGCAGCCCGAAGTCCCCCGCAAGCGCGCGAAGCAGATGCGGCAGGACTGGGGACGGATCGCCAGCGAGTTCCTCGGCGCCAGTGATGAGGACGAGGAGTGACCCAGGACCATGTCTGGCGCCAGATCGAGCAACTGCTTTCCAGCGCCGGGGAGAAGGTCGTTCTGGTTGCACCGTTCATCAAGAAGGAGGTATTCCAGGCGGCTCTTGCTGCCATCCCTGCTTGTGTTCGGGACATCACGTGCGTCACACGCTGGTCGGTGGCCGAGGTAGCAGCTGGCGTTTCCGATCCCGAGATTGCGGAGCTTGCCGCAGCCGACGGACGCGTCACCATCTCGCTGTGCCACAACCTGCATGCGAAGCTGTACTCGGCTGATGACCGATGCATGGTCGGATCCGCCAACCTCACGGGGAAGGCCACCGGTCGTGTTCCCGCCCCGAACATCGAGCTTCTCCTGGAGATCCCGATGGATCACCCAGAGGTACAGCGGATGTTCACCGCGATCGATGCCACTGCGGTACCCGGGACGGTAGACCTCGCGCGAAAGATCCGCGAGCAAGCGGACTTGCTGCAGGCAGACGAAGACCGCCCCCGTGTGTTGGTTGCAGGGCAGGACGAGCAGCTCGAAGACTGGGTGCCAGAGACGAGGAACCCTGAGCGGCTCTACCGCGTGTACAACGGGCGGCATCGCAATGTAGGCAGTGACGTCCTGGCTGGCGTACTCCGTGACCTGGCTTGCCTGGATATCGCGCCGGGGCTTGAGGAGCGAGCTTTTGGCGCGGCAGTTCTGATCCGTCTTCGGGCAATGCCTGAAGTCCGTCGGCTGGTTGAGGCCGGCCGACTGAACATGGATGACTTGCAACGCGAGCTCTTGGTCGGCGGGGAGCGCTCGACAGAGCAGGCTAAGAGAGCAGCCGAGACCGTCGCGGAGTGGCTTCGGTACTTCGACGAGGTCCACCTGGTCCCCGTCGGGCCTTGGGAGATCAGGCAGGGCAGAGAGCTCAGCTGACTGCCGCACTGGCCGGTAGCTCCCAGCAGCAGGGGGTTGCGCGTAGACCTGTTGATGCGACCTCCCGATGCTGACGGCCCGCCAGCGCGAGCTGGCCTCGGAGCGCTATCTTTGGGGAGCCTCCACCTGGTGAGGCTCTTTAGCGATCGGCACTGACGCTGGGCAGGTAGAGGGAATGGCAGCAGGACGGATCCCGTATCTGCTTGGCCACGGCGAGATCGCCATGCTCTACGAGGTGAAGAATCAGACCTCTCAGGCGTGGAAGACCCGCGGGGTGCTCGGGGAGCCCGATGTGCTTGCGTCTGGGAATCCGTATTGGTTGCTGGGCACCGTTCTTGATCGCCTGGGCGCTGCTGGGCGGGCGGTCTCTGCGGAGAGACTCGCAGAATACGAGGCGAGTATCCCTGATGGCTACCAAGCCGATGAGCCTTCTCAACTGCCAATTATCGTAGGTATCAAGGAGGTGGCTCGACTCCTTGATGTGACACCCCTGACGGTGGGCCGGTGGCGAGACCGCGGACGTATTGCTGACGAGGATCTGAACCTGTCCAAGTCTCCGTTGTGGCTGCTTGACACGATCCTGGCTGACGCCACGCGACGTGAGCGAGACGTCGTAGCCGGCGAAGTTGAACGTCTCCGCGAGGGGGAGCGGGAGCCCCAGAGGCCGCGCGGGCGACGGGGTGCCCCGCCGTCAGATCAGCCGGAGACATAGGGCGTATCCGCCTGAGTCTCACTACGGCGAGGCGACGAGCTTGCTTGCCCCGACACGGCGAGGGCCACCCGCCAGTGTGAACCGTGCGACGGGGCCGCCGTGCCTGTGCAGGTGGACAAGCGCCTGCTGGGCGCGGTTGATTTTACGGGAGTGTGGCGCCCCCCGTTCAGCTGGCCGCAGATGCGCAGCAATCACATCAAGTCAGGTCATATGTAGAGCTTTTGATGCTACGTGAGTTAATCCTATGACCCCAGCGCAGTACTTGCTTTGGGTGCTCGAGGTGGATGTCTGCCGGGGTGTTCGCATGCCACGGGTGAGATAAACACTTGACGGCCAGGTGGGTCATCAATAGATTATCTCAGGCTTGGTTCGCCTGACTCAGGGAGCTTCAATGCCTCATGGCCGAAACGAATCCATCTTGTCCGCGTGCGTCGGCACGTGGTCGCCTCGCGACTGCGGAGCAGGAGGCTCCGCATGAAGGTCATCTCATACGGTGGTGGTGTCCAGTCCACCGCCTTGCTCGTCCTTGCGGCGCAGGGGCACATTGACTTCCGGACGTTCCTGTTCGCGAACGTCGGTGATGACAGTGAGCACCCTGCAACCCTCGCCTACATCGCCGAACATGCAGCGGCGTATGCCGCTCGCGCAGGCATCGACCTTGTCCAGCTCCACCGCACGCGGCGAGATGGCTCAACGGAGACCCTCTGGCAGCGACTGACCAAGCCGGACGTGAGGTCGATACCGATCCCCGTGCGCATGGCCAACGGGGCGCCTGGGCGCCGTTCCTGCACCGCTGACTTCAAGATTAAGGTAGTCGGTCGGTGGCTTCGTAATCACGGAGCCACTGCCCTCGAGCCGGCCACCGTAGGCATAGGCATCTCGCTTGACGAGATACATCGTGCGAACAAGCGCCGTCGTGAGGATCACGAGGTGATCGAGTATCCCCTACTTGACCTGGGGCTCCGTCGGACCGACTGCATCCAGATCATCGAGGATGCAGGACTTCCCGTGCCACCCAAGAGCTCGTGCTTCTTCTGCCCATTCCGCACCGTCGGGGCGTGGAGGGAGCAGCGGCGAGAAGAACCTCAACTCTTCGCCAAGTCCGTCTACCTGGAGAGGGTCATCAACGACCGGCGGGCGGCGATTGGTCGTGATGCCGCGTACCTCACGAGATATGGACGTCCGCTTGAGGAAGCCATCACTGGTGCCGCCAGCGCGGGACCATCATCCGGTGAGGGGGATGGCAGCTGCGACTCGGGGTGGTGCATGACCTGACCAACCGAGTGCCCGCCTCAGGCCGAGTATGGCTGTGTCGGCAACGGGTGAATTTCAGCCGTTGCCGACAGGCTGCGGGCCAATCGATGCCCGATTCTGCCGGAGCGACTCGAACGCGGCGGGTTCCGCCGCTGGAGCCATGCTGTGCGGGACTTGGGGTGCGGCTACGAGGAGAGAACCCGCTCATGACCACTGGAGCGGCCGAGTGCCTCGGCGACAGCGCTTCACCTACCCAGGCAGCCGCCGCACCGTCACCCAGCTGCTCCACACGCCGGCCAACGGAGCACCCCGCCCGGATTTCGACGCCCTGCGCCAGGCGCTCGACAGGGAGTAGGACGGTACCGAACCCCAGCCACAACGCGGCCCGCTCAGTGACCCCTGCGATCCTGAAGCGGGCCGCTGTGCTGCGCGGACCCGAAATAAGCGGACTGTGCGTCAGCCACGGTCGGTTGCGAGGCGCTTGAAGTGCATCATCAGAGCGGCGGTGTTGGTCAGATCCGGCAGTACCACGTCGGCGCCAGCGCCGCGAAGTTCTGCGGCGGAGTTGACCCCGGTGGCGACCGCGACGATCTGAGCCATGCACGGCCTGGGCCATCCGGCGTCCGCCAAAGCCCTGCCGCACCTCCAGAAGGACGCGGGGGCTGGACTGGTGCGACAGCTACGCTACGAGCTTCGACGCGGTCTGGAACGCCGCTCGCGCGTGGACAGACGAAGCAGAGGGGGCCCACTCTCATGCCTGCCAGGACTGAGTACTACGACGATCCGGCCGCTCCGGAAGCCAACTCGCTCGTGCCCGCCAGCAACCTCCTCGTCGAGGACGACACCGGCGCCATCCTCCTGCAACGCAGGCGTGACACCGGCCAGTGGGCACTGCCAGGCGGCAAGCAGGACATCGGAGAGTCGGCCGCCGCCTGCGCCATCCGCGAGTGCCTGGAGGAGACCGGCATCGTCGCCGAGATTACTGGCCTCCTCGGGGTCTACTCCAACCCGGCGCACATCGTGGCGTACAGCAGCAACGGTGAGATCCGCCAGCAGTTCGAGGTCGCCTACATCGGCCGGCCCACCGGCGGTACCCCCACGATCAACGACGAGGCCGACGGCGTGCGCTGGGTCCACCCCCGCGACCTGGACGACTACGACATCCACCCGAGCATGCGCCAGCAGATCGGCGACTACCTCAGCGGCAAGTACCCCTACCTGGGCTGAACCCCCGCTGCGGCGACGCGCTCTTCTGTGCGAGCCCCCGCGACGTGTATCCCAGCCGCGGCACGCCGGATGAACCGCCCTACGAGGCTGTTGTCGTTGCCGTACCGGCCGACGATTTCCGCGACCCGCTGCCGCGAGCTGGTCGGCTCCCCGTCGGGCGTCGTGGCCATGTCGCAGTAGACCAACGCGTCCGTCAGCACCT
This sequence comes from Kitasatospora sp. GP30, assembly GCF_029892145.1. Classification (NCBI taxonomy): domain Bacteria; kingdom Bacillati; phylum Actinomycetota; class Actinomycetes; order Kitasatosporales; family Streptomycetaceae; genus Kitasatospora; species Kitasatospora sp. GP30. Next base: position 481,790 of record NZ_JARZAH010000001.1, read on the forward strand.
GGTCCTCCGGCAGCGGGAACTCCATCTCCAGGAGGGGCCGGAGCCCGCGCTCCTCAGCCTCCAGCAGTGCGAACGAGTGGTTGCCGACCAGACGGATCAGGCGCCAGCCCGCGCCGTGGGAGTCGCGAAGGAATCGGGCACGGTTTCGTGTGGCTGTTGAGGTGCCGTGGTCTGCTGACATCCTTGCGTCCATGGACACAGATCTGGACCCGAACCTGGACGCGCGACAACCTCATATCGGTGACGCGTGGGGCCGTGTCCTGGCCCGCTGTTGGGATGCTGGCGCCGCTCCGTGGTCGGGGGTGGAGGTGATCGAGCGCGACGACGGCATGATCGAAGCCCATGACGCGTCGCGGTACTTCGCCGAGCCGCAGGATTGGTCGGAGCTGGAGCGCTGGGGCTGGGAACAGGCTGCCGGCCGGATCCTGGACGTGGGGTGCGGCGGTGGGCGACACGCTGTCCCGTGGTTGGCTCTGGGCCGTGAGGTAGTGGGGTTGGAGCCGTCGCCCGAGGCGGTGCGCGTCTCGCGTGAGCGAGGGGTTGAGGCGGTGATCGGCTCGGTGCCGACCCTGCCTGAGGGGCTCGGGGTGTTCGACACGATCGCCCTGTTCGGCAACAACCTCGGCCTCCTGGGCGGCCCGGCACAGGCGCCCGAGGTCCTGGCGGCGCTCGCCTCGGTGGCCCGTCCCGGCGCACGGCTGATCGGCAAGGGCATGGACCCCGTCGAGGGCGGCGGCGCCCACGCCGAGTACCACGCCTGGAACCTCCGCCGCGGGCGGGCCCGCGGGCAGCTGCGCATCCGGGTGCGGGACCGCGCGACGACGACGCCGTGGTTCGACTATTGGCTCGCTTCGCCGGACGAAATCGCCGCCGTCGTCGCCGAGTCGGTGTGGACCCTGGAGGCCCTGGAGCGCGACCCGGCCAGCCCCGGCTACATCGCCTGCCTGCGCTACTGAATACCTGTGCCTGGACGCAGGTCCAGTGGTGGGTGGGCACGATCGGTGCTCACCCACCACTGGGTTGGGTCAAGGGTGACTACCGCTGCGCGACCGCCCGCTCGACCTGAGCGATCGCCTCGTTGATCGCGAGCGGGTTACTGCCGCCGCCCTGCGCCACGTCATCCTTGCCACCGCCACCGCCACCGAGAGCCTTGGCAGCCGTCCGCACCAGCTCGCCCGCCTTTACGCCCCGCTCGCGGGCAGCCTCGTTGGTGGCCACGACAACGAGCGGCCGGTTGTTCGACACGGCGAACACCGCCACTACGGCCGGCCCACGGCCGGTAATCCGGCTGCGAACATCCAGAACGAGCTTGCGCAGGTCGTCCGCAGAGGGGTCGTCCGAAACGCGAGCCAGGACCACCGCGACGCCGTTGATGTCCTTGGCCTCTTCAGCAAGGCCCGCCGCGGCCTCGAGGACCTTCTGAGCGCGGAACCGGTCAATCTCCCGCTCGGCCTCCTTGAGCTTGAGCAGGACGCCGGAGATACGCTCCGGAAGCTCCTCCGGGCGGGCGTTGACGATCTCGGAGAGCTGGGAGACCACAGTGTGCTCGCGGGCCAGGAAGTTGTAGGCGTCCACACCCACCAGCGCTTCGACACGGCGCACGCCCGAGCCGATCGACGACTCGCCGAGGAGCTTGACCAGGCCAAGCTGAGCTGTGTTGCCGACGTGCGTCCCGCCGCACAGCTCCTTCGAGAAGTCGCCGATGGTGACCACGCGCACCTCGGAGCCGTACTTCTCGCCGAACTCGGCGATCGCACCCTGCTTGCGGGCCTCGTCCATGCTCATGACCTCCGCGCGCACGTCGAGCTCGCGGGCAAGGACCTCGTTGATCTTCTGCTCGACATCGAGGAGGACCGTGCCTGGCACCGCAGTGGGGGAGCCGAAGTCGAAGCGGAAGCGACCAGGGGCGTTCTCCGAACCTGCCTGGGCGGCGGTCGGGCCGAGCGCGTCGCGCAGCGCCTGGTGGGTGAGGTGGGTGGCGCTGTGGGCGCGCGCGATGGCTCGGCGCCGGACAAGGTCGATCTGGGCGAACGCGTTGGCGCCGAGCGTCACCTCGCCGACCTTCACAATGCCCTCGTGAACGCTGACGCCGGGTACCGGCTGCTGGACGTCGCGGACCTCGATGATGGCGCCAGTCTCAAGCCTGATCCTGCCAGTGTCGGCGAGCTGGCCGCCGCCCTCAGCGTAGAACGGAGTTCGGTCAAGGATGACCTCGACCTCATCGCCCTCGTGCGCGGCAGGGGACGGGACGCCGTCGACCAGCAGGCCGAGGATGGTTGCCTCGCCCTCGTTGGCCGTGTATCCGGTGAACGTGGTTCGGCCGGCGGAGTCAGCGACCTGTCGGTATGCGGACAGGTCAGCGTGGCCCATCTTCTTGGCCTTAGCGTCTGCCTTGGCCCGGTCGCGCTGCTCCTTCATGAGGCGGCGGAAGCCTTCCTCATCTACCGACAGGCCCTGCTCGGCTGCCATCTCCAGGGTCAGGTCGATCGGGAAGCCGTACGTGTCGTGGAGTTGGAATGCCTTCCCACCCGGCAGCTTCGAGTTGCCGGCGGACTTGCTCTCCTCGACAGCCATATCGAAGATCTTCATGCCACTGGTGAGCGTGCTGAGGAAGGTGTTCTCCTCGGCCTGCATGATCGTCGAGATCCGCTGGAAGCCCTTGGCCAGTTCGGGATACGACGGAGTCATCATGTCGCGGACAACGGTGGCGAATTCTCCCAGCACCGGTTCCTTGACCCCGAGCAGCCGCGTGGACCGAACGATGCGGCGGAGCAGCCGGCGCAGTACGTAGCCCCGGGCCTCATTGCCAGGTGTGACGCCGTCGGCGATCAGCATGACCCCGCTGCGAGCGTGGTCGGCGATGATGCGAAACAGGACGTCAGCCTCGTGGGAGGAGCCGTACTTACGGCCGATGAGCTCCTCCGCCTTGGTGATCACAGGGCGCAGAAGGTCGGTCTCGTAGACGTTCGGGACGTCCTGCAGCACGACGGACGTGCGCTCCAGGCCCATGCCGGTATCGATGTTCCTGGCCGGCAGCGAGCCGAGGATCGGGAAGGCACCCTTGCCGGTGCCAGCGCCTCGTTCGCTCTCCATGAAGACGAGGTTCCAGATTTCCAGGAAGCGTTCGGTGTCGACGGCCGGACCGCCGTCCGGGCCGAATGCGGGTCCCCGGTCGTAGAAGATCTCCGAGCACGGACCGCACGGACCGGGCACGCCCATTGACCAGAAATTGTGCTCCATGCCGAGCCGCTGAATGCGCTCCAAAGGCAGGCCCGCAATTTTCTGCCAAAGCCGGACGGCCTCGTCGTCCTCTTCGTATACGGTGACCCAAATGCGATTGGGATCCAATCCGAGACCGCCGTCGGACTGCGATGTAGTGACTAGATCCCAGGCCCAGGTGATGGCCTCTTCTCGGAAGTAATCCCCGAAAGAGAAGTTGCCTGCCATTTGGAAGAAGGTGTTGTAGCGAGTGGCCTTGCCAACCTCATCGATATCGCCGGTGCGGACACACTTCTGGACGCTCGTGACCCGCGAGCTGAGGGGTGTTACTTCCCCCAGAAAATAAGGCTTGAAGGGCACCATTCCCGCATTGACGAACAGCAAGTTCGGGTCGTCGAGGATGAGGGGTGCGCTAGGGACGAATACGTGCCCGCGGGCCGTGAAGTAGTTCTGGAAACGCTGGCTGAGCTCGTGGGTCTGCACGGTCAATTACCTCGAAACGGTGTTCGGCGCAACCGCGGCGCGGCGGCGAGGCCTTGTCTGGTCGGGCGTGGTCTCTTGACGGCAAGCAGCACGATAGGGACCGGCCCCGATGTCGCGAACAGCACCTCACAGACTACCGCGCGCGACCTGTCGCCTGTCTCCCCAATTGCCTGACCTGCCGACGGGGCCTCCGTGCTGGCGTCAGCCCGCTGATGGCGGCGCCTGCATCCGTCGAGCAATGCCGCCCACCATAAAGTTGATCATGGAAGGGTGAATCGATCATACGGACGCCTGACCTGCTCATATGTGTCCGATATGGACAGCATCGAGCTGCACCTGCTTCTTCGTGCCGCGCCGGTCGCCAGCTCGCCGCGGCTTGGTGAGGTCGGCCCTGACCGGCTCGTTGGCCTGGCGGGCGGACCTGGTCCAGCACAGCGGTGACGTGAGATCCCATGCATGAACGGGCTCCCAGTGCCCGCCTTGCCGCTCGAAGGACTGGGCCGAGGCTGACGACGCGCTCGTCGCAGCTGACCCTTTCAGTTAATGATCTTTGTGTCCTGAGCTGAGCGATCTTGGCAGCAAACCAGTGACTACAAGCGATTTCTGGCCAGATATTCGCCGTATCCCGAGCACGGTGCCACAAGTCCTGTCATCTTTGAAGGCCAGGTCCTAACAGCTCCGGAGTTGACCGCCCTGCGTCGGCTCCCCGAGGGCGATGCTCTGAGAGCAGAGGAGTCCACATGCTTCCGGCAAGGCCGCGCATTCGTTCCGAGGCGAAGGGAGACGAGTACCCGGTCTCGCGCTTTCAGGAGCGCCAAGTCCTCCTCGAACGACAGGAGAGGAAGGAGGGCAGGCCCCGTGCGGACAATCTCTACCTGGCCTACAGGGTGAGCGGGCACCTTGACGAGCAGATCATGCGGCGCAGCCTGGACGTCATAACGCGACGGCACGAGCCGCTGCGGACCGTCTTTCCCCCGGAGGGACACGAGCCCCCCTTGGCTCGTGTCCTCGCCCAGTCCGCGACCCAGTTGGTCGTCGGGTCGTCATTGCCGGCGGAAGGAAAAGTTGAAGCGGTCGAGGAGGCCGCGCTGAGAAGCTGTCTCGCCACTCCGTTCGACATCCAGAGTGGACCCGTCTTCCGTGCCTCACTGGTACCGATCGGCCGCGACCAGCAACTTCTGATGCTGTGCCTGGACCATATCGTCGCGGATGGCGTGGGCTCACTGAACATCCTTGGGCGCGAGCTGGCCGCCGTCTACTGCGCTCTGGCGTCGGGAGGAGAGCCGGCTCTGCCCCCACTGCCTTTCGAGTACAGCGACTTCGCTGTCACACATCGCTCCTGGCTGACAGAGGGCGTGCGCTCGGAGATCCTCGGTCACTGGAAAGCCCGCCTCCCCCCGCGTGTCCCAGAACCGCCCTTGGACCTTCCGCCGTTGCTCCCAGGTAGCGAGCGGGCACTCGGTCGGACCGGCGTGGTAGAGCGTGCCGTACCCGGAGGCCTGTTCTTGCGTCTCCCTGAGCTGCGCGCACGTTTTCGAGCCACGACCTTTGTCGTCTTCTACACCGCCCTGCTCGCGGCGCTACGCGTGCACTCTGACCACGAGACGGTTGGGGCGATGTTCCCGATCGACTTTCGCAGCGGCTACCGCGCTCAGCCACTCATCGGAAGATTCTCCAACCTGTCCGTCCTGTGGATGCCCGTCGCTCGCACCCGACGGCTGGACGAATTGCTTCTCGAGGTACGGACTCGCACCCACTCTGCAATGCAGCACGCGGACCTGCCCTTTGGTGAGATCGTCCGCGAGCTGTACCCCGACTGGTACGGCAACATCGACACCCCGCCCTACGTGTTCTTCGGTGTCCAGTCGGCCAGTCCCCAGGCATGGCGGACCGCTGATCTGACGGCGCAGCCCGTGCAGATCGCCCCAGTGCTCAGGTCGCAGCTGCACCCCGGGGTCAAGGTTCAGGTGCACGCCGGCCCTGAGGCCGTCAGTCTCTCCTGCCAGTACGCGGTAGAGGCGTACCACCACGATGCGATGGCGGGCCTGTTGGACGCCATGGTGCGGTCCGTGGAGTTGCTGGCGGAGCGGCCCGAGGCGTCCGTCGCCGACCTCGCTGCCCTGCTCTCTGCCTGATCACTGCGTTCGGAGGGCCTCTCGGAGTGTGATGAGGTCGACCTTGCGGGAATGCAGCAGTTCTTCGAGGAACGTCTCGCGGTCCTTGCCGAGCTGTGCGCCCGGCAGAGCAAGCCCCAACCGCCGGGCCAGGGCAGCGTTCACGTTCCGTCCAACCTCTTCGACGACGGTGCGGGTGCACCTTGCCAAGTCCACGCGTGGAGGGACAAGCGCTGCCCAGGAGTCGAAGGAGTGCTGGACAATCTCTTCGAGGGGCGCTCCGATGGCCGGCTGTTCAAGGGCCGCGAGCTGTCCGAGACGACGTAGGACGTGCCCCTTTCCCTTGTTGGCGGGAGTCAGACCCGCCCCCGCCAGCAAGGTCATCGTCCGCAAGAAGTCGACGAGGCGGTACTCGCCGGTGAGGGCGATTCGTAGCGGACCGATGAGAGAGAAGTAGGAGTCTGCTTCGTTGGCTGCCCAGACGATGCGTTCGAAGCCGAACCCGAAGTCGATGATGGTTCGGACCGGGGCCTGCTCCTCGATGGCGTACAGGAAGATCGCCTCACCGAGCTCGAAGCCGAAGTACATGACGTTGACTGTCCGGAACGCCATGCCACCGCGCTGCTTGGCCTGAGGCTCCAGGACCAGGACGACACCGTCCGCGTCGAGACCCAGGGCGAGCAAGACCGCGATCCATCCCTCCAAGTGCCGTAGGTAGTCGCTCATCGACCCGTTGGCCTGCTCCGTGCACAGGTTCACGAACGAGCTGGAGATGCCCTCCTGCAGCCCGACCTTGTGTAGTGACTTCAGCCGAATGCAGGGCTGCGCGACCAGGAAGGACCCCTGCTTCACGGGGCCCCCGTGGTGCAGTTCATCGTCGAAGAGTTGCACACCGGCGATCACGAAGAAGGTGTCTCCCCCGGTCGGCACCAGGTCAGTGATGGTGTTCTCCTCGAACCCGCGTGCATGAAACTCCCTTCGCATGGTGGCGAGCACGTCCAACGCCGGCTGGTGCTTCACGCCCCCGCGCCTGCCCACGAAGCGGTAAGGCTCACCGCACTGCGAACGGGCGTCTCCGCAGCTCTCTTGGCGACGGTGTGCGAAAAATCGGCGTCCGCAGCCTTCGCAGTGCGCCGCGACCCACCCCGCCTCGGCCAGCCCGGCGTGCAGGCTGGCCTCAAAATCGGCTGGAAGGAGCGATCCATCAGCCTTCCCCACGGAAACCACCCCCTGTGTAGTCGTTGTCCCGCAGCACGTACTCGAACGCGCCGCCCATCTCTGCCGCCGTGGCAAAACGGTCTGCGGGGTCATCCGCAGTGGCCCGTTGGATCACGTCGACCAGGACTTCCGGCATCCGATCCTGGCCAGTGGCAAAGCAGTGGCGCAGCAGCATGCCCAGCCCGTACACATCGCTCGCCGCCGTCGGCTCAGCACCGGCCGATACCTCAGGCGCCCAGTAGGAGCTGTGGAAATCGCCTGTACCGCTAAGCCGCGGCCCGGCGCCCTCTCGGTCGGCCGTGGCGAATCCCAGATCGCTTGCCTTGGGCCGGCCAAGTCCGTCAAGCCGGACGACCCCGGGATGCAGGCCGCCGTGGACCAAGCCGTTCTTGTGAACCAGCGTCAGCGCGTCGATCAGCTGTCCCGTGATCCACTGTGCCTGGACCGCCCCGACCCTGTCCTCGTTCAGCCAGGCGAGCAGACTGCGCCCCTCCACATGTTCTTGGATGCTCCAAATCCGGCCATTGGTATGCCTGGTGGCCAGGACCTCCACTAGGTTCGGATGCCGGAGCACGGCTGCCGAGTCCAGCGCGCTGAGCAGTCGTGCGGTGAAGCCGGGATCTAGAGTGAGCTCCTCGTGGAAGACCTTGGCGACCACGGGAACCGAGCGGTGCGTGTCAACCGCCTGGTACGTGGCGCACCACGTTCCGGAGCCTAAGAGTCGCCCCAAACGGTAGCGGCGATCCCTCGACACCAGTTCAGATACCCCTGTGAGCATCGTGATCCTCTCAACCGACCATCAGAATTAAGGAGAGGGATGGCAGCCCCCGCCACCAACCGCCCGGCGCCCTCCGCACGCCTGCGACTTGCCGTCGTCTGCCCTACCAACTTGAGTGAGGGGCGCGGGGCGGAGAACGTCCTCGCGGGCGTACTACCCGCGCTGGCCGCCCGCGCGGACGTACTCGTGCTCTCCCTGGGCGCGACGAACGGGGAGTTCAAAGCGATCGCGGACAACTGCGGTGTCACCTTATTGGAGTTGGAGCACAACACCCGCGGCTGGTTCGTGCTCAACGCCAGGGAGACGGCGACCCGGGTCGCCCAGGAAGCCGGCGCCTGGGATGCCGACCTGGTCGTCTTGTACTGGGAGATATGGGACCTGGTCCGCGCCCTCCCGCCGGTGCTCGAGGCCGCCGGCCTCCCCGTCGCAGTTCTGCTCCACGCCATTCCGTTCGCTTACGCCCCCGCCCGACCGACGTCCTTCTACTGGGACGGGATCAAGCGGGTCCTCCGGGACCGCGATCCGATCAGCGCCCAGTACACGCTGCGGCACATGCACGGCGTCGGAAAGACCCTGCGCTCCGTGCCGGTGATCTCCGCGAACGAGACGGTCAGCTACTACCTGCGCGCCTACTTCCCATCGCTGGAGTTCGCCGAGGCGCTCCCGTGCAGCGCAATTGCCGTCCCGCCCACGCTCGAACCCACAACAGCCGAGTATGACTGCGTGTTCATGGCCAAACTCATTCCAGGCAAGGGGATCTTCCAACTTCCCACCATCCTGGGCCGGATAGCCGCCCGGCGTCCCGGCACACGCCTGCTGGTCCTGGGCACCTTCGAGACCGAGGCAGACGAGCGCCGATTCCGCGCGATGTTGGGCCGATCGGGCACGGCCGAGCGGGTAGACCTGGCTGGCTGGGTCCGCGGAGAGAGTAAGTACTCGCTGCTCGCCAAGGGACGGGTCTTCCTCTACCCCTCCTTCGCTGCCGACACTTTCGCCATCTCCCTCCTGGAGTCGCTCGCCTGCGGTATCCCGGCGGTCACCTACGATGTCCCCTTCGCCCGCGCGGTCTACGACACCCCGGCCGTCCACCGGACGCCGGTCGGCGACCTCTCGGCCTTCGCCGATGCGGCCCTCAGGGTGCTCGAGTCGGATGACTATGCCCAGCTGTCGGCACAGGCCATCGAGTTCGCCGACCGCTACTCCTCCTGGGACCGAGTGGCCAAGAGCCAGGAGGAGGCGTTTCACTGGGCGTTGACCCGCTGAGGGACGAGGAGAGGTCACAGCACGTGCGCAGCAACTTTGCGCACAGCGGTGACCACGTCCTCAGCATCCTGATCGGTCATCAGAGGACTCACACCAATGATGACCGACCGGCCGAAGATGTCCTCGCTGCGCGGGCACAGGCCGCGGTAGTAGTGCTGTGTCGTTGGGTGCTGCTTGCAGGAGAACGGGCAGCCGTCCTCCCACACAGTCCGCTGTTCAAGGAGCGCCCGGTTGAAGTAGACCGGTTCCCCGTCGTACATCTGGCCGGCGGGGATACCCTCCGCGGCGAGCGCGGCCCCAAAGCGGACAGCCAACTTCGCGTCCTCCACGAAGAAGATGAGGCTGCCGCCCTCCCCATCCGGGTCAGGCATGCGCCTCCAGGACAGCGGAAGGTCCGACAGCTCAGCTCGAATGGCCTGGGCGCGCGACCGGCAGGTCGACACGATGTCGCCCAGGCGGTCGAGCTGGGCCGACAACACCGCTGCGGCTAGCTCAGTCATCCGCAGATTCATGCCGATGAAGGGGGCCCCGGAATTGTGCTCCCGGCGCCCGGTGAAGGTGGTGAACTGACCGCCCTGGTCGTGGAAGCGCAGCGCCCTGTCGTGCACGTCCCAGTTGGAGGTCAGCAGGGCACCGCCCTCACCGCACGTGATGTTCTTGCCCTGCTGGAAGCTGAGGGCGGCTGCGTTTCCGAAACTGCCAACAGGCTTGCCGCGATAGCGGACACCGGCGGCCTGGGCGGCGTCCTCAAGAACAAGCAGATCGTGGCGCACAGCCACCTCCGACAGCGCTCCCATGTCGGCGGCCACGTTGTCCAGGTGGACGGGGATGACAGTGCGGGTACGTTCCGTGATGTTGGCCTCGACCGATTCGGGGTCGAGAGTGAGTGACTCGTCGACCTCGGCGAAGACAGGTACCGCCCTGGCCATGACCACGGCCCCTACCGTGGCGGTGAAGGTGACGGCGGGCACGATGACCTCGTCGCCCTCACCGACCCCCAAGGCCAGCAGCCCCGAGTACAGAGCCGCTGTGCCGGAGCTGAGGGCGAGGGCGTGCGAGGTGCCGAAGCTCTTGCTCAGCCCGCCCTCCACGGCCGTTACATGCCCCTGGCTGGTAAATCCGTAGCGGAACAGGGCCCGCGCTTCCAGCACCCCGGTCGCACGGCGGATCTCCTCGTCACCCAGGAGCTCGATTCCGCGGCCCCGTGGATACGAGTTCTCGCGGACCGGGGTACCTCCGTCGATGGCGAGCCGATCAGCAGCTACGTTCATTCTTCTCACTCCTGTGGGTTGCTGAACCGCTGTCACGGAACGTCGATGACGCCGCCGGCACCGACCTGGTCAGGCCGGATGCAGGAGCTCTCGACGTTGATATGGGTGCCGCGCTGTCCGGACTCAAGGACGGACAGCAGCGTGTCCAGCACGTGGTAAGCCAGGGCACCGCCGGCGCGGGGCGTACGGTCGCCGTGCAACGCCGCCGCGAGGTCGGCGAGGCCGATGCCCCGGCCGGCGGTGTACTGGGGCCCGGGAACTTCCCGCCACGCCGTCCAGCCGGCCTGGTGCAACCTGACCTGGCCCTCGTAGCCGTCCGGATCAGGGATGCTCAGCGAACCTTCCGTTCCATAGATCTCGATCCGCGGAAGGTTCGCCGCCCACACGTCGAAACTGGTCATCAAGGAGCACACGGTGCCGCTCTCGAACTCGAGGTTCGCGGAGACGTGTGTCGGCACCTGCACCGGGACAAGACTGCCGCGCTGTGGCCCCGACATCACAAGCCGCTCCGACTCGCCGCTGGTCGATGCGGCGGAGACCCGGCGGACCGGCCCGAGGACATTGACCAGCGCGGTGACGTAGTACGGACCCATGTCCAGCAGCGGGCCCGCGCCTTGCTGGTAGAAGAAGGCCGGATCTGGGTGCCGCAGCTCCGGCCCACGCGTGGCGAAGAAGGCGACGGCACCTACCGGAGTACCGATCGCTCCCTGGTCCAACAGGCTCCGGCAGGTCTGAAGGACCGGGCTGAGAAAGGTATCGGGAGAGCAGGCCACCTCGACCCCGTGGGATCGTGCCAGTTCCAGGAGCTCAGCCGCCTGCTCTCGGTCGACCGCGAGCGGTTTCTCGACATACACCGACTTCCCGGCACGCACCGCAGCCGTGCTCACCTGGTGGTGCACTGCCGGCGGGGTCAGGTTCACCACCACATCGACATCCGGCATGGCGATGAGGGAGTCCACATCACAGGCGATCGGGACACCGAACTGCTGCGCACGCTTCTCTGCCCTGGTCACGTCGAGATCAGAGCAGGCAACGACACGGAGGTTGGGGAACCGTCCTGGTGCCGTCAGATAGGCAGGACTGATTCGCCCACAGCCCACCACCCCGACCCTCGTAACGACCTCACGGGCGCTCACCAGTCCGCCCCGCCCATGGCCGACAGCCGGCGGGCCTCGTGCAACCACTCATCGCCGGCGGTGGCGGACTGGCGACGGACCCGTGGCTGGGGGATGCTCTGCCCTGCGGGCAGAGCAAGACCCGCGTGATCGAGGACTTTGCGGATGCTGCCCTCATAGTCTTCGACCAGGTCCTCGTACCAGAGGTGTAGCGGCTTGACCGGCGAAGCGTCGAACAGCCGCTGCCACTGCTCCTCCTGCTCCAGCACCTCTGCATGGAGCTTCCGGATGAGATCCAGGTCGAAAGAACGCCCGTCCTTCGCCTCGCCGCCGTCGTCCTCGGCGCCAACTGCCCACGTTCCGCTGCTGATCGCGCGCGCATGGGAAACAGCCTGCGCCAGCGTGTCACGCCGGCTCAGCCAGACGTAGCTCGGATCGGGGAAGACCTGGGGGAGCAACTCTGCCGGGCCGAGGCTGTCATACCGCGGGACACCCCGAACCCGGTCAAGAAGATGCCCGATGTGCCCCCACATCACCTTCGCCGAGAAGACTCCGTTCGGTGAGGTCCCCTCCAGCTTCATCGCGTCCAGGAACTCGGGATATCCACTGACGTTCCACAGGGCGGACCAGTCACCTTCATCCCAGGGAATGAGGTACTCGCTCGGATACCCCGCGACCGACGTCTGCGCGAGCGCGGTGCACAGCATCCAACTGCCCGTCCTGGGGTTGGTGCAGATGATCAACGAACGGGATGGCCGGACCGGTTGGGAGAGCTGGGCGGCGCGCATCCGGCGTATCTCCAGGCGCGGGCTGTACCTGGCCGGGTCTTCGCCGGAGAACAGCTCAGCGGCGGTTGTGGACATTGTTCCTCCAAACATCAGTTGGACCAGGCTCGGCAGGTTGACGCCTCCTGCGGTCAGCGACTGGAAGCACGCTGCTCCCGTATCAGATGGGCCATGCCCGCGATGGTGTTCGCCTTGTCGTACATGGCGAAGGGATCCAGCTCGATGCCGAACACGTCGAAGACCATCGCCAGCACTTGGGCCCCGGTGAGCGAGTCACCGCCGAGGAAGAAGAAGTCGTCGTCGAGGCCGATCTCGGGCAGGGCCAGGACCTCCTTCCAGATCCCTCGCACTGCAGACTCGACCCCACCGGCCGGGGCCGCGGGCATCGTCTCGTTGTGCGTATCTGACACGGACACTCCTATCTGTGCGGCTAGCCCGTCCCTGCGGATCTTGCCGCCTGGTGCGGTGCGCGGGATGGCTTCGACGAACCTGATATGGCGTGGCACCTTGTGCGGAGCCAGCCGGGATGAGGCGAACCGGCGAAGCTCGACCTCGTCCAGTCGCGCGTCGGGATCCAGGACCACTGCCGCCCCGACAGCCTCCTGAAGCGTGGGGTCGGGAACCGGGAACGTGACCGCCTCCACGACGGACGGGTGCTCAAGCAGCGCCTCGTCCACCTCGTGGGGTGAGATCTTCTCGCCGCCGCGATTGATGATTTCCTTGAGCCGGCCGCGCAGCACCAAGTAGCCGGCCTCATCAAGCAGGCCGAGGTCCCCAGTCCGAAACCACCCGTCCACGAAGCATTCGCGATTGGCCTGGGGGTCGTCCACGTATCCGTCTACGACGTTCGCTCCCCGGATGACGACCTCGCCCAACTCGCCTGGGGAGCCGAATCCGCCACCGTTCGGGAGCAAGATGGCGATCGCCGACCCCGTGGGCGGGCCTACAGCCCCCGCCCGGTGCCGACGGCGGTCGAGCGGTGTCGACGCGATCTGGTGCGCCTCGGTCATCCCGTACGACTCCACTACGGGCAGGAGGAACGCATCCTCGATCTGGGATCGCTGGGTCTGCGGCAGAGCCGACGAACCGACTCGGGTGAACCGCAGACCCGCACTGCCCAGTTCGGCCAGACCGCCCGCTCCGGACCGGAGGATCTCCTGGTACATGGTGGGGGTAGCCGAGAACCAGGTCGCGCCCCACTCCCGGACCCACTCGGGTACCCGCCGAGCTTCGAACCCCGGGGTACACACGATGCTGCCGTGCGCGACCAAGGAGGCGGTAACGGAGCCGACAAGCCCTTGCACGTGGTACAGCGGCATGAAGTTGAGGCGACGATCGCACTCGTCGATCTCATAGGCGCGCACTGTGGCCGTCGCCGCGGCCAGGACGTTTCGATGCGTCAGCGGAACGAGCTTCGGTCGCGCCGTGGTCCCCGAGGTCGCCAGCAGGAACGCGATGTCCTCCTCCTCCGGTCGCTCCGCGGAGCGTGCTGATGCCAGCCGGTTGGAGACCAGACCGGACGCAGCCGTCAACCGGCCGGCGGGCTCACCTCGACCGGCCAGACGGAAAAGGCTGGCGCCCACTTCCGCCGCCGCCCCTGCCGCGGGCGAGCCCGGCGAGGCGACTACGGCGCTCGGCTGCAATCGGCGGAACAACGCCCGGAGCTCGAGGCCGCGCAGGGTCGGGTTGATCGGGACGCACACTGCGTTTGCTGCGACAGTCATCGCACAGGCGGCCGTGTCGTAGCCGTCCGGGAGTACGACGGCGACTCGGTCCGCGTGGCCAATTCCTCTCTCCCGAAGCACTTGGTGCTGCTCTTGGGCCAGCTGGTACAAGGCACCGTAGCTAAGGGCCTGCCGCCCAGGCGCGAGGATGGCGGGTCGGTCCGGAGCAGTTCTCGCCCGCTCAGCAAGCAGGGCGGACAAGGTGGGTAAGGTGGCGGCATCGCCGTTCATGGAGAGACAACCTTCGCTGATCGGACCCGGTCTGGTGGCTCGGGGCTGCATGGGAGACAAGGGTTCGCTGGCCGCAGACAGTCACCGTCCCGATGTCTGCTGCGCCAACTCACATAGCCGGCCTACGCTCTTCAGCGTTGCGTCGTGATCCGTGCCGAAGTCCACCAGGCAGGCGAGTTCGTCCACGCCCTGCTCGGCGAAGTAGGCGACCTTCTTGTGGAGAGCGATCGGCCCTCCGATGAGCCCCGCCCAGTCGAGGATCCGGTCCACACCCCTCTCGACGATGGCATCCACCGCACTTGCCGAGAGCGGAGGCCCGCCGCTTCCCTTGCCCACCGCGAACTGGGCACGCAGTTCAAGGTTGGCGCGTAGATAGCGCCGCAGCGGATCAGCCGTAGCGGTGCGAGCCTCGCCGTCGGTGTCGGCCACGAAAGTGTGAAGCATGAGGGCGAGTTGGGCACGGTGCCTGTCCGGCGACGAGCGCACGAGTTGGCGATAGGCATGGGCGTTGGTGGTGAGGCTTTCCGGCGAATTGAAGTTGAGATTGGTCAGTACTGGATAGCCGGCCGCTCCTGCAGTGGCGAACGTATCCGGCGACTGGGCGGTCAGCCACACCGGCAGCTCTGGCTGCACCGGCCGAGGAAAGACCGCCGTGTCATGGACCCGGCCTGCACCATTACGGCGCGGCAGGCACTCGCCGCGCCACAGGCGCTGGACCGCGTCGATCTGCTCCCACATTGACTCTCGCCGGCGCTCGAACGCATCTGGGGCCAGGACGAAGTCGTTGACGTTCCACCCAGATCCGAATGAGACCTCGGCTCGTCCACGCGAGAGGTTGTCAACTACGGACCACTCCTCGGCAACCCGCAGCGGGTCTTGAAGCGGGAGGATCACGCTGCCGGCACGGATCTTCAGCCGCTTGGTCACCGTGGCTGCTGCTGCTCCGAGCAGCGCCGGGTTGGGGTAGGGCCCGCCGAAGCGGGCGAAGTGGCGCTCCGGTATCCAGACAGCCGTCAGGCCGCCTTCATCGGCGAGCCTGACCGCGTCCAGGAACAGCGCGTACAGGTCGTCCTGCGCCGCGCCGTCGTCTGCCGCGAAGAACATCAGACTGAATCGCATCAGGTGCCCTTCTGCACGGAATCGTCGGTGCGGCCGGCCCGAAGCCAGACCCTCAGTAAGAGACGCCGTCGTTCACGCTCGGGCCAGTCCACGAAGGCCGTGCGGCTATGCAACATCCGGGAGTTGTCGATGAACAGCGCGTCACCGGGGCGCATCCGGGTTCGTACGGCGTGTTCTGGGCTGCTGAGCACCCCATCGAGGACCTCAAGCGCTCGGCTCTGCGCCTCAGTCAGCGGAATACCCTCGTGTCGGTGCCCCCGGTGGATGCGTGCTCTGTTGTAAAGCACACGCACCCCTTCACCGTGGCCAAGAAACACCGGGTGACGGATTACTGCCGACTGGTCTGGTCCGACGTCTCCTGTACGGTCGAAGCAGAACTCCTCTCGCAGGACTGCGGCTGCCGCCGGCTCCTGGGCCTCCACCACCGCGGCAACCGTCCGTCCGTCCGCCAGCAGCGACTCGCCTCCCGACTTTGCCTGGCGGACCGCGAGCAGCCCGAAGGCGTCTGGGGTCGCGTTGGCAAAGTCGGAGTGGAAGGGGAGCTCACGGTTGCTCTTGGCTCCGCGAACCGTCGTGCGCTCCTCATTCTGTACCAGGTCGATCCGGGCGCCCTCCTTGTTCTGCAGGAGGGGGGCGCCGATCGCGGATGCCGCCCACCAGAAGGCCATCGACGCTTCTTCAAGGCCGAGCTGGGCCACGGGAAATCCACTCACCAGGGCTGTGCCTCGGTGCTGCAAATGCCGCCGAACCCGCTCACCCCAGCCCGCACAGGCATCGGAGGCGGGGAACTCCGCCAGATCGAGAGAGTTGAGACTGTGACCGGAGGCTCGCATCCGGTCAGTAACCCGGATGATCTCTTGAACTTCGAGGGGGGAGAGGGGAACAGTCGGAGTAGCCAGTTGATCGGCACCGCTGGGTCGCCCCGCAGCCCCTTGATTTGGCGGCCAGGTGGGCCTACCCGGTGATGTCACTGCCACTTCGCTCCTCGGATTTCGTTGAGCAACAGCGTCGCCATAGAACCGAGTTCGGCGTCCGTGACAGCGAGTGGCCGCAGGTAGGGAGCCTCTGGGAAGAGCGGTGGCATGACTGGCTCCTCGGTTCGGGAAAGCTGCCAGCTGAGCACGGAAATCAGCAGTCCATGGCCGACGATCAGCCGCGGCCCGGGAAGTTCCAGGCAGGCTTGCACTCCGCGCAGCATCCTGCTGATGCCCTCAAGCTGCGACTCCTGGCCTCCGTCGGGCCGCCGTGACGCCCCGCTCTCGCGCAGCCAGGCGCCGTACTCCAGGAACGGCCGGCCCTCGAAGGCTCCGTAGTCGAGCTCGTTGAGTCGGGCATCGACGACCAGCGGTGTGACCGCTTTGCCCAGAAGCAGCCGCGCGGTCTGGGCCGTGCGCGGGAAGGCGCTGACCACGCAACTACGTAAGTCCGCGATGGGAAGCTCGCGGTGCGCTCGGCGGCAGGCCGCCACGCCTTCGCTATCGAGCGCCACGCCAATGCGCGGGTCGCCGTTGACGCGGTACTCGGCGCTGTAGGAGGTCCTGCCGTGCCGCAGGAGGTAAGTGGTCATGGCTGAGCCTCACTTGTTCCCGAGCGCACTGTGCGTGCGCTCCCGTCGATGAGCTCGAAATCGATCGATTCGGCGCGGATCACGCCAGCAGGATGCCGTCCTCGATGAGTTCATCGGTCAGAGCCGGGAACGCATTCAGCGAGTCCATGATGATGGACTGCACCTTGTCAGCCTGAACGCCGCCATCGGCAAGCCGGACCAGCACACGCCATGGCCGGTCGAGACGCTGTCCGGTAGCACTGACTAGGTGGACCTCGGCGTAGGAGCCGGTCTCCTCGGAAAGCCGCTGAGCGAGCCTGGCGGCGCCGAGGTTGTACAACTTGCCGACGTGATACACCGGGTTCTTTCCGCTCGCGCCTTCCATGTTCATCGGGCGCAGCGGGGTGATGAGACCGTTCACGCGGTTCCCCCGACCGACCACGCCTTCGTCGCCGGATTCGATCGAGCTGCCGGTGTACGTCAGGTACAGCTCGTCCTTCTCCGGGATATCGCGGGCGTTGAGGCGGAACCTCACGGGTGCGTCCGACAGCAGCCGACCGGCAAGCCGCCGGCACTCGGCCAGGATGACCTCCTTGTTGGCGAGGTACTCCTCCCGGCTAGCTACATAGACCGACTTCTGTGGAACACACAGGACGACGTCCACCTGCTCGCCGTCTGCGTACCCCATCAGCTTGACGTCCGACCCGCACCACGGGTTGGCGCGGGTGAACTCGCTGTCCCCAGAGAGGTGGTCCACCAGTTCACGGACGAACGACTCGAACGGATTGACGGGCGCCCACCCTGTGCCGAGCGAGGTGTCATTTGACAGCACCGTCCGGCGTTCCCGGAGGTCCTCGATGGAGCTTGGGGCGAACCATCGGGTGCGCTCACCAGTGCTTTCCTCGGTGACGACGGCACCTGGGCTCGAGTTGCTGGTGATGTTGAACTCGATGCTCAGATGCTTCTCAAGCTCGGGGAGGCGTTCCAGGAAGAAGGCCCGCACGGTTTCGTCGACAAGGTCGTGGACGGGGATAGCCGCGCCGCCACAGACGAAGGCGGCGCGCCCGTTGACCAGGACGCGGACCGGACTCCGCATCTCGCCACTCCCGTAACGGACCTCGCTGGATCCGCCGAGCAGGGCGAGCTTGTCGAAGTTGTGATGGAGTACAGCGCCGAACTGCTGCCGGCTGTAGCGGCTATAGACCTGCGACAGGCGCTCGGCCAGATGGTCCGAGAGCGTGTCGGGGTGGCCCAGCCCTTTGCGCTCGACCATGGAGACACTGTCGGGTGTACAGCCTCCCAGTTCAATGACCACGTTGCTGCCATCTATGTGGTTCGTGACGCGTCGCAAAGTACACTTCCCCCAATGTTGCTGTCTTGACGGATAGTTGCTTAGGTGGCGCCGGCCATGAGCTCAAAGGCAACTCGCGAGTCGGTCAATGCGATCAGACAGATCTCGTCATCGATTGGCCCACGGTCATCAGGTTGTTCCTGTGCCGCCTACTAGGTCGGTCTCGCTACATCGAGGACGGCGTCCTTCGACATTCCGGTGGCAAGGGGTAGCCTCAGGTTGATGCAACGGAGCAGCTCCTGCCCGGCTGGCGCGTCAGCCTGGCGCAGCATCAGGTAGTCGTCTGTCGTGCGTTGCAAGGGCGGTTCTCCTATCTCGGAGCGACGCACGGCGGCCTAAGGGGTGCGTAACGCAAGGTAGTCGATGATGCAACCAGGGTGATCATAGGTCGAACGCGGTTCGTGCGCAGGCGGTTTGAATCATGTCGAGCATCGAAGCTCCAGATCGCTGTCCCGCGCAGCGTTGGCCTGCAGTAGCTCGCGGAGTGGCAGCGGCATGGTCATCTCTGTTCTGCAGGCGGGAAGATGACCCCATCGGCCCGACTGAAGCCATCATTTGCCCCGTTGAGTCGGGGGCCCGGCTGCGGCTCGGATTGGTCCGGGATAGCCGAAGCCGGCACGTTGGGCTGGTCGTTCAGGCTCTGCACTATCGCTCCCCTCGATGCTGACCGGCCAGATGTGGAAGGCGTGACGTCGCTTCAGGACGTTCCGCAGACCTTTCGGAACGCTCCGTAACCGTCGGTGACAGTGAGGTGCCCCGGCCCTTTGGAGAGCCACAGGGCCCTGCGTGCGGGCGCCGCGCGAAGTCCGTTGGTTAAGGGTGGAGGGGCCCGGCGCCAGATGCCAGAACGCTGATGCGGACACGGGAATTGTCCGCATCAGCGGCCACGGGCCTGGGTACAGCGGCATCTTGCGGGTTGACGTCCTTGAGTTGGACGCACCGGCCGCTTCTTAGTGCACTCGCCACTCCCGTGACCGTCGCGGCCTGTGCTGGTGGTGCAACACTGTGAAACGATCTGTATAGCCGGGGGCTTTCGCGGGCTTGCGCCAACGACGGGAGAGCCCAGGTTGTCCACATCGGAGTGCCGAGGGGGTAACTGATGCCGCAGCGACCGCGGGATCTCCATCCAGAACGGTCCGCCCGCGAGCGGCTGGGTGCTGAGATCAGGCGCTGGCGAGTCTTACGCCGCCTGAGCCAGGACCAGCTCGGTGCTCGGGTGCACATCAGTGGTGACCTGATCAGCAAACTGGAGAAAGGTCAACGAGTATGCAAGCAGCAGTATGCGGCGGACATGGACGCCGTTCTTGAGACCGGCGGTGCCATCTCCGCACTCCTGAGCCCGCTTCAGGCTGATGTGGACAAGCCCCCGCGTGATGTGGACAACTCCCTGATCTCGAGCGTGGGTACTCCCCTCGGAGCGTGGATGGGGGGCACTCTGGAAGTGCCCCGGTCTACCTTCGACTGGAACGAGTTCAGCACCATGCTCCGACGCAACTTCCTCGCCGCAGCAAGCGCTGCCACCGGCGCACTCCTCCCCCTTGCGAGCGCCAGCTCGGTCACTGCCGTGCCGGCGACGGTACGCTCGGCTGACATCGACCAGATCAACACTGCGGCCACCACCTTGCGCAGCTGGGACAACCTCTACGGTGGCGCTGGTGCCGTCCGAGACACCGCACGCGTCCAAGTCCAGTGGGCCGCAAACCTCCTGGGCGCCGACTGCCCGCCCCCGCTCAGGGGCGGCCTGTTCACGGCCGTCAGCGGCCTGGCCGCCGCTGTCGGCTCCTCGGCATTTGACGCGTTCGCCCACGATGACGCGCAGCGCTACTTCGCCTTCGCCACCCTTTGTGCCGAGGAAGCAGACAACTGGCCATCGCGTGCCGTCTCCTACAACCTGCGCTCGCGGCACGCCACGTGGCGCGGTGACCCCGATACCGGACTCACCCTCGCCGAGCTCGGTCTCATCCGCGCGGACCGTCTCTCCCCCGCTGAGCGCTCGATGCTCCACAACGCGCGTGCGCGGGCACTCGCCAAGATGGGCAAGACGCAGCAGGCGCTCGCTGCGATCGGAGAGTCGGACGATTCCTTCGCCGGGCTCGTGCCGGCCAACGAGGGTCCTTGGATGGCCTATTACGACAGCGCCCAGCACCACGGAGACACAGGACATGCCCTGTTCGACCTCGCCCTCCTGGGCCATCCCCCGCGCTCGGCGCTGCTGCGCCTGCAGACCGCTGTCGACACCCACACTGCCGGCTATGCGCGGTCCCGGACCTTCTCCCGTACGAAGTTGGCCTCCCTCCGGATGGCCACCGGCGACCCGGCTGAGGCTGTGGCCGATGGTCGTATCGCGCTTGCCGAAGCAGCCCAGCTCCGCTCGCTGCGAGCCAAGCACGAACTGGATGAGCTTCGCGGTCTCGCGCAGCGCCATCCCGAGCTTCCGGACGCCCGGGACCTGCGAGAGCAGATCAGCTCGATGGTGACAGCATGACCACAGCGACCCTCTCCCACGCCGTACTGCTCAAGGCGTGCGCAGAAGCCGGACTGGCCGCAGACGGGGCCGAGCCGCTGCGCATCGGCGAGAACGCCCTGTGGAGGCTTCCGCACCAGGTCGTAGCTCGTATCGCTCGCCCGGGTCAGTGGGCCGCCGCGGTCCGCGAGCTCGCGGTCGCCCGCTGGCTGCACGACTGCGAGGTCCCCGCAGTACGGCCGCTCGACGCCCTGGCGGAGCCTGTCGAGGTCTACGGCCACCCAGTGACCTTCTGGCACGAGCTCCCGCGTCACCGTGCCGGCACCGCAGCTGACATTGCCCCGCTCCTTCGGCGCCTCCACCAACTGCCCGTGCCCGACTTCCAGCTGGGACGGCTGGACCCATTCGTTCGACTCGCCTCCCGGATCAGCGAGGCGACGACCCTCGACGACGAACAGCGGCGGTGGCTCTGGGCTCGTCTCGCCACTCTCCAGACTGCGTGGGCCGGCCTCCCTGCGGGCAGTCCTGAGAGCGTCATCCACGGCGACGCCTGGGGCGGCAACGTTGCCGTCACCGCGAGCACTTCGTACCTCCTGGACTTTGAGCGCTCCTCCCTCGGGCCGCCCGAATGGGACCTCGCCTCTACGGCCGTCGGTCACGGCACATTCGGCACCGTGTCGGACGACCAGTACACGGCGTTCTGCGATGCCTACGGCACGGACGTGACCGCCTGGGCGGGCTACCCAATTCTCCGCGACGTTCGTGAACTTCGAGTTACCTGCTTCGCTCTCCAAGCCGCGGCACGCGACCCCGAGCGCTATCGCGACCAAGCCCACTACCGACTGGCCTGCCTCCAAGGCGAACACGGTCCGCGGCCGTGGGGATGGACCGCCGTCGAGTAGCGCCGCGGCAGCCCCGGCCGAGCAGGTGCCAGCCGTGGCCGAGAGGGCGCGTGACAAGCGGCGGACCGGGCTCAGCTGCAAGGCCGCAGGCCCGGTACCGTCGGTGATCGGTAGCACCCTCCAGGGGGCGAGAGGATCGGATGATCGGCAAGACCAGCGAACCACTCGACGCCGAGTGGGTGGCCCGCAAGCACGCTACATACGATGAACTCACCTCGGTGGACGGCGAACTGTGGTGGATCCAGTCGGATCCGGAACTAGGGGGAGCTCGCCGGCTGATGCGGGCCGGGCCGCAGGGCGAGGCCCGGCCGCAGACTTCGCCGGACCTGTCGCTCGGAGGCTGGCTGCATGCGTACGGCGGCGGGTCGTACGCCGTCACCACTGACCGTCAGTGGATCGTCAGTGCCGAGGACAGCAAGATCTACGAACTGGCTGATGCCCGTGCTCCTGGCCCGATTGTGCCGGTGGATGACCACTTCCTCTACGGTGACCTGCACTTCGCGGACGGCATCCTGCTGGCCGTACGGGGGGACGACCACGGCGACGAGATCGTCAAGGCCCCCATCGACGGCCAGGGCGTGCAGGTACTGGTGACTTCATCGGGCTTCCTCGCAGCGCCGCGCTACTGCGGCGGCCTGCTCGCCTACCTCGAGTGGGATGACGACCGGATGCCCTGGGACTCCGCCCGGCTCCAAGTGGCAGAGGTTCCGGCCCATGGGCTGGCGCACTCGCCCAGGCTGGTTGCCGGTGGCGAAGAGGAATCCGTGGTGCAGCCGGCATGGGGGCTCGACGGAATGCTGTACTTCCTCTCCGACCGCACAGGATGGTGGAACCTGTACCGCTGGGACGGCCTGCGGGTCCGCGCGGTAGCTCCCCTGGATGCCGATTGCGCACCAGCTCCGTGGGAAGGCGGATACCAGTCGTTCGGCTTCCTGCCAGGGGGCGAGATCGTGCTGACGGTCTCCGACGGGCTCCGCACACGCCTGATCACCGTAGACCGGGACGGCCACCGCCGCGAACCGGCGGCTGACCTGACCTCGGTGAAGCCCTACGTCGCGGTGCTCGGCCAGCAGGTGGCGCTGATCGCCTCCACCCCAACCAGTACACCGTCGATCCGGCTCTTCGACCTTGCCAGCCCGATTCCCACCCGGCGGTGGGAGCCTCCAACCCCCAAGGACGAGCAGCCGCAGTACTCCTGCGCGGCTCCGTCCATCCGCGAACTACGGTCCGGCAGCACAACGATCCGCTACCTGCTGCACCGTCCCCTCGTGGACGGGCCTGTGCCGCTGCTCGTCCGCGCACACCCGGGACCAACTGACGATGTGCCGATGCGCCTTGACTGGACCGCGCAGTACTTCCTTGCCCGCGGCTTTGCCGTCGCCGACGTCGCCTACCGAGGGAGCACGGGGCGAGGGCGGGCATTCCGACAGGCCCTTCACGGCCACTGGGGGGAGTACGACGTCGAAGACTGCGCGGCTGTTGCCCAACAGCTCCTGGCTGACGGCACAGCGCGTCCGAGCGCGGTGTTCATCAGCGGTGCCAGTGCCGGCGGATACACCGCACTCCAAGCCGCCTGCCTGACCGGCCCTTTCACCGGGGCGACAGCCACGTCCGCCATCATTGACCCGAAGCGATGGGCGACCACGGCACCTCGGTTTCAGCGCCCGCACGCCGCGATCCTCGCTGGTGCGGCGGGTGCGGTGCGCGCCGAAGCCATCCGTGTGCCGGTGCTGCTGATCCACGGAACCGACGACGACATCGCCCCGGTGGCCGACGCACAAAGTCTTGCCGCTGGCCTGCGGGCGCTCGGTGCCGAACACGAGACGCTCATCCTCGAACGCGTTGGCCATTACCTGTCGGCCCCGGCAAGCCGCCGAGCGGCGCTGGAAACGGAGTTCCGCTTCTACCAGAGGATCACGTCCGCAGCGGCACTGCCGTAGCGCGTCTGGCGGCAGCGGCTGGGAGAACGTGGCGTACGTACTCATCGAGGTCCACGACCGCCTGCTGATCCGCATGGGGCGCGAGGTTGGCGAGGAGACGCGCGATGCGGTCGATACACCGCCCGGAGGAGGTCCGCGCGGCGTATCCGGCGGCTTCGTAACCCGCGGCGCAAGCCTGTTCGATGTCGCCCGATCGAAGCCAGGCTGAGGCCATCAGAGCGGCATCAATGGCCCGCCGGCGAACGCGATCACGCCCGACCCCGAGGAGCGCGTCAGTTACCTGTGCACGGGCCTCCGGGGCCCTGCCGAGATCGAGGAAGCAGTGCGCCATCTCGTCGGCAAGGTACGCCCGATTGAAGTACGCGATCCATGGCGGCTCGTCCTCGGCCGTCGAGGTGTCCAGTAGGCTCTCCGCCTGGAGGAGCATGGCCGTTGCCTCGCGCTCGTCGCCCAAGCGGGCGTGAGCACGAGCACCGACAGCCGTTATCGCGGCCCGTACAGCCGGACTCGCGGAGCTTCCTGCCCCCGCGCTCGCCGCCTGGGACCAGCGGAGAGCGGTCTGCGGCTGATCGCAGTGCAGTGCCAAGTGCCCAAGGTTCACCGCTACCAGGTAGCCGCCGTACGCGTCGTCGGCCACTCTCCGGGTCAGGTCCAGGGCCTGCTTGTAGTACGACTGCGCCCACCCTGGTCGTCCCGCGTCCACCGCTTGGTAGCCGGCCAGTTCGAGGAAACCCGCCGCGATTCGGGCCCGTGAGCGATCGACGTCCGCGCTCGCCGCCGAGCGGGAGAGCAGCGAGCTCAGTTCCGTCTCGACGTAGGTGCGGAGCTGGGGTGCGAACTGCCCTGCACCGTGGGCGTGGTCCAACTGCCGGAACATGGTGAGCATCCCGCTCGCCACGTCAACGTCTGCCTCGGTGACCCAGAGCTTGCTGACCAGTTCACTGGTGTTCGCGGCCTCTCTCCCGGTCGACACCACCCAGTCCGCGACCACAAGCTCGGATGCCTTCGGATCGAACCGGGCCGGTGGCTCACTCCTGCGCACCGCCCCGGCCGATGGCGTGCGACGACGCTCTTCGTCCGCGGCCGGCCAGAGATCTACGAGCGCACCATCCGCTTCAAGGGCCTGATCGCAGGCCTCAATGAACTCAAACGATGGGAACCTCTCGCTCGCTTCGACCCTACGGACCAAGTCGGCACTGCTGTGGACCGCGACCCCCAATTTGGCCTGACTCCAACCCCGGGCGGTCCGTAGTTCGCGCAGCGTCGCCCCGAGCTTGGCCAGTGCCGATCCAGACGGAACAAGCTCCCTTGCCCTGGCGGCCATCGCACCCCCTGCTGAGCCGAGACCCCGAGAGTTGAGTCAACGACGGTCCGTCACATTCTGTTCCACGCCGTGCCGTCTGTGTAGACGAATCGGTGTAGCCGGTCATGTGGACGGACGACACGTTCCCGCAGCTCGGATGCGGACACCCATCATGTCCGCATCCAGCCACTCGTGTTCCGTTAATCGGCCAGCCAATCTGGGGATTGCTGACCCTCCAGCGGTGGCGTCTCGGAGGGCGTTACTGCCGAGTCCTAACCCGGTCCGCACTGTCGCGCACCCATGACCGCCCGTTCGGTACGGCACCCCCCTTCCGTACCGAGCGGGCACCACCTAGCACTGCACGATCCGCGCTTGAATCTTGAACAGCCGAGGAGACATGGCCAGGACCCAGGACCGCCACCCGGAGTCGGACAGGGCGTTGCTCGGTGCCGGCACTCATTCGATCGAGATGATCCCCACCTCCGCGGGAGGCAGTCCCGGGTCAAGTTCCGCCGATGCGCCGTCCGTTGATCCACTGACCGCTCAGCCGCAACCGGCCCGCCTGTACGACTTCTACCTCGGCGGCAAGGACAACTTCCGGGCAGACCGGGAGATGGGCGAGACCCTGCTGAAGGTGGCACCCATGCTGCCGACCGTGGCGCGCGAGAACAAGCGCTTCCTCGAGCGTGCCGTCCGGCACCTCGCTCAGTCGGGGATCACCCAGTTCCTGGACATCGGCACTGGGATGCCCAGCAGCCCCAACACTCACGAGATCGCTCAGGCCGAGGCCCCGGCCTCTCGGGTCGTCTATGTCGACAACGACCCGATGGTGCTGGCTCACGCGCGGGCCCTGCTCAACAGCCGGCCGGAGGGGCGGACCGCATTCATCAAGGCCGATCTGCGCGACCCGCAGGAGATCCTCGCTGGTGCCCGCGCGGTGCTGGACTTCGAGCAGCCGATCGCTCTGATGCTGTTTGCGGTCCTGCACTTCATCGAGGACGCGGACAATCCGCAGGGCCTGCTCGCCGAGCTGGTGGAGGCCCTGCCGAGCGGCAGCTGTGTGGCGTTGTCCCACGTCACCGGCGACTTCGACCCTGCGGCCTGGAAGAGCGTCGTGGGGCTCTACCGCAAGGCCGGTATCCCCGCCCAGGCCCGGTCCCGAACGGCGGTCGAGGCGTTCACTGCCGGTCTGGAAGTCGTACCGCCGGGACTGCAGCTGGTCTCCCGCTGGCGGCCGGACGGTCCGGTTGACCCGTCGCTGACCGACGCCCGGCTCTCCTGCTACGGCGTCGTCGCACACAAGCCCTGATCGAAGGGCCGCTCGGCGAACCGAGCAGCAGCTCATCATCCACTCCTGCCACCTCATTGAGGATCTGATGACACATCAGGTACCGAGCCCAGCCGTAGGCGGCATGGTCATCTGCTCACTGATCGCGCTGCTCGTGGCGGCCTACTCGCAGCGGGTCGCCACGGCGGCTCGCCGACGGGCCGCCGGCCTGGAACAGGCACTGAAGGCCGCGAACGCGCCACGCACGGCCGGGCCCGATCCCGCTGAGTACCTGGTGGCCCTGGTTGCCGGTGTTGAGGTGGGTGCGGTCCAGCACGCGCTGCTGCAGGCGCTCGCGGCTATCCGTGCTGAGCGCCACCGGGTGGACGAGCTGGTCGCCAGCTTCGCGGCCACCGCAATGGCGGCAGCCCGGACCGACGCGCGGCCGTGGAGTCCCGAGTGCCGGACCGGGCAAACCGCTGGCGCCGGTGCTGGCCGTGGTTCCCCGGCCGCCCCGTGGCAGCGCCCCGTGGCTGGAGGTGGGGCAGATGCGCGCCGGTGAGGCGGCCGGTACAGCCCGGGTGGTGTTCCACCCTGCCGGTCTCGACGAGGAGCTGCGGACAGTCGTGGAAGAGGTGCAGGCGGGGCGGTGGATGGCTATGCGCGACCTGCTGGCACGCAGCGGGCCAACATCGGGATTGCGTACAGCGCGGACGCAGGTCCTGGCGGCGGTGGCGGCGGGCTCGGACGTGGTCGAGACGTGGTGCGGGGAGGAGCCGCAGAGCCCGGACGCCTTGGTGATGCGGGCGAGAGTGGCGGTAGAGCGCGCGCTGCGGGCAAGCCGCCAGCACGGGGCGTGGGCCGGCGTGCTGGCCGCCGAGGCACGTGAGGTGTGTTGGTCGGCAGTGCGTGTTTCGCCCGCCGACCCGGTGCCGTGGGTGTGTCTGATTGCTCTGGCCCAACTGGACCAGCGCCTCGCGGTTCGGGAGCACCAAGCCGGCGCCCCGTACGGCAGTTTCCTGCCGCCGGGCCCGTGGGGGCTGCTGCACGAGGCGTACCAGCGTGACCCGGTTGGCCGGGAGGCGCATGTGCGGATGCTGCAGTTCTGGCTGTCCCGACCGCGGCCGATGGAGTTGGTCTGGAACTTCACTAGCTGGGTGGAAGGTTGGGCGCCGGTCGGGTCGCCGCTGCACGTGTTGCCGCTCCTGGCCGGTGTTGAGAAGTACCGCCTGCTGCAGGCCGCAGGCCCGCTGCGCACGGAGGACAAGGGCCAGTGGCGGCTGGAAAACACTGTCGTCAAGCGCACCGCACGGGCCTGGTCGTACTGGTTCGAGGCCGAGCCGCTGGAGCCTCGGTCGGCGAACGACCTGAATGTGCTGGCGCACGCGCTGTGGGCCGGTGCCCGCCGCGCAGAGGCGGCGCGGGTCTTTGAGGCGATCGGCCCGTACGCGAGCCGGATGCCGTGGGCTTACGTCGCCTCCGAACCGGGGCGCGCGGAGCAGGAGTTCGTGCAAGCGCGCTCGCAGTGCCGCAAGGCGTGAGCGTGGTCAGCCAGTCGGCGCAGGACGGCGCGCTCTGTTCTGTTCTTATTCGATCTTGGAGGTTGTTCGATGTCGCACGCGCACAGCTCTGCCGTCGTTCGTGACGAGCAGTTACTGCGCCAGCTGGGCTACCAGCCCCAGCTGGTGCGCCGGATGGGTCCGTTCGGGAATTTCGCGGTCAGCTTCTCGGTGATCAGCGTGCTGTCCGGGTGCATGACGCTGTACGGGTTCGGGCTGGTGACCGGCGGCCCAGCGGTGATGATGTGGGGCTGGGTAGGCGTCGGGGCGATGGTGATGATGGTCGGCGCGGCGCTGGCAGAAGTCACCTCTGCCTATCCGACCAGCGGCGCGCTGTACTTCATGGCGGATCGCCTGGGCGGGCGCGGCTGGGGCTGGTACACGGGCTGGCTGAACCTGCTCGGTCTGCTGGGCGGGATCGCGGGGATCGACTACGGGGCGGCCACGTTCACCGGGGCCCTGCTGAACATGCAGTTCGGCTTCACCCCGACACCGGGCTCCCTGATGGTGATCTACACGGTAATCCTCCTGGTGCACGCCGTTTTGAACCTGGCGGGGGTGCGGCTGGTCAGCGTGTTGAACAGCATCTCGGTGTGGTGGCACATCGGTGGGGTGCTGGTGATCGTCGGCGCGCTGGTCCTGGTACCGACCCACCACCAGTCGGTGGGCTTCGTCTTCGGGCACTGGTCCAACGGGACCGGCTGGTCGAGCCCGCTGTACGTCGTGATGATCGGCCTGCTGCTGGCGCAGTACACCTTCTCGGGCTACGACGCTTCCGCGCATCTGTCGGAAGAGACGACCGGGGCCGCAATGTCGGCACCGCGCGGGATCGTGCGCTCGATCTGGACTTCGTGGATCGCCGGCTTCGTGCTGCTGTTCGGTCTCAGCTTCGCGATCAAGGACTACGCGGGAACGGTGGGCACCTCAACAGGGGTGCCGCCGGCGCAAATCTTCCTCGATGCCCTCGGGACGGGCGGGGCGAAGGCCCTGCTGCTCGTGGTGATCGTGGCCCAGTTGTTCTGCGGCAACGCGGAGACGGCGGCTGCCTCGCGCATGGTGTTCGCGTTCTCCCGCGACGGGGCTCTGCCGGGCAGCGGCTGGTGGCGGCGTACCTCACCGCGGACCGGTACACCGGTGGCGGCGGTGTGGCTGTCGGTCGTGGTGGCCTTCCTGTTGGCCCTGCCGGCACTGTGGTCGGTCACCGCGTACAACGCGGTGGTCGCCATCAACGTGCTCGGGATCACCCCGGCCTACGCGCTGCCGATCTTCCTGCGGCTGCGCGCCGGCAGCCGCTTCACCCCCGGCCCGTGGAACCTGGGCCGCTGGAGCCGCCCGATCGGGATCGCGGCGGTGGCCTGGGTCGTGCTGGTCACGGTGCTGTTCTGCCTGCCCCAGTCGAGCCCCATCACCTCCGACACGTTCAACTACGCGCCGATCGCGCTCGCCTGCGCCCTCGTGCTGGCCACCGTGTGGCGGTGGATCGCCGGGCGCTCCTACACCCCGCCCGCCGTCGGGAGCGCGCGGATGGCCGAGCTGGCCGAGGAGATCGTGTGATGACCCACCAGAACACCACGCGCCGCACCGTGCCGCCCAGCCGCCTGGCGCTGGAGGACCTGCGCACGGCGATCGCCGACGGCCGCATCCAGACGGTCCTGCTCGCGGTAGTCGACGCCCAGGGCCGCGCCAAGGGCAAGGCGTACAACGCGCGGTTCTTCCTGGACCAGCTCGTCGACGGCGACGCGGCGGGGGAGATGTGCGCGTACATCTTCGCCACCGACATGGAAATGACGCCGCTGCCCGGCTTCGAGCTGACCGGCTGGCAGGCCGGCTACGGGGACGTGCGCCTGGTCCCGGACCTCGGCTCGGCGCGGCTGCTGCCGTGGCTGCCGCGCACCGCCCTGGTCTTCGCCGACGCCCTGGGCGCGGACGAGCAGCCGGTGCCCGTCGCCCCGGCCACGATCCTGCGCCGGCAGATCGAGGCCCTGGCCGGGCTCGGTCTGACGGTGAAGACCGGGCTGGAAGCCGAGTTCATCCTGTACCAGGGAACCCTTGCCCAGGCCGCAGCCGCCGGATTCCGGGGACTGCGGCCGGTGACGGCCGACAACCGCGACTACGCGCTGGACTACCCGGCCGAGCTGGTGCGCTACACGACCCGGCTCACCGCAGCGCTGGCCGGGGCCGGCCACCCGGTGGAAGCGGTAAAGGGCGAAGGAGCGCCCGGTCAGGTGGAGGTGACGTTCCCGTACGGGGACCCGGTGGCCGCGTGCGAGCAGCACGTGCTCCTCAAGCACGCCGCCCGTGCGATCGGCGAACGCCAGCGCCTGGTGCCGACGTTCATGGCCGCGCCCGCCGACCGCGTCGCCTCGGGCCTGCACCTTCACGTCTCGCTCTGGCGGGGCGAGGAGCCGGTGCTCGCCGACCGGGAGCGGCCCGGCGAGCTGTCCGAGCTCGGGCGGCAGGTCGTCGCGGGGCTACTCGAGGGCCTGCCCGAGCTGGCGCCCCTGTATGCGCCGAACGCCAACTCGTACAAGCGGTACCGCCCTCACTCCTTCGCGCCGACCTCGTACACGTGGGGGCGGGACAACAGATCCTGCGCGGTGCGAGTGGTCGGCCACGGTCGTGGGCTGCACCTGGAGATCCGCCTGCCCGGGGCCGACGCCAGCCCCCATCTCGCGCTGGCCGCCACGTTGGCCGCCGCCCGGTGCGGCATCGAAGGCAGCCTCAAGCCGCCGGCCGCGACCACCGGCGACGGCTACCGCGACCATGCCGACGCCGCAGTGCCGACCAGCCTGCGCGAGGCTCTGCGCCTGTTCGAGGCGAGCACCCTGGCCGGCGACCTGCTCGGGCCGGACGTGGTCGCCCACTACGCGAACCTGGCCCAGGCCGAACTGCGGGTTCACGACGCACGGGTGACCGATGTCGAGCTGGCCCGCGGCTTCGCCCAGACCTGACATCCCATCGGACGGCCCCGGGCACGACCTGCGCCCATGCTCGGGGTCCCGCCGTCCACCCGGACCACCCTCCCCACCCCTCACTCCCTTCGCCGAACGGAACGGAGGCAGCCATGCCACCCCGACCCGCTCCCGCCGAGGCGGCGGCCTCCGCACTGGCTGACGCGCCGGAGCCCCTGAAGATCCTCATTACCGGTGCCGACCACGGCGCCGTGCTCGCCCTGCTGACCGCGCTCAGCGACAGCCCCCCTGGCCGTGTGGAGGAACTCCTCAGCGTCGCCGACCCGCACCACCGCGGGGACCCGGGCACCACCGTCACCGTGGAGTTCGGCCGGATCGCCCTGGATACCGCCACCGTCATGCTCTTCACCACGCCGCCGCAGCTGTCGTCCTGGTCGCGCTGGGAGGACCTGCTCGACGACACGGTCGGCGCCTTCGTCGTCGCCGACCGCGAACGGCTGACCGGTGATCTCACAACGCTCGACCTGTTGGAGCAGCACGGCATCCCGCACCTGGTCGTCCTCCCCGCGCACCCGGGCGCCCAGCCCCCGCTGGAGGCATGGGTGCGCGACCAGCTGCACCGGATCGGTATCCGCCACGCCGCCCCGCAGACGCCAGTCGTGACGATCGACGCACGCGACCGCGCAGCGGCACGGCTCGCCCTCATCACGCTCATGGAACAGGTGATGACCGCCACGTCCGCCCCCGACACCACGCCCGCCGGCATCAGGAGCTGACCCGCATGACGAACGACACGCCTGCTTACAGCGGTCCGCCCCGCCTGGCCGCACCCCACCTGGTCGGCATCGACACGGCCGGCTCCGGCCTGCCGGGCCTGGCTCAGCTGCTGCTGGAGCGCGGAGCCCGGGTCAGCGGCTCCACCCTGAATGACAGCGACACCACCGCCGAGCTCGCCAAACACGGCGTCCGGATCACGCACGACCACGGCCCGCACCTGGTGCGCGCCGACATGTCTTGCCTGGTCTGGTCCGGCCGCACCACGCCGACCCAGCGCACCGAACTGGAGCGCGCCGAGCAGATGCGCGTCCCCACCCACCACTACCCCGAGGCTCTCGCGCAGCTCTTCCATGCCACCAACACGACCGTGGCGGTGGCCGGCAGCCACAGCACCGCGAGCGTCGCCGGGATGCTCACCTCGGCGCTGGGCCACCTCAATCCCGCCTGGGTGCTGAGAACACCGCTGGTCAGGCACGGGGTGGGGCACCACAGCGGTGGGGACCTGCTGATCGCAGACCTCGGCGAGGACGGCGACCTGGAAGAGCACGCCACGGTCAGCGTCGTCACCGCCATCGCCGGCGCCCAGCCGCAGCACCTGGGCTACGAGACGCTGGAGGAGCTGGAGGGCCTGGCCCGCCGCAGCGAGACCGTCGTCCTGCCCACCTGGGACCGCGGCACCGCCGAGCTGGCCGCCCGCCTGGCCGAGGCCCCCGGCCCGCGCGTCGTCACCGTCGGGCAGGTCGCCGACGCGACGATCCGCGTGCTGTGCACCCGTTGGGACGGCAGGACCACCCGCCTGCTGCTGCTCGACCTCGACGGCAATGAACACCTGCTGGCCGTGCCCCTGCGCGGCAGACACAACGCCATGGCGGCCGCGCTCGCGTTCGCAGTCGGGCGGGTCCTGGGTGGCGGTCCTGTTGACCTGGCCGAAGGAATCGCGGAGTTCCCCGGCGTGGAACGCTCGTTGACCGTCCTTGGCCGCCAGGGCGGCGTGACGGTGGTCGACTCCATCGCCCACCACCCGGCCGAGCTAGCGGGTGACCTGAAGGCCGCCCGGACGCTGGCCGGTCCGCGCGGGAGGCTGATCGCGGTGCTGGAGCCGACCGGGTGGTCGGACTCCGTCGCCTACGGCAACGAGCTCGGCCGGCAGCTCGCCGTCGCTGACGAGGCCGTCCTGCTGCCGGTTCACGACCTGGTCGGCCCTGCCCACCCCGGCGCCGATGCCGGGACCGACGCGATCGCGCGCTCGGCGGCTGCCGGGGGCCTGGCCGGACACCTCACGACCGTCGATGCCCGAAGCGACCTGCTCAACGGGACGGTCGAGCAGCAGATTGCCGCTGTGGCCCGGCCAGGCGACGTGATCGCGGTCATTGGCAGCGGTCACGCCGCGCGCCTCGGCGCCCGGCTTCTGTTCGCCATCGGTGCCCCCGCAGCCTCGATCCCCACCGACCTGTGATCGCCGACCGCCAGGACGACTGACCCGTGACCGCACCAACCGTCCACCCGTTCCCCAGTGCTCCGGAGCTCACCGAGCAGCAGGTCCGGCTGCTGAAGTGGCGTGCCGCCGGCCGCACCCGCACTCAGATAGCACGCGCCACCTACACCTCCGAGGGCCGCGTCACCGCCTACACGGCCGAGCTCCAGGCCGCCCTCGGCGCCAGCTCGCGCACCCAAGTGATCGCCCTCGGGCTGATCCACCAGTTCCTGGCCCCCGAGGACGTCATCACCTGCCCCGTCGTGCAGCCCGTGCACCTGTCCCCGCGCCAACTGCAGGTCCTGCGGACGTATGCCTGCGGCGAAGGCGATCCGGACGCCGCGCTGGAACTCGGTGTCACCTACGGGACGGTGCGCGGCTACGGCAGCACACTGCTGCAGATCCTGCGGGCGCGCGACCGCCCCCAGGCTGTCGCCCTCGGCCTGGTCTACGAACTCCTGCTGCTGCGCGACATCGATGACCGTCTGCCCGCCATCGCCCTCCATGCCCACACCGGCCAACCGGCCGCCACGTGAAGACCCTTGGAGCACCCATGACCTCCACAACCGCCACGCGGGCCTGGGCACACGTCCTGGCACACGGCACCGCACCGGCCCAGGACGAGGTGCTGGACCTCGTGCGGGCCAGCCGGGCGATCACCGCCTACAGCCCGCTCGCCGTCTTCGGCGCCTTGCAGACCCCCGACTACGCGCGAGCGATGCTGACCCTCGTTGCGCAGGTGCACCAGCTGAGCGCCAACGACATCGACCAGGCGGTCGCCAGCCGCACCGCCCGCGCCCGCTACCTCGGGCGCCCCGGCACCACCTGGCACGTCCTGCTCACCGAACAGGCCCTGCGCACCAACATCGCCGGAAGCGAGGTGATGGACCGGCAACTGGGCAGACTCGCGGACGCACTGGACGAGGACGGCATGATCCTCGGCGTCATC
This sequence comes from Kitasatospora sp. GP30, assembly GCF_029892145.1. Taxonomy (NCBI): domain Bacteria; kingdom Bacillati; phylum Actinomycetota; class Actinomycetes; order Kitasatosporales; family Streptomycetaceae; genus Kitasatospora; species Kitasatospora sp. GP30. The sequence continues at coordinate 515,554 of NZ_JARZAH010000001.1, forward strand.
CCCGCAAGCGCCCCTCTCACGGCCTACCTCGCGGGCGGCTTCACCATCTACGACAACCACCGGGTCGAGACCGAGGACTACCACGGCGCCACCACGCTCACCGGCCAGGCCACCGTAGTCGACCACCAGCGCATCCACGGCATGCTGCGCGAGAGCGCCCGCTACGGCTACGAGGCCCGCGAACTCATCACCGAGATCCTGCGCGCCATCTGACCGGCCGCAACCACCGGCAACGCACACATCTCGTACTCACGTTCGCACGATCGGGTGACGTGGCGCTGCTTCGGCCGCCGAAGCAGCAGCGGCGCTGCCAGGATCGTCCCCCAAGCCCGAGACGGCTCCAACGCTCGGGTCCATGTCCGGTACCAGCAAGGGAGTTGCGCCGATGGCGAGCGCCACGCACCAGGACGACGGCCAGCAGCAGGAGGAGGAGCTGTCCTGGCAGATGCCCGGCGACCAGCGGCAGGCGAGAGTGGCCGCGCTGACGACGGGGGCGATGGTGCGCCGTCTGCCGTCACTGATGCGTCGTGCGCTCGCGCTGGGCTGGCAGGTGGACCGGCGGGCCCTGGTGGTACTGCTGGTCTGCCAGGTGCTCTCCGGTGCCCTGGCCGCCTTCGGGCTGCTGGCCACAACGCGCACCCTGGCCGCGCTCGTCGCCTCGGGCCACATCGGTGAGCGCCTGCACCAGGCCGCCCCTTCGCTCGTCGTGCTGGCGGCAGCGGCCGGTGCGCGCGGTGTGCTGGGCATCGCGGTCTCCACGCTCACCCAGCGCATCGCCCCGAAGATCTCCCGGCAGGCCGAGCTGATGATGCTGGACGCGGGCACGAACGCGGAGTTGGCGGCCTACGACCACCCAGGCTTCAACGACCGCTTCGATGCGGCCGACCGAGGCGCGGACATGGCCCGCGAGCTGCTGACCACCACCCAGAACCTGACGGCCTCCGCGCTGTCCCTGCTGGCGTCCACGCTGGTCCTGGTCGCGCTTCACCCGCTCCTCGTCGCCCTGCTGGTATTCGGTGCGATCCCCCGGGCCCTGGCCTCCGCCCGCTCGGCGCGAATCAACTACCTTGCCATGATGGCCTCCTACGACGACCGGAGGCTCCTGAACCTGCTGCGCTGGTATCTGCTCGACAAGACGTCCGCCGACCAGGTCCGTTCCGACACCATCGCCCCGTACATGCTGCGCCGCTACCGTGCCGCCGGGGAGCGCATCGACGCCACCAGCGACAAGGCTTCCTGGCACTCGGCCCGCATCGCCCTGGCCGGGGCCGGCGCATCCGCCCTGGGAGCGGGGGTGCTGTGGGGAGCGCTGATCTGGCTGCTCGCCACCGGCCGGATCACGGTCGCCTCCGCCGGCACCGCGGTCATCGCCCTGACCTCCAGCTCCCAGGCTCTACAGGGGATCGTCGGCTACGGCACCGACGTGTACCGCATGGGCCTGTACCTGGACGACTGGTCGGAATTCGTTGACGAGGCGGCCGGGATGCGCCTGGCACGCGGCACGACCGTCCCCGCCGCACCGCAGGTGATCGAGCTGCGCAAGGCCACCTTCACCTACCCCGAGGGTGAGGAGCCGATCCTGCACGAGATCGACCTGACGGTGCGCCGTGGGGAGATCGTGGCAGTCATCGGGGAGAACGGCGCCGGCAAGTCCACGTTGCTCAAGCTGCTGTGCGGGCTGAACCTGGCCAGCGGCGGTGAAGTTCTGTGGGACGGCGTCGACATGAGGGACTTGGACCCGCAGGCGGTGTGGCGGCATGCCGCCGTGGTGCCGCAGAGCTTCGCCCGATGGCCTGACAGTGCCCGGCAGAACATCCAGCTCGGCCAGCCCACCGCGCGCGGCGATGAGGCGGTGTGGGAGGCGGCCCGCGCGGCTGGCGCCGACGATGTGGTCGGCACTCTGCGCTCGGGCCTGGACACCCTGCTGGCGCGCGAGTGGTGGGGCGGCGTTGCCTTGTCCGGCGGACAGTGGCAGCGCATCGCGGTCGCCCGCGCGTTCCACCGCCTGGGCGGGCTGTTGGTGCTGGATGAGCCGACCAGCGACCTCGACGCCCGTGGCGAGCGCAGGATCTTCGACGGTCTGCGCCAGGCCGCTGCCGACCGCGCGATCGTGCTGGTGACCCACAACCTCGCCAACACGATCGTCGCCGACCGGATCGTTGTCCTCGAAGGTGGCCGGATCACGCAGCAGGGGACCTTCCATGAACTCGTGCAGCAAAAGGGCCTGTTCGGCGAGTTGTGGCAGCTGTCGCAGGACCGGCGCCCCGTCCCGGCGCCCCGCACCACCTCGGACGCCTCGGGCGCCATGACCGTCGACGCCAGCGCCGATCACTGACCATCCACCCGCAGCAGGGAGCGCACCGCTGATGATGACCAGCAGGCTGGCCGTCTCCGTGATCGTCCACGACCTGGCAACCGGCCTGATCGTCACCGTGAGGTACGGCAGACGCGCGTGGAACCCCGAGCCCGTGTTCACCATCCCCGGCGGCAAGGTAGACCCGGGAGAGAGTGCCGACGAGGCTGGGGTGCGCGAACTGCGCGAAGAGACCGGCCTCGTGGTCGAGCGCGCGGACCTGCGCCTGGTGCACGTCGCCCATGTCGCCCAAGGCTGGGACAAGGAAGGTGAGTTCCTGCTGCTAGCGTTCGCCGCCATCCGGTGGAGCGGCCAGCCGGTGAACGCCGAACCCAAGAAGCATCTGGCAGTCGGGTGGGCTCCCCTGACCGACCTGCCCGAGCCGATGTTCCCGACCAGCCGCGCCGCAATCACCGCGTACCGCGACGGCGGCCCGCGGTTCGCCGCCACCGGCTGGCCCGGCGCCGACCACGCCGCCGAGACGCCGGCGTGAGGCGCAAGGAGCAGCTCGCCGCGCTGCTCGCCACCCACCACGACCTTCCAGTCACCCAGGTCCGGCCCGGGCCGCTGGGCACAGAGACCGACAACTACCAGGCAACCGACGGTGGGAGGCGCTGGTTCGTCAAGGTCTACCGTGACACTGACCTGGCCGAGACGGACGCGCGCCTTGAGGCGTCTCTCCTCGCCCACCGGGACGGCAGCCCGATCGCCGCCCCGCGCCCGGACCGGCACGGCCACCTGCTGACCGTTGCTGGCGACTGGGTGTTCAGCGTCTGGGAATGGATCGACGCGACCCCGCTTACCACCCCTTACACTCCAGCCGACGGTGAGCGGATCGGCGCCATGCTGGCCCAGCTGCACCGCAACCTGGCCGCTTACCCGCACCCCGAACGGTTTCGGGCAACCAGCGAACCCTGGTGGCAGCAGGACACCGCGCGCGTCGTTGAGCGTGGCCACCGGATCCTGGCCGCCATCGATGCTCTGCCCGAGCCGAGCGAGGGCGCCCTGCTCCACCGCGAGCAGACCCGGCAGCGCCTGGCCGACGTCCAGGTGGTGCCCGCCCTCCAAGCCGGCCTGCCGCGCGGGCTGGCGACGCAGCTGGTGCACAGCGACTTCACCCGCCCCAACCTCCTGTTCAATCCGGCGGGCGAGCTGACCGCCGTGGTGGATCTGCGCGGGCGCGTCCTGCACCCCGCATGGGAGGTCGGCCGGATCGCCTACGACCCGCTCACCGCCGCCACCTCACCCACCTGGCGCACCTACGCCCGAGCCGTGATCGGCGCCTACGCCGAACACGCACCGCCGGCAGCCCGCCAGCAGCTCGTCTACACCGCACGGTTGACCCTGCTCTACGTCCTGCAGACCTGGTACGGCCTGGCCGACACCTACCTGGAGCCCACCACCGGCGGCGACCCGGCAGACCTGATCCGCTACTGGCACCACCGCCACACCATGAGCCGGCAACTGCTCGGCCTGCTGCCTGAACTCGAGGCGGAGCTCACCGAATTGCTCGATCAACCCGCATCGCACCCGCTGAACGACCAGGAAGGACCCTGATGGACAGCTTTTTCGACCGTGTCCGCCACCGCTGGCCCGCCGGCCGCGAAGACCTGCACCTGCACATACTGCCTCCGCCCGAGATCAGCACAGCCCTGGTAGCGCACTACCGGGAACTGACTCACCGCGAGCCCCTCGTACCGGTCAAGCCCGAGTGGTTCCACGTCACCCTGCTGCACTCCGGACCGATGGACCAGCTGCGCTTCGGCGAGGTCGAGGCCATCACCGACCGGCTGCACCAGCGATTCGCCCAGACTGATCCGTTCACCCTGACCCTGCACTGGCCGAACGTCGGCAACGTGGCACTGGAGTGCCCAGGCACGCCCGGCGAGCCGAGCCGGCGCCTGTGGCAGGCGTGCGCGGAGGAGGTTGGCGCCGTCACCGCAGGCCGCTTCCCTCTCGTCCCCACGGTGCACTATCCCCACGCGACGATCGCCTACAGCACCGGGCCGGTGCCGGACCGGGCCGAGCTGAAAGCATGGCTGTCGGACCACGGCGCCGAGCCGGTCACCTTCACCGCCGAACGGATCGCTGTGGTCGCCCAGTCGCACGACGAGCGGGAGATCACCTGGCGTCCACTGGCCGAGGTCAAGCTCGGCACCGCCGCGTGAGCGGGCTCGAACGCCGCGCACCGACGACGGGGCGCCGATAGCCTGCCCGCACCAGCCGACCATGGGGGACACGATGACCCAGAACAGCAACACCTCCCCAGCGAGGGAACGAGCGTGGGACGCGTGCGTGGAACTGACCACTCGCCCTCCACTTGCCCCCATGACCGAGGCCGCCGACACGCCCGGCCAGGCGCTACTCGACGCCGAGAGCATCGACAAGGCACTGGCAGCCATCCCCAGCACCGGACTGCCTGCTGGTGTCGCCGCCGCGGTGGACCAAGCCCGACAAGAGCTGGAGGCCGTGCTGGGCTGGCGCGCGCCCTTCGAGCAGTGGCGCAGCGAGAACGGCACGGCGGCGGTCGGTGCCGGTGAGCGGCAATGGCCACCGTACGCCGAACTCGTCACCGCGCTGGACAATGCCCGGCCCGCACTGGAACTCGCCTCCATGGCCCTGGAAGCGTTCCTCAACTCCAGCCTCGGCAATCACAGTCCTCGGGGCTGGGTGACACTCAACAGCCAGGTGATCCACCAGGGCCCGCACGTCACCCTGCGCCGCGACGATGTCATCCAGCCCGATGGGCAAGAGGGCGCCTACGAGTACATCGAGGTCCCGGCCACCGTGCGGGTGCTGGCCATCAACGCGGCCGGCGAGGTCGCCCTGGTGGAGGACCACTTCTATCTCCTACCTCGGCGCCCGGTGCTGCACCTGCCCGGCGGGGCCGTCGAAGGCAGCGAGGGGGTGGAACTGGCTGCGGCGCGCGAGCTGGAGCAGGAGACCGGCTGGCGCGCCGAGAAGCTGCGGGTGATCGGCAGAATCGACCCGCTGCCGGGCGCGGCCCACACGACCACGCACCTCCTGCTGGCCACCGACCTGACCCCCGGGCAGATCCAGCGAGACGCCACCGAGGAGTGGATGACGGTGCGCTGGGTGCCGGCGGCTGAGGCCGTGCGCTTGGCCCGCAGCGGCGGCATCCGAGAAGCGGGAAGCCTCGCAGCAATCCTCCTGGCCGAACCCCAGCTGCTCTTGGACGAGATGCCGTGACCGTAGGACCGGCCCACGCCTGGGCGGCACGCCTGACCAGGCCCCGCAGTCCTACATCCGCGCCGACGTCAGCGCGGCCATCCGCTTCCACACCCGTGAGTTGGACCAACTCCTCACCGAGCGGGCGCGAACCCTTGCCGGCGGGTACCGGCCGCTTCTGACCCTGCTGGACGCCGTCGACGCGGCCCCGCCCCTGCCCGACCCGCTCACCGGACCAGGAGGTCCAGCATGACCGGTACCACCCCACTGCCCCACACCGGCGAACTCCCCGGCAACCCGGCGCGCCCCAGCGAGGACCGGATCGTCATCCTGCCCAACGCGGTCATCGTCCTGGACGGCGTCTCCACCCTCCACGACGGGCAGCCGCGCGGCGGCTGGTACGCCGCAGAGCTCGGCGTCCGGATCGCCGACCAGCTGACCAAGGAACCCGACGGCGACCTGCGGGAGCTGCTTGAGAAAGCCATCACCGACATGGTGCGCGACCACAGCCTGGTCGCGGGCGCTTCCCCCGCAGCGACCGTCTCGATCGTGCGCCGACTGGCCGATCGGCTCGATGCCCTGGTGCTCGGCGACAGCCCCATCGTCCGCATCGGCCCGGACACCGCGGTCGAAGTGCTGCGCGACGACCGGCTCGCCCACCTGGTCGAGGTCCAGCCCGCGGCGGGCGAGTACCGCCGGCTCCTGCGGGCGGGCCACGGCTTCGGTGAGGAGCACCGAGAGCTGCTGCGCACCCTGCGCGCAGTGCAGGACCGGCACGTCAACAACGGCTCGCAGCGGGGGTACTGGATCGCGGAAGCCGTACCGCAGGCGGCCCGCCACGCCGTCCTGGCCTCCTGGCTGCTCGCCGAGTGCGCCGAGGTCCTGGTGATGACCGACGGGGTCTCGTGCGCGGTGGAGGAATGCGAGCTGTACTCCTGGCTGGAGATGGCACGCGAGTGCCGCACCGCGGGCCCGCAGGCCGTGGTGGAGGCCGTCAGCCGCGCCGAGGAGCACGACCCCGACGCCCAGATGTGGCCCCGCTACAAGCCGTCGGACGACAAGGCGCTGGTCTGGTGGCCCCTTGCCGGTTTCTGACATCGCACCGGCGCACCCACCCGTGACCATCCCGGCAGCCGGCCGAACATCAACCGGCTGCGGCCCCACGATGAGGAGGACTTGCTGATGCTCACCTTTGGCACCTACAACCTGTGGAATCTCGACCTGCCGCGGACCGCGGTGCAGAAAGAGCGCTACGGCCTGTTGGTGGAGGTGATCCGCAGCCTGGACGTGGACGTGCTGGCGGTCCAAGAGATCCTCGGGGACACCCCGCGATCCGCCGAAGCGGTGCTGCGTCGGCTCGCCGACGACACGGGCATGGACTGCGCCGCCGTCCGCCCCTACGCCTACGACAGTGCCCCCATCCCGGCGCTGGCGTCCAGTCAGCACACCTTCCACACGGCGCTGATGTGGCGGCAGGGCATCGAACCGGTCACCGGCGGCTGGCGTGCCTACCATGGAGGTCCCGATTTCTGGCATTCGATGGCCACCGTCATCCTGGACGTCGGCGCCGCCCGGCCGGTCAAGTTCTGCTCGTTCCACGGTGACCCGTTCATTCCCCAGCGCCGGCTGTGGGAGAACTACAGGGTGAGGTCGGTCTTCCGCACTGGGGAGGCCGGCATGATCGGCGCGGACTGGAACCAGATCAGCGCCGACCGGCGCCCCGACGGCAGCTTCTACGACCCCGACCCTTACACCGCCCAGGACCACGACGACCTGCTGTACCAGGTCAAGTGGAACCCTGACCCGGACGCGACCCCGGTCGCTGACCGCGATCCCGCAGAGGTCCTGCGCTGGCGCGGCACGCTGACCGACACGGCTGCCGCCCTCGACGTGTCGTGGGAGCCCTCTTGCGGGCACATGCCGGACAACTGGGGTGAGCGGCGCATCGACACAGTCCGCGTCACGCGGCACCTCCTGCCCTCGCTACGAGCCCACCGGACCGTCCGCACTCCCGCCACTCTCGCGGCCTCCGACCACCTGCCCGCGCTGGTCGACTTCGAACCGGTCGCCATTACCCACCTGGGCGAGCAGCGGTGAACCAGCAAGGTGATGCTCCCGCCACTCTGGCGGAGCCGTCGAGCACCCCGCTCGACCACGCTGATGCCGAGCGCTACGGAGTGTGGGCGGCGGCCGGTGTCCTGCTGCCTGACGAGCACGGGCGCATCCTGCTGGTCCGCCTCTCCTATAACCCCGAGCATCCGATCGCGGTGCCCGGCGGCGGGATCGAGATCGGCGAGAGCCCGCGCCAGGCTGCGGTGCGCGAAGTCCGAGAAGAACTCGGTATCACGATCGAGCTGACCGGGCTCGCGTGCATCGACTGGTCCCTGGACCACAGCCGACCACCGCTTGCCGCCCACCTCTACTGGGCGCGCCCGCTGACTGCCAGTCAGCACGCGGCGATCCGCCTGCAGGAGTCGGAGATCACCGGCTTTGCCCTGCTCGACCCGGACCAGGCGCGGGCCGCCTTGCCCCCACGTCTGTCGCGCCGCGTCGCAGCCTGCCTCGCCGCTGGTCCGGAACGGCCGGTTGAACTGGAGGACAGCCGGCCCGTCGGCCACACCCTCGACCAGCTCACCTCCGACGACGTCCAGCAACCGCACGACGGCTGGCGCCAAGCACAAGCCCTGGTCCCGGACACGGGCGCCCGACACGAACTCCCGCTCGACCCGGCCGCCTACGCCGCCGCCCGCCCCCGGATCATGGCCTCCGCCCGCATGCTGTTCACCGACCCCGAGGGGCGTGTCCTGCTGGCACGCTCGGCCGGACCGGACGACGACTACTGGATGCTGCCCGGAGGCAAGGTCGAGCCGGCCAGCGAGACGCCCCGCCGGGCGGCGCGCCGCGAGACCGCCGAAGAACTCGGCTGGCCCGACCGCCATCCCGGCTCGCTGCTCGCCCTCGACTGGGCCCATCGCGCCGGCCAGCTGCCGCGCCTGGCCTACATCTTCGACGGCGGCACCGTCACCGCGGATGACCTCGCCCAAGTCCAGCTGCAGGAGGAAGAACTCGCTGAATGGCGCATGTCCACCCTCCAAGAGGCCGCCGAACTGCTTTCCGCCCACTCCTACTCCCGGCTGTGCGCCTGTCTGGAGGCCCGCGCAGGCGGCACGGGTCCCGTCGAGCTCCTCGATGGCCGCCCCATCTGCGAGAGCAGCGCCACGCCACCGCCCCGCAGGCCGCGTTGACTGCGCACCCGGAGGTCCCCGCACCTGCGGCACCGACCGATCACCGGCCCCGGATCCGCAGACGCGCCAACGGAGTTGACATGCCCTACCTGCTGCGTCACCCGCTGCTCGCACTCGGTCGCTGGTACGTCCGGTACTTACCGGGCACCTTCGGCCACGTCGCCCTCGTCAACCGGCTCCTGCACAAGGGGCTGTGGCGGCACCCGTACATCGGCCGGACCCGGATACGGACCGGCGAGCGATTCCACGTGGACACCACCGACCTCATCCAGCAGTACCTGCACGCTTTCGGGGTGTGGGAACCGCACCTGGCCGGCTACCTGCGGGGCCGCCTGGGTCCGGACGACGTGTTCGTCGACATCGGTGCCAACTGCGGCGCGGTGGCCATACCGGCAGCCGGCCTGGTCGGCCCCCTCGGCCGTGTCGTCGCGATCGAGGCATCGCCCGACTTCTGCCTCGCCCTGATGGCGAACGCCGAGCTCAACGGCTTGGCGAACATCCGGACCGTCAACGTCGCGGTGTCCGACCGCGCGCAGGAACTGACGCTCTATCTCAAGACCTCGGGCAATCTGGGCGCCACCAGCATCATCCGACCCGAGTCAGTCGAACGAGAGTTCCGTGTCCCAGCGCGGCCGTTGGCCGAGTTGCTCACCGAGCAGGAGATCGCCGCCGTGCGCGTCATCAAAGTGGATGTTGAGGGCGCTGAGGGCAAGGTTTTGGCCGGGCTGCTGCCGCTCCTTCCGTGCATGCGGGACGACGTGGAGATCGTCATCGAGATCAGCCCCGACCGCCTGGCTGCCCAGGGCCAGTCCGTCGCGGTCATCGACCCGCTGCTCGCCACGGGCTTCCACCCCTACCGGCTCGTCAACGACTGCAGGGCGCAGAGCTATCCGGCCGCCGTCCGCAGCCAGCCGGCCCCGCCGATGCGCTGGCGGCAGCCGACGGCCGAGCTGACCGAGCAGTGCGATCTGGTCTTCTCCAGGATCGACGCCGATTTCCTTACTCCGGCTGGCGCGGGCGCATCGGTCCGGGCGGGCCATCCGAGCCGTTCCATTCCTCCGGCACGCGCAGCAGCGGTGCCCCATCGCCGCTCGGAGCCGCGCGAAGAAGGCGCCGCACCGCCAGGACCGCCAGGACCGCGAACGGGATGAGCATGACCTGCCCGACGCCCAGCACGATCAGCCGCCCGGCCAAGGAGAGCTGCCCGGCCAGTGCGATGCGCACCACGATCACCTCGAAGAGCGCACCGAGCGCGATCGGTACGCACGCGGCCACCGCAGGCAGTGCGGGGCCAACCCGCCGAGGCCGCCCTTCCAGCCTGCTCGTACCCATCGCGCCACCCGCCCCTTCCCCACCGTCCGCTCAGCACCGTACCCCCTGCGCTTCCCGTCCGGCGCCGCCCAGCACGCCCAACAACTGGCGGGGCGGGTAGCCGGCGTTCCCCGAGGCGGCATGCGGTTGCTGCGACAGGTGCTCGCCCGCAGGATAGGTCGGCGCCTACGAGAACAGCGGCTGGTTGGTGTGCTCGATCCAGGCGGCGTACTGCCCACGGACGTAGGGCGCGAGGTCGTCTTCGGGACCGAAGTCTCCCCAGCCCCCGGTGCCCGTCTCGTGCTCGGTGTCCCAGTTCAAGAGCGCGGCAGCGAACACGTGGGCCTGGTCGACGCGCTGCTGCGGTCGGTCATCGGCACCCCAAAGGAGGAGCCAGCGGTCCGCCAGGGCCGCCCGCTGGAGCAGCCGATTGCGTTGCCAGTCCTTCTCCGGCGGTTCGCCCTGGAGCTGAGCCAGGTCGTGTGTCGCATCCAGGTTGGCTACCGCGAGGAGGTGCTGGCTGTACGAGAGCGCCCCCGCGTACAGCCCCTGCGCGGGTGGCTCGGCGTCGAAGGCGATGTCCATCGCGGAGGACCTGACCATGGCGGGGAGTCGGTCCTCAAGGGTCCGGCCGGCGTCCGCGTGGTCCTGCAGTACCTGTCGCGCGACCCCGATGAAGTGCAGTACCCGGACCTTGATCTCCGTGTTGCCGTGCTCCAACTGGTAGGGGACCGAGGCCAGGATCGGTGCCAGGGCCTCCACGAGGTCGGCCGGTAGCGGGCGCGCGGTGCGCACGGCGCGGACCTGGGCGCTGGTGATCGTATCGACGGCAGTCCGGGCGTCCGTCAGGAGCGCCGCGGCGTCGGCCAGCACGGTGGCCAGCAGCGGCGCGTGGGGCTCGAGTGGTCCGTCCGGCGGCAGCGGAACGTCCTTGACGCCGGCGTGGTGGAGTGCGCACGCGATGATGGCCTCCACCCAGGTGACGGCCTCCTCCTGGAAGGTCCCCGCGATGCCGGCCCAGCTGTCCGGATGGGTGTGAACGTGCCAGGACACCAGTCCCTTCGTCCAGGTGCCCGCCTCGACCCAACGGTTTGGGAAGCGGGCGGTACGAAGGGCTTCGAGGAGTTCGGCGTCGTCCATCCTCACAAAATACGTCGAGGTGCCCTCGCCCGGTGTGCAATCGCGTCGATCGGCTTCCAGCGCCGAACCGGAGTTCCTGGCCCGCCGTCACTAGCCGCTCGGCCTCACGCTGCCGGACAACGGCCTGTCTCCGGTGCCGTAGCGGCGATCAGAGCTGGTAGGGACTGGCAGAGTTCCGCCTACGCTTCAGTGGGGCGGCAGGTAACCCAGACCGACCGGTCCTGGCTGTCCTGAACGCGCACGGCAGCCAGGTCGAGGTAGTGCTGCGCCCACCTCTTGAAGATCCAGCCTGCCATCCGCTCGAGCGACATGTTCTCGATCCTCATCACGCCGTTGAGGTCCTGGCGGTTCAGAAAGCGGTCAGCCCAGGTCTGCAGGGCAGTTCCGAACTCGGCGCGCTTCAGGTCCAGGTCGTGTTCAGTGTGATCGGGCGAGGGGTGCAGTTCGAGCACGGCGCGGACGGTGATGCCGTGGACGTGGTGAGCGTAGTGCCACCCCGGTAGCGCCGGATTGGAGCACGTGCCGGTGAACTCGCACTCGATCTCCAGAGCGACGGTGGTCGTCACATGTGCCTCCAGCCCTCGACGGTATGCCCGACAGTAGTCCAGCGGCAGACGCCAGGGAGGTGGGAACCGTCGTTTCGGCTTCGGCCGCTGTGCCGTGACCTGAGCCGGGATCCCACGGACCGCGTCCCCCTTGGCCCGGCTCCTGTTTGAGCATCAGCCGCCGTTGCTGCAAAGGAATTTGGTGGGCAACGTGGTGTCCTGGTAGCCGCCGGCGGCGGGCGCGGGGCGGGCGCCCGCTTGGGTGCTACCTGATCTCGCCTTGTTTCCAGGCGAGAGCGGACAACGCCCCGCCGAACTCCTCGATGGCCACATCGCTGGCTGCCGCGAACCGTCGGCGTTCGGGCCCGGCCTGCGCCGAGGGCCGGTAGGGTGCCGAGCAGCCCAGGAGGGGGAGGACCGTGCAGGACGCGTATCAGGTGGCCACCGTGCTGGCCGCGCAGGCCGGATGGGCCGGTGACGTCCGTCTGCAGTCCTTCGGCGCCCGTCAGGTGCGCATCGCGAACAGCGGTGCCGGCTGGTGGATCGGCCTCACCCTCCCGCACCCCGGCAGCTCCGGGGTGGCCGACCTCGCCGCTGGCCTCATCACGGAGGGCCGGTTCGGGGCGCCGCTGGTCCGCAGCGGGCCTCTACCCCACGACTCGGAGACCGCGTTCCTCCTGGTGGCCAAGGCCCTGGTCCGGCACCTGGTCACCGGATCGACGCCAGGCGCACAAACGGGCGTGGCGGAAGGCTCCAGCCGGATCGACATCCTGCCAGACGTGAAGCAACTACGGGCCGCAGTCGGCATGCTGCGCGTGGCAGCCGTGGTGACGGACCCGGGAGGCGGCGCGGTGCCGCTGGTGCGGCTGACGGTGGTGCCCGACCCGGAGCCCGAGAGCCTGCACATCCCCGCGGATGCCGTGATGATCTCCACTCTGGTCGCCGGCGCCGATTCGACGGCAGACGCAGCACGCCAGTTGGCCGACCTCGTCACCCTCCCGGCCGCAGGCGCTGTGACCGGTGACAGCTGGATCAGCGAGGCCAAGGCTCGATTCCGCAACGCCGGCGCGCTGGTGAGGCCGACGCCCGACGGCTGCGAGGTGCTGATCACGCTGGCCTTGCGGCGCCCAGGCGTCCACACCGATCTCGACCGCGACCGGGACGACCTGCTCGTCACGCTGATCGGCGAGGGCGTGCCGCAGTGGGTCGCCATGGCGCTGTTCGCGTGGACCGGTGAGGAGCTCCAGCGCCAGCGCCGGGCCGGGCCGGGTCTCCTGGATCTGATCCTTCCGGCCGCCGGCGCGATCGAGTTCGTCACCCCGGGCGGCGTACGCTCACGCGTCACCATCGGCGAGACCCGCGTGGCTCCACGCTGAGCTTGGCATCGGCAGTGCGAACAGGCTGCTCTGGCCGCTGCCGCAGTCTGGGCGAGGGCCCGTCAGAAGGGAAGCAGCGGTGACCTGGACATTCACCACGAGCCACATCGGCCACGACGGTGCTGGCGGGCTGCGGCTGGAGGTGTGCCATCACCGGGCCGACTACGGCAGCTCGTTCGGCGGGGTGTTCTGGCTCAGCGGCCCGCCGCTGGGTGCGCCCGAGCTGGACGTGTCCTGCCCGAGCTGCGCGGCGGACCGCGGACTGCGCGTGTCGGGCGTATGGGGCGGCCCCGCCGAACTGGCCTGCCTGTGCGGGCACGCCTGGACGCCCCGTCTGCCGGGCCTGGCGCCCGAGCAGTTCCTACGCCAGGCCGTGCGCCTGGCGCTCGACCCCGCCGGGGCCCACCTGCCCTACCGCCGGATCCGCCTCAACCCCGACACCACGCCGCCCAGCCCGCTGCGAACCGCGGTGCGCCCACTCGTGGTCGAGGCCAGCCACGCACTTCAGCGCCGAGAGTGGGCCTTCGACGACTACGAGACCGTCGTGGCGAACGACTTGCTCATCCGGTCCGGACGCGGCTACGACGCGACCACCGACGAGGAACTCAGCGACGAGTCACGACTGCGGTGGGTCCACGACAGCCTGAGCGTCCTGCGGGAGTACGCCCAGCTCACCGCTGGCCGGCTCGGAGATTTCCTCACCGCATGCACCGGCGCTCTCGCACCAGCTGGCGCCCTGTCCCTGGATGACTGCGAGCCCGGCCCGGCCCCTTACGACCCATGGCCGCTGTGGGACGCCTGCCTCGCGCTCAGCGGCGTCCACACCGTCCTAACCGCCGGGGCTAGCGGCGATGTCGACTATTGATCCGGCGCGCCGGCCCCGGGCCGTTCCCACGGGTGACGCCGCCACGCCGGGGGCTCCCAGTCGACCAGCCTCGCGGCGGTGATCCGCACAGTGGAACAGGTGCCGTCCGGCGCGACGACCTGCAGGGCGCCCGCCCGCGGCAGGGCCGCATCCGGCAGGAATCGCACCCGTGCGCGGCCGTCAGCCGGGTTGACCAGGTCCATGTGGCGCTGCCGCGCCCACGCCGTCCACGCCAACAGGGCGGGCCCGGCCCACACCGACTGCCCGGGATCCGTAGCGAGTTCGGTGAGCAGGGGCTGCCACGACCTATCGGGCCGCCGCGCGCCGTGCTCCGCCAGGACGGCGCAGCGCGTGGGGGAGATGACGCCGATGACGTCGTCGACCAGCAGCGTGTGGAGCAGCCGGCCGAGCGGTAGTTCAGCGGGGATGGCGTCCAGGCCGGGCAGGGCGGCGAGCAGCGTGCCGTAGGCAACCCCCTGGTGCAGGCTGTCCGTGCCGCCCGGGCCAACCGCAGTCATCCCGAATTCGACGACGGCGTCGTCCGCCAGGTCCGGTCCGCGGGCGATGGGAGGGGCCTGGTGGCTGTCGGGGTGCAGGGTGAGGTGGATGGTCGGGGCTACTGACGGCCCGTGGCCGACAACCACTGCCGTCACCCACGTGTGGGCCCGCCCCTTCAGTAGGCCGCTGCCGGCCAGCGCCGCCGGCACCGCCCGCTCCGGTCGCGCTCGCAGCATCTGCTCCAGCGCGTGCCGGCGCGCCTCGACCGCCGGGCTCGCGCCCGCGGGCACGGCCTGGCGGTGGCAGGCCAGAACACGACCCACCCGCCGCGCGCCCTCACCGCTGGCACCGACGGCGGCCGCCACCTCGTCCAGCGAGGCCCTGATGCGCAGTCCGCGGCCAGGCAGGGGCGCCACGAACCGCAGCAGGCCCTCGGCGAGCAGCCCCACCACCTCCTCACGGCCGGGCACCGCACCGACGTGCTGTTCCGCCCAGGCCGTCAGGTGCTCCGCCCACTCCCCGCACAGCGCCCGCCCGCCGTCCGTGGTGGCCAGCTCGGCGAACAGTGAACCGTGTGCGTCCATGCCGCCCTCACCGGGCGGTGCCGAGAGGCCGGATCTCACAGGGGCAGGTAGAAGCTGTGGGCGTCGAACACCGTGTCCAGGCCGGCCAGAAGGGCCGGCCCAGGACTGCCGGCGCCGGTCGACCGCGCGCCGGAGGATTCGGTTCGCAGGTGCTGCCACAGGCGGGCGACGGGATCGTCCACGCTGCCCGGGTGGTGGCCCAGGGCGGTCAGGCGCTGCTCCCACCGGGCCAGCACGCCGTCGCCGTCCTCACCCTCAGGACGTGCAGCGAACTCGCGCAGCTCCTCGACGCTCACCTCCTCGGGCCTGGTGCCCTGCTCGCGGGCCAGGACGTAGAGCGCCACCGTCACCGCGGCGCACCCGTCCCGCAGAGCCCCGTGGCGGTTCGAGGCATGGCCGACGCGCGCACCGACCAGGGCGAGGGTCTGCTGCCAGGCGGCCTGCCACGCCTCCGGGCCACCTTCGCGCTGCCAGCCGGTCAGGTAGTCGATGACCAGGCGCCGGGACGGCTCGAACCGCTTGCTCTGGGTGCGCAAGTGGACGAGCACGGCGCGGATCGTCTCGGCCAAGGCGCGTCCGTCGGCGCTGTCGACGGCAGCCGGGTCGGCCAGCGCGAGCACGCTGCGGACCAGCAGGAGTTCGAAGTCGCCGCCGGGGTGACGATCCGGCAGGCGGGGTGCGAGCGTGGCGGCCAGGGCGGCGGCGAGGTCCGTGTCGGCAGGGTCGGTGGCCTCGGCGATCCTCATCTGCTCGGTCGACGGCCCGTTGTACCAGGCTCGTGCGGCGCTCTCCTCCGCCTCACGCAGGTAGGCGCGCAGGAGATGGTCCACACGACGGGCCGGGTAGGCCGCGTCCGCCTCGGCGAGGATGAGGTGCTGGAGCAGACGCACGCCGAACTCCGGGGCCGCCGCGGTGGCCGGCCAGGTAGTCGAAGTGCCGCAGGAGCAGTGCAGCAGCAACGGATCCCCCCACGCGCCCTCGGCCAGGAAATGGTCGGTGGCCGCGCACCAGGAGCAGGCCAGGACCTCCAACCCGGCCGCAGACTCATACCGCGGGGTGCCCAGCGACGAGTCCTCGGACTGGATGTCGTTCCACCGCTCCACATCGGCGTCGAAGCGGCGCAGCACGATGCGCCCCGGCGGGAAGAGCCACCGGTGATCCGCACTGGTACCGGCCGGCGGACCTCCGACAGGCGGCTCGACCGAGAATCCGATGCTCGGTAGGTGCGCTGTGCGCTGGCTCGGCGGCAGCTGAGCCTCCCAATGCGGCGCATCGTGCGGGGCCGTAAGGAAGCCGGCAACGTCCGCCAGGGTGCAGCGGTGGTACTTTCGGCCGTCGCTGCAGTAGGCGAAGTGGGCGCCGACGACCTGTCGGGCTGATACCGCGAGGAGGGAGAGCAGGTCGTCGTTCCCCTCCGCCCGCAGCGCCTGGCGCAGGCGGGAGACGTGCTCCGTCACGCCAAGGGGCCAGGCGAACTCGGCGATCACGCGGGCGCAGTCGGCTGGGTCGGACAGCGTCGGCAGGGTGTCGGCGTAACGCAGGTCCGGCAGGGTGGCTCCAGTGATCTCCTGGCGCACGCCCTGCGCGTGCAGGACAGCGCCCAGGAACAGGGAGAGTGCGTCGCCCCCTGCCAGCCGCGCGGCGTCCGGGTCCGCTTGGCCGCTGCTGGCTTCGGCCGACTCCCAGCGACGCCGCAGCCGTTCGGCGTGCCGGGGCGCCGTCTGCGCCCACCACGTGGTCATCAGCGAGGCCGTGGCCACCATCGCCTCCGGCAGGGACTGGCCGCTGCCGATGCCGTCTTCGACGTTCGCGACGAGCAGGTCCCCGGCGATGTACTCCAGCGCGGTGGCCGCCACGGTGCGCCGCTGATCGTCCGTCATCTCCGTGCAGGCATCGTGGATGTCGCCGCCCGCGTGCAACAGTGCGGCGAGCGTGCGGAACTCGGCCGCTCCGGGGCCGGTGTGGTCGTCCTGGTGCATGTGGGGGGCCAGGTCTCCATCGCGCATCCGTAGTGCGAGCAGGCACGCGGTCTCGACCAGCCGGACCACCACCACAGCGTCCCGGCAGGCGGAGTCCAGGAGCCGGTCGCGGCAGCCGCGGCAGCCCTGCAGGGTCGCCGCCGTCAACTCACCGATCAGCAAAAGGTTGACCGCGCGCCCGGAGGAGTCGACCTCGCCGCCGGGCAGCTCGTGCAGTCCGTGCCAGTGACCCTCCACCGGTCCCCTCCTCGCCGTGGACGACTGCTTCCACCGGCTCCAGGTGCCCGCGGTACTGATGCCATCCCGTTCGTCGCAGATTACCGCCCAGCCAGGCCCGCCGGACGGTAAACGGCCAGGCCGGAGTTCGGCCACGCCTCTCCGCCACCGGTCCTCGGCCCGGACGGCCCCTCCCCTCGGGGCGTCGGACGCCCCACCGCCAAAGGTTCGTGCGCCGCCTGCGCGATCGTCGGTGCGGCGCTCGTCGCCACGGCGCAGGCCGAGGGGCTGGACACCCCCGAGGACGGTTCGGCCGTCCACCGGACGCCCATCACGCCGGCCTCCGACCGCCTCTCGCATGACATAGACCGCTTGTACGAGGTGAAGAAGCTGCTGTTGGGCATCGAGCTCCCCGACAGGCAGCACAGCGATCTCCTCGATACCCCGCGCACCGTGTTCGACATCTCGTATGTCACTACCCGGGTGAGCAACTGGGTCTTGGAGACGGCCAAGGCGGTGCCGACCCGGCACGCCGCCTTCATCCGGCCACCGTTCGGTGTCAGCGTCAAGGAGCTGTTGGTTCTCATGGAGAGCGGGGAAGCTCCGGGCAACCCTTGCCGATCGGGTCGAGGACCTGGTAACTGACGCTCTGGCACGCCAACACCGCGCAGGGCGACCATCGTTCGGGAAGTAGCCTGCGCGCCTCGGCCTGCCCGGTGTCAGGGGAAGGTCCCGGATCTGGTGCACTGTCTATGGCCGCGGACGTGGTTGGGCATCACGGTGCCTGCGGCTCCGCCCGCTGTACCTGCGATTTCGTATCCGATGTGAGGGGACAACCAGTAAGCATGTTGATCCAACAGCCGCGCTTCGCGGCCGTCCGGACGGCGACCGATGCGCTCCTGCAGGCCCTCGACGCGGAGAACGAGGGCGCCCTGCGGACGGTCTTCACGGCACTGCGCGTTGGCCGGCAGCTGGACCAGGGGTTGATGGTCTGGGCAAACCTCGCGGCGGCGGGCTTCGGCACAGCGAAAGCGCTGTTCACCGTTGCCCCGGTGGACTCCGCGCCGTGGCGCGAATTGGGTGAGCGCCTGCTCGATGCCGCGTGCCGCGGCGACCTGGAGGACCTGGAGAAGGCTGCGGGCCTGTGCGCCGAGCTGGAGACCGCCCAGGCATGGGAGCTGTCCGTGCACGTGCTGCGGCTGGCGCACAGCTGCGCCACCATGGCGCGCGGCCTGGACACCTGGATCGGCATCGATGCCCTGCAACGCGTCTGCGCCGAGAACCTGGGCGATGCGGCGTGGATGGATGCCGCCGCGTGGATCGTCGCCCGTCTGGGGACCGGCCAGCGCCACGAAGCTCAGATGCGTTTCGCGCGGCTCGCGGTTGAAGAGAACAAGTTGAACGAGGTCCGCCGGCTCTGGCTCGCCGTAGCCAAGCACGTGGTGGCCTCCGACAAGCTGCGGAGCGCTGAGGCGCGGGAAGACGGCGATGTGCCAGGCGTTCCCGCCTACCAGCAGACGCGTCAAGCCGTGCTGATCATGCAGGCCGACGGGCCGCAGGCGCTCGAACAAGCCGAAGCGCTCCTGAGTGAGGGTGGCGAACGCAGCGCCCTGTGGGTGTGGGACATCGCCATCGCCATCAGCCACAGCCTCGTTCTGCCGGCCCAGGAACCTGAAGCCTCCCCGACCCGGTCGATCCGGGACGAGCTGATCTCCGCGACGCCGCCACCGATGCTAGAGCGGATGGGCCGGATGACCGCCTGGGCCCACCAGC
The DNA here is from genome assembly GCF_029892145.1 of Kitasatospora sp. GP30. Lineage (NCBI taxonomy): Bacteria > Bacillati > Actinomycetota > Actinomycetes > Kitasatosporales > Streptomycetaceae > Kitasatospora > Kitasatospora sp. GP30. Next base: position 534,628 of record NZ_JARZAH010000001.1, read on the forward strand.
TCGTGCTGTCCTTCATCGACGCCGACCCGGCGGCGCTGGCCCAGACCATGCTGCTGATCGCCGACTTCGATGACGCCCCCGGCCGGGAGCCCTACCCGCTGCCGCGCTTCGACTTCGTGGTCAAGCGGGTCGTCGAGCTCGTGAACCTCTACTTCGCGGTCCACGACGAGGCCGGCGGCGTGAGCGACGCCGACACGGCCGCCGGCGCCAAGGTCCTGGTCGAGCAGTACGCTCCGCCCGAGCACCGCCAAGCCGCCCTTGCCCGCCTGGCCGCCCTGCCCGGCGGCACCGGGGACGTTGATGTGACCGAGGGCGGCGCACCGGACGAGGGTCTGCTGCTGGCGATGGCTGCCTCAGCAGCGTGGCTCGCCACCCGCGAGGACGTCATCCCGGTACAACAGGATGTCCGGCTGACGCTGCTGGCCGTGATCCGGGACTCGGAAGCGGCAGCGATGGGCGTGCCCGAGCGCGAGACCGTCGCCACCATCTCCGACCGCGACGCCCGCGCGTTCTTGGACCAGCTCTTCGACAGCGACCTGGGACCCTTCCCGATGTCTGAAAACCCCGCGGAGTGGGCGTCGGGCGAACGGGCGGTCATCGGCATCCTCAAGGAGCACCTTCTGACTATCCCGGCCACCGCTACCACCCCGGAGCAGGCCCGCGAGATCAAGCTTCGGATCATCGCCTCGCTGCAGCGAACCCTTGCTCCGCTGGACGCCACGCGCCGCCGTAGTGCGCAGCGGCCGGACCGCAGCGGCGTCGTCCGAAACCAGCCCAAGCGTAAGAAGCCCAAGGGCAAGCGATAGAACACCTCATAGCGGGAGCCGGCTGCCACCGCTGTGACCGACAAGTTCACCAGGGCGCGGCTCACGACGGTCCCATCGGGCGGAGAACCCGTCCGATGGGGCGGCTGTCATAGGACGAGCTGTCCGAACTCCGCGTAGCCGAGACAGGCCAGCAGCCAGAGGCCGACGGCCAGGGCCGCGAAGTGCCGGCGCATCGACGGGTCCAGGGCGAGTACCGGCGGCTCGTCCGGCGCTTGCAGGAGCGGCACCACCACTTTGGCACTGCTCAGGACCCGAAAGTGGCTGGCGTGTTCGCGCACCAGGCGATTGCGGCACTCCCGGGACGCCGAGGACGGGGATCCGGCGCTCGATCGCCGGCCACCCCCTGGCTTTCGGCCGCGAACAGGTAAAGCTGCGAATCCGGGACTACGACGTGCTGATCGACCGGGTAGAGCGCGAGCCGAACCTCCAGACAGCGCCCGCCGTCGCCCACCACGCGGATGGCGACCCTGGCGCCCGGAACGGGCGTCCCGGGATACCGGGAGGCCATCGGATGCTCCGTCGCCACGATCACGACCGTAGTCGCGAGATGCCCCGATGCGGGTTCCCCCGTCCCCCTTCCGCGGCCCCAGTTTCCGGGGCCGGCCGCCCGCTTCAAGGGCGCTCCCTTCGGTCGCGTGGCTGCGCCACCGGCCTTCGGCCGGCCCTTGACCCGGGCGGCCTCTTTGCCCCGGACCCCAGGCAGCTATCAGGGGGACGGGGGAGGTGTGTATGGGCTGTTCAGCCGCGCCGCCGTACCTCCCGCACGCCCTCTAAACGATCATGGAACCGGCCGCGCGGCAGCCTGCAAAGAGTTGACTCTAAGCCCTCTCTGATATACTATTGTTCTTGTTGAGAGGGGATGGCACCCCCGATCAACGGACAGAGACCACGCGCCTGTTGGAGGATATGTGACTACCGTTGTTGCCCCTGCGAAGCAGCTGATCGAAGACTTCGACCCGAACGATCTGATCTTCACGCGCAACGTCCGCCCGGTGGAGCTGGACACTGAGTTCGTCGGCTCGATCAAGGAGAACGGGCTCTTCCAGCCGATCATCGCCGCGCCGCACGAGAACGGGTATGCGATCATCCTCGGCAACCGGCGGGCGAAGGGCTCGATCGAGGCCGAGCGGAACGTCGATCTCATCGTCCGCAACGATCTGTCCGCCGAAGAGGCGCGCATCGTAGGACAGTTGGTCGAGAACCTTCACCGCATGGACATGCGGGAGAGTGAGATCGCCGACGCCTTCGCACAGCTGTCCATCGAACTCGGTCTCGACGCCGACCAGATCGCAACCCGGGTCGCTCAGGATCCCAAGAAGGTCCGGGCCTCGATCGCGCTGGCCGCGATGCCGAAGGCCGCCAGGAACGCCGTGGACAAGGGCGCGATGACGCTGGAGGCCGCCGAAGCGATTGCGGAGTTTGAGAGCGACCCGAAGGCGTACAAGCGTCTGCTCGAAACGGTCGAGAAGAGCGGAAGTCTGAGCTGGGCCCTCAAGAACGAGCGGCGCAAGGCGGAACGGGCTGTGCTCCGCCAGGAGGCCACGCAGACGCTCAAGGCTGCCGGTGTCACCATGATTGGCGAGCCGCGCGAGCTGAGCTGGGGCGGCTCCAAGGAGGTCCGGCTGTCGCGTCTGGCCGACGCCGACGGAGTGGAGCTGACTCCGGAGAACCACAAGTCGTGCCCCGGAAACGTCGCCTACTTCAACGAGAACGCGCAGGGCGATCTCAAGGCCACATTCCTGTGCCGCGACCCCCACAAGTACGGGCACCAGGTGCCTTCCTCGTACCGGTTCCTCAGCGCAGCGCAGGAGGCCGCCAAGGAAGCAGCGGAGCAGGCGGCCCGCGAGCGTCGGGAGGCGCTGGAGATGGCCGCCGAGGTGCGGTGTGAGTTCATCCAGGAGCTGTGTCGCTCGAAGAAGGTGCCGAAGGGGATGACCCGGAAGGTCCTCGCGATGCTCTACAAGCGCGGAGGTGACGAGAACTGCCCCGAGGCGCTGGAGTTCCTCGGAGCACCGGGCGACGACGACCGCGCCGCACGGTTCGGGCGATTCATCGGACGTATGGCCGAGGCACGGCTGCCGCTTGCGCTCCTTGCCACCGTCGCGGTCCGCGCTGAGCGTGACCTGCGACAGGCCGTCTTCGGCTATGGCGACAAGTGGGCAGCCGTTGAGTGGCTGGAGTTCCTCATGGCCTACGGCTACGAGCTCACCGAGCCGGAGGCGGAAGTGCTTGCCGCACTTCGCGCCAAGATCGCCGAGGCCGAAGCGCGGGCGGCTGCCAAGGCAGCGGCGGAGGACGAAGAGAACGAGGACGAGGACTACGAGGAGGGCCTGGACCAGGAGGACGAAAGCGAGAGTACCGGTCCGGAGCTGGTGAACGACAAGGACGCGGAGACCGCCCAGGAAGAGGACGACCCCGACGCCGACGGAGCCGACGAACACCCGATCGCCGAGCTGATCGGGCACCTGGAAGCCGTGGCGGACGACGAGCCGGATGAGCTGAACGACGACGAGGAATCGGGGGAGTCCGTGGACGACTGGGAGTCCCGATACCCGGAGATCAACGAGCCGATCGCGGCCTAGTCCAAGGGCGGGAGGGGCGATGCCCCTCCCACCCAACGCCGGGGGTGTCCGATGGCACCGGACACCCCCGGCCTCACGACCACGTCACCCAGACCGGGAGTTCCGCGTGCACCTGTACCTCGCGACCACTGACCACCGACCGCCCACCGTCCGGACCGACCTCGCCGTTCACCTCGCTGGCCGCCACGAGGCCCACGCCGTCCTGATCGCCCGGACGATCCTGCTGACCATGCCTTCCGCCCGCGTCCGGATCGCTCACCCGCAGCCCGTCTACGAGGCGTACACCGCGTGGTCCGCCGCCGCTGACCGAGCCGCCGCCCTGTTCGCGGGTGTCGAGGCCGGGATGATCCCGGAGCCCGAAGGCCAGGTGTCGGGGCACGTCCGCCTGGACAGCCCCGTGCGACCGGCGGCGGTGGACGCGCTCACCGGCAAGGCCAGCCCGACCGGCGCGCCGCAGCTGCGCGTCATCCTCGGCGGCCTGCTGACCGTCGTCACCGACCTGCCCGCATTCACCAGCCAGCTCAACCTCTGGGCCACCGCCTACAAGCACGCCGCCGCGCAGTGGAGCAACCTGCCCGCCGTCGAGGACCTCGCCGCCGGAGCCCTGCCCCACTTCGAGGACATCGCGGTTCCGGCGATCACGAAGGCGGCGGCGTGAGCGACAACCGACCGACCGCCCCGCAGTACGTCACCCTCACCACCCCGGGCGGCTACCGCATGCACGCCACGATCACGCTGGACTGGGAGCAGGGAGCCGCCCTGTACCGGCTCGCCGAGCTGAAGGGCACCATCACGGTGGGGTGGCAGTCAGGCCACTACCACCATGACTGCTGCGACGAGGACGCCATGGAGATCACGTACGGCAAGCCCGAACGGAGTCCGTTCAGCCACCAATTCGAGGATGCGCCGACCGTCTTCGGCGTCCAACTCGCCGACCGGGCCAACTTCCACGCCGAAGCGATGAAGCCCACCAGCCACTGGTGGCTGGGGGTCCGGCGTGATAACGGCGGCACCTATGCACCCGAGGCGCCCGAGGGCACGCGGCGCAGGACCGCCGCCATCGTCTACACGATTACCCGGCACATGCTGTCCCGGCCTTGGTCAGCCGAACTCCGCCGGGCCCACGATCAGGAGCATGCCCCCGCGCGACACCGCCACCACCAAGAGGCCATCCGGGAGCTGGAGCGCGAGGCGGCGGCGCTTCAGGAGAAGCTGAGCCGTGAACGTGGCCGGGCCGCCGCACAGGCTGCGCTCATTGGCGCCCGTAGTACGTTGGCCAGCGTCACGCCGCTGGCCGATCCGGTGGACCGGCACCAGCTGCTCGCTGCCTGATCCTGCCGCCCGCCCGGGCGGCGCGCGGCACCGCGGGGGAGGGGGCATCGAGCCCCCTCCCCCGCGCCCGCGACCGCCGAGCGGGCCGACCACCTGCCGCGCCCGCCTGGCCGTGCGCACCGCCGGCCCCGAGCACAGGGCGCTCGCCACCGCGCGCCACGTAAGCTGATGTGAACGACCGCGCCGCCAGGCGCGAACCGAGGAGCACCGACGATGCACGACCCGACCGCCCCCGAGGACCGCCGCCGAGCGGCCACCTCCGCAGCCGCCTCCGTGCGAGCCGAGGGCCTCAGCACCACCGCGTCCTACGACGATGACGCCGCGGCCTACGTCGCCGGCCGGATCTCCGCCGACGAACTCGTGGCTCGCGCCGAGGCCCGCCACCGGGTTCCGGACGACCAGCAGCCGGCCGACTGACCATGGCCGACCCCTACGCTGACCCGGCGAGCGGAGTCCTGCGCAACCGGCTCGGGATCGCCGACCCCCAGGCCCTGGCCGCCGCCGAAGCCGACATCACCGCAGCCAGGCTCACCCGGCTCGCCGAGAAGCCGATCCCCGGCAGCTACGACCTCGCCCACCTCCAGGCGTTCCACCGCGAGATCTTCGGCAGCATCTACCCGTGGGCCGGACAGACCCGGTCCATCGAAATCGCCAAGGACAACACGCGGTTCTGCCTCGTCCGGATGATCCCGGACTTCGCCGCCGACACCTTCGGCCGCCTCGCCCGGCGCCAGAACCACCTCCGCGGCCTTGACCGCGACACCTTCCTCACCGGCCTCGCCGACCTCTACGGCGACGTCAACGCCCTGCATCCGTTCCGCGAAGGCAACGGCCGCACTCAGCGCGCGTTCCTCGGCCAGCTCGCGGCCGACGCCGGTCACCCGATCGACTGGACCCGGCTCGACCCCGACCGCAACACCCTCGCGTCGATCGCCTCGTTCAACGGCAACGCCGGACCGCTGCGCGCCATGCTGGCCGACCTCACCGAGCAGCAGCCTGCCCAGCCGACGAATTCGGCCGTCAGGCCCACGGTGCAGACGCCAGCACCGCTGATCCAGCCCCCGCGGTCGGTCCAGCCGATCAGCCGGCCGACCATCCGCCCCTGACCGCAGACACGCAGAAGGCCGGTGGACACACCCGCGAGCGGGTACCCCAAGGGGCGTTGGCACGTATCCACCGGCCAGAGACCACGGCACCCCCGCGAACGGAGGAGCAGCGGACCTCCAGGGTAGGGGACGGCAGGCCCCACCGTGCAACATCACGCAGTGCCACCACTGCCGCCGCCTCTGAAGGACTCGCGGAGCTTCCGGAGCGCGTCCACCAGCTCGGGTAGTTGCTTAGCCAACGTGATCAGCTGCGTGGTCACCAAGCTGATGGTGCCGAAGGTGGCCAGCAGGAACAGGGTTACGGCATTCCAGTCCACGACGTTCGATGGCCTATCTGGCGATCGAACCGACGGCAGGCAGCCTCAGCCCGACCACCCGTAGAAGTGGTCTCACCAAGGACTGCCAGTGCGAACGAGTCCCAGCGCAGGAAGAGGTTTCCCTCTTCGGACTGCGCTGGGGCCCGTTCGCACTGTGCGCCCAACTCTGGATCTTACATTGGGGTTTGGGTGGTGGTGCCGCCGCCGGGGGCGGCGGGGAAGCGGGCGCGCCTTCGGCGCGGCTGTCTCTTTTTCGGGCGCCCCGCTGCGCGGTTCCCCCGGCCCCCTCGCGCCCTCATTCTCCGGGGCCGGCCGCCCGCCTCAAGGGCGCTGCGCGTGGCTGCGCCACCGGCCTTCGGCCGGCCCTTGACCCGGGCGGCCTCTTTGCCCCGGACCCCGGGCGACTATGAGGGGGACGGGGGAGGTAGGCCCCGAGAACTGACGGTCAGTCAGTCAGCCTTCCCGAGTGAGGGAGTGCTGCCTACAGACTTGCCTATAAACCCCAGATGCTATAGTATTGTTCTTGTTGGGAGGGGATGGCACCCCCGACCGGCGAACGGAGACCACGGCACACCGGAGGCGGACATGGCGAACCCCCGCTACATCGCGTACTTCACCACTCCCTTCTCCAGCAGCACCGGCCCCGAGGCCGTCACGTCGATCCGCCAGGCGGCAGATCGGCTGCGGACCCGGGCGCGTGACCCCTACAGCGGCTGCAATGAGCAGTCCTGGGCCGACCTCTACGCGATCACCGACGAGTGCATGCTCGCCGATGCGGAAGAGATGGCCGGTGCGGGTGGGCCGTTCGACGGCGGTCCTGATGTCCGGATCGCCCTGGGCCCGCGCGGCGGCGCCCACATCGAGCGCTAAGAGGAGAAGCAACATGGCAGGCGAGACCAAGATCACCATCACGGGCAACCTCGCGGACGACCCCGTGCTCAAGTACACGGACAGCGGCGCGCCGGTGGTCAACTTCACCGTCATCGCGAACGAGAAGACCTACGACGCCGCGAACCGGCGCTGGCGCGACGGTGACACCCTCTACATGCCGTGCGTCGCGTGGCGACAGTACGCCGAGCACATCGCAGCTTCCCTCTCCAAGGGCACGCGGGTGATCGCCTCCGGCGCACTCAAGCAGCGCGTCCACCAGCCGACCGACGGACCCCGCCGCGTCTACACCGAGCTGCTGATCGACGAGGTCGGCCCCACCCTCCGGTTCGCTTCGGCCACGATCGCCAAGCCCGTTGGCCGCGCCGCCACCCAGCCAACCGAGGCGCCCGCTCAGCCGTGGTCGCCGCCCGCCCAGGCCGCAGCACCCGCGCAGCAGTGGCCGCCCATGCCGACCACCCCGCCCGCCGTGAACGCCTGGTCGATCCCGGCCACGGCAGGATGATCCACCCGGGCGGGGTGCGACCGCACCCCGCCCGGCTCCCGCCGAACCCCCATCAATGAAAGGTCCAACCGTGAGCGACGCGCCGACGCCCCCCAAGGCCGGTCTCACCGCCACCATCAACACGATCCAGCGCGCACTGTTCGCCGCCGTCCTCGCCCTCACGGCCATCGGGGCGACGTGCGCTGTCCGAGACCAGCTGCTGACCGTCTATCTCCTGCTCGCGGTCGTCGGCGGACTGCTGTGGCTCCAGACCGTCGTGCTGCGCCTGCCGACGCTGATCAACAAGGTTGCCGAGCAGCACGGCATCCCGCCCGTCCTGCCAATCGCGCCCGCCGCCCGCCGCTGACCGCGACCCCGAGCCGGCCGGGCCACCCGAGCCCAGCCGGCCACCCGGAGAACCCTTGATCACCACTCACACCGCCTCCCGCCTGCTCCTGCGCTACGAAGTCGAGTACGGGCAGACCGGCCACACCTACTACACCGTCCGCGCTCCGCACGTGACCGGCACCATCACCCTGCACCCCGAGGCCGCCCCCGGCGAGCGCGACGACCCCGACGCCTACACCCGACTGCGCCTCACCTCCGGCCGCTACGACCTGACCGAGAGCCCCAGCGCCTACACCGATCGCCTCGCCGTCCACAACTCGTGGATCTACGACGGCATCACCATCCCGCCCCCCGGCACGACCGGACACCGCGACCCCTGGAATCAGCTCCACCGAAACACCTACGAACTCGCCACCGAGGCGGTCCGCTTCCGCGCTCGCGACGTCGGACAAACGATCATCACCAACCACCGGGCCGACCCCCAGCGTCACACCCAGCACGCCCGCTACCTGCGATCCGTCGCCCCCGACCGACTCTCGATGATCACCCGCGAAGCCGACCACCTGCGCCCCGCCGTCAGACGGCTGTCCGCGCTGGAAACCCAACTCGACCGATGGGCCCGGCTGCATGCGCCCGAGGCCAGCCCCACCGCGAGCGTTGAGGTCGGCGGTTACCTGGCTGACTGGCTCAGCGGGCGACTCGCCGGGCACCAGCCACTCACCCCCGGCGACCAAGAGGTCTACCGGGCATGGTCGGCCGCCCGCCGTCTCGGCGACCCGGCAGCCGTCTTCCAGCCCCGCCGGATCACCCTGCGCACCACGGCAGCGCTCGCCGCCTTCACCGAGTACCTCGGCCAGGCCGCCCGCGACTCGCCCAGCCGGACCGCCCGCGCCGACGCCCGCAGCCGCCTGCGGCGAATCGCCGTCACCCATCCGTCGCTCACCGTGGAGATACCCGCAGAAGAGGAGGCGGCTCCGGCCGCAGCCTGACGTCACCCGGCCGCCATCACCGGAGCGAGGGCCCGGTGGTGGTGCCGCCGCCGGGGGCGGCGGGGGGAGCGGGCGCGCCTTCGGCGCGGCTGTCTCTTTTTCGGGCGCCCCGCTGCGCGGTTCCCCCGGCCCCCTCGCGCCCTCATTCTCCGGGGCCGGCCGCCCGCCTCAAGGGCGCTGCGCGTGGCTGCGCCACCGGCCTTCGGCCGGCCCTTGACCCGGGCGGCCTCTTTGCCCCGGACCCCGGGCGACTATGAGGGGGACGGGGGAGGTAGGCCCCGAGAACTGACGGTCAGTCAGTCAGCCTTCCCGAGTGGGGGAGTGCTGCCTATAGACTTGCCTATAAACCCCCTTTGATATAGACTGATGTCATCGGGTCGGCGGGAGGGCAACCCGCCGCCTGGCCCACGAATACCGCGTCGAGAGGCAGCACGTGACCGACCTGAACAGCACGAATATCGAACCCGGCACCTGGTCGTGGGGCGCGATGCCCGAGCAGAACCGCCACGTCCGAGGCCACGAGTTCTATCCGCCGTTCGCCGAACTCGCCAAGATCCCCGAGCTGTACGCGACCGACGGCCAGCCGTTCGAGGACAAGATCTGCCACATCCACTACTTCACCGGCGGCTCGGACTGGTACATCGCCGAGGTGGACCCGTCCACCGGGCTCGCGTTCGGGTGGGCGCGGGTCAACTATCCCACTGGTGAATGGGGTTACATCCATCTGGTCGAGCTGGAGGAGCTCTGTCTAACGCCGTCGGTACGTCCGGGCGAGGTGGCGATCCCGATCATCGTGGAGCGTGATCTCCACTTCACCCCCACGTCCGCCGCCAGTATCCCCGCTCTGGCCGAGTAGCTCACGCTCCCCAACTTCCGAAGCCAGTCGAGCGATCACGGAGATCCACGTGACAACCCTTGTTCCCGCGCGCACCGTCGACGAGTGCGCCGACGCTGCCCTGGTGGCGGTCCACGCCTTCCTCTCCTTCGCGCCGGGCAGCTGCCAGGCGGAGCCCGCCGAGCCGGAGGGCGCGGCGGTGATCATCCGCGACGTGATCACCTCGCTGCTCCACCTCGCCGACGGCCTCAAGGTTCCCGGCGACCGGGAGGCGCTAACCCACTCGGCTTACTGCCGCTACCGCGAGGAAGCCGCCTACGAGCGACTCGCCGAGGCCGAAGCGCTCTGACGGGTGGTGTTCCCGGTGGCGGTGGTGGTGGTGCCGCCGCCGGGGGCGGCGGGGGGGAGCGGGCGCGCCTTCGGCGCGGCTGTCTCTTTTTCGGGCGCCCCGCTGCGCGGTTCCCCCGGCCCCCTCGCGCCCTCATTCTCCGGGGCCGGCCGCCCGCCTCAAGGGCGCTGCGCGTGGCTGCGCCACCGGCCTTCGGCCGGCCCTTGACCCGGGCGGCCTCTTTGCCCCGGACCCCGGGCGACTATGAGGGGGACGGGGGAGGTAGGCCCCGAGAACTGACGGTCAGTCAGTCGGCTTTCCCGAGTGGGGGAGTGCTGCCTATAGACTTGCCTATAAACCCCCTTTGATATAGACTGATGTCATCAGGTCGGCGGGAGGGCAACCCGCGGCCTGGCCCACGAATACCACTGGAGGTCCCCATGCTCCCTCGCGGATGGAACTGGCTGGGATGCGGCTGCATCGTCTTCGCGTCCGGTGTCGATTTCGTTGGAAATGTGCGACGGGAGGATCGCTGTCCGGTTGCATTGGAGATTGACGCTCGGCTGGCCGAGATCGTCGAGCTGATCTCGTGTGGCGCCGCTCGCCCCGAGTGGCTGGAACTCATGGCGCACTGGGGGGTCTCGCGCGAAGCCCAGGCCGCCCAGTTCCCCGCAACTTCCGTGCGTCCCGAGGATGTTGCCGCGAGAGTCGCGCTCGGTTACGACGGGTGCAGGGTGGCCATTGATTGACTTAAAACCCTTATTGATATATCATTGGTCTTGTTGGTCGGGGAGGGCAACCCCGGCCGCCACCCGCGAAGAACCCGAATGGAAGGCGCTCAATGACTACGCCGACTCTCGACATGGCCCGCCTCCAGGAGATCAACGACGACAAGCGGGCCGAGTGCGGCCACGGCGACGGGCCCGGATGCGCTTGGTGCTGGCTCACTCCCGAGGCGGTCGCCGAACTCCCCTACGCCGACCGCCTGGCCGTCGCACTCGATCTCGACCACCGGCTCACCGATCTCGGCATCCCCCGCGCGCCCCGGCTGATCGTGATCGTCCACGAAGCCCGGACGTGGGCGGTCCAGATCATGTGCAGCGAGCTCGGCACCTGGGAGCTGCGCATCCCCGCCCCCGGCGAGGACTACGCCCTGTATCACGGGCCGATCTACGCCGAACCCGCTGCTCAGAGCCGCTGCCAGGGTGCGCCGACGTGGACGCGCGACCGTGACGCCCCTGCTGCCGTCGCCCGCAGCTTCGCGGGCCTGCTGCGGACCGCCGGCCTGCCCCGCTGACTCGCCGACCGGCCCGGCGGCCCCGCCGGGCCGGTCCCGCCCGCCATCTCGCAACCGCAAGGAATTCACTTGAAGATCATCGACGTTCAGCATGTCCTCACCTGCGACCAGCCCGCCCGCTCTCGACGGGTCCTGTCCGTCCTGGCGGACGTCGGCACGCGGTTCGACCGCGCTGCCGAAGCGGTCCGCGAGGTCGCTCCCAGGGAGCTGGCCGCCCTCCCTGCCGTCCAGTCCCTGGCTGTGGGTGACTGGGGCTGCGCGTGCCGCGCGCTGGTCGCGCTTGACGCCTTCCTGGCCGCAGGTCACGCCGAGGTCAGTGCAGGGCTCGCGGACCGCACGCTCACCATGCAGGCCCAGCTTCGCTGGTCGTTCGTCGCTGCGCTCCACACCATGGGCTCGATATGGCATGACATCTACCTGTCCGGAAGCCACTACGTGATCAGCCCGGACCTCCCGATTCGCCCCGGGGTGACCGCCGGGGCCCACTGGTCGGCACGCGCCGCAGCGTCCGCCGCCAGCGCCCACCGCTGGGCGGACCTGGTCACCGTGTCCCACTTCCGCGAGATGTCCGAGCTTGCGGCGATGAAGGGCTGACCGTTGTTCTCTGGGGTGACCCATCTCCAGAGAGTTGACGTAAAACCCTTATTGATATATCATTGGTCTTGTTGGTCGGGGAGGGCAACCCCGGCCAGCACCCACGGAAGACACTGCGAAGGGAATCACCTTGACCATCTCCCTGACGACCCCGACCCGACATGCTGGCCTGCGCGAGATCGCCGACGTCCTGCGGGACGAGCAGAAGCGCAAGCTCGACGTGGTCGCCCCGGCTTCCGGCATTCGCGCCGAGGGTGGCCGCCTGGTGATCGACGACACCGAGCACGAGCTGACCCCCGACGGGGTCACCAGCACGCCGGGCGCCTTCCGGCCGACCGGCGTTGCCGAGGCCGGGCTGGCCGAGAAGCTCGGCATCCCGACCGGCTACCTGCGCAAGACCCGCATTGAGGCCCCCGAGCTCTGGGACAGCAACGTCAACGGCTGGCTTGCCCGGCGCACCGACAAGTCGTTCATGGTCCGCACCCTGCGCCCCGGCAACGGCGAGGACGGCAACGTCGCCCGAGCCTTCCTCAGCAACGGATACCGGATCATCGACAACCTCGACGTGCTCACCGCCGCGCTCGAAGGCATCACCAGTGCCGGGGTGGCCGTCCGGATCGACAGCTGCGACCTGACCGACCGCAAGATGTACGTCCGGGTAGTCGCCGACGAAATCCGTGCCTACGCACCCGAGTTGCTGCGCAACTACCGCAGCCCGTTCAACGGCGCGACCGGCGCGGACAACCCGACCGTCTTCGCCGGATTCGAGATCAGCAACAGTGAGACCGGCTGCGGTGCGTTCCGCATCGTGCCCCGACTGGTCGTCCAGGTCTGCAACAACGGTATGACGATCACCCGGGACGCCATGAAGTCGGTCCACGTCGGCGGGCGCCAGGACGACGGGGTAATCCAGTGGAGCGACCAGACCCAGACCCGCACGCTTGAGCTCGTCACCTCCCAGACCGCCGACGCGGTCCGATGCTTCCTTGACCGCAACTACATCACCCGGCACCTGCGGTCTATCGAGGAGAAGTCGACCACCCGGATCACCGACCCCGAAGCCACGATCACCAACGTGAGCCAGAAGCTGAAGTTCACCGAGGACCGCCGTCGCGACATCTTCGCCCACTTCATCCAGGGCGCGGACCTGTCTGCCGGAGGCGTCATGCACGCCGTCACCTCCGTTGCCCAGACCCTCCCCGACGCTGACGAAGCCGCCGAACTGGAATCGCTCGGCATCCGCGCGATGGAGCTGGCCGCCTCCCTGTGACCGCCCCGCTGCCCGGCCCCGTGGCCGGGCAGCGGCCCCGGCACCGACCAGCCGCCCACCCCACCGCGATCCCGGGAGACCCCCACCATGAACACCATCGCTGACCGCCTGCGCGATCTCGTCGCCGAGGTCACAACCTTCGAAGAGAACTGGGAGGACAAGCTCAGCGCGGCCCTGCCCAGTTACGACCCCTGCCGCGAGGGCTTCCCCGTCGAACCGTATGACGAAGTCCGCTACTTCGCGTTGTGCGACGACCGCGCGGCCGAGGCCCGCGACCAGCTCCAGAAGACCACCATCGGCATCGAGAAGGTCATCACCGAACTCACGCCGCAGCCGTTCTGACCAGCCCAGCGAGCCGAACCACCGGCCGCCCAGTGCGAAGCTGGGCGGCCCGCCGGTCGGGAGCGCCGAGCTGCGGGGATCGACCCCGCACCACGGCCACACCCCGCCCGCCGCTCTCCCACCGCAGCAGTGAGCCGCCGCACCGGCCGCCGGCCCTACCGGCCCCCAGGCGGGCGGCCCGCCGCCCGGGAGCGCCGAGCCGCGGGGATCGACCCCGCACCACGGCCCAGACCCGCGCGCCGCTCCGCCGCTGCCCACCCGCACCCCTTCACGCACCACCAGGAGATCCACCCGTGCACACCCTGCCCCACACCGGGCTCCAGACCCCCGACCAGCCCCGCTACGAGGTCACCAGCTGCCGGGAACTGAAGCTTCGCCGGGGAACCCCGTTCCAGGCCACCCTCAGCCTCGAAGGCCGCACGATCGGCGCCGCCGAGAACTACGGCGACGGAGACGCCACCGAGTTCGTGCCCCACGGGGACTTTCCGCCAGCCGACTTCGCCCAGTTCGCCGACGCCTGCCGTCTGGACCGTCAGCCGGTCAGCCTCTCCCTGCTGCTGGACCTGCTGATCGAGGAGTTCAACATCAGCCGTTCGCTGCGCGCACAGGCGCTCCACGGCCGCACCCTGCTGCGTGAAGTCGCCCCGGACGGCGCCACCACCATCAGCGGCACCATCACGATGCCCACCAACCTGGACGACCGCCGGCGTGTGCGCGAAGTCCTCGGACTACCGCTCACCCCGGGCGCCGCGACCCAGTTCTGGAACGGCAGCCACTGGGAGCACCTGGCCGGCGGCGCCGAGCACTGACCCGCCCCGGTGCGGCCCGGACACCCTCCGGACCGTGCCGAGGCCCAGTCAGACACCAGGCCCCCAACCCCGAGCGCCGCAGGAGACAGCAGCATGCCGAAGTACCTCGTTCCCATCGACGTCATCACCGTGCACTTGGTGCCCGTTCTGGCCCCCACCCGCGAGGCGGCACAGGCCGAGGCCGAGCGCATCGTCACGGGCGACTGGGAGACCTGGTTCGACCACGCCGAGCCCCTGGTGGTCGGCGACGCCCAGACCGAAGCGGAGTGGGACACCGAGCAGGAAGCGATCAGTCGCACTGGCAACAGCGGTATGCCGGGGCCCCTCCGCGCTCGGCGGCCGAAGGCCACCCATGCACCCCGGTTCATCGCGCCCCGCACCGACCACCACGGCGACGGCACCCCGTGCCCGCCCGAGCACAAGCACACCAGCAGCGGCAGGCCCCTCGCTGAGGGGTGTTCCGGCCGCGCGTACTCCGAGGCCGTGTGCACCTGCGGCGGGTGGTCGATCAAGAGCTCTGGCAAGGGCCATGTGGACGAGGAGCGCCGCCGCCACCTGCGCACCGCCCACTGACTGGGCACCACCCCGACTCACGATCAGGTACGGCCCGGAGGGCAACCGGGCCGCACCTCCCACGAACCCGAGAGATCACGTGACCCCGTCCGCGACCAACCTCAGCACATCACCCCCGCGCGGGACCGCGACGGCGACACCGCCACCACGCTCCCGCCAGCCCCGCGACGCTGACGCCGTCACGGCCAACCTTGTGGTCGGCGTCCTCGGCATAGCCGCCTTCGCAGTGAGCTTCACCCACGTTGTGCAGACCTCCACCCGGGCCGGCCAGACCGGCTGGGTCGCCTTCGCCATCGCGGTCAGCGTCGAGCTGATGGCCCTCGGCTCCGTCTCCGAGATCCGTCGACGTAGGCGATACCGCCAGCCCGACCTCTGGCCGCGTTGCGTCCTGGCCCTCGGCATCGTCATGAGCCTCGCTGCCAACCTCGCCGTCGCACAATCCACACCCTGGGGATATGTCATGGCCGCCTGGCCCAGCCTCGCCTTCGGCGCGGCAGCCGGCATCATCGAGAGCCGCCCAGCCTCCCCGTCCAACGCGGTGCCCGAGCCTCCCGGCGCGGACCCTGAGCACGAATACCCACAACTCGGCACCGCGGAAGTCGAAGCCCTCGTCACCGAGTCGGACGACGATACCGAACCAGTCGAGCCCGAGCCCGAGAGCGAACCTGACGCCGAAGGCGGCGCGGGGCCCGACGCCGATCCTGCCGACCAGGGAGCCGAACCCGAGGACGAGGAGGACGAGCAGGACGAGCCGGCTGAGCCGGCTGAGCTCCCGTCCCCGCAGGACCGGCCCAGCCGGGCGCGCGTCTTGACCGAGCTGCTCGCCGAGATGCGCGCAGACCCCGCCTGGGCCCCCGACTACCCCGAGCTGCAACGTACGACCGGCTACAGCCGGTCGTGGTGCGAGAAGCGCGTATCCGAGGCCCGCACGCTCTGCCGCCGTCCCGACCCCGCCGCAGCCGAACCGCCCGCCGACCGTGCGGGCACCCAGCCCAACCTCACCGCGATCCACACACCCCGCGACCCCGACGACGACCAGCCCGTACCGCCCAACGCCCAGCCCGCACCCAACCCGTACGAGGAACCCGCACGTGAGCACCACCCTCCACATACCGCCGCAGCTGCGTAACGCCGACGCCTACGTGTGGAACAACAGCGGCGGCAAGGACAGCGCCGCGAGCCTCCACCTCTGGGCCGCCACAGCCACCGAGGAGATGCTGGAGCGCACCGTCGTGCTGCACCTGGACCTCGGCGACGCCGAGTGGGACGGCGTCCCGGCCCTCGCCGCCGAGCAGGCCGCCGCCTACGGACTGCCCTTCGAGGTCCGCCGCCGTGAACGCGGCGGCCTGCTCGACCTGGTTCGGACCCGCGGCCGTTGGCCCGGTCCGAGTACCCCGTTCTGCCGCTCGTACCTGAAGCGCGACGTGGCCAGGAAGTTCTACACCGAGCTGACCAACCGACTCGCCATCCCTGGCCGGCCCGCGCACATCGTCACCGCACTCGGCCTGCGCGCCGCCGAGAGCCCCGTTCGGCGGCGGCGCCCCGCCGTCGCCGTGGACCGCGGGGCCAGCTCCGGCCGACGCCAGATCACCACCTGGCTGCCCATCCACCAACTCAGCACCGACGACGTGTGGAAGACCGTACGGGCCAGCGGCATCCCCCCACACCCCGCCTACCAGCACCTACCCCGCCTGAGCTGCCGCCTGTGCCCGTTCGCCGGACGCGCCCACCTCATCACCGCCGCACGGATGGCACTGGACACCGCACTCGACTACGCCCTGGTCGAGGACGAGATCGGACAGCCCTTCCGCCGCGACCTCTCGATGGCACAGATCATCGAAGCCGCCGAGCGTACGGACGACGACCCCGTACGGGCCCTGCGGCCATGCGGACCCGGAGCCCGTACAGGGCCGCACCGTACGGAGGGCTGCGCAGCATGATCCACAGCAACCCCGTACGCCCGGACGCCGAGCTTCCCATCGTGATGAGCTACGGCATGGGCCTGGACAGCGCGTCCATACTGACCCGCTGGCTCACCGAGCCGGCCAGCCGGAACTTCCCGCTGTCCCGGCTGACCGTCCTCACCGCGATGACCGGCGACGAACCGGACGTCACCCGGCGACTCAACGAGGACCACCTGCTCCCCCTGCTGCGCCGCACCGGCACGCGCTTCGTCCAAGTCGGCCGCACCAGCCAGCAGGGCGGTCACACCGTGCTGGACGACTCCCGCGACCCCAAGAAGCTGATCATGCGGGGACCGTGGCGGCTCTCCGACGAACTGCGCGCCAGCGGCACCGTGCCGCAGATCGCGGCCAAGCGCAGGCTGTGCAGCTGGCGAGCGAAAGGCGAGGTGCTCGACGGGTGGCTGGCCGACGAGTTCAGCGGCCAGCCGTTCCGGCACGTCCTCGGCTTCGCCGCAGAGGAGGTGAGACGGGCCGAACGCGACGAGGGCTTCACCGCGACCGGCCGCCTGCCCGAGTACCCGCTGATTGACGACTGGGGCTGGGACCGCCACCGGTGCGACCAGTACCTGCTCGACCAGTTCGGCGAGCGGTGGTCGAGAAGCGCGTGCGGATACTGCCCGTTCTCCGCCGGCCGCCGCGGACGCGCGGACCTCATCGAGCGCTGGCGGGCCGAGCCCGCCGTCGGCGCCCAGGCCCTGGCGCTGGAGTTCACCGCTCTCGCGCTCAACCCGCGCTCCAAGCTGTACGGCACCGTCTCTGCCCAGGACCTCGCCCGAACCCACGGGCTGACCGAGGTCCTCGCCGAGTTCGAGCAGCACCTTCGACGCCAGCGGTGGAGCGTCTACGAGGTCCGCAGGATCATCCACCCCCGCCGCAACGACCCCACAGCCAAGGGCGCGGCCTGGCGCAGCGTGCGCACCGAGTTCACCGGCCACCACGACGACGCCCGGTTCATCCTCAACACGCTGGCGCACGGGCGCGCTGCCACCGACGAGCACGGTGTCACCCGGGCCGAGATCATCCCCCGCACCGGCGGATACCCCGCGATCGAGATGGCCCTCGCCCTCGCTCCGGCCGGAGTCCAGCCCAAGGAACGCCCGGCGTTCGGTTCCTGGTGGGATCGGCTGCACCACCAGATCGCCCCCAACCACCTGGGCACGGTCACGCTCGCGGCCTGACCATATGGAAGTCGGGGACCGGCAGCACGGTCGAAACCGTGCCGACCTCGATGGATCGGCTGGGCAAGCCGCCGGCCCCCTCCCACGAAAGAACCGGTCCCGAAAGACGGCCATCTCGCGCAGGTAGATTAGTCCATGTCGGAATGGGGAGGCAGCCACTCCCTCCGGCCTCACCCGAAGGAGACCACCGATGCCCCCCGCTCCGGCCCCGACGCTCGCGGAGCGCCTGGCCGCCGCTCCGACCGACATCCTCAGCGTTGCCGACATCGTCAGCGTCACCGGGCTGTCCGAGGCCACCGTCCGTCGCCTCACCAAGCTCCCGGACTGGCCGGACGCCGGCACCCCCGGGGCGAACGGCGAGCAGAGGTTCCCGCGCGACGCCTGCGCCACGTGGATGAAGGACAACCAGGCCGCCCGTATCGACGTCTCGGAACTGCCGGGCGACGACGACGACCGGGTCACCATGGCCGAGATCTCGAACCGCACCGGCATCAAGCGCAACAGTCTCAGCGCGTACCCCTCGCTCTACAAGAACAGCCGCAGGCCCTTTCCCGCCGCCGACTCCCTCGGCACCCGCCGGTGGGGCGACGTGAAGGTGTGGCTGAGCGAACGAGCCGGGCGCTCCGGCCCGCGCGGCACCGTCGAGCCGTCCGCTCCGGTCGAAGCTCCTGCCGCCGTGCCGGTGGTCGAGGTGCTCACCACCGCCGCCATCGAGAAGCTGACCGGCAAGGGCAAGGAAGCCGTCAAGTCACTGGTCCGCCGCCCCGAGATCGCCGAGCTCAGCAGCGGCAAGGTCGGCCGGGCCAGGGTGTGGCCCGCGGAGGCGCTCCTGCCCGCGCTCTGGGAACTCGGCTACCTGCCCAAGAGCGGACCGCTCAACGACGACCAGCGAGCGGTCCTCGTTGACCTCGGCTACCTCCCCGCCACCGGCAAGCCCACCGCTGAGCAGAACGCCAGGCTCCGCGAGTGCGGCTACGACCCCAACGGCACCGTGGAACACCGCGTGTGGCTCGCCGGCCCCCTGCGCTCCGTCACCGAGCTGGCCGCCTACTACAAGGTCACCGTCAGCGCCATCACCCACCGCCTTGGCCGCGCTGAGGATGCCGCCGACCCCGACCGGCCGGTACCGCCCCCGATCGACACCGAGGACGGCAAGCGCTACGACCCCAAGGTCTTCGACACCTTCTGGAACCGCCCCGCAACCACGCGCAGCAAGTAGCCGCAGTCCCACCACGACGAAAGCGCCGCCACCTCGGAGTTGAGATGGCGGCGCTTTGGCAGCTCTGAACACGCCGGCCGCCGCTGAGAGCGCCAGCCGGATTCCAGCCTCACGTGGTCGGCGCCGACGGCTCCGAGGTGACATGAGCTGAGGCAGGCGAACCCGCGGTCTCACGCGGCCGTTCGGTCGGCGCCGCGGCACTGCGCGCCGGCGACTCGGGCGCGTCGTCCACCACGCGAGTCTGCTCGCCCGCCTCAGCCTCGCGGGACCCAGCCACCTCACCCGGCGACTCCGCCGGAACCGAGTCACCGCAGTCCGCCACCGGCTGCCCGGAACCGACGGCTGCGGCCTCCGCCAGAGCCGCCCTCACCTCCGCCAGGGCCAGGCCCGTCAGCTCCGCGATCTGATCGCGAGTCTCGCCGAGATCCTGAAGCGCCGCGACAGCTGCACGTGCCTGCCGTTCCGGCTCCTGTGCAGCGGCCTCAGCGTCCGCCACGATCTTCGCCGCCCGAACGCTCGCGGCCGACCGGAGCAGCTCAGCACGCCCCCTCTGCTCGTAGAAGTCGGCCAACGCCGACTCCACCTTCTTCTCGCGGCGGAGACGCTCCGCGTCCCGCCGCGCCTTCGCATCCTGTGCCGCCCGGACCGCAGCGGCCCGCGACATCGAAATTCGTCCACTCATGCCTGAACAATAACCCGAAAACCCCAGGTGACAAGCCCTCGAAAACCTGCGATGAGAGACATTGATAAACATCGAGAAGCGTAGAGAGAAATATCGAGACAGAAATCACTGAGCGCGCCATGAGAGTGCCTCTGACCTGGCAATATGCCAGCCAGGACAAGCGATCCAGACACCTCTTGCAGATATTCTGAGCATGGTCCGCTGCGCGGGGCTAAAGTGCTCGCATGGCATTTGATGGGGCAGGTGAATCGGCGGCTCGAATAGCTGTCGCACCTAGCCTTATCCAGGTTCGGGAAAGCTGGGGGTGGTCGCGTTGATGACCATCCACAAGCTGACCTCCGGCACCGGCTACACCTACCTGACGCGCCAGGTCGCGGGCGGCGACGTACAGCGTCAGCGGGGACAGTCGGCGGCCGAGTACTACACCCAGAAGGGCAACCCGCCGGGCATCTGGCTCGGGCGGGGTGCGCCCCTTCTCGGACTCGACGGCGCCACCGTCACCGAGGAGCAGATGAGGCTGCTGTACGGCCTGGGACAGCACCCCGAGGCCGAGCGGATCATCGCCGAGCACCTGGCCGCCAACGTGCGCGCCGACATGAACGACAAGCAGCTCAAGGCCACCCGCGCAGCCGCGATCAAGGCTGCGACCCTGGGCCGCGCCTTCCCCGAGTACAAGGCCCTCGACCCCTTCGCCGAGCGCGTCGAGAAGCGCCTGGCCGTCATCGAGAAGCAGGCCCACCGCGAGCCCACCCGGGCCGAGATCAAGAAGATCCAGCGCGAGGAGTCCACCCGCCAGCGGGCCGCGGTCGCGGGCTTCGATGCCGTCTTCGCCCCGGTGAAGTCCGCAGCCGTGCTGTGGGCGCTGGACGAGCGCGAGGAAGTCCGCGCCGCCGTGCGCGAGGCCCACGAGGCCGCCCGCGACGCCGCGTTCGCGATGCTCGAAGAGCACGCCGCGTTCACCCGCACCGGCAGCACCGGACAGGCCCAGATCGAGACCAAGGGCCTGATCGCGGTGGCCTTCGACCACTTCGACTCCCGGGCCGGCGACCCCAACCTCCACACCCACGTCGCCATCTCCAACAAGATCCAGGGCACCGACGGGAAGTGGCGCTCGCTGGACGCCCGCGCCCTCTACTCCATGACCGTGGCGGCCTCCGAGTTCTACAACTCCCGCTTCGAGACCGAGCTGTCCGCGCGCCTGGGCGTCACCTTCGAGGCCCGCGAGGACGCCGTCACCAAGCGGCAGCCGGTGCGCGAGATCGTCGGCATCCCCATCGAGGCGATCACCCACTTCAGTGCACGCCGGACCGAGATCGAAGCCCGCTACGAGCAGCTGCTGCGCGAGTACCGCCGCGACCACGGGCACGACCCCTCCCGGGGCATGACCCACCAGCTCGCCCGCCAGGCCAACCTCGATACCCGCGAGGGGAAGAAGGCCGCCCGCTCCCTTCAGGAGATGCGCGCCGACTGGACCGAGACCGTCACCGCCGCCCACGGCGAGGACATCATCGAGCGCGTCATGGCGGCCGTCCCCGCCGCCGGAAGTGCCCTCACTACCGCCGAGGACGGTGAGCAGAAGCCGGTCGAGATCCCGACCCTGGCCGCTGCCGTGATCACCGCTGTCGCCGAAGAGCGGGCGGTGTGGACGGTGTGGAACCTGCGCGCCCACGCCGAGCGCCTGGCCCGCTCCGAGCACCCCACCACCGACGCCGCCGAGCAGCAGGCGCTGGTCGAGGCGATCGTCACCGAAGCCGCCTCCCCGGTCCACAGCATCCGCGTCGACGCCCCCGCACTGCTGACCGAACCCGAGGAACTGCGCCGCTCCAACGGCGACAGCGTGTTCGTCCAGCACGCCTCCGCCCGGTACACCAGCCGCGACATCATCGACGCCGAGAACCGGCTCGTCACCGCCGCCACCACCCCCACCACCGCCGGGCTGTCCAGCGGTTTCGTCGGCGCCGCCATCGACGGCTTCGAGGCCCAGGGCCGCCCCCTGGACGAGGGCCAGCGCGCTCTCGTCACGGCGTTCGCCACCGACAACCGCCTGCTCGCCGTCGGCCTCGGCCCGGCCGGCTCCGGCAAGACCACCGCGATGCACGCGTACGTCCACGTCGCCGCCCAAGCCGGCCAGCGCGTGGTCCCGCTCGCCACCTCCGCCGCAGCCGCCGCCGTCCTCGCCAACGACCTCAACCAGCCCGCCGAGAACCTCCACAAGTTCCTCTGGGAGTACATGGGCGGCAAGTACGCCGCCCAGCTCCAGAGCGGCCAGAACGTGCCCGCCAACCGGGCTTCATTCGCCCTGCGTCCCGGTGACGTCGTCCTGGTGGACGAGGCCGGTATGGCGGGCACCTTCAACCTGGACAACCTCACCCGGATCGCCGCCGACCGCGGCGCGACCGTGCGCCTGCTCGGCGACTACCGTCAGCTCAGCTCCGTCGAATCCGGCGGCGCGCTGCGCCTGATCGCCGCCGAAGCCGGCGCCGTCGAGCTCACCCAGCTCCACCGGTTCAGCAACAAGGCCGAGGCCGACGCCACGCTCAAGATCCGCGTGGGCGACGGCAGCGGCCTGGACTTCTACCTCGCCAACAACCGGGTCGTCGGCGGCTCCCGCACCGCCATGATCGAGGCCGCCTACGAGGGCTGGAAGGCCGACATGCTCGCGGGCAAGACCACGCTGATCAGCGCCGCCTCCGCAGCCGACGTCACCGCCCTGTCGGCCCGCGCCCGCGATGAGCGCGTGGCCGCCCG
This sequence comes from Kitasatospora sp. GP30, assembly GCF_029892145.1. NCBI lineage: Bacteria > Bacillati > Actinomycetota > Actinomycetes > Kitasatosporales > Streptomycetaceae > Kitasatospora > Kitasatospora sp. GP30. The sequence goes on from NZ_JARZAH010000001.1 coordinate 557,340, forward strand.
ACAGGTCGAGGCCGACGGCGTCCTGCTGCGCGACGGCAACCGCGCGGGCAAGGGCGACTGGATCGTCACCCGCGAGAACAACCGCAAGCTCACCACCGCCCGCGGACGCGACTTCGTCAAGAACGGCGACGCCTGGCAGGTCCTCAAGCGCCACCAGGACGGCTCACTCAAGGTCCGCCACATGGGCCACCGAGGCCGCCTCACCCTGCCCGCCGAGTACGTCACCGCCCACGTCCAGCTGCTGTACGCCTCCACCGTCATGCGCTCCCAGGGCGGCACCGTGGACACCGCCCACCCGCTGGTCACCGAGGACATGAGCCGCGAAGACCTGTACGTCCAGCTCACCCGCGCCCGCCACAAGACCACCATCTACACCGCCACCCACGACCTGCTGCCGTTCGACAACGACGACCAGCTCGACCAGACCAAGCACGACCCCGACACCTTCGCCGCCCGCGAGGTGCTGGAGCGCGTGCTGAACCGCGAGGGCGCCCAGCTCTCCGCCACCGACACCATCCGCAACTCCCAGGAGGACGCCGTCTCCCTGGCCACCCTGGCGCCCCGCCACCAGCACGCCACCGAGACCCTGACCACCCCCTACTACCAGCAGCTCGTCCACCGACTGCTCGGCCCCGCCCTCGCCGAGCAGATCACCGCCGACGAAGCCTTCACCGCCGTCGCCCGCGCCCTGCGAGGCGCCGAAGCCGACGGCTGGCAGCCCGAGCGACTGCTGGCCGCCGCCACCTGGCGCGGCGACCTGCACGCCGCCGACTCCCCGGCCCAGGCCCTCGCCTGGCGCCTGAACACCATCACCGAAGACCGCCCCGCCCCCGCCCACCTCAACGCCCCCACCACCGCGGACACCACCCGCTACGCCACCCTCGTCGCACAGCTCACCAACCTGCCCGCCCACCGCTTCGACCCCGAGACCGCGACCACCGAACCGGCCGCCCTGCACGTGGCACCCGCCGCCGCCCAGGCCCCCGACGCGCACCCGCACGTCTCCACCGACACCCTCAACCGCTACGCCACCGCCGCCGCCACCGCACTCAGCACCACCACCGACAAGGTCACCGCCCACCCGCAGTGGCCCCACCTCGCCGGAGCCCTGGCCGCTGCCGAACGCACCGGCCGCGACACCACCGCCCTGCTCACCACCGCCGCCACCCAGGCCACCAACGCCAGCGACCCGGTCACCGCCCTGACCCGCGCCGCCCGCACCACCCTGGCCACCGACGGCACCCCCGAAGCCCACCAGAACACCCCTGCCGCCCTGCGCCACCAGGCCCTCGCTGCCGATGTCCTCGGCGACGAACACGCCACCCGAGCCCGCAACGAGAACACCTGGCCCGCCCTCACCGCCGCCCTGCGCCGCGCCGAGAACGCCGGCCACGAACCCGCCGCCCTGCTGCGGCAGGTGGCCGAGAGCCGCCCGCTCACCGGCGCCGACAGCCTCAGCCAGGTCCTCGCCTGGCGCATCGGCCGCCACCTCGCCACCAACGCCCCGGCCACCACCGCCCAGGGGAGCGACCGCGCCGAGACCGAGCTGTGGCGCACCCTCGCCTGGACCCTCAAGACCATCGAGAACACCGGCAATACCGCGGAGACCGCCCTCTCCGAGGTGACTGGCCGCACCGCGCTGCCCGAACTGCTCCAACTCGCCCAGCAGCAGGCACTCGCCCACACCCGCGCCGCCTCCGGCAAGGCCGACCTCCCGGCCTGGATCAGCGCCGTACCGCGCTCCACCGCGGCCAACCCACTCCACCACGAGTACCTCACCGACAGCGCCGCGCTGATCGCCAACCGCTTGACGGTGCTCGCCGAACGCGCGGCGGAAAACCGCCCGGAGTGGAGCCAGACCCTCGGCGAAGCCCCGCAGGACCCCACCCAGCGCGCCCAGTGGCAGCACCAGCTCGCCGTCGTCGCCGCCTACCGAGACCAGTACAAGGTCACCGACGACAAGGCTGCCCAGCCCGCCGGCCCCTACATCGAGGAAGGCCGCACCGGTCACCTCGCCTACTGGCAGGCCGCCGAAGCCGCCGTCACCGCCCGGCGCATCGCCACCGCGCCAGCCGCCCCGGCGGTCACCACCGTGAACCCTGACCAGCAGGCCCGCCGCCAGCTCGCCGCCGACGTCTACCGGGCCCTGCCCGAGGCAGACCAGGCCGAGATCGTGCGCACCGTCGCCACCCGGACCGGAGCCACCTGGCTCGCCAGCCTCCCGCGTCTGGACGACGCCGCGCTGTCCCAGCAGCACCTCGCGGACCAGGTCAGCACGGTGCTCGCCGAGCGCCGCCAGCTCACCGCCGAGGCCACCCAGCCCCAGCAGCCGCAGGCCGAGGAACGGCACCAGCCCACCCTCGCCGAGCGCCGCCGAGCCGGCCGCCAGGCCGAGCGCCAGGCTCACCGCGAACAGCTCCAGCAGCGCGGCGGACAGCCCACACGCGCCGCTCGGACTGCGCCGACCCGCCGGATCGAGCCCGCCGACCAGCGCCAGAACCAGGCCCCGGCCCAGCGCCCGGCCGCCCTACAACCGGCGGTCCAGCCGCTTCCGCCGCAGACCCGTCAGGACCAGCAGAGCCCGCGCATCCGTTGAGGTTCTGTGGCCTGGGCGGCCCTAGCCTGCAAGGGTGAGATCGTTCTCCGCATCTCGTCTGTCGTCGGCGTCTGCTGCAAGTGCCGCAGAGGCAGCAGCGACCAGCCTTTCGAACTCGGGTCGGTCGAGGAGTACATGGAGGCCGTACAGGATGGCCCAAGCGACCTTGAGCTCCGGGCTCTCGTCCTCATGCTGCTTGAACAGAGCCAGCCCGATGTATTGGATCTGGACCTCTCGGCGGTTGAACCTTGCCCACTTCTCGATGCCTTCTTCGGCGCAGTTGATCAGCTCCGCGTACCGCTCATCGCCGATCAGGTTCCTCAGCTGGTCGAGTTGCGCGTAGGCCGCCTTGATCTGGATGGGCCACTCGCGGCAGGGCCCGAAGTGCGCTTGCAGCGCGTCGGTGAGATTGAGGCGACGGACCATCCGGTCCAACGGGTCGGTTCCCATGGCACAACTGTCGCGTGCGGATTCTCCGGCTCGTGCGAGGCACACGGGTTGTCGCCCGAAAGTGCCGCCAACTGGGTTCTAACCGCACTTCGGCTCGCCCACCTGGGCGGCCGGACAAGCCACCCAGCCCCAGCAGTTGCATCACATCCGTTTCAGCGCCCTTTCGCATTCCCGGCACCGTCGGTCCTCCAGCTCCGCTGGGTACCACGGCTCCCCGTACCCGGCCCGGTAGTGCGAGTGCACCAAGGGATCGGTGGAGATTCCGCAGAGCGTTGCAGGCAACGGGTCTTCCGGCACGTCAGGGTCGCTCGCGGCGGCGTGGACCGACCGGACGAAGGAGGGGTCCGTTTCGTCAGGGTCGAACCCCTTAACGACCTCCAGCAGCACCAGTACACCCATACCTCGACGGTGCACTCAGTGACTGGACCGCGCACGCTGAGACTTTCCAGCGCGCCCGCCCCGCCGAGGACGCCTAGCGTGACGGGTATGCCGTGGACAGACTTCGTGACGGACATCGCTCTTGAACGGGACACGCTGCTTCGCGCCATGCCACTCATGCCCGCCACGGCCACCGGTGACTCACGCGGCACACTCGATGTGGCCGCCGACCGAGCTCACGCCTTCGTGTCGGCCCACGATGCGTCAATGACACCCGAGGGCTGTGTCGCACTTCTCCGCATCCGCCCCCTGCTCTTCGGGATCGCCTGGAAGATCCTCGATCTCTTCCACGAGGAGGCGTTCGTCCAGGCCGGCGAGAAGCCGAAGGCGAAACGTGGATTCAGGATCGACGACAAGCGGGATTTGGCCCGGAATCTCGTCGGACAACCGGGGTTCCTGCCGGCCGAGGTCTGGAAGGCCGTAGCGCTCACCTACGACGGCACCGCCCTCACGCGTCACAGCATGGTGCACCAGCGCGTGTGGGTGGACAGCTCGGACGCCCTTGTCGGGACTGACAGCGGTGGCGGCAAACTCCGACCGGTCACGGCAGACGAGCAGGAGGCGCTGGTGCACGTCGCTCTTCGCCTGGTGGACGCGGCCGAGCTACAGGCGCTCGACACCCGGGGTGAAGGCGATCTGCGAGCTCAGCTGGACCGGCTCAAGGACATTCATAAGGTGCCCCTCACGGGAGCGGTAGCCCTGACCCGGGTTCCCGAGCTGACCGTCATCCTCGACCCTGAGCCTGCTGGGGGTGGCTACGTCTTCGACACGCCATACGTACGACGACGTTCCCCCTTCAGCGCGGCGCAGTACTGCGACCTCGTGGTGCACTTCCGCGACATGCCTGGCGTCAGCCTGCGCGGCCGTCTGGAAGATGCACCGGACCAACAGATGGTGTTGGACCCCGATCAGCCGCCGGACTGGTTGAGTCGATAGGGCCGCAGAAGCGTCCCCGTGCCGCAGAATCGAGTGGAAACCAGGTCAGCGCACTCGGGACGACGCTGGCTGCGGACAACGGCTGCCCGCGCTCCGCTCTGCCGGGGTTCCGTGGTCAGCTCGGGCTCGGTACCTCTGGGGCGGGGACGGCCAATACGTCATAGATGCTGTCACCCCACGTTGCCCAGCAGCGCAGCCCATGTCCGTCGATCAGGTGGATGCCCTGGCTACGGGCGTCGGCGGCAGCCTGAGCCGAGAACACGGCATTGGTGATCACCACTGCCACGTCGGCCCGGTGGATCTGGCGGGCGGTGCCGTTGGTCTCGTAGATGATCTTGGGGCCGACAGCCCCGCGTTGGCGGTACTTGCACTGGAAGACGAGACGGCGTCCGTCGGACGTCTCGGCGATTACGTCGGCGCCTTGGTCGCCCGATCCGCCAGCCGCGCGGATGACCGCCAGTCCATCGCGAGCCAGAAGCTGTGCTGTCAGCTGCTCGATCGTGGTCCCGTTGAGCTGAGCGAGGGCGTCGGCGGGGTAGCTGTCGGGGCTGGCAGCGAAGGCATGGCGTCGGCGCCCGACCACTTTCAGTCGGCGGAACTTCTGCTCGCTCACGCGCCAGCGGGCCTCGGCCTCCCAACCGGCTTGTACAGCCTGGTCCCACTCGGCGAAGACGAGCTCGGCCGGCGAGTCACGGCCGCTTCCCGCGCCGAATTCCGTGGTGGGGGCGGCACCGAACTGGTCGCGCAACTCCTCGAAGGCGCGCTGAGCGGCAGCCTGCGCGGAGCGCACCGTCGTCAGTGCGTCGGCGTACGCCCGCACGTCAGCTCTGCGCAGGCGATCAATCTCCTCCACGACGCACTGGGCGACCTCCGAGAGTTGACGGTCGTCGGCGAGCCAGTCCATGCAGGTCTGGATCGCCGAATCGAGCCACTCTTTCCACAAGTCCATGCTGTCGAGCGCCTCGCGGGCGGCCTGACCCTCGGCGATCCACAGGAACCCCGCCAGCAGCGTGTCGTCGCTGGCATGACCGACCAGGGTGCCGATCCTCCCCCGCAGATCCGCGTCGCGATAGCGGACGGGCCGCACCGAGTCCGGCCGGAGTATGGGGCCGCTTCTACGGCGCTGAGCTGGGAGAACGTTGTTCTGAATGAGCACCGGCGAATGGTACAGACGGCGGCTGACAGACCAGTGGCGAGTCCGCTGTGCCCCCAGCCCGCGCGGCACCGACACGGCAAGCCTGCTGTCCCGGGCCAAACGGAAGAGGTCCCGACCCAGCGGGTCGGGACCTCAGTTGAGCCCCTGGTCGGAATCGAACCGACGACCACCTGTTTACAAGACAGGTGCTCTGGCCAACTGAGCTACAGAGGCGGGCCTGGTGACACTCACCGTACTGTACCGCCCGCCGTCGCGGAGCAGATAGCGGTTCTGCTTCGTCCAGCACCCAGTCGTGCCTAAGCAGGGCGATACCAGGTGTGTCAGGCTGCCGGACCCAGCGGTGCACCGTCGATCAATCGGTCGCCCACTGGCCAGTCGGATCGAACCAGCCCTCGGCCAGGCTCCACACCAGGCAGCGCTCACCCAGCATTGCGGGCATGATCCACAAGTGCGTGATCTCCTCCGGCAGCTCCGGCGGTCGCGGTGGCATCCCCTTCACCTCCCAGCGGAGCGCGCGGTTGACCTCCCACGGGCTGTCGAAGGTGACGCCCACGAAGGCATGGCGCTCGTTACCGCCAGCCGCCGCGAGCTTCTTCCTGATCCCGACCGTGTTCTTGTCGTTGGCAAACAACGTCTCCCGGACCCACTCCATGAACGGCTCCCAGGGGACGTCGGCCGGACCGCCGATGCCCCACACTGAGAAGTCCACCCGCCCCTGCTCATCACCGACCACCGGGCGGGACGCCAGACCACGGATTCCGAGCCTCCGGGCCTGCTGGACGGTCGGGCTGGGATCGCGCTCCAGGTTCTCGGCCTCGGCGACGATCTCGAAGACTTTGCCCTCCGCCTCCAGCGCGGCGAGCAACTGCGGCAGCCACACCTCACGCTTCTTCAAGCGGAAATCGCCGTTGACGCGCACCGTCCAGACTCGGCTGGAGCCGGGAACAGCCATCGAAGACCGCTCGCCGGCAAGGCCGCCGGACACCTCGGCGTGGCGTCGGTCCACGTCCATCCAGCACTCGCCGAAGCCGACCCGGCCGTCCGCATACTCGATCCGGATATCCGGCATGCTGTGCGCGCTGCCGTCGTCCTGGATGACGACGTACTCACCGGTCAGCCGGGCCATCACCCGGCCCGCCATGTACTCGAAGTCCCAACCGATATGGTCGGCCGCAGCCTTGGTGCGCTGCTCGGCCGTGCGCCGGTCGTCGGGGTAGCCCCGCTGCCACTCGCTCATGGAGGACACTCTGCCGCTCGCTGAGTGAGGCGCGTACCGGGATTCCCGGAAGCATGATCAGGGAGACCGCAGACGGGGGACCGCAGGATTGGCCATGGGGCACGGGCTTCCGCTGAAAGGAGCACCTTCGGCACCAGTCGCCTACATCTCGGCTGCATGGTTCTCTGCGTCCGTGAGGACTTGACCGAACGGCTTCTGCCTCGCGGTCCACCGATACAGTGCATCCCGGTCGATCATTCGTATCCCGTGTTTGGCTCCGAAGCGCCATGCAGGCTCGGTGTAGTCGCCGTTGGTCAGGCAGACCGCGACATCGGCGTTGTGCTCCGGCTTGGCCGTCCCGTTGATCTCGTACATGACCGAGGCGCCGACATTGCGACGCCCACCGGTGAAGTGCTTGGCCTGCACCACCACCTTCTCTCCCGTCGGAGAAGTGGCGATCACGTCCGCCACGTGGTCGCCCGCACCACCATTGGACTGTACGACGGTGTAGAAGTCGCGGTCGAGCAGGGATGCGATCAGAGCTTCGAAGTCGGCATGATGCAGGTGATCGAGGACGGAGTAGCCGTAGTTGTCGCCCTCAACGGTCCCGTACTCTCCGGTCGGGATGTTGCGGAAGATCTCAGCGGTAACCCAGCCGGCCGCCGTGTCCAGTCGGCGATGCACAGCCCCGACAAGCTCAGCCACCGTGAGGAAGAACGGCAGCTTGGGAAGCCCACGGCGATGGATATCAGCCGTGTGCAGCTTTTCGACGAACTCCATGGCCGCCGTCTCGGCCCCGATCGGCTCGCCGCGATAGTCGATCGCCACGGTGTGCGGGGCAGTGAGAACCGGCAGCGTGATGCGCGGCCCGAAGGGGATCACGGTGTCCCCGTCCGCGGGGTGCTCACCCTCCTTGAGTAGGACGACCTGGTTCTTGGGCATCTTCGGGCTGGAGGGCAGGACTTCCCACCACGCTCCCTGGTACCAGATGAACTGGCCGGGCTCGGCCCGAAGCGGGGACTTCTCCTCGATCTGCCTCTCTGCCGCGCAACCTTCATCGGCGACATGCCACGCGTACAGGACGCGCCGGGCTCCTGGGACACGGAGTGCGTAGTCGTCGGCCCACTGTGCTTGGTCAACGCCCAAGAGGCCGAAAGCCCGAGCCTTCGTACGATCACGAATCGGTTCGTGGCACCGCAGGCAGCGGGCGTAAGGACGGAAGACGACGAAGCGAGACAAGAGACCCCCAGTGCCAGCAATCCCCACCAGGATGCCGCACGCTGCTGTCAGCGCTTGCGGGGCCACCGCCGAAGGCTGCCTTTGGTCACTTTCCGTGACCAAAGGCAGTAGATGAGGATTGGGTAGCGCCTGCGAGGGTGCGACCAGTTTCGACTCTGTCCGCTGCTCCAGGGGGGCCATGAGCCTGCGATACTGGTGTGGCCACCGAGGGCCCAGCAGGACTCCAGTTGGCGGAGGCCGCCAGGCTGGCGGACCGCGTCGCAGCACGGAATTGGCACACATGGGGCCGAGAAACGCGGAGAAGTCGCGAGAGTCCCAGAGAGGCATTCTCGCAGGCCAGAGGCCAACTGGTCAGCGTTTCCGCAGGTCAGAGACTTGGCCGGAGAAAACTTGTAAAGCGGGGGTCGTCGGTTCGAACCCGACAGGGGGCTCAGCGTCCCGGCCCAGGTCGGGGGCCTCGGAAACGCAGTAGGGCCCGGACCGAGATCGGTCCGGGCCCTACTGGCATCTCAAACGGACATCAGCGGGTGTGCTGCCCTGCGAGGCGGAGCGGCGGCCTGATGTCACCCGGCCTCGCGCGATTGGTGGGCCTGGGATCCGGCAGTTGCTGAGCCGCTGTTCACGTGGGCACGGGCTCAGGGCATCGCCGGGTATGAACTCCCTTCTTACTGTGGGGAGTTCGTCGAAACCTTCGGCTCGGGTGGGCGAACTCGGCCGTGTCGGGCGTCCACTTGGTCGGGGGCGCCGGTCAGTAGTCGGTCGAAGTAGCCGAGCAGCAGGCTCTTCAGTTGCTCCCTCAGCGCCGGGACCTGTTCCTCCTCCGCCTCCACCAGGAGCGGGAGTACGCCCTTGTACGCGGCGAGTGTGACGGCGGCGCCGAGCTGCAGGCGGGCCTCCGGTAGGTCGGGTGCGTAGAGCGTGAGCAGTGCCTGGATGCGTGCGTGCGTGCTGACCATCAGCGGCGCCTGAAGGTCCATCACGTGGCCGGGGGCGTTTCCGCCGATGAAGAGGACCAGGCAGGCCGGGTTCTTGCGGTGGAACGCGACGATCGGTTCCAGGGAGGCGCCGAGCGCCTGGTCCAGCGTGACGGAGGTCGGATCCACGACGGCGAACGGCGCGAGCAGTTCGTCGAGGCTGTCGGCGTAGTACTCGGCGAGGGCGGCGGCGATCGCGTCCTTGTTCGGGAAGTACTGGTACAGCGAGCCGGGGGAGACGCCCGCGCGGGCGGCGATGGCGTTCGTCGTGGTGGCCGCGTACCCGGACTCGGCGAAGACCTGGCCCGCCGCCTCCAGTAGCTGCGCGATCCGGCGCTCCCCGCGCGCCTGGCGCCGCTTGGGGCGCTCCTCGGTCACGGGCGGCTTGCTGGCGGGGGTGGTCTCGGCGGTCACCTTGTCGATGGTAGGGCTCGTTGACGAATGCGAGCAATGACTCGTAATCTCAGGGAGCGGGATATGCGAGCAAAGACTCGCATTCTCTTCCCGTGATCCGGCCTGCCGTTTTCTGCCTTCCGCATGCTTTCCGCACGCCTTCCGCACGCCTTCCGTTTCGCCAACCGAACGCTCAGGGGGACAGCCATGTCCGCATCCGTCGACACCGTCGGCGTACCCGCCGACCCAGCAACCGAGGCCGCAACCCGCGCGCCCGGCCGGGCATGGACGCTCGCGATCGTCTCGATCGCGACCTTCATGCTCATGCTCGACCTCACCGTCGTGAACGTAGCCCTGCCCGACCTGCGCAACGCCCTCAACGCCGACTTCTCCGGCCTCCAGTGGGTGCTCGACGCGTACGCCCTCACCCTTGCCGCCTTCCTGCTGACCGGCGGCTCGCTTGCCGACCGACTCGGACGCAAGCGGGTCTTCATCACCGGATTCGCCGTCTTCACCGCCGCCTCGCTGCTCTGCGGCGCGTCGACGGACGTGCTCACCCTCAATCTCGCCCGCGGCCTCCAAGGCGTCGGCGCGGCCGTCCTCTTCGCCGTCGGCCCGGCGTTGCTCGGCCAGGAGTTCCGCGGCAAGGACCGGGCGATGGCGTTCGGCGTCTTCGGGGGTGTCTCCGGCCTGGCCATCGCCTTCGGCCCGCTCATCGGCGGAGCCCTGACCAGTGGGGTCGGCTGGCGCTGGATCTTCCTCGTCAACGTCCCCATCGGTGTGGTCGCGATCGTCCTGAGCGCGCTGCGCATTCGCGAGTCGCGCGAGCCCAGCGCCCACGGCGTCGACTGGGCCGGCCTGGTCCTCTTCTCCGTCGCCCTCGGCGCGTTGGTGCTCGGGTTCCTGCGCGGCGAGGCGGAAGGCTGGACCAGCCCGCTCATCCTCTGCCTCTTCGCCGCGTCGGCGCTGCTGCTCGCCGTGTTCGTCCTGGTCGAGCGCCGTCTCGGCGGGGCCGGGATGCTCGACCTCTCGCTTTTCCGCAACCGCACCTTCAACGGGATCTCGGCGGCCACGCTGCTGGGCAACGCCGCCGGCATGGCGTCGATCTTCCTGGAGGTGTCCTACGTCCAGAACGTGCTCGGCGCGACGCCCTGGCAGGCGGGCCTGCGGTTCCTGCCGCTGACGCTGGTGCTGTTCGTCGTCGCCGCGGTGACCGGCAGCCTGACGGTTGCCGTACCGCCTCGGCTGCTCGTCGGCACGGCGATGGCGTTGATGGCCGGCGGCCTGCTGGCGATCCGGCTGATCGACGTGCACAGCGGCTGGACCGCGATGCTGCCGAGCATGCTGCTGACCGGCGCGGGGATGGGCATGTTCAACCCGCCGCGCGCGTCCGTCTCGATCGGGGTGGCCGAGCCGGCGCGGGCCGGCATGGCCGCCGGGATGGGCGAGACCTTCCAGCAGGTCGGCATCGCGATCGGCATCGCGGGCTTCGGCGCGCTCTTCCAGCACCGCGTGGGCGACGCGTTCGCGGCGGCGGTCCCGGGGTTCCCTCCGGGCGCGCGGCAGGAGGTGGCGGCAGGGGCGGGCGAGCAGGTGGCGCAGGGTGCGGGCGCGCTTCGCGCAACGGTGGCGGAGGCGGCCCGCGCAGCGTTCGTCCACGGGCTCAGCGACGTCCTGACCATCTGCGCGGCGGTCGCCGCCTTCGCGTCGGCCATCGCCTTCACGACCCTCCGCCGCAGCGACCTCCACGAGAGCGCGGTCGCGCACTGACTCAGCGGCGCGAGGCTCTGCTCAACTGGCTCCCCAGGTTGTTGCCTGTGCCCACGGTTGATCAAGCTGTCCGCGGGACGGTGGTGCCGTCACGCAGCCGCTGAGGCCGGCTCGACGGGCGGAGGGGCGGACTTCGGGAGAAGCAGTAGGTGAAGGCCGGCCGCCAGGGTGCCGCCCACGAGGGGGGCCACGATGAAGAGCCACACCTGGGTCAGGGCCGTACCGCCGACGATGAGGGCGGGGCCGAGACTGCGGGCGGGGTTCACCGATGTTCCGGTCACCGGGATCCCGATGAGGTGGCACACGGAGAGCGACAGCCCGATGGTCAGTCCTGCGGCCGTGGCATTCGCGGTCTTGCTTGTCGCGCCGAGGACGATCAAGACGAAGAGGGTGGTCAACACCGTCTCGATCAGGAAGGCGCCGCCTGCGTTGATGTGAATGGGGCTGGCGGCACCCCAGCCGTCGGCCCCGAGGCCGGTGGCCGAGCGGCTGTAGAGGGGCGAGCAGGCGAACGTGCCCCAAAGGAGCAATGCCCCGAGGATCCCGCCGATGAACTGCGCAGCCCAGTAGCCGGCCGCCTCGAGCGGCCGGATTCGGCCGGCGAACAAGGCTCCGATGGTGACGGCTGGATTGATGTGACAGCCGGAGACGGGCCCGAGAACGTACGCCAGGGCCAGTAGGACGAGGCCGAACGCGAGCGCGGTAGCGACCACGCCGGCGGCGTAGCTGCTCCCAGTCGTGCCGAAGCCGAACGACAGGGTTGCCACCCCGACGCCGACATAGACGAGCAGTCCTGTTCCCAGTAATTCTGCGGCCAGCTTTCGGATCATGTTGTCCCTCTCCCGGATGGCACCGACTGCTGCGGTCTGCGAAGTAGGTCCAGGGCTCGGTCCAGAGCCACTTGGATACGCAAGGTCACTAGACCATGGCGCAGAGTAGTCGGCAAGTGCTCTGCCGGGCGTCGGCTCCGTGGTTGACGGCAGGTCAGGCCCGGCGCTCCCCCTCGCAGCGCCGGGCCTGACGGTGTTTGCGGAGACGGGCCGGGCGGTCGCTCGTGGGGGCCCGGCCCGTGCAGCGCAGTCAGTGGGTGGCGGGGATGTTCTTGACCAGGGTCTCGGTGAGGGCCACGCCGGCGGTGCCGGTGTTGTTCTGGTCGTTGTCGTACGTCGTCGCCACGATGTTGCCGACGCGGGCGGCCGCCAGGGTGCTGCCGCCGGTGAAGCTCGGCGAGGTGATGACCGCCTGGAGAGCCTCGTCCCCGACGCCGGGGAGGGGCTTGAGGGTGATGGTCGCGGTGTAGCTCTGGCCGCTCTGGGTGACCGTGAAGGTGTGGCACTTGGTGATGGCCTGCTTCAGGTTGGCCATGGCCGTCGCCGCGTCGTTGCCGCGGAAGGCGTCGAGCTCCTGGGCGAACATGTCCTGCGCGTCGTCCATGTAGTCGTTCTGGGCGAAGGACGCGTAGCCGATGCCCGACGCGTTGATCCAGCCCGCGCCGTTGAGCATGTTGCAGACCTGGGAGGCCGGGGCGGCGGACGGGGAGGTCGGCGGGTTGAAGCCGTCTCCGGTGGTCTTGGAGCCGCTGGGGTCCAGTCGGAGCTTCTGCGGGACGGCGGTGGCCGGCAGCAGCATGCCGTTGAGCTTCGTGCCGGTGGGCAGGCCGTCCGTGCCCGCGGCGGGGCCGGGGATCGGCGTGCCGGAGGACGCACCGGCGGAGGACGCCGCGGAGGCGGACGTCGAGGCCGCGGATGCCGGGGCGGCGGAGGAGTTCGCGGCTCCCGAGGAGCAGGCGGTGAGACCGAGAAGCGCGGCGGTGCCGCAGGCGGCCAGGGCGGTCCGGCGGAGGTGCTGAGACATGACGAGGGTGTGCGCCTTTCGGGCAGGGAAGCTGTGTGAGCGGCGCGCCAATAAGACCATAGCCTGTGAACCGCGTCAACAAGGACTATTTCCGTGAGGTGGGTTGTAGGATCGTGTTGAGTCGTAGCGCTGCCGGAGGGGGCCGCATCAGTGCCGGAGAACAGGACGGACGTCACTGCCGCTGGGATCGCACGGTTGGCCGGGGTCGGCCGCGCCGCGGTCAGCAACTGGCGGCGCAGGCATGCCGACTTCCCCAAGCCCGTCGGCGGCACCGACACCAGTCCGGTCTTCGACCTGACCGAGGTCGAGCAGTGGCTGCGCGACCAGGGCAAGCTCGCCCAGGTGCCGTTGCGGGAACGGGTCTGGCAGCAGGTCGAGGCGGACCCGGCCGGGGCGGCCGCCGCGCTCCGGCTGGTCGGTGCCGTCCTGCTGCTGCGTGACCACCCCGCCCGGTGGCAGCAGCTGATCGACGCGGACGACCGCCGGCTGGGCCGCGAGCTGCCCGAAGCGCTCGCCGAGGTGCTCCGCACCCGGCTGGGCGAGGGCCACCCGGTCCTGGTGCCGAGTCGACCCGAGCTGGCCGAGCGGCTGGCGCTGCTGCGCGGCGGCATGGAGCTCGCCAACGAGCTCGGTGCCCGTGAGGCGTACGAGTTCCTGATGGGGCGTCACCTGGAGTCCGGGCCCCGCCAGTACACCCTGACGCCGGCGCCGCTGTCCGAGCTGATGGCCGAACTCGCCGGCCCGGCGGAGCTGGTGCTGGACCCCGCCTGCGGGTTCGGCGGCCTGCTGGTCGCGGCCGGTCCCGCCGCCGTGGCCGGCCAGGAGGCCGACCCGGACGTCGCCGCGCTGACCGCGCTGCGCCTCGCCCTGCACACCGAAGGACCGGTGCGGATCAGGGTGGGCGACAGCCTGCGTGCCGACGCGCACACCGAGCTGCGCGCGGACGTCGTGCTGTGCCACCCGCCGTTCAACGAGCGCACCTGGGGGCACGAGGAGCTCGCCTACGACACCCGGTGGGAGTACGGGCTGCCGCCGCGGACCGAGTCCGAGCTGGCCTGGGTGCAGCACGCCCTCGCCCACCTGCGGGAGGACGGCTGCGCCGTGCTGCTGATGCCGCCCGCGGTGGCGTCCCGCAAGTCGGGTCGGCGGATCCGGGCGGACCTGCTGCGGCGCGGCGCGCTGCGGGCGGTGGTCGCGCTGCCCGCCGGAGCGGCCCCGCCGTTCGGGATCCCGCTGCACCTGTGGGTGCTGCGGCGCCCCGCGGTGGACGCGGCACCGCACCAGAGCCTGCTGCTGGTGAACGCCGCCGAGCGGCCGGACGGCGGGGAGAAGCTGCCCTGGCAGGAGCTGCGCGACACGGTGCTGGAGGACTGGTGCGCCTTCGACCGCGACGGCGCGACACCGGAACGGCCCGGCGTCAGCCGTACCGTGCCGTTGGTCGATCTGCTGGACGACGACGTGGACGTGACCCCGGCCCGGCACCTGCCGGTGCGGGCGGCGGGCACCGGCGAGACGGGGCCGGGCGAGGTTCGCGGCCGTCTGGCCGAGGCCCTGCGCAGCACCGTGGAGCTGGTGCCGATGGCCGGTGTGCAGGGCGCGCCCGCCCGCTGGCCGATCACCAGTGTCGGCGAACTGGCCCGGAAGGGCGCCCTGTTGATGCGCACCGGCGGGGCCGGCGCCGGGTTCGGCGGACCGCCGGTGCTGACCGAGCACGACATCGTGTCGGGCGGCGCCCCCTCCGGCGTGCTGCCCGAGGGCGAGGCGGAGGAGCCGGTGCTCACCCGGGCCGGGGACGTGGTGATCCCGGTGCTCGGCCGGGATGCCACGACGCGCGTGATCGACGAGGCCACGGCCGGCGCCGCGCTGGGCCGCAACGTCCACCTGCTACGACCCGACCCGGCCGTGCTGGATCCGTGGTTCCTCGCCGGGTTCCTGCGGAGCACCGCGAACAACCGGCAGGCCAGCAGCTTCACCACGACCGCGACCCGGCTCGACGTGCGCCGGCTCCAGGTGCCCCGGCTGCCGCTAGCCGACCAGCGGCGCTACGGGGAGCGGTTCCGTGCCGTCACCGCATTCGAAGAGGCGTCACGACGGGCCGCCAGACTGGGGGAACTGCTCGTCCAGGGGTTGTACGACGGGCTGACGGACGGGAGCATCAGCCCTTCCTGACATGGGCGGACGGGTTCGGCGACGGGGTCGGTAGGCTGACCCCGGCAACCGCCGATCACCCTCCGCCGAGCAGGAGCTGGCCCATGTACGGCCCCGTCCCGACAGCGCCGCCGCGCGGGCGTGGTGTGTCAGCGTGGCGGGTGCTCCTGCGGGTGCTGCTCACCGCCGTTCCGGTGCTGTCCATCGGCATCCTGGCCTGGGTGTCGATGCTGTGGCTGGCCCTCGTCCACCGTCGCACCCGCGACTGGTTGATGCTCGCCCTGGCGACGGCGACGGCCATCGGCGGGCTGGCGTTGATCGGGCCCTCGGACGGGCAGGGCTGGCAGACCACCGCCGGGATGGTGCTGCTGCTCGGGACCGCGGTGTTCGTTCCGGCGTACTTCCTGGCCGTGGAGCTGCGGCCGCAGCGGACGGTCGGGTTGCGGCCGCAGCGGACTGCCGAGTTGTGGCCGCAGCAGTGGACGGTCGAGACGGTTCCCGGTCAGGGGATCCCCGTGACACCGCCCGCTCAGGGGAGCACCGTCGTGCTGCCGCCGATGCAGCCCGGCTACCCTCCGGTCCTGCCGCGCCAGGACCGGATCGGCGAAGTCAGGGCCGGGCTCGACGAACTGAGCGCCTACCTCCAGCGGCAGGACGGCTCGTGAAGGGTCGGATCGTCGCCGGGCGCTATGAGTTGGCGATGCTGATCGGGCAGGGCGGCATGGGCCAGGTGTGGCTGGCGCACGACCGCACCCTGGACCGGCGGGTGGCCGTCAAACTGCTCCGGCCCGACCGGGCGCCCGGGGCGGAGGAGTCCGACGAGATACGGCGGCGCTTCGCCCGGGAGTGCCGGGTCACCGCCCAGGTCGACCACCCGGGGCTGGTCACCGTGCACGACGCGGCGAGCGACGGCGACGACCTCTACCTGGTCATGCAGTACGTCCAGGGCGCGGACCTGGCCGACCACTTGGCCGAGCACGATCCCTACCCCTGGCCGTGGGCGGCCGCCGTGGCGGCGCAGCTCTGCCCGGTGCTGGCCGCCGTGCACGCGGTGCCGGCCGTGCACCGCGACCTCAAGCCGCGCAACATCATGATCCGGCCCGATGGCACCGCGGTCGTGCTCGACCTCGGCGTCGCCGCCGTCCTGACCGACGACACCACCCGGCTCACCCTGACCGGCTCGCCCATCGGCAGCCCGGTGTACATGGCGCCCGAGCAGGCGATGGGCGGCGAGGTCGGCCCGCGCACCGACCTCTACTCCCTCGGCGTGATCCTGCACGAACTGCTCAGCGGCACGGTCCCGTTCACCAGCCCCTCGCCGCTCGGCGTGCTGCACCAGCACGTCTACGAGCCGCCACCCCCGCTGCGCCGGCTCCGGCCGGACGTGCCGGAGGCGCTGGAGGCCCTGGTCCTGCGGTTGCTCGCCAAGGATCCGCGGGACCGGCCGGCCGACGCGGCGGCGGTCCACCGGGCGCTGGTCCCGCTGCTGCCCGCGCCGGATCCGACCCTCCCTCCTTGCCCGCCACCGGGCAGGAGGGGCCCAGGGGACGACGCCGGCGCGCCGATGGACCCGACCCGGCCGCTCCGACTGCCGTACGCACCCTGGCACGGCGGTCTGCCGCGCCAGGCGCCGCCGCCGACCGCGCCCGCCGCCGTCCCGCACCCTGTGCCTGCCGCCGTCCCGCACCCCGCGCCATCCGCACCGGCCGCGGGGAACACCGGTACCGCCGCCGCCGTGGAGGAGGCCAAGCGACTGCTGGACGCGGGCCGGCTCACCCAGGCCGCCGGCGTGCTCGGAAACGCGCTGTCCGCGGCCGCGCAGGCGCACGGCTGGCACGCGCCCGTCGTCCAGATGCTGCGCAAGCACTATGCCGCGACCCTGCTGGAGGACGGTCAGTTCCACGCCGCACTCCCGCAGTTGCGGCTGCTGAGCGAGCAGCGCGCCGCCGAGGCCGGCCCGGCCGACCCGCAGGCGCTGCGGTTCCGCGTCGAGGCGGCGCAGTGCCTGGAGCACCTCGGCGACCAGGCTTCGGCGCTCGCCGAGTACCAGTCCCTGCTCCCGCTGCTGGAGCGGCACGCGGACGGGGACCCGGCCCTCCTACTGGAGGTCGGCCGCCGCACGGCGCAGCTGCTCATGGCGACGGGTGACCACGTCGCGGCCCGTGCGGCCCTGCACCGGCTGCTCCTCGAAACCGAGCGGCGCTACGGCCCGCACCACCCGCTCGCCGCCGAGACCCGGCGGGCCCTCGGCTGATCGGCCGAGCTGATCGGCCGAGCTGATGGCCGAGTTGACGGCCGAGTCGACGGATGAGGGCCAGGTCGCAGTCGCCTGGCCCTCATCCGTCGGTCCGGGGCTCAGCGGCGGCCCCAGCCGGCGGGCGGGGCGATCTTGCCCGTCATGATGCGGGAGTACTCGATGTTGCGCGAGCAGAGCGTCGGCGTCGCGAAGTCGAGGATGTTGGTCTCGATCAGGGTGACCCAGCCCATGGTGCCGTCGGTGTCGGACGGGACCCGCATGGTCACCCAGATCTCGATGGCCGCCCGGTTGCCGGAGACGATGGGCGTGCCCTGGATGCCGGACATGCCGGTCTGCGGTGCGGTGACGCCGACCCAGTAGTCGTGGATCTGCCGGCTGCCGCGGAACATCTGGTCGGGCACGGACGGGACGGACTGGTACTCGGCGTCTGGGGTGAAGAGCCGGACGACGGCGTCCGCGTCCTTGGTCTGCCAGGCCTTGAGGTAGGCGGTCATCCAGCGGGTCACGTCACGCTCGCGCAGGGCGGGGGTGTGGGCGGCGGCGGGGACCGCCGTGGCTGCGACGACGGCCGCAGGCACCGCGGTCGCCAGGCCCACGCGGAGCATCGTGCGGCGGTCGGGGAGAGCGGGCATGGTGCGGTTCCTCCTGGGTCGGCGGACGGCTCGCGGTGGCACCGGGCGGCGAACGGCACGAGGGGAGGGTGCGGGGAGGGGAGGGTGTGCCGTCGGGGGGCTGCACGCCCGGTGCGCTGGATCAGGATAGGTCGGGCTCGGGTCAGGAGCGGCCGGTGGTGGTGAAAGTCCAGGTCACAGCGTTCAGTTGAGGAAGTGTCACGATATAGCCGCACGACCGTTCGTCCATGATGTAGCGTCAGTACATCGACGGTCGAAGAGAAGGGGAGCGCGATGGACATCCGGGCCCTGCACACCCGGGCGCTGGAGCTGGCCACGGGGGTGGTCGACCAGGTCACCGCCGACCAGCTGAGTCGGCCCACGCCGTGCGCCGACTGGCGGTTGGGGGAGCTGCTGGCGCACATGATCGGCCAGAACCACGGTTTCGCGGCCGCCGCCCGTGGTCTGGGGGACGATCTCCACCAGTGGCGCGACCGTCCCTTCCCGGGGGCGCCGGCGCGCAGTTGGGCGGCCTCGGTCGCGGATGTCGCCGAGGCCTTCGCCACGGCCGCGGCGCCGCTGCGGATCCCGGAGATCCGGCCCGGCATGGACATCCCCGCCGAGACCGCGATCTCCTTCCACTACCTGGACACCCTGGTGCACGGCTGGGATGCGGCCGTCACGCTCGGCCTGCCGTTCGAGCCGCCGCCGGAGCTGGTCCGGGCGGTCCTGGCGGTGGCCATCCGGGTGCCCGCCGGGCCGGACGACCGCCGGCCCGGCGCGGCGTTCCGCGGGGTGCTGACGCTCGACACCGGCGCGCCCGAGTTCCACCAGGTGCTGGCCCTGCTCGGCCGGGACCCCGGCTGGCGGCCCACCGGGCAGCGGGTGTGACGGCCGCTCAGCGGCGACTGGCGTGACGGTCGCTCACCCGGCCGCGGGCGTGACGGCCACTCAGCGGCGCAGCACGCCGTGGTCGGACAAGGCCGCCCAGCGGCGCAGTTCCTCGTAGCCGAACAGCCCGGCCAGCAGCACGGCGATGACGGCGGTCTGGACCGCCCCGCAGTACAGGTGGCCCAGCAGCGTGGTGGCCCCGGCCGCCGGGGCGGCCAGCAGCCGGGGCAGTCGGGGCGTCAGCTCCAGGGCCCGCCGGATCGCCGTGTTGGTGGCCAGGTAGAGCACCACCCCGCCGGCCAGCGCGCCGGCGAACGGCCAGGTCAGCGGCTCGGTCGGGGCGTCGAGCGCGACCCGGATGCCGGCCGTGAAGAGCAGCACCCCGAGCAGCAGCCCGTAGTGGCCGAGGTTGTAGACGCTGACCGCTATCCGGTTGCGCGCGTCGTCCGGCAGGCCTGCCAGGATCCGTTCGGCCTGCTCGTCGTCGTCATGCCCGAAGTACGCCCACCAGAGGGCGACGCAGACCGCCAGCGCGAGCAGCGCGGTGGTGAGCGGGCCGGCCGACAGGCTGCCGGCACCGGTGCCCAGGGCGATCACCGACTCACCGAAGGCGATGATGATCACCAGGCCGTGCCGCTCCACGAAATGGTCGGCGCGCAGCTGGAAGTTGGGCAGGTCGATCACCCGGGGGGTGACGAACTGCAGGGCGAAGGCCAGCGTCCAGACGCTGAGCTGCGCCGACCCGGTGAGGTAGCCGCCGAACACCACCACGCTGGCGTTCGCCGTGTTGAGCACGCCCATCCGCACCACCGTGTACCGGGCCACGCCGTGCACCGCGAACATCCCCGTGTGCAGCACCACCACGACCAGGTAGGCCCAGCCGAAGGCGATGCCCTCGCCCTCGAAGGCGTGCGGAATGGTCAGCGCGATCACCAGGAAGCTCACCATGGTGAGCAGCAGCAGCCCGCGCCTGGGGTGGGTGTGGGGCGGCATCGCGTTGGTGACCCAGGTGAACGCGTCGTACATCCACCAGATCACCGCCAGCATCACCACCACCCTCAGCAGGCCGGACACGCTGAGGTGGTGCACCAGACTGGAGCTCAGCTGGGTGATGGTGAAGACGAAGACGAGATCGAGGAAGAGCTCCAGCGGCGAGACCCTGAGCGTGTCCGGCTGAAGCGTGTCGGATTCGGAGGTCACTTCGGTGGTCACCACGGGAGTATCGGGCACGTGTTCGCCAACCGGACGAACGGGGTATCGGATGACGGCGCGTCAGACGGTCCGAGGGGTGTCAGTCGGGGTCGCCGGGCCTACTCGCGTCCGCCGGGCCGTCGAACAGCACCCAGCGCTCCGACCAGCCCACCTGGTCCGGTTGGTAGGCGTGGTAGAGCCCGGGGAAGACCACGAAGGCCGCGGGCGCCCGCACCGGCAGCCGGGGGCGCGGCGGGTCTCCCCACTCCAGCCAGCCGGCGCCCCGGGTGACCAGCATCAGGCCGTAGCGGTTCAGCACCCGGCCGTCGAACTCCATCCGCCGCACCTGCTGCCAGCCCACGCCCAGGCAGGCCAAGCCGAGCCGGCGGTGGTCCGCGGACGGGGTCGGATACTGCGCGAAGCTGCGCACGGATCCTCCTGGCGCGTCCTGGAAGGGGCTCCAGGATGCCGCCGGGAGTCTCGGAAAGTCCAAGGGATGGGCAACAGCCGTGGTCAGCGCGGTGCGGATGGCCGCAGAGAAGTCCATGGTCTGCTGGAGAAGAGTTCAACCGCGGTGACCCGCCGTCCGCGAGCATGGAGCCCGACCGGGAACACGACCACGAGGAGTCCGCTGCCGATGCCCAGCCTGACCTACGACCGGGACGGCTTCGCCCTGGACGGCGCGCCGCTGCGGATCCTCTCCGGCGGCCTGCACTACTTCCGGGTGCTGCCCGAGCAGTGGGACGACCGGCTCGCCCTGCTGCGCGCGATGGGCCTCAACACCGTTGAGACCTACGTGCCGTGGAACCTGCACGAGCCGAGCCCGGGGACGTACGACTTCACCGGCCGGCTCGACCTGGCGGCCTTCCTGCGGGCCGCCGAGCGCCAGGGCCTGCACGCACTGGTCCGGCCCGGCCCGTACATCTGCGCCGAATGGGAGTTCGGCGGGCTGCCGGCCTGGCTGCTGAAGGACCCGGGGATCCGGCTGCGCTGCGCCCACCCCGGCTACCTGGCCGCCGTGGACCGCTGGTTCGACGAGCTGCTGCCCCGGCTGCTCCCGCTGCTGGCCGAGGACGGCGGGCCGGTGCTGGCGCTCCAGGTGGAGAACGAGTACGGCTCGTACGGCACCGATGCCGACTACCTGCGCCACCTGGCCGACGGGCTGCGCCGGCGCGGCGCGCGGAGCCTGCTGTTCACCTCGGACGGCCCGGAGCACTCGATGCTGCAGGGCGGCATCCTGCCCGGCGTGCTGCCGACCGCCAACTTCGGCGACCGGGCGGCGGAGTCCTTCGCGGTGCTGCACGCGTACGCCCCGGACGCGCCGCCGGTCTGCATGGAGTTCTGGAACGGCTGGTTCGACCACTGGGGCGAGCGGCACCACACCAGGGACGCGGCGGACGCCGCCCGGGTGCTGGACGAGATGCTCGCGGCCGGCGCCTCCGTCAACCTCTACATGGCCCACGGCGGCACCAACTTCGGCCTGCTGAACGGCGCCAACCTCACCGACGGCCGTCTGGAGCCGACCGTCACCAGCTATGACTACGACGCCGCGATCAGCGAGGACGGCCGACCCACCGCCAAGTTCTGGGCGCTGCGTGAAGTGTTCGGCAAGTACACCGAGTTGCCGCCACCGCCCGTCGACACCGCGCCCCAGCGGCCGGCCCCGCGCACCCTGGCGCTGGGCGACCCGCGGCCGCTGCTCGACCTGGCCGCGGCGACCGTCGAGCCGGTGCGGGCGCCGTACCCGATGGGCATGGAGGAACTCGACCAGTCCTACGGCTTCGTGCTCTACCGCTGCTACGTCAGCGGGCCCCGGGAGCCGGAGGAGCTGGTGGTGGACGGTCTGGGCGACCGGGCCCAGGTGTTCCTGGACGGCCGCCCGGTCGGGGTGTTGGACCGCACCGGTCGCACCGGCGGCCCGATCGAGCTGGGGGTGCCGGCCGGCGGCGCCCGGCTCGACCTGCTGGTGGAGAACCTGGGCCGGGTCAACTACGGTCCCGGGCTGGCCGATCGCAAGGGCATCACCGGCGGGGTCCGGCTGGGGCGGCAGTTGCTGATGGGGTGGCAGATGTTCCCGCTGCCGCTCGACGACCCCGGGGCGTCCTGGAGCTCGGCGGCAGCCGTTCCGGTGGCCGGCCAACCGGTGCTGCGGCGCGCCGAGTTCGACGTCGAGGAGCCGGCCGACACCTTCGTCCACACGGCCGGCCACGGCAAGGGCCTGTGCTGGGTGAACGGCTTCCTGCTCGGCCGGTTCTGGGACATCGGCCCGCAGCAGACCCTCTACCTGCCCGCCCCGCTGCTGCGGCCGGGCCGCAACGAGCTGGTGCTGCTGGAGCTGGACGGCCCGCGCGGGGACGGCCTCGACCTGGTGGCCGAACCGGTGCTGGACCGGCTCGGGAGCTGATCGGCCGTCAGGCCTGCCTGGTCGGCAGCACGATCGCCTGGCGCAGGTTCACCGCGGCGCGGCGGCTGGTCGTCCAGGCGATCAGGTCGGCGATGTCCTCGGCGGTCAGCGTCGGGATCGCCTTGAACATGCCGGCCAGCTGGTCGGCGAGTTCGGGATTGGCGACACCGTCGGCCAGCTCGCTCTCGGTCAGGCCGGGCTCGACATTGGTCACCCTCACGTCCAGCGGGCCGAACTCGGTGCGCAGCACGGCGGACAGGTGGCTCAGCGCGGCCTTGGTGGCGCCGTACACCGCATAGCCGGGGAACGGCACGTGGGCGCCGATTGAGGAGACGTTCACCAAGTCGGCGGTGCGGCCCGCGGCGGCTGCCGCCACCAGGTCGGTGCGGAAGGCGTGGATCACCCGCAGCGCGCCGGTCAGATTGGTGTCGATCATCCGGGCCCAGTCTCCGTCGGGCTCGGAGCGCGGGTGCTCGGTGGCCACCGGGTTGGGCAGCATCACGCCGGCCGCGTTGACCACCAGGTCGACCTGGCCCCAGGCCTGGTGGACGGCGGCGGCGGCCTGGTCCACCGACTGCTGGTCGGTGACGTCCACCGGCACGGCCAGGGCCTGGCCGCCGGCCTCGGTGATCGCGGCGGCCAGCGCGTCGAGCCGGCCGGCCCGGCGGGCCAGCAGTGCCACCCGGGCGCCGTTGGCGGCGAGCAGCTTGGCGGTGGCCTCGCCCATGCCGGAGGCGGCTCCGGTGATCACGGCGGTGCGGTCGGCGAGCGCGGGGTAGTGGGACATGCGGGGCTCCGTATCGGAAGAAGTCGAGTGCGGTGCTGACGACTTCAATGCTGCGGTCAGGCGGCGCGGCGACCCAGGGTGGCGTTGTTCCTGGGTCTGCCAGACCCAGGATCCGCCGCCGCAGTCCCGGACCGCCGGAAGCCGGAACGGCTGTCGCCCGGGCGGCCTAATCTGGATCGCATGGAGAACACGCTGGGGGAGTTCCTGCGATCGCGTCGGGCCCGGATCCGGCCGGAGGATGTCGGCCTGCCGTCGTACGGGCGGCGCCGGGTGCCGGGGCTGCGCCGCGAGGAGGTCGCGCAGCTGGCCGGGGTCAGCGCGGACTACTACGTGCGACTGGAGCAGGGGCGCGGGCCGAGCGTCTCGGACGCGGTGCTGGACGCGGTGGCGCGGGTGCTGGGGCTGAACGGGGTGGAGCGCGAGCACCTGGGGCTGCTGGCTCGGCCGCCGCGCGACGGGGTGCGGCCGGCCGCGCCGGGCGGCGAGGCGGGGGTGCGGCCGGGGGTGCGGCTGCTGCTGCACCGGATGACGGAGGTGCCGGCGTTCGTGCTCGGCCGGCGGATGGACGTGATCGCCTGGAACGCGCTGGGGGACGCGGTGAACGGCTTCGCCGCGCTGCCGCCCGGGGAGCGCAACCAGGCCTGGCAGGCGTTCCGGAACCCGCGGGCCCGGGAGCTCTACCCGCAGTGGCCGACCGTGGCCGAGGAGACCGTCTCCTACCTGCGATTGGACGCCGGGCGGCACCCCGACGACCCCCGGCTGGCCGAGCTGGTCGACGAACTCTGCGAGCACAGCCCGGAGTTCCGCCGGCTCTGGGCCGACCATGAGGTGCGGGAGAAGAGTTGGGGGCGCAAGCTGCTGCGGCACCCGCTGGTCGGGGAGTTGGACTTCGGCTACGAGACGCTGGCGCTGCCGGGCGAGACGGAGCAGCGGCTGGTGGCCTACACCGCGGAGCCGGGCAGCCCGACCGCGCAACGGCTGGCGCTGCTGGCGAGTTGGGCGGCCGGATCTGCCGAGCAGCTGGAGGTGGACGCATGACCGGGCAGCGGGCCGACGGCCCGATCGAGTGGCTGACCGTGGCGAGTCCGCTGCCGAGCGGGCCGCTGGCGGTCGGGGTGACCGAACTCGGGGTGGCCGCAGTGCAGTTCCTGGCCGACACCCTGCCGTCCGGCCTGCCGCAGGCCCGCGACGGGCGCCGCACGGCGGCCGTGTGCGCCGCCTTCGAGGCCTACTTCGCAGGCCGCGCGCGCCGGTTCGAGCTGCCGCTGGACTGGCGGCTGACCGACGGGCCGCACCGCACCGTGCTGCAGACGCTGCACGGCACCGTGCCTTACGGCGAGACCGTGACGTATGGTCAACTGGCCCGGCGCAGCGAGGCGTTCCCCGATCTCACGGAGAGCCCGGGGCTGGCGGCGCGGGCGGTCGGCCAGATGATGGGCGCCAATCCGCTGCCGGTGCTGGTGCCCTGCCACCGGGTGGTGGCGGCGGACGGGCTGGGCGGGTTCGGCAGCGGGCGGGTCGGGCTGGACGTGAAGCGCTGGCTGCTGACCCTGGAGGGCTGGTTGGCCCCGACCCTGGACTGGGACGGGCCGAGCTGAGCGGTGGGGATTGTGGCCGGCCCCGAAACAGTAATGGGCGGCCGCCGAACACCAATCGAGCACGATAGCTAATCATACTAATTGCTCCAACCGATCAATCACTCGTACGAGTGATTGCGGCTCGGTGCGGCGTGGCGCGACCCTGGAATCAAGCAGTCCATATCTCGCTTGGGGGAGGGTTTTGTCATGACAACCGAAGCCACTGTTGGCATTCCGGCGCCCAGTGCCGAACCGTCAAATGCGCAGCAGAGCCTCGCGACGACGGCGGCTCGCAACCTTGCCACCACCACCAAGTCCGAACCGCAGATGCAGGGCATCAGCTCCCGCTGGCTGCTCCGGATGCTGCCCTGGGTCGAGGTCGGCGCCGGCACCTACCGGGTGAACCGCCGGCTGAGCTATGCGGTCGGCCGGGGGCGGGTGAGCTTCGTCAAGACCGGCGCCCGGGTGAAGGTCTGGGCGCCGTCGCTGCGCGAGGTCCCGGTGCTGCGCGGCTTCGAGGACGATGCCCTGCTCGCCCAACTGGCCGACCGGTTCACCCAGCGCGACTTCCGGGCCGGTGAGGTGCTGGTCGAGGCCGGCCAGCCGATCAACGAGGTCTTCCTGATCGCGCACGGCAAGGTCAACCGGATCGGCAGCAGCAAGTACGGCGACAGCGATTCCGTGGTGGGCGTGCTGGCCGACGGCGACCACATCGGCGACGAGGCGCTGAGCGTGGCCGACGGCCTGTGGCCCTACAGCATCACGGCGGCCACCGCCGGCACCGCGATGGCGCTCTCCTGGCCCGCCTTCCAGGAGCTCGCCGACCGCTCCGAGGCGCTGCGGGCCCACATCGCGCAGTTCCTCTCCGACGCCCAGCAGCCGCAGAGCAAGCACGGCGAGGCCGCGATCGAGCTGGCCGCCGGCCACGAGGGCGAGCACGAGCTGCCCGGCACCTTCGTGGACTACGAGCTGGAGCCCCGCGAGTACGAGTTGAGCGTGGCGCAGACGGTGCTGCGGGTGCACAGCCGGGTCGCCGACCTCTACAACGACCCGATGAACCAGGTCGAGCAGCAGTTGAAGCTCACCGTCGAGGCGCTGCGCGAGCGCCAGGAGCACGAGCTGATCAACAACCCGGAGTTCGGTCTGCTGCAGAACGCCGATTACGACCAGCGGATCCAGACCCACTCCGGTGCTCCCACCCCCGACGACATGGACGAGCTGCTCAGCCGCCGCCGCGGCACCCGGTTCTTCCTGGCGCACCCGAAGGCCATCGCCGCGTTCGGCCGGGAGTGCAGCGCCCGCGGCCTCTACCCGGACACCGTCGAGGTCGAGGGCCAGCGGGTGCCGGCCTGGCGCGGGGTGCCGATCCTGCGGTGCAACAAGATCCCGCTCGTGGACGGACACACCACCTCGATCCTGGCAATGCGCGTCGGCGAGGACAAGCAGGGCGTCATCGGCTTGCGCCAGACCGGAATCCCGGACGAGGTCGAGCCCGGCCTGAATGTCCGATTCATGGGAATCAATGAAAAGGCCATCATTTCCTACCTGGTGAGCGCCTACTATTCGGCGGCCATTCTGGTGCCCGATGCCATCGGCGTTCTGGAGAACGTCGAAGTCGCCCGTCCGCGCGACTGACTCCCGCATCGCGGTGCCGCCCCGGGGAGTTCCGCGGGGCGGCACCGCGACGGGGCTCGACCAAACCAATGACCGATTTTCTGGGGGGCCGGAACCCATGGGCATCGATACGCTCAACCGGGGTGAGAACCATCGAGAGGAGCACGCGGTCGGCCTGGGCAGCGCGGCGCCGCGTGACGACGACCAGGCCGCCGAACTGCTCGCCCGAGCCCGCGGCGCGGTCGACCCGGCGCTGAAGGCCGCGGTCGACACCATGCCGGAGTCCATGGCCCGGATCGCCGCCTACCACTTCGGCTGGCGCGAGGCCGATGGCTCGCCCGCCAGCGCCGACCCGGGCAAGGCCATCCGCCCGGCGCTGGTGCTGGCCGCCGCTCAGGCCTGCGCCGCCGCCGGCACCGCCGGGCCGCAGGCCGCCGCCGTCCCGGCCGCCGCAGCCGTCGAGCTGGTGCACAACTTCACGCTGCTCCACGACGATGTGATCGATCGCGACGAGACGCGCCGTCACCGACTCACCGCCTGGCGGGTGTTCGGCGCCACCGAAGCGATCCTGGCCGGCGACGCGCTGCACTCGCTGGCGCTGCGCACCCTGGCCGAGGACGGCCACCCGGCCGCCGGCCCCGCGATGCGCCGGCTGGCCGACTGCGTGGTCGAGCTCTGCGGCGGCCAGCAGGCGGACTGCGCCTTCGAGCAGCGCAGCGCGGTCTCGCTGGCGGAGTGCCTGGCCATGGCCGAGGCCAAGACCGGCGCCCTGCTCGGCAGCGCCTGTGCGATCGGCGCGCTCTACGGCGGGGCCGACGAGAAGGCCGCCGATGCGATGGACGCCTTCGGTCGGCAGATCGGCCTGGCCTTCCAGCTGATCGACGACCTGATCGGCATCTGGGGGGATCCGGCCGTCACCGGGAAGCCGGCCGGTGCCGATCTGCTGGTCCGCAAGAAGTCGCTGCCGGTGGTGGCCGCGCTCGGCTCCGGTACGCCCGCCGGGGCCGAACTCGCCGAGATCTACGCGCTGGACCGGCCGCTCACCCCGGCGGAGGTGCGCCGCGCCGCCGACGCGGTGGACAGGGCCGGCGGCCGTGCCTGGGCGCAGGGCGCCTCCTGCGAGCGGATGGCTGCCGCCATCGAGCACCTGGCTCTGGCGGTGCCCGAGCCGGCCGCCACCGACGACCTGCTGGCCCTCGCCGAGCTGGTCACCCGCCGCAACCGCTGACCGTTCCGCTACCGGCATCCGTCCAACACCGCTGACCGTCCTGCTACTGGCATCCGCTGCAACTGCTGACCGTCCTATCGCCGGGCATCCGCCCGCACCGCTGACCGTCCCACCACCGGGCATCCGCTGCGGGCGCTGACCCTCGCAGTTCCGGGCATCCCCCGTGCCCGTCCCCCGAGTTCACCGTCACCTGCCGCAGCCGGCCCTGGGTACCGCGCTGCCCTGACGCAGAAGGCTCACCCCATGAGTTCTGCCGACATCGGCATCACCGTCATCGTGCTGGCCCTGTTGGCCGTCGCCCTCAAGCTGCTGCAACGCTGGGTCCCGCACCACGTCCGGGAGACCCACAACGACGTGGCGGGATTCATCTTCGCCGCCGTCGGCGTGCTCTACGCGGTGCTGCTCGCCTTCGTGGTGGTCACCGTCTGGAACAACAACGACGCGGCCCGCCGGACCACCTTCCAGGAGGCCGACGCGCTGGCCGACATCTACTGGATCTCCCGTGAACTGCCCGCCCCGCTCGGCCCGCAGCTGGAGCAGCAGACCCTCGCCTACGCCCGGACCGTGGAGGACACCGAGTGGCCGATGATGGCCCATCACAAGAGTGACCCGGCGGCCACCGATCTGGTCTACCAGATCCGCGGCAGCGTCTTCTCGATCAAGCCCGACGGCGCCGCGCAGCAGGTCCTCTACGACCATGCGGTGAGCCACCTGGAGGACCTGGCCTCGCAGCGCCGCGAGCGGCTCAACCAGGTGGACGACGAAGTCCCGGCGCTGCTCTGGGTGGCGCTGATCGTGGGCGGGGTGCTCACGGTGGGCTTCACGTTCCTCTTCGGGCTCTCCAACACCCTGGCCCACACCCTGATGATCCTCTCGCTGGGCGCCCTGGTGGTGGTCTCGCTGCTGCTGATCAAGGAGATGAACTTCCCGTTCACCGGCGTCACGGCGGTGAAGCCGACCGCCTTCGACGTCTTCCTGCAACGGCTCCCACCGCCGCGCACCTGACCCAACCGACGGTGTGCCACCCGCAGTTCGGGTGGCACACCGTCGGTTGGGTCAGCCCTGGCGGGCGGCGAGGATCCGCTGCTCCTTCTCCGGGTCGATCCCGATCGGCTCGCTGCCCTGGGTGTAGGGGGTCTGGCGTGGTCCGCGCTCCTGGAGCCAGGCCCAGGTGGCTGCGACCGTCTCCTCGATCGGGCGGCAGCGCAGCCCGGCGGCCACCGCCTTGCCGCTGTCGGCCTGCCAGATGCCGGCGGCGTCGCCGTGTTCCGCTGCCCAGAGCGGGAGTTCGGACCACTCCTCGATGTCGGCAGCGGTCAGCTCCCGGTCCGGAACCCAGACCAACTCGGCGCCGGAGCCGGTCACTTCGACGCAGGCTGCCAGCATCTGCCCGTAGCTGCTGGAGCCGGGCAGCGCGGTGGTGATGAAGCTGCCGTGCTCGCCGCGCTCGGCCAGTCCCAGGCCGAAGTCCGCGAAGTCCGCCGCGTCGATCAGCTGGATCGGCAGGTCGGGCCGACCGGGCGCGAGCACCCGGCCGCCGCGGGCGATCCGCTCCAGCCACCAGGGCAGCCGGCCGACGTTCTCATGCGGCCCGACCAGCAGCCCGCAGTTGAGCAGCAGCGAGCGCTCGGCTCCGAACTCGGCCAGCACGGCCCGCTCGCAGCCCGCCTTCAAGCCGGTGCCGAACGGCAGGTCGGGCGGAGAGTCGGCCGAGCACTCGTGCAGCGGCGAGTCTTCGTCCACCGCCCGGGCCGGCCAGTCGGCGAAGGCGTGCACCGAGGAGACGAAGAGGTAGCGGTCCGCATGGTCCTTCAGCAGCGCGGCCGAGCGGCGCACGGTGTGCGGCTGCTGGCCGCTGGTGTCGATCACCAAGTCCCACCGCGGCTGCCCGGTGACCAGCGCCGCCAAGTCCGCCGCCACCGCCCGGTCGCCCCGGACGGCCTCCACCCCGGACAGATCCGGCCCGGACCGGCCGCGGTTGAAGGTGGTGACCTGGTGGCCGCGGGCCAGGGCTTCGACGGCGAAGGCGCGGCCGAGGAAGACCGAGCCGCCGAGAATCAGGATTCGCATGGACGAGAGCATGCCGGTCAATCGCTCACCGGAGGACGGGCGTTCGCGGGCGGCTCAGTGTGTTCGCCCGCGGCGAAGCGGCGCCGGGGGCCGCCCGAGATCGGATTGTCATCGGCTTCTCATCTGTTGGGTGCAACGTGAGGGCCGAACCGGGCAGTCCATAACAACGCGACGGGACAGTGCCGGGACTGTTCAGCGTGCGGGTGACGAGGGCGAGGGTGTGGACGTGGTGGAGTCGGGAGCGGACGCGCTGGTCGGACCGGCAGGCGTCGGCGCGACGGTCGGCTGGGGGGACGGCGTGATCGACGAGCCGGCGGCCGACGGGCTGGGCGACGTGGGAGACGGACTGGTCGGCGGTCCGGATGTCGGGCTGGCGCTCGGGCTGGCGCTGCTGCTCGGCGCGGTGCTGGCGCTGCTGCCCGCGCTCGCGCCGTCCGAGGGGATCGCGCTGGCGCTGCCGCTCGGGTTCGCGCTCGGGCTGGGCGTGAAGCCGCTCGGCGAGGAGGCCACCGGGGTCGGCACTCCGCGCAGGCCCGGCCCGCCCGTCAGCGTGACCACGACCTGGGAGGGCGGCAGCGAGATCTGCGCCGCCCAGTCGTCGACCGGTGCGTGCTGATCGTCCACCGTGACGATGACGGTGATGCGCTGGCCGGGCTCCAGGGTGCCGGAGTCCCGGCTCAGCCGGAGCCAGTCGCAGCTGACCACGGCGTGCCAGTCGAGCGCGGAGGTCCCGGTGTTGGTCAGGGTGAGCACGGTGCGTTTGCCGTAGCCCGCCGCCTCCACCCGCAGCGCGCTGGCGGCGGGGAGCGGGACGGGGTTCAGCAGCGGGCTGGAGAGCGGCACGGCGCCGGGAGCGGGCACCGGGACGGCGGCTCCCAGCAGCGGCGGCAGCAACGTTTCTGCACCGTTGGTGGTCGTCCCCACCAGGGCGGCCGGCACGCCGCGGATGGCGGTGCCCGGGGCAGGCATCGCCGGCGGTACGAGCGGCGCGGTGGTGTCGTCCTGCGGGCCCGGCGCCGGGGCCGCAGTGTCCACCCGGACCGAGGAGACCGCCGCGGCCCCCGTCGCCGCCGTGTCGTCCTGGTGCGCCATCCAGAGCGCGGTCAGCGGCGCCGCCAGCACCGCGGCCAACACGCCCGTGGTGAGCGCGCGTTGACGCATCAGCACCAGCCGCGCGGGCAGCTCGCAGCCGTGCCGCCGCAGCCTGCCGGGCGCGCGGTGGCGGGGGAAGCCGGCCGGGTCGAAGTGCACCTGGGGCAGCGGCGTGGCGGGGTCGAAGGCCTGGTGGAGATCGTCCGGCGCCGGGAGCAGCCGCGGCTCGGCGGCCGGCGCCTCGGCCCGGTCGGCGATCCCGCGGCAGGTCGGGCAGCCGGCCAGATGGCCCACCAGCTCACGCCGCAGGGCCGGCCCCAAGATCGGCGGGCGGCGCGGCCCGCCACCGGTGCCGCCGAGCCGGGCCAGCTCCGGGCAGCCGCCGCAAGCGAGCACCAGCAGCGCCCGGTGGGTGGCGGCCAGCTCGGCGCGGGCCGCGGTGAGCAACCGGGCCGCCTCGGCGGCGGGCAGGTCGAGGACGGCGGCGAGCTCGGCCTCGTCCAGCCCGTGACGCAGGGACAGCTCCAGGGCCTCGCGCTGCTCGGCCGGCAGCCCGGCCGCCTCCGGCCAGGCGAGCCCGGCCAGCTCGTCGGCCGCCGCGCCGCCCGCCTCGGACAGGCGCCGGACGCAGGCGTAGCGGGCGGCGGAGTAGAGCCAGGCGCGGTGCAGGGCGGGGTCGATGCGGCCCGCGCCGCCGCCGCGGGCCAGCTCGCGCACCTCCAGGACGGCGGCCACGGCTGCCGGGCGCTCGCAGAGCACCGACAGGCAGTAGGTGTAGAGGCCGTCCAGTCGGCGGCCGTAGCTGGTGAGCATCGTCTCGGAGGTCACGGATCGAACAGTAGGGAGTGGGCCCGCCAGGCCCTGGAGCATCGCCGCCCTTGTACTCCTTTCGGGTAGTAGCAGCGCGATGCCCGTGACGTCTCGGCCAGTCGGGCAGTGGGAGCGCGATCCCCGTGGCGCCGCGTTGTCGGCGCCACCCGCTACCGTGGCGCCGCGTTGTCGGTGCCACCCGCTACCGTGGCGCGCATGGCAGCCCGTACCTCGAAGACCACCGCCAAACCCCGTCCGGCCTACCGCTGCACGGAGTGCGGCAACCAACTGCCCAAGTGGGTCGGCCGGTGCCCGGAGTGCAACGCCTGGGGGACGGTGGAGGAGTACGGCGCGGTGCCGATCCGGACCACCGCCGCAGGTCCCGTCAGCTCCCCGGCCCGCCCGATCGGCCAGGTCGACGGCCAGGTGGCGACCGCCCGCTCCACCGGGGTGCCGGAGCTGGACCGGGTGCTGGGCGGTGGCCTGGTGCCGGGCGCGGTGGTGCTGCTGGCCGGCGAGCCCGGCGTCGGCAAGTCCACCCTGCTGCTGGACGTGGCCGCCAAGGCCGCCACCTCCCAGCACCGCACGCTCTATGTCACCGGTGAGGAGTCGGCCGGCCAGGTGCGGCTGCGGGCGGACCGGATCAACGCCCTCTCCGACCACCTCTACCTGGCCGCCGAACAGGATCTGGGTGCCGTGCTCGGCCACATCGACCAGGTGAGCCCGGGCCTGCTGATCCTGGACTCGGTGCAGACCATCGCCTCCGCCGAGCTGGACGGCGCGCCCGGCGGCCCGGCCCAGGTGCGCGAGGTGGCCGGGGCGCTGATCCGGGCGTCCAAGGAGCGCGGCATGGCCACCCTGCTGGTCGGCCACGTCACCAAGGACGGCCAGATCGCCGGCCCCCGCCTGCTGGAGCACCTGGTCGACGTGGTGCTCAGCTTCGAGGGCGACCGGCACGCCCGGCTGCGGATCATCCGCGGCGTCAAGAACCGGTACGGCGCCACCGACGAGGTCGGCTGCTTCGAGCTGCACGACGAGGGCATCGAGGGGCTGGCCGACCCGTCCGGCCTCTTCCTGACCCGCCGCGACAAGCCGGTGGCCGGCACCTGCCTGACCGTCACCCTGGAGGGCAAGCGCCCGCTGGTGGCCGAGGTGCAGGCACTGATGGTGGATTCGCAGATCCCCTCGCCGCGCCGCACCACCTCGGGCCTGGAGTCGCCGCGGATCGCGATGATCCTGGCCGTGGTCGAGCGGCACGGCGGCGTCAAGCTCGGCAAGCAGGACATCTACACCGCCACCGTCGGCGGGGTGAAGCTCACCGAGCCGTCGGCGGACTTGGCGGTGGCGCTCGCGGTGGCCAGTTCCTCCACCGACACCCCGCTGCCCAGCAACCTGGTGGCGATCGGCGAGGTCGGCCTGGCCGGCGAGGTGCGGCGGGTGACCGGGGTGCAGCGCCGGCTGGCCGAGGCGCACCGGTTGGGCTTCACCCACGCCCTGGTGCCGCCGGACCCGGGCAAGGTGCCGCCGGGCATGAAGGTGGTCGAGGTGGCCGATATCGGTGAGGCGCTGCGGGCCATTCCGGGCCGCCGCCGGTCCGCCGGGCGGTCCCGCGCCGAGCAGCGGCCGGCCCCCGAGCAGCCCCGTCCGGTGCCGCCACCGGCTGCCCACCCCGATGAGCTGATGGACGGCTGGGACCCGGTCGATTCGGACGAACTGGTCTGACCGAAGCACCGTCAGCGCCGCTGCACCGTAGACTTTGTCCTGTCCAGTACCAGATCGGACAGAAGCGAACGTGGGACCGGGGCTGAGATTCGGTCCGGATCGGGGCCGGAGGAGTCACCGTGGCAGCGAGCGACCGGGTGGAGAAGTCCCCCCGCGAGGAGGCCTTGCTGCGCTCCTCCCTGCAGGCCATCGCCCCGGGCACCCCGCTGCGGGACGGCCTGGAGCGGGTGCTGCGGGCCAACACCGGCGGGCTGGTCGTGCTGGGCCTCGACAAGACCGTCGAGTCGCTCTGCACCGGCGGCTTCGTGCTGGACGTGGAGTTCACCGCGACCAGGCTGCGCGAACTGTGCAAGCTGGACGGCGCGGTGGTGCTGGACAAGGACATCACCAAGATCGTCCGGGCCGGTGTCCACCTGATGCCGGACGCGGACATCCCGACCGACGAGACCGGCACCCGGCACCGCACCGCCGAACGGGTGAACAAGCAGACCGGTTTCCCGGTGGTCGCGGTGTCGCACTCGATGCGGCTGATCGCGATGTACGTCAACGGCGCCCGCCGGGTGCTGGAGGACTCCACCACCGTGCTCTCCCGCGCCAACCAGGCGCTGGCCACCCTGGAGCGCTACAAGCTGCGCCTGGACGAGGTGGCCGGCACCCTCTCCGCCCTGGAGATCGAGGACCTGGTCACCGTCCGGGACGTCACCGCGGTGGCGCAGCGGCTGGAGATGGTGCGGCTGATCGCCGCCGAGATCGCCGGCTACGTCCTGGAGCTCGGCACCGACGGCCGGCTGCTCTCGCTCCAGCTGGACGAGCTGATCGCCGGCGTCGAGCCGGAGCGCGAGCTGGTGGCCCGGGACTACTTCCCGGAGCGGGCCGCCAAGCGCGGCCGCACCGTCGCCGAGGTGCTGGCCGACCTGGAGACGCTCACCCATGCCGAGCTGCTCGATCTGCAGACGGTGGCCAAGACGATCGGCTACTCCGGCTCCCCGGAGTCGCTGGACTCGGCGGTCTCGCCGCGCGGCTACCGGCTGCTGGCCAAGATCCCGCGGCTGCCGAACACCGTGATCGAGCGTCTGGTGGAGCACTTCGGCGGGCTGCAGAAGCTGCTCGCCGCCAGCATCGACGATCTGCAGGCGGTCGAGGGGGTCGGCGAGACCCGGGCCCGCTCGGTGCGCGAGGGGCTCTCCCGGCTCGCCGAGTCCTCGATCCTGGAGCGCTACGTCTGAGCGTTTCAGCCCTGGAACGCCACGTCTGAACGTTTCAGCAGCCGTCCGACACGGCATCGCCCGTCCGACACGGCATCGTCCGTCCGACACGGCATCGCCCTCCGACGCGGCGTCAGGCCCGGAACCTCCCAATGAGGTCCCGGGCCTGACGCCTGCTCAGCTGCCGGTCACCAGCTGGATGGAGGTGCGGGCCACCACCGGCCCGCCGGCCGGGCCGGTGACGTCCGCCTGCACCAGGTAGGTGTCGGCCGGGGCCGGCGAGGTGTCGCCGGGCGTGGCGCACTGCGGCTTGCTGCGGCTGCGGTCCCAGCTGAAGGTCTCGGTCAGCCCGGCTGTCGGGGCCTGCACCCAGCGGCCCTGCTTGTCGGTGACGCAGTCGGCGGAGGACCAGATCCGGTCCTGCTTGGTCGAGACGGTGATCGAGGAGGCCGCCTGGCTCAGGTCGACCCGGCACTGCGGGCCGGAGACGGCGCGGATCCTCAGCACGAAGGTCGGCTTCTCCTGCAGCGAGTAGGTGCTGTGCGGGGTGGCGGCCAGCTCCAGGGTCAGCTGGGAGGCGGTGCAGACCGGCAGCGCCATCACCTCGGTGGTGTTGATCGGCGGGGCGCCGCTGCCGCCCGTCGAGGAGCCGCCGGTGCCGCTGCCGCCGGCGCCGGCGGTCGCCGACGGACTGGAGCCGCTGCCGCCGCTGCCGGCCCCGCCACTGCCGCCGGCAGCGCCGGTGGCACCGCTCGACGCGCCGCCGGTGGACCCGCCGCCGCTGCCGCCCGGGACGCTGGAGATCGCCGGGCCGGTCGGGGTGGCGCCCGGGGTGATCGAACCGGGCGCGCTGGGGGAGGCGGAGAGCGGGGCGGGCTGGGCGGCCTTCTGCTTGCCGCCGTCCTGACCGAGCGTCAGCCAGGCGAGCAGGGCGACCGCCACCAGGAGGGCGGCGAGCACAACTAGCCGCCGTCGCCAGTAGATCGAGGCGGGCAGTGGTCCGACGGGCTGTCGCAGTGAAGGCACGAGCAAAATCTATAAGAGGCGGAGTACCCGCTTGTGCACCAACACCGGTATCGGAAGCCGATCTTTCACATCATCCGGTATTTCGTCCCTCCGAGGGAGTGTCGCTGCTGGACTGTGCGAGGATCGAGAACGCCATGCAGACCATCTCCGCACCCCGCGCCGACGCCCGGACGCCGGTGGAAACGCCCGCGCCGCTGCTGCATTCGATCGTGCTCGACTGGTACCGGGAGAACGCCCGGGACCTGCCCTGGCGCACTCCCGAGGCCTCGCCGTGGGCGGTGATGGTCAGCGAGTTCATGCTCCAGCAGACCCCGGTGAAGCGGGTGCTGCCCGCCTACGCCGCCTGGCTGGAGCGCTGGCCCACCCCGGCCCGGCTTGCCGCCGACGCCCCCGGCGAGGCGGTCCGGATGTGGGGCCGGTTGGGCTATCCGCGGCGGGCGCTGCGACTGCACGCCGCGGCCACCGCGATCGTCGAGCGGCACGGCGGCCGGGTGCCGGACGACCACGCCGAGCTGCTGGCGCTGCCCGGGGTCGGCGAGTACACGGCGGCCGCCGTCGCCTCGTTCGCCTTCAAGCAGCGGCACGCGGTGCTGGACACCAATGTGCGCCGGGTCTTCGCCCGTGCCGTCACCGGAGTCGAGTACCCGGCCAACGCCACCACCGCCGCCGAGCGCCGGGTCGCCGCCGAACTGCTGCCGGACGCCTCCGAGGTCGCCGCCGAGTGGGCGGTGGCCGTGATGGAGCTGGGCGCGCTGGTCTGCACCGCCCGCTCGCCCGAGTGCGGCGGCTGCCCGCTGCGCGCCCAGTGTGCCTGGCAGCGGGCCGGCTGCCCGCCGCACCAGGGGCCGGCCCGGCGCGGCCAGAGCTACGAGGGCACCGACCGCCAGGTGCGCGGCAAGCTGCTCGCCGTGCTGCGGGCGCAGCACGGGCCGGTGGCGCGCGGGCAGCTGGACGTGGTCTGGCCGGACGACATCCAGCGGGACCGGGCGCTGGACGGCCTGGTGGCCGACGGCCTGGTCGAACCGCTCGCCGACGGGTACTTCCAGCTGCCGCAGTGACTCCGCGGACATGACGAGGCCCCCCGCTCGATCCCTGGAGCGGGGGGCCTCAGCACAAGGGGGCTCCGTGAGCCACGAGGGGGCTCAGTGAGCCGCTGCCTCCACGCTCGGCTTGCCGGCCCCGCGCAGCGGGGCGCCGCGCAGGAACAGCGAGGCCGCGATGGCGAGCACGCTGATCGCGGCGGCCCACAGGAAGACCGAGTGGATGCCGTTGGTG
The DNA here is from genome assembly GCF_029892145.1 of Kitasatospora sp. GP30. NCBI lineage: Bacteria > Bacillati > Actinomycetota > Actinomycetes > Kitasatosporales > Streptomycetaceae > Kitasatospora > Kitasatospora sp. GP30. The sequence goes on from NZ_JARZAH010000001.1 coordinate 594,270, forward strand.
ACGCCGTGGTGGATGACGTTCTGGACCTCGGGCTTCATCCCACGCAGCCGGGCCGGGGTCAGGTCCGCGGTGGAGCCGCCGCTGCTCGGCAGGTGGGCCTTGGCCAGGGTGTCCTTCATCCGGTTGGTGTAGATCGCGCCGAACAGCGCCACACCGAAGGAACCGCCGATGGTGCGGAACAGGGTGGCGGTGGAGCTGGCCACGCCCATGTCCTTGAGCTCCACGCTGTTCTGCGCGACCAGCATGGTGATCTGCATCAGGAAGCCCATGCCGGCGCCCAGCACCGCCATGTAGATGCCGGAGGTGAGGCGGGTGGTGTCGGTGCCCATGCCGGAGAGCAGGAACGAGCCGACGCCCATCACCACGGTGCCGATGATCGGGAAGATCCGGTACTTGCCGGTCTTGGTGACGACCTGGCCGACCACCAGCGAGACCACCAGCATGCCGAACATCATCGGCATCAGCAGCAGGCCGGAGTTGGTGGCCGAGGCGTTCTGCACGATCTGCTGGTACTGCGGCAGGAAGGTGACGCCGCCGAACATCTGGAAACCGACGATGAAGCCGATGATCGAGACCACCGTGAAGTCGCGGTTGCGGAACAGGCCGAGCGGCAGCATCGGCTCCGAGACCCGCTGCTCCACGTAGCAGAAGCCGATCAGCGAGGCCACGGCCAGCACCGCCAGGCCGATGATGTGCTTGGAGCCCCAGGCGTACTGGGTGCCGCCCCAGGTGGTGATCAGGACCAGCGAGGTGATGCCGACGGTGAGCAGCAGGGCGCCGAGGTAGTCGATCTTCGCGTTGGAGCGGGACTTCGGCAGGTGCAGGGTGATGGTCACCATGGCCAGCGCGATCGCACCCAGCGGGATGTTGATGTAGAAGATCCAGTGCCAGCTGAAGTGGTCGGTGATGAAGCCGCCGAGCAGCGGGCCGCCGATGGTGGCCAGCGCCATCACGGCCGCGAACAGGCCCTGGTACTTGCCGCGCTCGCGGGGCGAGACCAGCGCACCCATGATCGACATCACGCCGACCATCAGACCGCCGGCGCCCAGGCCCTGGAGGGCCCGGAAGGCGATCATCTCGTTCATGTTCTGGGACAGGCCGGCCAGCGCCGAGCCCGCCAGGAAGATGGTGATCGAGGTGAGGAAGGTGCCCTTGCGGCCGTAGAGGTCGCCGAGCTTGCCCCAGATCGGCGTCGCCGCGGCGGTCGCCAGGGTGTACGAAGTGACCACCCAGGACAGGTGGTTGGCGCCGCCGAGGTCGCCGACGATGGTCGGCATCGCGGTGCCGACGATGAGGTTGTCGAGCATTGCGAGCAGCATCGTGATGACCAGGCCGATCATCACCAGACGTATCTCGCGCGGCGATCGTTGCGGGCGCTCGTCCCCCCCAACGCCTGCGGGCGGGGTCTCCGCCGTCGCGTCGACCTGCTGTTGTGCCATGGTGTGCGTCTCCCGGATGCGCCTCTGCGGGCCCGCGCCTCGCGACCCCTCGTCGACCTTACTTGCCGACCGGCTAGTTTAGTAATCGTTGGCACGGTAAGGTCTGGGTAAGCCGGGAGTCAAGCCGAATACGGCCACCCCCAGAGTCCGCAGCGAGCTAGGCAGGCAGTCAGCCATGAGTACGACCCACGGTCCCCGCAGTGACACCCGTGCGCGGATCATCGCGGTGGCGCTGGAGTTGTTCTCCGAGCACGGGTACGAGAAGACCTCGCTGCGGGAGATCGCCGACCGACTGGGCGTCACCAAGGCCGCGCTGTACTACCACTTCAAGACCAAGGACGACATCGTCCACGGCATCGTCGAGACCATGGCCGCGCCGATCGACGAGGCGATCGCCTGGGGCGAGGAGCAGGACTGGTCGCCCGAGGTGCGCGACGAGCTGGTCCGCCGGTTCGCCGCCGGGATGGCCGAGCGGGCGCCGCTGCTGCGCTTCTTCCACGAGAACCAGCCGGCGCTGCGCGAGTCCCAGGCCGGGCTGGAGTTCCGCGATCGGATGATCCGGATGATCCGTCTGGTGCACGGCCCCGGCGCCTCGTTCGAGGACAAGCTGCGGGCGACCATGGCGCTCTTCTCGGTGAACTCGGCGTTCTTCCTGCTCAAGCACGACCGGCCGGACCTCGCCGCCGACTGCGCCATGGACGACGAGATCACGGTGGCCGAGGTGATGCGGGCGGCGACCACGGTCGGCCTGGAGATCGCCGCCCCGATCAAGCCCGTCGCCCACCAGGGCTGAGCGGGCTCAGAAGTTGCCCGCCCCGTGCCCCGAGAGGTACGCGATGGGGTCGATCACCGCGCCGTAGCGGTTGGCGGTGCGGATCTCGAAGTGCAGGTGCGGTCCGGTGGAGTTGCCGGTGCTGCCCGAGGCGCCGATCCGCTGACCGCCCGTCACCTGGTCGCCGGCCCGCACACCGAGCTCGGACAGGTGGGCGTACTGGGCGAACCTGCCGTCGGACAGCCGCAGCACCACCTCGTTGCCGTAGGCGCCGTCCCAGCCGGCCGAGACCACGGTGGCGTCGCCGACCGCGAGCAGCGGGGTGCCGCTGTCCACCGCGAAGTCCACACCCGTGTGGTAGCCCGCGGCGTACTCGCGGTCGGGCACGCCGAACGGGTTGGTCACCGGAGCACCCGGCGCGGGCGCTGACCAGACCGGGCCGGGCGGTGGTGCGGGGGCAGCCGGGGGCGTGGGCTGCGCGGCGGACGCGGGGGCGGGCGCGCCCGGTGCGTCGGCGGCGCCCGTTGCGGCCAGGTTGGCCGCCACCGCGACCGCCGCCCGGGAGGCGGCTGCCCCACCCGGCATCCGGTACGGGCTCGGCGCGGCCACCTGGACCACCGGCTCCGGCTCCGGCGCCGCAGCGAGTCGGGCGGCGGTGAAGGCGGAGGCGCCCGGGGTGGTCGGCCGGACCGTCTGCGCCACCGCGCTGCCGGGCACCGCGGCCAGCGCCATGCCGAGCAGCAGCGCGCCGGCCGCCGTCGTGGAGAAGGCGGTGTGCCGGTGCGGGCCGCGGAAGACCGCATACGGGTCCCGCCGCAGCTCGGTCACCCAGGGGGGCGGCACCGGTCGCGGGATGCCGGGCCGCGACGGCTGGGGCAGCTGGGGTCGCTGGGGTAGCCGCGACAGCTGGGGCAGCTGGGGCAGCCGCGATAGCCGCGACAGCTGGGGCAGCCGGGGCAGCCGGGGCAGCCACGATAGCTGGGGCAGCTGGGGTTGCTGGGGTAGCCGCGACAGCTGGGGCAGCCGCGACAGCCGCGATAGCCACGACAGCTGGGGCAACCACGACAGCCGCGACAGCTGGGACAGCTGCGGCAACCACGACAGCCGCGACAGCCGCGGTGACCTGGGCGGGCGCGGTCGGGCGTGCCGGCCGGATCCGCTGAGCAGCCGGGCGAACCCGGTGCGGCCGGGGTTGGGAGTGGGCATGCCGTGCTCGACCTCGCAGCGGTTCGGGCCAGCGGCTGGCGGCAGCGCACTGGGTGGGGGACCACACAGGTGTAACCGGCGGTGCGGAGGGAGCGAAATTCGCCCGGCTACTACGGCGCGTAGTGGCAGCCGCCTGCCGATTTCAGGCGATCGGCGGATCGCCCCCGCCGTCCGACCGCTCTCCCGGGCCCGGCGCGGTACTACCCCCGCTCGTACCGGCCGCGGCGGCTGTGATCAGTGCCACCCGCGGTGACGCCGGGCGGCCGGTCCACGCACGACCGTTCCCGCCGCCGCCGCCCGGGCGGACCATCGATGGATGACCGCAGAAAGCAAAGCCTCGCCGCAACGCAAAGCCTCGCCGCAACGCACCGCCGTGCCGGAAAGCAACGCCGCGCCGGACAGCACCGCTTCGCTGGTACGCGACGCCTCGCCCTACGCCGGCCCCGACGACCGCCGCTTCACCCTCTGGCGGGCCGCCGACCGGATCCTCTCCGGCCCGCGCCCGGTCACCCTGCACGAACGCCTGGCCGAACTCGGCGCCGACGCCCGGGCCTGCGTCGGCCCGGCCGAACGTCCTGACTTCTACGGCGACGGCGTCGTCGCCGACCTGGAGCAGCAGGTCGCCGAGCTGCTCGGCAAGCCCGCCGCGGCCTTCTTCCCGACCGGCACCATGGCCCAGCAGGTGGCGCTGCGCTGCTGGGCCCGGCAGTGCGGCACCAGCGTGGTGGCCAGTCACCCGCTGGCCCACATCGAGACCCACGAACGCCGCGCCTACCGCCGGCTCACCGGCCTGGACACCGTCTTCCCGACCACCGCGCCCCGGCTGCCCACCGCCGCCGAACTGCGCGCCGTGGACGAGCCCTACGGCGTGCTCCTGGCGGAACTGCCGCTGCGGGCGGCCGGCTTCGTGCTGCCCGACTGGGCCGAGCTGGTCGAACTGACCGCCGCCGCCCGGGCCGCCGACGCCGTGGTGCACCTGGACGGCGCCCGGCTCTGGGAGGCCGCCGCCCACTACGGGCGGCCCCCGCACCAGCTGGCCGACCTGGGCGACTCGGTCTACGTCTCGTTCTACAAGGCGCTCGGCGGGATCAGCGGTGCCGCGCTCGCCGGACCGGCCGAGCTGATCGCCGAGGCCAGGGTCTGGCGCCACCGCTACGGCGGCCAGCTCTACCAGCAGTGGCCCGCCGCCCTCTCGGCCCGCGCCGCGCTCGGCCGCGAGCTGCCCCGGCTGCCCGGCTACCTGGCCCAGGCCGGGGTGCTGGCCGACGGGCTGCGGCGGGCGATCCGCCCGGTGCCCGGCGCCCGGATCCACCCCGACCCGCCGCACACCCACCAGTTCCAGCTCTGGCTGCCGCACCCGCCGGAGCTGCTCACCGAGGCGGGACTGCGGCACTGCGCCCGCAGCGGCGACGGGCTCTTCGGCTCCTGGTGGGCCGGCCCGCTGCCGGGCCTGTCGATGACCGAACTGACCGCCCTGACGCCCGCCCTGGCCTGGACCGCCGACCAGGTGGCCGAGTCGGTCGCCGGCTTCCTGGACGAGGTCGACCGGCTGGCCGCCGCCGGGTAGCGCGAGCGGGGCCCGCTTGACGGGTCGAAGGTACATCGTCAACCCTGGTGATCCGTCGCCGGACCGTGGGTATCAAGCCAATTGACGCCGGGTCAGCAGGGGGAACGAGTGAGCGAGCAGCACCCGCAGATCGAACTCGCCGAGGCGGTCGAGGCCGTCCGCCGCGAGGTGGCCGTGGCCGCCGAACGGGCCGCCGGCGAGCGGTTCCAGTTCGAGGTCGGCACCGTGGAGCTGGAGTTCTCCGTCGAGTTGCGCCGGGAGGCGCGGGTCGACGGCAAGGTCCGCGCCTGGGTGGTGTCGGCCGGCGCGGAGGCCGGTACCGAGCACACCCGGGCGCACCGGGTGACCGTCACCCTCAATCCCGTAGACACCACCACTGGCGGGAACGTGCTGGTCGGCAATGACGACCTGGGCAGCCGTGAGGGCTTCCATTGAGCCTGGTGGCTCAGCGGATCGCGGCCGTGCGGGCCGCCGGACAGGGCAGCGGGGTGCTGCTCTCCGGCCGAGTGGTGCTGACCGCCGCCCATCTGCTGGCCCCCGCCTCGCTCGCGCCGGGCGTGATCGAGGCTGCCGTGCCGGGCGGACGCGGCTGGATGCGCTGCACCCCGCTGTGGCGCTCGGCCGAGGCCGACGTCGCCGTGCTGCTCGCCGCCGGCGACCTGGTCCGGCCCGAGATCGCCGCCGACTTCGACGAGCTGCGCTGGGGCCGGATCGACGACCTGGAGCCGGTGCCGCTCTGCCATGCGATCGGCTACCCGGCGGCCGGCCGGGAGGACGGCGGGGTGCTGCGCAGCCACCAACTGGTGGGCACCCTGGCCCCCGCCACCGGTCTGGGCGGCAACCGGCACGTGCTGGCCACCCAGCACCTGCCGCCCGGCCCGGTCGCGGGCGCCGACTCGCCGTGGTCCGGCATGTCGGGCGCCCCGGTGGTCTTCAACAACCTGCTGCTCGGCCTCGCCACCGCCGACGTGGCGCCGGGCGTCTGGCACCACTCGCAGCTCGGCCTGGTGCCGCTGGCCCCGCTGCTGGCCGACCCGGGCTTCGCCGCACTGCTGGCCCGCCGGCTGCCGGCCCCGATCCGGGTCCGGGGCATCGCCCAACGCGAGCGCCAGGACGCCGAGTTCGAGGAGGAGTACGCCCGCAGCATCCGCCGCGAGCACGGCCGCCTGAAGATCTTCGGGCTGCCGCAGTCGCTGCGTTGGGACCTCGGCACCGCCTACCTGAGCCTGCAGGCCCTGAAGGTGACGGAGCACCAGCCGCACGTCGAGCGCACCCCCGGCGCCGGCGAACTGCTGCTCGACCGCACCGGGCGGCGCGGCCGGGTGGAGAGTCTGCTCAAGGACCGCCGCCGGGTGCTGCTGCGCGGCCAGGCCGGCTCCGGCAAGACCACCCTGCTGCAGTGGCTGGCCGTCAACGCCGTCTCCGGCAGCCTGGTCGGCGAACTCGCCGAACTCAACTACCGGGTGCCGTTCCTGCTGCGGCTGCGCACCATGTTCCAGCTGCGCAACCTGCAGCCGCGCCCCGCCGAGTTCCTCGCCATGGACCGCAGCCCGGTCGCCGCCGACCAGCCCCCGGGCTGGGCCGACCGCCTGTTCGCCGCCGGGCGGGCCATCCTGCTGGTCGACGGACTGGACGAGATCCCGCAGGAGAACCGGGACGAGGCCGGCGAGTGGCTGGCCGACCTGCTGGAGCTCTACCCCAACTGCTTCACCCTGGTCACCGTGCGCCCCACCGGAGTTCCCGCCGACTGGCTGCACCGCCAGCGGTTCGAGGAGCTGATGCTCTGCCCGATGGACGAGTGGGACCGCAGCCGCTTCGTGGAGCGCTGGCACCAGGCCGCCCTCGCCGCCGAACGGGACGCCACCGACGACCCCACCCCCGCCGAACTCGCCGCCTTGGAAGGCCGGTTCCGCGAGATGGCGGACGCACTGCGGCGATCCCTGCGGCAGTCCCCGGAACTCGACCTGCTCACCGACAGCCCGCTGCTGTGCGCCATGATCTGCGCCCTGCACCGGGAGTGGGAGGGCGGGCTGCCCGAACGCAAGATGGAGGTCTACGAGTCGGCCCTCGACATGCTGCTGCTGCGCCGCGACAAGCAGCGCCGGATCGCCGCCCTGCCGGAGGGCCGCCAGCTCGGCCGCGAGGAGCAACTCGCCCTGCTGCAGCGGATGGCGGCCTGGCTGGTGCTCAACGGCCAGCACGAGGGCGACCACGAGGACGCGCTGCGGCAGATCGAGCAGGTGCTGCCCAGCCTGCCCGCGGCCCACGGCAGCCTCGGCGCCGAGCAGGTGCTGCGCCACCTGGTGGAACGCACCGGCCTGCTCACCGAAACCAGCGTCGCCACCTTCGAGTTCGTCCACCGCACCTTCCAGGACTACCTGGCGGCACGGGAGTTCATGGAGGACCGGGACTTCGGGCTGCTGGCCGGCCGGGCCGCCGACGAGCAGTGGGCCGACGTGGTCCGGATGGCCGTCGGCCACTGCTCGCACCGCGACCGCGCCGTGCTGCTGCGCCGCCTGCTGGCCGCCGCCAACGCCGGCCCGCAGGCCCGCACCGCCCGCTGGATCCGGCTGATCGCGGCCGGCTGCCTGCCCTATGCCTCGGTGCTGGACGAGGCCGTCCGGGCCGAGGTGCTGGCCCAACTGCGCCCGATGCTGCAGCTGTTCCCGCACGAGGAGGAGGCCGCCTACGAGCCGCGCGAATGGCAGGCGCTCTACGCGGTCGGCGAGGACCTGCTGCCGCTGCTCACCCCCGACACCGACCTGCCGCTCTGGCTGGTCGTCCGGCTGCTGGAGCGGATGGGCGGCCCGGAGGCGCTGGACCGGCTGGTCGCGATCAACACCAGGATCGCCGCCGAGCAGGGCGGACAGCCGGCACTGGCATCCCGGGAGGTTCTGGCCCGGGCCTACCAGCAGGCCGGCGACCTGGCGCAGGCGATTCCCGCGCTGGAACAACTGGTCGCGCTCTCAGAGCAGTTGATGGGTCAGGGGCACCCGGACACGTTCGACGCCCGGCTCCGCCTGGCCGACGCCTACCTGGAGTCCGGCGCGCTGGCCGGTGCGCTGCCCCGCTACGAGCAGCTGCTGGCCGACGCCGAGGCCCGGGCCGCCGCCGTCGACCTGCTGGAGATCCGCAGCCGGCTCGGCGCCGCCTACCTGGAGGCCGGCGCGCTCGGCCGGGCGCTACCGCTGTTCGAACGCCTGATCGCCGAGGCCGAGGAGCTCAGGGGCCGGGACAGCCCCGAGGCGCTGGCCGCCCGCGGCCGGCTCGGCGCCGCCCAGCGTGACGCCGGCCAACTGGCCAAGGCGATCACCAACTTCGAGTGGCTGCTGATGGACGCCGAGCGGGCCCTCGGCGAGGACCACCCGGACACCCTGGTGATAAGGACCGACGCCGCCGCCGCGCAGGCCGAGGCCGGCGACCTGACCCGGGCCATCTCGGCCCTGGAGCAGATCCAGGCGGACGCGGCCCGGGAGCTCGGCGAGCACTACCCGACCACGCTGACCGCCGCGCTGCGACTGGCCAACGCCTATGCCGAGGCGGGCGACCTGTTCAAGGCCGTGCCGATCCTGGAGGCGGTGGACCAGGCCCGCACCCGGGTGTTCGGCGAGGACCACCCGGCCACCTTCACCGCCCGCCGCCACCTCGCCGTCGCCTACCTCGGCCAGGGCGACCACGGATTGGCGCTGGGCCTGCTGGAGGCCACCCTGGCGCGCGCCCGCCAGGCGCTCGGCGAACGCCACCCGGAGCCGCTGTCGCTGCGGCACGAACTCGGCGTGGCGCAGCGGGTCGACGGCGAGCCGAGCCGGGCGGTCGACCTGCTCTCCCGGGTGCTGGGCGACCGCTGGGTGCTGCTCGGCGAGCGCCACCCCGACACCCTGCGCACCCGGCACCAACTGGCGCTGGCCTACTGGGCCGCCGAGGACTCCCGGCAGGCCACCGAACTGGCCGGGCGCACCCTGGCGTTGTGCGAGACCCATCTCAGCCCGGACCACCCCCTGACGGTGGCGGTGCGGGACAGCCTGGATCCGGCGAACCGGCAGGTCCAGCTGATCCGCCAGTTGCCGAGGAGCCGTCAGGTGCCGTTCGCCGAGTCGTAGTCGGAGCGGGCCGCGAGCACCTCGTCCATGTTGGCCTCGGCCCAGCTCTTGATCGCCCGCATCACCGGGAGCAGGCCCCGGCCGAGCGGGGTGAGCGCGTACTCCACCCGGACCGGCACCGCCAGGGTGACGGTCCGGGAGACCAGGCCGTCGCGCTCCAGGGCGCGCAGCGTCTGGGTGAGCATCTTCTGGCTGATCCCGGCGACCCGCCGGGACAGGTCGCCGTAGCGCTGCGGCTGCTCGGCGAGCGCGTTGATCAGCAGGCTGACCCACTTGTCGCTGATCCGGTCGAGAAGTTGGCGGGTCGGGCACTCGGCCACATAGGCGTCGTAGGCCAGTTTGGCGTCGGCGCGCTGCTGGGCGGCCGTTCTGGTGGCCATGCGGAGACTCCCCTCCGGGTGCGGTGCGCACCGTGAAGTGCGTTCTTCCCGGCAGAGCGTAACTCTCCCTAGGTTAGCGGCAACAGGGGCGACAGAGACGGGAGTTCGGTGATGCGTGCAGTGGTGGTACGGGAGTTCGGCGGGCCGGGGGCGCTGGCGGTGGTCCAGGTGCCGGTGCCGGTCCCCGGGGCGGGGCAGCTGCGGATCGAGGTGGCCGCGGCGGGGGTGAACCCGGTGGACGCGGTGACCAGGTCGGGGGTGCTGGCCGAGTTGGGGCTGCTGCCACGGCCGGCGGGGTCAACGGTCGGGATCGGCTGGGACGTTGCGGGAACGGTCGCCGAACTTGGCCCGGGCACGCGGGGATTCGCCGTCGGGGACCGGGTGATCGGGCTGCGCGACCGCCTGGACGTGCCGCTCGGCGCCTATGCGGAGCACCTCGTCCTGGACGCCTCGGCGGTGGCCCCGCTGCCCGACGCGCTGCCGGCGGTGGCGGCGGCCACCCTGCCGCTGAACGCGCTGACGGCCGACCAGGCCCTGGACCTGCTGGACCTGCCCGCGGGGGCGAGCCTGCTGGTCACCGGCGCGGCGGGCGGGGTGGGCGGCTTCGCGGTGGAACTGGCGGCCCGGCAGCGCGGTTTGCGGGTGGTCGCGGTGGCGGGTGCGGCGGACCACGACGCGCTGCGGGCGATGGGCGCGCGGTGGCTGGTGGACCGTGAGGTTCCCGATCTGGCAGCGGCGGTACGGGAGTTGGTGCCGGGCGGGGTGGACGGCGCGCTGGACGCCGCGCTGCTGGGGTTCCGGGCGATGGGCGCGGTGCGCAACCGGGGCGCTTTCGTCTCGGTGGCGGGGGACGTGCCGGTGGGGCTGCGCGGGATCCGGGTGCGGACGGTCTGGATCGCGGCGGACGGGCCGGCGCTGGGGCGGCTGGCGGAGCTGGCCGCACGCGGGGAGCTGACCCTGCGGGTGGCGGACACCCTGCCGCTGGCGCAGGCGGAGCAGGCGCACCGGCGGCTCGCGCGGGGCGGGCTGCGGGGGCGGTTGGTGCTGGTGCCCTGAACCCGGTGCTGGTGCCTTGAACCCGGTGCCGGTTCCGGTGCCCTGGGAGGCCCCCCACCAAGCGGAGAGAATGGCTCCGGACATCTTGTGACGTACAGAGAAAGCGAAGCCTCACCATGGATCTCGGCGTGCGCTGGAAGCTGCACGGTGACGGGCGCACGCCCGCGCCGGGGGCGGTCGTCCGCCCCGACGAACGGCTCTCCTGGCCCCGCACGGTAGGGCTCGGCGCCCAGCACGTGGTGGCCATGTTCGGGGCGAGCTTCGTGGCGCCGGTGCTGATGGGGCTCAACCCCAACCTCGCGATCATGATGTCGGGCGTCGCGACCGTGATCTTCCTGCTGGCGACCCGCGGCCGGGTGCCCAGCTACCTCGGCTGCTCGCTCTCCTTCGTGGGTGTCGCCGCGGTGATCCGGGCGCAGGGCGGCACCAGTGCGACGGTGACCGGTGCGGTGTTCGTGGTCGGCGTGGTGCTGTTCCTGGTGGGCGTCGCGGTCCAGCGGTTCGGGGCGCGCATCATCCACCTGGCGATGCCGCCGATCGTGACCGGCGCGGTGGTCATGCTGATCGGGTTCAACCTCGCGCCCGTGACCGCCTCCACCTACTGGCCGCAGGACCAGTGGACGGCGCTGCTGGTGATGCTCTTCACCGGGCTCGCCGTGGTGGCCCTGCGCGGCTTCTGGTCGCGCATCGCGATCTTCCTCGGCCTGCTCTTCGGCTACGGGATCTCCTGGGCGTTCGACCGGATCTTCGGGAAGATCCACTCGGTGGGCGCCGGCGGCACGGTCACCGACCACTGGCGCCTGGACCTGTCGGGCGTCGGCAAGGCGGACTGGATCGGCCTGCCGTCGTTCCACGGCCCGTCCTTCCAGTGGTCCGCGATCCTGGTGGCGCTTCCCGTGGTGATCGCGCTGGTCGCGGAGAACGCCGGGCACATCAAGGCGGTCGGCGAGATGACCGGCGTCCAGCTGGACGACAAGCTGGGCACGGCGATCTCCGCGGACGGCGTCGCCTCCATGCTCTCCACCGCGGTGGGCGGCCCGCCCAACACCACGTACTCCGAGAACATCGGCGTGATGGCCGCCACCCGGATCTACTCGACGGCCGCCTACTGGGCGGCGGCCGGCTTCGCGCTGCTCTTCGGCATCTGCCCGAAGTTCGGCGCGATCGTGGCCGCGATCCCCGGCGGGGTGCTCGGCGGCATCACCGTCATCCTGTACGGCATGATCGGCCTGCTCGGCGCGCAGATCTGGAGCAGGGCCAACGTGGACCTGCGCAATCCGCTCAACCTGGTGCCGGCCGCGGCGGGCATCATCATCGGCGTCGGCAACGTCACCCTGAAGTTCAGCAGCAACTTCAGCCTCAGCGGCATCGCGCTGGGCACGCTGGTCGTCATCACCGGCTACCACGCGCTGCGGCTGCTGGCCCCCGCGCACCTCAAGTCGCAGGAGCCCCTGCTGGACGAGGGCACTTCCTCCTACGACGAGGAGTAGGCGGGGAGTAGGCGCTCGCTCAGGGGCGGGTAGCCGCGGGTGGCCGCGGGTGGCCGACCAAGCGCTTGGTCAGCCACCCGCTCCTCGCCGTCAGCCCCCGAACACCGGCGCGTGGTCGGCCGCGAAGTCGGCGAAGGAGCGGGCCGGGTGGCCGGTCAGCTTCTCGACGTCGGGGCTGACCGCGCCCGCGCCGCCGCCCGCGTAGAAGGTGTAGAGCTCGATCAGGCCCTCGGCGCGCCACGCGTCCCAGCCGGCGCCCAGCATGCCGGCCAGCGCGGCCTGCGGGTCGGCGGCCTGGTACGCCACCTCGTGGCCGGCCACGGCGCCGAGCTGCTCGGCGATCTCCTCGTGGGTCAGCCCGGCCGGGCCGGTCAGCGTGTAGACCGCGCCCTCGTGCCCCTCGCCGGTCAGCACCGCGACGGCCGCGTCCGCGACGTCCCGCGCGTCCACCCAGGAGACCGGGGCGTGCCCGGCGGCAGCCGTGAGCCGGCCGGCCTTGACCGCGTCGGCCATGCCCAGGAAGTTCTGGTGGAAGCCGTTCGGCGCCAGCACCGTCCAGGGCAGCCCGCTGGCCTCCAGGTGCGCGTGGCCCGCCACATGGGCGGTGAGGAAGCGCACGCCCTCCGGCTTGTACTCCACCCCGGCGGCGGCGTGCAGCACGATCCGCGGCTGCCGCCCGGTGCGCACCGCGGCGTCGATGACGTTGATCTCGTGCTGCGCCATCTCTGGGTGCACCGCCACCAGCAGGTAGACCACGTCCGCGCCGGCCAGGGCGGCGTCCAGCGAGGCGGGGTCGGTGTAGTCGGCGGCCACCACCTCGACGCCCTCGTCCCACTCGGCGGGGCGCGACCCGGGGTTGCGCACCAGCGCGCGCACGCTCTCGCCGCGCTCGCGCAGCCCGCTGACAACCTTCGACCCCACGGTGCCGGTGGCACCGGTGACCACGATCACGAATGTCTCTCCCGTTCGTACCAGCGACTGATCTGATGATCAGTCATCCGGACTATGGCAGTGGGTCATTCGGTGATCAAGGCCTGATTCGCACTCGTTCGATCAGCCAGGCTCATCGATCCGGGTGCGGCCGAGTGAGTGGGGAAAGGCAGTGGCGGCGGCCGGAATCCCGACCGCCGCCACTCAGCCCGCAAAGCTGACGCCTTGCCAGTTACGACCACTGGGACCAGGGCAGGTTCCAGCCGCCCAGGCCGTTGTCCGGGGCAACCGGCTGACCGACCGAGTGTTGGACGATCACGACGTCACCGATGATCGAGTCGGCCCAGAACTTGCCGGCCACCGAGCCGTCCTCGCCCTGGTCGGTGTCCGGCAGGCCGATGCAGCCGTGGCTGATGTTCGCCTTGCCCGCCCAGTCGACGGCCTTGGGGTTGCCGTGGACGTAGGAGCCGGAGTCGGTGATCTTCAGGCCGTGCGGCTCGTAGACGTCGTAACCCGCACCCTTGATGTTGGTGGTCTTGGAGTCCATGTGGACCATCCGGTCCTTCTCGAAGACCACCATGGTGCCGTTCCAGGACGGGTTGTCGTCGGCGCCCGCGGTGATGGCGATGGTCTTCGTCGGGGCGCCGTCCTCGACCACGGTCATCTGGTGGGTGCCGGCGTCCGCCGTGCTGACCTTCGAGCGGCCGATGGTGAAGGTCTCGTCGGTGTCCGAGTCGCCGTAGACGCCGGGGGAGAGCTCGACGCCGGAGACCCGGCGGTGCACGGTCACCTTGGTGCCGGGCTTCCAGTAGTTCTCCGGGCGCAGGTCGAGGCGGTTGGGGCCGAACCAGTGGCCCTTGACGGTGGTGCCGTCCGTCGCCTCGACGGTGATCGCCTGCTCCGCCGCCTGCTGGTTGGTGACCGCCTTGTCGAAGGTGACGCTGATGATCATGCCGACGCCGTACGTCGCATTGCTGTCCAGGTTGTCCCGGACCTTCTCGGTCTTGCTCGGGGTGAGGGTGCTGAAGCTGCTGGTGGTCGTGGTCGCCACCCCGGAGGCGTCGACCGCGTTGGCGTTCACCTGGTACTTGGTGGACACGGCCAGTGCGGCCGTGGGCACCCAGCTCCCGTCCGGGCCGACCGTGCCGGCGACCGGCTTGCCGTCCGGGCCGGTCACCGTCACCTGGGTCAGCTTTCCGTCGGTCACCGACACCTTCACCGCACCGTTGGGCGCCACGTTCTGCGACCCGTCGGCGGGCAGCACGGCCAACGTGGCCGCGGACGGCTTCGCCTGGGCACCGCTGTGGCCGGCTGCGGCCGGAGCGGTGGCGGACCCCCCGGTGCCGCCGCCGGTCCCGCTGCTGCAGGCTGTGGTCAGCAGCAGCGCGCCGCCGAGCAGCAGTGCAGCAGCGGTACCCGGTATGCCCCTGGAGCGCATGGTTCGTTCCCCCCACATCGTGGTGTTCCTTATGCTTCTTTGACTCCCCATGGTGCCAAATGGATGCACGGTGAATGTGACTGTCACACAATCAGGACATTCCAGGGAGGTGGGCCCGGGCTAGGAGGCGAGCTTTGCGGCGATCAGGTTAACGGCGCTCTCGGGCTCATCCTTCATGCCGAGGTCGTCCCAGTCGAGCCCGAGGGCTTCGATGGTCCGGCGCGCCTCCGCGGTGCGGACCCGGTCGGCATCCGACCCGCCCTCGGCCATCCGGTAGAGCGCGGCGGCGTACTCCTCGCGTTTGCCCGGGCCGACCGGCTTCCAGAAGGCCAGAGTGCGGCCGAGCCGATCGAGTGCGGGCTTGGTCGGCTTGCCGTCGGCGTCGGGCTCGGCCGTCCGCTCCCAGCGCTGGGCGAAGAACTTCCACACCTTGTAGCCGGCCAGACCCAGGCCCGTGACCGCCGCGGCACCGGCGAGCGCCCAGCCGATGGGCGTTGCCAGCAGCACACTCGCGCCGGCGGCCGCGCCCGCCGCGACGGCGATCGAGGCGACCAGGGAGGCGACCGCACCCGCCGAGCCCAGAGCCCCGCCTGTGGCCGCGACGATCTTCTTGATCCGGCCGCGCTCGTTCTTCCGCACCGCGTAGGCCTGGATCATGCGCAGCGAGATCTGCTGTTCTGCGCCCGCCCGGTACTGCTTGACCTCCTCGGCGGCCTCCCCGAGCGCACGTTCCATCGCCGCCTTGGCAGCCGCGCGCTCCTGCTGTCTCGCCAGTGCCTGCTGAACGCCGAGGTCGGCCTGCTGGAGCTGCCGCTCCAACTCCTTGACCTCCAGCAGGGTCTCCTTCAGGTTCTCCAGGTCCGTGCCCAGCGGCCGGTCCGCCGGGGAGCGGCCCATCTCCTGGAGACGGGCCTCGTAGAGCGCGCTCTTGGACTGGTGCAACTCCCGCAGTGCGGCCACCAGTTCACGGCATGCGGCGACCTCCTGCTCCGCCGCCGCCAGCGCTCGCTTCGGCTGCGTCGCCTGCGAGTTCATCAGCTCGCGCAGCGCCTTGACCCGGGCATCCGCCTTGGCCGCCTTGCGGGCGTACCGTCCGGTCTGCACCAGCGACGCGGGCAGCGCGGCCATCCCGCCCGCCGACAGCACGGCGTTGTACACCGGGGTGGCCTGCCCGGCGTAGTTCATCGCGCCGCCCGCCCCGTTGAGCAGGTTGCCCACCAGGCTAGAGGCGGCCTGCCCGGTCTCGGCGCCGGCGCCGGCCACTTCGCGGGACGCCTCCCGGTGCGGGGCGCTGCCCGGTTGGGCCGCCGCCCGGTCCCGCCGCGCCTGCCGGAGCGCGGCGGCATTGGTGACGAGTCCGACGCCCGCCGCGACACCCGAGCCGAACGGTCCCTCCATGCCGCCCGCGTAGGAGGCGGGCGTGCTGACAGTGGGGTCCGTGTACTGCGCACCGATGGTGGTGGCGGTCGTCGCGCCGACGGTCTGCGAAGTGGTGTCGAGGGTGTCCTTGAGGGCCGCCACGACCGCGGCGTTTCCTATCGAGCGCTGCAGGGCCATCAGGTCCCGCGGTGCCATCCGGCGGGCCGCCGGTCGCCGGGGTGATCCCGAAGTCCGCTGCTCATTCTGGGAGTTGACTTGCTGTTGCGGCGACTCATGCCGCTCCACGCGTCCGTACAATGCAGCCCTCCTTGAAGACGCCACGTGCTGCACGAACCAGCCGCTCGATTCTGCTCTCGGGCTGTTGCCGCTTCAACGGAGTTGGGCCGCTGGGGCAATCAAGGATCTGCTAAATCGCACGCGCCCCATCCGGGTCCCCGGCGCCGAGGGGGCGGGGCGGCCGCGACGCCGTCGTCAACTCCGAGCCCGCAACGGGATCCACCTGCTTCTGGTGGGCGTCTGGCTGGCGCTGCTGGCCTACGACGTCAGCCAGGCCATGCACACCCGGCCCAAGGAGCCGCGGCTGATCCTCGTCTGGGACGGCGTGGAGTGGCAGGTCGACCGGGTCGCCGACGGCTACCTGGCCGCCCAGCGGATCGTGCACGGCATCGAGGGCGACGGCGTGGTGCGGGCGTACCGGTTGCTACCGGCGGCGGAGAAGCCCAGGGACCGGCACCGCAAGCCGCGTTGAGTGGATGATCTTGATGTCGGCTTCCGCCGCTAGGGTGGCGGCGTGTCTGTGACCATGGATCGTGACGACGTCGCCGAGCAGCTCGAACCGTATCGCCGGGAGCTGACGGCCTACTGCTACCGGATGCTCGGCTCCGCCTTCGAGGCCGAGGACGCCGTGCAGGAGACCATGGTGCGGGCGTGGTCCAAGTTCGAGGGGTTCCAAGGGCGTTCGGCGCTGCGGACCTGGCTGTACCGGATCGCCACCAACGTCTGCCTGGACATGGCCCCGGCCGCCCAGCGGCGGGCGCGGCCGATGGACCTGTCGTCGCCCACCCCGGCGGCCGCGCCCGACCTGGCGCAGTTGGAGGAGAGCATCTGGGTGGGCCCGGTCCCGGATGCGCGGGTGCTCGCGGGGGATCCCGCCGAGGTGGCGGTGGGGCGGGAGACGATCCGGCTGGCCTTCGTCGCGGCGCTGCAGAAGCTGCCCGCCCGCCAGCGCGCCGTGCTGATCCTGCGTGAGGTGCTGGCCTGGTCGGCGGCCGAGACCGCCGAGTTGCTGCAGACCTCCGTGGCGTCGGTGAACAGCGCCCTGCAGCGCGCCCGGGCCACGCTCGCCGACAACGGCGGTGTGCCCGAGTCCGACACCTTCAAGCCGCTGGACGAGACGCAGCGGGCCCTGCTGGCGCGCTATGTCCGGGCGTTCGAGGCGTTCGACATCGAGGCGTTGAAGAGCTTGCTGCACGAGGACGCCGTGCTCAACATGCCGCCGTACCGGATGTGGGTGCAGGGCGTGGTGGAGCTGGGCGAGTGGTGGTTGGGCGCGGGCTGCGGCTGCCGGGGGTCGCGGATGATCCCCGTCGAGGCGAACGGCACGCCCGCCTTCGCCCAGTACCGCCCGGCCGAGGACGGCAACGGGTGGACGCCGTGGGGCATCACCCTGCTGGAGATCACCGACGGCCGGATCAGCACCATGACCAACCACATGGACACCGAGCGGCTGTTCCCGCTATGGGGGCTCCCGATGCGGCTGACCAGCGCCGACGCCTGAGCAGCCGAACACCTGGGCCAGCCCGGTCAGTTCGAGCAGCAGCCGCAGCCGCGGCGGTACGCCGGCAAGGACCAGCTCCCGGCCGGCCCGCCGCGCGGTCAGCCGCAGCCGGGCGAGGTGGTCCAGGTCGGCCGGGGTGGGCCGCTCGACGGCGGACACCTCGCAGCGCACGACCACCGCGCTCGGGTGGTCCGCCAGCAGCGCGGCCAGCCGGCCGGTGAGGAACGGCCCGGCCCCGGGAGGGAGCGGGCCGACGGTGAACTCCACGGTCTCCATGCCAGGTGAGACCGCCGCGCGGGCCAGGTTTCATCGGTGATGCGGGCACCGGTCGGGCGGGCGGAGATTTTTTCTCCGGGAGCGATGAGTTTCACCGGGGTGCTCCGTCTGACCTGGTGAAGAGACCAGGACGTTCACTCGGGGGGATCCCATGACCCAGACCATCACCACTCCGGCCGCCTTCGGCGCGGTGCGCCGCCCCGGCACCCGGCCTTCACCGCCGGGGCCGGCCTCGGGCTGCTCTGGCTGACGGCGGTCTCCGCCTGTCTGGCCTCCCAGAACCAGTAGAACCAGACGACAACCAGGACCACTTCGACACCGAGAGACAGGACACCGCACATGAGCACCGCACCGGTGAAGGGCCCCGCCAGCTACTTCCCGTCCATCGAGAAGAAGTACGGTCGCCCGATCTCGGAGTGGCAGGACCTCATCCGCACCTCCCCGCTGACCAAGCACATGGAGCTGGTCGCCTGGCTGAAGACCGAGCACGGCCTCGGCCACGGCCACGCCAACGCGCTGGTCGCCGCCACGCTGGCCGAGGCCAAGTAGTCGAGAGCTTGGGGCGGTCAGGACGGACCGGCGGCCTGCTGGATGCGGGTGGCGAAGGTCCCGGCCAGTTGCTGGAGCGCCGCCGGGTCCGTGGCCCCGCGCTCCATGAACGTGGTGGCGACGACCGTGCCCAGGCACATCGTGAGGTACGCGCCGTCCAGGCCGCCCGCGCTCCGGTGGTACGCGTGGCTGCTCTTGGCGCCGGGGACCTGGCCGACGTCCGCCTTGGAGTGGTGTCGCTCCGATCGGTGGCCGGCCCCCGCGACCGGCCTTGACCCGCCCACTCGGTGTGCGGCGGCCGCTCTGGCCACGGGCGCGCGCCCGGTGCGGTGCCGCGGGGGAGTCCGAGCGCGGCCCGTCAGCGGCTTCGGGGGGCGTTGAGCCGGGCGGCCTGGCGCGTCAGGTGGTCGCGTTCCGCGAGGTTGGGTGCCGTGTGGGCCGCCTCGGCGTACAGCCGTGCCGCCGTCGCCAGGTCGCCGTCGCGCTCGTGGAGGTACGCCGCCACTGCGGCGTGGCGGGGCAGTGAGGCGTCCAGCGCCGCGAGCGCCGCCAGGCCGGCGCGCGGTCCGTCGGCCTCCCCGACGGCGACCGCGCGGTTGAGCCGGACGATGGGGCTGTCGGTCAGGCGCGTGAGCTCGTCGTACCACTCGACGATCTGCACCCAGTCGGTCTCCCCGGCGGTGGGCGCGTCGGCGTGGAGCGCCGCGATGGCGGCCTGGGCCTGGAACTCGCCCAGCCGGTCGCGGGCGAGGGCCGCCTGGAGGATCCCGACGCCCTCGGCGATCAACGCGGTGTCCCACCGGGCGCGGTTCTGCTCGGCGAGCGGCACCAGGCTGCCGTCGGAGGCGGTGCGGGCGGCACGCCGGGCGTGGTGGAGCAGCATGAGGGCGAGCAGCCCGGCCACCTCGGGGTGGTCGATGCGGGCCGCGAGCTGCCGGGTGAGCCGGATGGCCTCGGCGGCGAGGTCGACGTCGCCGGAGTAGCCCTCGTTGAAGACGAGGTAGAGGACGCGCAGCACGGTGGCCACGTCGCCGGGCCGGTCGAATCGCACGCCGGAGATGGTGCGCTTGGCCCGGCTGATCCGCTGCGCCATGGTCGCTTCGGGCACCAGGTAGGCCTCGGCGATCTGGCGGGTGGTCAGCCCGCCGACGGCGCGCAGCGTGAGCGCGACCGCCGATGCCGGGGTCAGTGACGGGTGGGCGCACAGGAAGTAGAGCTGGAGCGTGTCGTCCCCCGCGGGCGCCGGCCCGGGCACCGGCTCCTCCTCGACGCGGTCCTCACGCCGGCGGCGGGCGGCGTCGGCGCGCGTCGCGTCGAGGAACTTGCGCCAGGCCACGGTGACCAGCCAGCCCTTGGCATCCCGGGGCGCTTCGGCCGGCCAGACCCGGAGCGCCTCGACGAGCGCGTCCTGCACGGCGTCCTCGGCCGCCGCGAAGTCGGCTCCGCGGCGGACGAGGACGGTGAGCACGCTCGGTGTGAGGCTCCTGAGCAGGGCCTCGTCCATCGGTGACGTCACTCGGTGATGGTGGGCGGCGCGGCCAGGAACGGGCGCAGCTCCAGCCACTCGTGGATCGGCTTGCCGCCCGCGCCAGGGGCGGCCGACAGCTCGCCGGCCAGTTCGACGGCGCGCTCGTAGCTGTCGACGTCGATGACCATCCAGCCGGCGATGAGGTCCTTGGTCTCCGCGAACGGTCCGTCGGTGACCGGCGGGCGCCCGTCACCGTCGTAGCGGACCCACGCCCCCTCGGGGGCGAGTGCCAGGCCTTCGACGAACTCGCCCGTCTTCTCCAGCCGGGCCGCGAGGTCGTTCATGTACTGCACATGCGCCGAGATCTCCTCGGGGGTCCACTGGTCCATCGGTACGCAGTTGGCCGAAGCCGGGGCGCCCCGGTAGTGCTTCAACAGCAGGTACTTGGCCATCGTGGTTCTCCTCGCTGCTCGTGCGACCCATTGTGGTCGCGTTCACCCCTGGGACGGAGCCGGACGCGGCTTCTCGACATCGCCGTCCGAAACTTCTGGCTCTCGCCTCGCCCGGGGCTCGGGGTGCCCCTCTGGTAGGGAGCGCCACCGTTGCGTAAGCTGCAGTGACGGTAGTTGCCTCTTACTAGGGGGACTTGGTGATTCCGGAACTGGTCAGGACATGGGTAGCCGGCTGGGCCGTTTCGCGGCGCACTCCGCAGCCGGTCGAGCTGCCCTGGGGGTTGTACCTCGACATCGGCAGGCCGACGCAGCTGGGGCGCCATGTGCTGCCCGAGGCCGAGGAGTCGGCGGTGCGGGCGGCGGTCGAGGCGGTGACGGTGCCGCACACCTGGATCACGGTGCCGATGGAGCCGGGGGAGGTGGCGCCCTGGCTGCCCGGCGGCTGGGTGGCGGACGAGGAGGAGTCCGGGCACCTGATGGCCACCGACCTGCGGGTGACGAACCCGGCGGTGCCCGAGGGGTATGCGGCGTCGGAGGAGGTGTGGGACGGGGTCCTGTGCGTCCAGGTGCACGACGTGGGCGGCGAGTTGGCGGCGAAGGGGCAGATGGCGCTGCTGGGGGAGGTCGTGGTGGTCGACCGGGTGGTGACGGAGGTCGCGCACCGCCGGCGCGGCCTGGGCAACTTCGTGATGCGGACGCTGGCCGACCGCGCGGTGGCAAGGGGCGCCACGCTGGGGGTCCTCGGGGCGACGGACGAGGGCCGTGCGCTGTACGAGACGCTGGGGTGGAAGCGCTACTGCGCGCTGGCGGACTGCATCTACCGTCCCTGGTAGGGCGGTTGGGGCGAGGCTGGCAACGGGGGGCCCTTCGAGAATCCCCGTGACCATCGGCGGTGTCACCCACGAGCACCGGCCAGCCGCACGCGTTCCCGCCAGCCCACCCGCACCAGCGCAGGATCCGGGGGCCGCACTGGTGTCGCAGTACGGCATTCCGCGCAGCGGACCTCGTCCGCGACGACGCGGAAGCCGCGCCCGCAGTCGCCGCACATCGCCAGCTTCAGCGGCAGATCGTCGGCCTCGTGGTCGGGCATCTTCTCCGTCAAGCGGTACCGCAGCAGCGCGGCCGGGCACTTCAGCGGCACGGGCAGCCCGTGGCTCAGTGCATGCCGCAGGCCCCCCACGCTGATGCCTCTGGCCAGCCACTCGGCGGCCAGCGGCGCCAACCGGGCCGCCTCCCGTGACCCGAGCACCAGGCGCTCATCGAGCTTCCGCAGCGACAGCAGCACCCGCTCCGCCACCTCCAGTCGCCCGTCCGCATCCGGCGGGACCGGGAGGGGGGACGACGTGTTCTGCCCCAATGTTCCTACCGAAGGTAGGGCGGTGCCGGGTGACGAGATGTCGGCCCGTCCGATCTTTCGTGCTCCGGCACTCGGTTCACCGCCGCGTCCGCCTGCAGAGAGGACGGTGCCGGGTACCGAAACGTCGACCTGCCCGACCTTGCGTGCACTGGCGCAACCGATACCCCCACCCCCTCCAACTCCCCGCCGCTCGACGAAGATCTCCGCTGCCGCCTCCGCCCCCAACGGCACACTCGACACCAGCGACTCCGACCGCAGCTGCCCGGCCGCGTCACGCCACTTGGTGCTGTGCAGCAGCCCCTTCTTCCCCAACTGCCGCCGCGCCCGGTCCGCGGTGATCCGACCACCCGTCAACCCGGCGGCCAGCTCCGTCACCGTCGTCTTCCGCGCCGCCGCATCCGACATCGCCAACGCCCGAACCAGCAGGCGGAAGGCGGCATCTGAGAGATCGTCATCCCAGATGTGGGCGTTGGCAATCTGCGTGAAGTCGCGCGCGGGCGCGATAACATTCCTGAGCATCCTCAGTGGCCCTTTCCTGAGCCCACTTGGCGGATGAAGAGCCCGGCCAGGTGCTACAACACCCGCCGGGCTCGCCCCTTTTCCGTTCGGGGGCGACCCGCTCCACGGCGCACGCTACACCGCCCCCACCCCGCCAAACGGCTCTCCGTGCTCGCGACAGCACTCTGCGCAACCACTCGCGCGCCCCCGTGCGCCCCTGGGGGCAGCCCGGGTCGTGATCCACTGCACCCACAGAGAATCCACAAGGTTCCTTGCAATCCTCGCCGCAGTTTCGGCAGCGAGAGAGGGGGAGCACTTGATGTTCTCAAGGAAACGAGTCTGCTCGTTGGTGGTGGCGCTGATCGTGGGACTGACCGCCTCGGCGTGTGCGGGGAAGGGCAGCGTCGCAAGTAGCAGCACCAGCGCATCGCCGCCCTCCGCGACAGGGGGTTCGACGGCACCGGGCCCCGCGGCGACGGTTCCCATCACCATGGGCCACCAGGGCAGTTCGCCGTATCGCCCGATGGTGATGGTGTCGGTCGGCGGGGGGCCGGCGGTTCCCGTGCACCTGGACACCGGGTCCAGCGGCCTGGTGCTGGCGGCCACCGCCGCAGGTTCCGGGGCCCATGACACCGGGCGTACCTCCTCGGTGCACTACGGGAGTCTCGATGCGGGCAACACCCTGAACTACCGGGTAGCCGATGCGACTGTCAGCTTCCCCGGCACGGGAATCGCGACGCCGGTGCCGGTCGCGGTCGGCGTCATCGACCAGGATGCCGCCGATGCCAAGGCGTTCCAGGGCCAGAACGGCGACAGCGGCGCCCAGGGCACCCTCGGCATCGCGCTGGGCGGGCCCGCGCCGGACTGGAAAGAGTTGATGTCGGTGGTCACCCAGTTGGGTGCACCGTATTCCGACGGGTACACCGTGGCGCTCACTCCCACCGGAGGAACGCTGACGCTCGGTGCGCCGAAACCGACCGCGAGCAGTGTCGTGCTGCCGCTGACCAAGGCGGACCGGACATACGCGGACGGACGTCAGGCCTGGGAAAGGCTCCTGAACCTGTGCTGGCAGGCCGGTCAATCCCACAACTGCGGACCGACGACCCTCGATACCGGCGCCCCCGCGCAGAAGCTTTCCGTTCTTCACGCGCAAGGGGACGTTCCGCAGAACAACGGCGTGATCGCCCAAGGCACTCGGGTCACCCTGGCGGCCCCAGGCGGCGGTCCTGTGCTGGAGGACGTCACCAGTGGCTCCGGTCCAACACCGGACACGAACACAAGGGTGAACTCCCTTACGGATCAGTCCAACAGCGGGGTCCGGTTCTTCCTGGTCAACACCGTCGGCTTCAACCGCATCACCGGCCAGGCCGTCATCACACCCACCTCAGCGCGGTGACGGCCGACTGAGACTTCCTGTTGTCCGTTTTGGTGTCGCCTGCCCGTGTGACTGTGGGGCCTCCTGGCCGGTCGATGGGCCAGGCCGTGTCGGAGTGACGCGGTGAGCGACCGCAGGCCCTACAAGAGCGACTTGTCCGACGAGCGCTGGGCGCTGATCGAGCCGGTGACCACTGCGTGGAAGGCGAAGCACCCCTTCCGCCGGCGGCCACCAGGGCCGCTACGAGATGCGGGAGATCGTCAACGCGCCGCTGTACCAGTCCCGGTCCGGCTGCCAAGGTGCCGGGCCGCAAGCGGGGGTTGGCCGTAGTCGTCAGCGCCGAACTGATTCGTATCCGTCCCCGCACGATCTTCACCTGGGGCGTCGAACCCGACGCCGCTGGTGCGACGCGTCGATCCGCATGACTCGGGGCCAAGGGCCAGAACTGCGTGATGTGGGCCACAGGAACGTTGACCTCAACCTTGGTTGAGGTTGAAGAATCCGTGGCGTAGGAGTCGTAGTCACCTGGACAGGAGAGTGATCAGCGTGCGGACGGTGCAGGCGGTGCGTTTCGGGGGCCCGGAGGTTCTGGTTCCGGGCGAGGCACCAGAGCCGGTCGTCGGACCGGGACAGGTGATGGTCGAGGTGTCCGTTGTGGGCATCACGTTCGTCGAGACCCAGATCCGCCGTGGCGTCGACCAGTGGCACGTCAAACCCGACCTGCCGTACGTGCCGGGCGGCATGGTCGCCGGCCGGGTGAGCGCGATCGGGGAAGGGACGGATCCGAGCTGGATCGGTCGGCTCGTTCTGGCTGACGCCGGGGCGACGGGCGCCTTCGCCGAGCGGGTGGCGGCCGATGCGGAGAGCCTGATCCCGGTACCCGAAGGGCTGGGCTTGCGCGAGGCCGCCGCCTTGCACACAGACGGCAGCACCGCGACAGGCCTGGTCGAGGGGGCCCGGATCGTTTCCGGGGAGTGGGTGCTGGTCGAGGCGGCGGCCGGCGGTGTCGGCAACCTGCTGGTCCAGTTGGCGCGGGCAGCCGGGGCCCGGGTCATCGGGATTGCCCGCGGGACGCGGAAGCTCGACCTGATCCGTAGCCTGGGGGCCGAGGCCGCGGTCGACTACTCCGCACCGGACTGGACCGAGCAGGTCCTCCAGGCGACCGGCGGCGCGGGAGTCGACGTCGTGTTCGACGGCGTGGGCGGGGAGATCGGCCGGGCCGCGTTCGAGGTGACGGCCCGCCATGGCCGGTTCTCCGTGCACGGCGCCTCCAGCGGTCAGCTGACAGCGATCGAGCCTGTGGAAGCGCAAAGGCGCGGAGTCGAGGTGATCGGAATCGAGCAGTTGTACGGGTTTCGGCCGCGGATGCACCGGTGGGCCGAACAGGTGATGGCGGAGGCGGTCGCGGGCCGAGTTCGGCCGATCATCGGACAGACCTTCCCGCTGGAGCACGCCGCGGACGCGCACGCTGCGATCGAAAGCCGAAGCGCCCTGGGCAAGACCCTGCTCCTGATCTGACCACCCCCGCAGCGGGCGCGAGCGTGTTCACAACGCCACTGCACTGCTTGGTGACAAGACGACGGCGAATGTGACCCCTCTGTCTCAGTGGGCGGGAACCGGCTCCGACGACGGCCGCCACTCCCGCCTGATCAGCCCGTAGACCCACGAGTCAGAGACCTCGCCGTTGACGACGCAGTCCTCCCGCAGGGTCCCTTCACGCACGAAGCCGAGCTTCTCCAGCACGCGGGCAGAAGCCACGTTGCGCGTGTCGGCCTCAGCCTGGACGCGATTCAGGTCCAGCGTGTCGAATGCCCACCGCAGCAGAGCGCGCGCGGCCTCGGTCGCGTAGCCGTGGCCCCACGCCGCATCGTCGAAGACGTAGCCGAGCGACGCGCTGCGGTAGTCCGGATTCCACCTGCTCAGGCCGCACCAGCCGATGAACGCCCCGTCGGAGACACGATCCACGGCCAGCCGCGCCCCGGTGCCCTCCTGCGCCATCTGCCGGCAAGCCGTGATGAACTTCTCGGCGCGCACGTGTTCGCTCCACGGTGGCGAGTCCCAGTAGCGCAGCACGTAGGCGCTGCTGTGCAGTGCGAAGAGGTCGTTCGCATCCGCGTCTTCGAATGCGCGCAGTCGAAGACGAGCGGTGTGCAACGAGGGGGTGGGCAGCGACACACTCATGTTCCGTCCCTGATCGGTGGCCGATCAATCAGACAACCGACGCGGGTCACCTGCAATGGGTTTTCTCGGCGGGCTGGCAGAACGACGTGTCCGCCGATCGCCGGTGCGGCACTGGTACAGCAGGGCGTTGACGATCTCCCGCATGTCGAAGTTGCCCTGGTGGCCGGTGACGGAGGGGTGCCGGGCCTGCCACGAGGTGATCACGCGCTCGATCAGAGCCCAGCGCGTCGGACAAGCCGCCCTTCAGCGAGGCAGCCGCACTTGCCCGCCGCGAGGACTGCTGGGGTTACGGATGCGCAACCGCAGCCGTGCGCGACGTGCCCACGCCGGCCTTCGGTCCTGGTTCACAACTGGGTGCTTGTTGTGGACAGTTGTTCGCCGCTCGTGAGAGCGGCGAGGAAGGCTGACCAGGCGTCAGGGGTGAAGGTGAGCGCCGGGCCTGCGGGGTCCTTGGAGTCGCGGACTGGAAGGGCGCCGGTGAAGCCGTCGGCCACCTCGACGCAGCTGCCGTTGCTGGAACCGCTGTGGGTGGACTTGCGCCAGGAGTAAGGGGTCATTGCTCCACGGTAGTTGGCGCTCAGGTGGTGGGGAAGGCGTCGGCCTTGAGGGCGGAGAGGAAGGCCGACCAGGCGTCAGAAGCGAAAACGAGTGCCGGGCCACTGGGGTCCTTGGAGTCGCGCAGCGGAAGGACTCCCGTGAAGCCTTCAGCGATCTCGACGCAGCTGTTGTTGCCACTGCCGCCGCTGTAGCTGGACTTGCGCCAGGATGCAGCGCAGAGTTCGTGGTCAGTGCCCATGAGCGTATTCCTCTGCCGCTGACTTGATCAGTTTTAGCGACGCCACACGTGACAGTGCGTCTGCTTGGGCGAGATCGTAGTACATCTGCAACCTGGCAACAGTGCCTGGACCATCCAACAACTGCCCTGCGGCAGGGCCCTCCACGTAACCGACCGGCGGCTCGTCGGCGAAGGTCATGATTTGGAGCATGCCCTCAAGGAGGGAGTGCGCTCCTGCACTGAAGGGAAGCACTTGCACAATGATCTGGTTGTTCTCCGCGAGTTGAGCGATGCCGCCCAGCTGCTCAGCCATGACGGCGGGGCCGCCGACTGGCCGTCGGAGGATTGATTCATCGAGAATCGCCCAGAACTGGAGCGGGGTTGTTCGCTCAGGATCGGTGAGGATGCGTGCCCTCGCCATGCGGTTGGCAACCATATCGCTGATGGCCTGCTCGGGGATCAGCGGTTGCGCTGCACGGAACACGGCCCGTGCGTACGAGGGTGTTTGCAGCAGCCCAGGGACGAGCAAGGGGCTGTATTCGCAGATCGTTTGTGCGGTTGCTTCCAACTCGGCAGCCGTCGCAAAGTAGTCGTCATACGGCGAGTCGTTCTGCAGCTTCTCGCACATCCGCGCAAAGAGCCCGTTCGTCCCGAGCACCTGGTCGAACAGCTTGGCGAGCGGCAGCTGCGGCCGGCGCGTCGCGTTCTCGAACTGCCCGATGTAGGTGCCCGAACAGTGCACCTTGTCGCCCAACTGCTGCTGGGAGAGCCCCGCTGCCTCGCGGTGGAACTTCAACTCGTCGCCGAAGTACCGCCAATCGAACTTCACGTCGCTCACCGGGGCCGCCTTCGCCTGAACAACCTTACTGTTGGTGCTCGCCTGCTGGCGCAACGTCACCATCTCCCGCCATCGTGGAACGGCAAGCCCGCACTATCGGCCACCGTGCCACAGGGGAGGCCCTGCCATGCCCGAAACCGTTGCCAAATCACCCGCAGGAGGGGCGGAAGAAGAATGCTGGTTGCCGCGCAGCGACCGTTCCCCGGCCAGAGCCCGCGCCGCACTCCGCGACCTGCTCGCCCGCGTCAAGGGCGGTGAACGCTACGCCGATCGCGGCGAGTTGCTGCTCTCCGAACTCGTCACCAACGCCGTGGTGCACGGGAAGAACGACGGCACCCGGATCCACGTGAAGCTCGCCATCGCCGGCGACCTGCTCCGCATCGAGGTGCACGACCGCATCGAGGGCACCCCGCTGCCCCGGCAGACCACCGCTGACGACTCGTCGGGTCGCGGCCTGCACCTGGTCGACTCCCTCGCGCTCCGCTGGGGCTGCGGCCCGCGCGGGGACGGCTACCTCGGCAAGGCGGTCTGGTGCGAGACCGCCCCGGAGGAGGAGTGATAGCAACGGCGGAGGCCTCCGATCCATCAGGATCGGAGGCCTCCGCCGTTGGACTAGCGCCTTACTTGGTCAGGTCCGGCCCAGCCGCCGGAGCCGCCACCGCAGCCGGGGTGTCGGCCACAGCGGTCTTCTCCTCGCCGCGGAAGGTGAACTTGGCCTCCTTGCCCTCACCCTCCACGCCCACGACCACGATGTGGCCGGCGCGCAGCTCGCCGAAGAGGATCTTCTCGGAGAGGTGGTCCTCGATCTCGCGCTGGATCGTGCGCCGCAGCGGACGGGCACCCAGCAGCGGGTCGTAACCGCGCTTGGCCAGCAGCTTCTTGGCCTCGATGCTGAGCTCCAGGCCCATGTCGCGGTCCTTGAGGCGGGCATCCACCTTGTCGATCATCAGGTCGACGATCTGGATGATGTCTTCCTCGGACAGCTGGTGGAACACCACGATGTCGTCGACACGGTTGAGGAACTCGGGGCGGAAGTGCTGCTTGAGCTCCTCGCCGACCTTGGCCTTCATCCGCTCGTACCCGGACTGGGTGTCGCCCGAGGCCGCGAAGCCCAGGCCGAAGCCCTTGGAGATGTCCCGGGTGCCGAGGTTGGTGGTCATGATGATGACCGTGTTCTTGAAGTCCACGACCCGGCCCTGGGAGTCGGTCAGGCGACCGTCCTCCAGGATCTGCAGCAGCGAGTTGAAGATGTCCGGGTGGGCCTTCTCGACCTCGTCGAAGAGGACGACCGAGAACGGCTTGCGGCGCACCTTCTCGGTGAGCTGGCCGCCCTCCTCGTAGCCCACGTAGCCGGGCGGGGAGCCGAACAGCCGGGAGACGGTGTGCTTCTCGCTGAACTCCGACATGTCGAGGGAGATCAGCGCGTCCTCGTCGCCGAAGAGGAACTCGGCCAGCGTCTTGGACAGCTCGGTCTTACCGACACCGGACGGACCGGCGAAGATGAACGACCCACCGGGGCGCTTCGGGTCCTTGAGGCCCGCACGGGTACGCCGGATGGCCTGGGAGAGCGCCTTGATGGCGTCCTTCTGGCCGATGACGCGCTTGTGCAGCTCGTCCTCCATGCGCAGCAGGCGGGAGGACTCCTCCTCGGTCAGCTTGAAGACCGGGATGCCGGTGGCGGTGGCCAGGACCTCGGCGATGAGCTCCTCGTCGACCTCCGCGACGACATCCATGTCGCCGGCCTTCCACTCCTTCTCGCGCTTCGCCTTGGCGTTCAGGAGCTGCTTCTCGTCGTCACGCAGCGAGGCGGCCTTCTCGAAGTCCTGCGCGTCGATCGCGCTCTCCTTCTCGCGGCGCACCGCGGCGATCTTCTCGTCGAACTCGCGCAGGTCCGGCGGCGCGGTCATCCGGCGGATCCGCATCCGGGAGCCGGCTTCGTCGATCAGGTCGATCGCCTTGTCCGGCAGGAAGCGGTCCGAGATGTACCGGTCGGCCAGGGTGGCGGCGGCGACCAGGGCGGCGTCGGTGATGGAGACCCGGTGGTGGGCCTCGTACCGGTCGCGCAGACCCTTGAGGATCTCGATGGTGTGCGGCAGCGACGGCTCCGCGACCTGGATCGGCTGGAAGCGGCGCTCCAGCGCGGCGTCCTTCTCCAGGTGCTTGCGGTACTCGTCGAGCGTGGTGGCACCGATGGTCTGCAGCTCACCGCGGGCCAGCATCGGCTTCAGGATGCTGGCGGCGTCGATCGCGCCCTCCGCGGCGCCCGCGCCGACCAGGGTGTGCAGCTCGTCGATGAACAGGATGATGTCGCCGCGGGTGCGGATCTCCTTGAGCACCTTCTTCAGGCGCTCCTCGAAGTCACCGCGGTAGCGGGAACCGGCCACCAGGGCGCCCAGGTCCAGCGTGTAGAGCTGCTTGTCCTTGAGCGTCTCGGGGACCTCGCCCTTGACGATCGCCTGGGCCAGGCCCTCGACGACCGCGGTCTTGCCGACACCCGGCTCACCGATCAGGACGGGGTTGTTCTTGGTGCGGCGGGACAGCACCTGCATGACCCGCTCGATCTCCTTCTCGCGCCCGATGACCGGGTCGAGCTTGGTCTCGCGAGCGGCCTGCGTGAGGTTGCGGCCGAACTGGTCCAGGACCAGCGAGGTCGACGGGGTGCCCTCGGCGGGACCGCCGGCCGTCGCCGACTCCTTGCCGCCGCCCTGGTAACCGGAGAGCAGCTGGATGACCTGCTGCCGCACCCGGTTGAGGTCGGCGCCCAGCTTGACCAGGACCTGGGCGGCGACGCCCTCGCCCTCACGGATCAGGCCGAGCAGGATGTGCTCCGTGCCGATGTAGTTGTGGCCGAGCTGAAGGGCCTCGCGGAGCGACAGCTCCAGCACCTTCTTCGCCCGGGGGGTGAAGGGGATGTGGCCGGACGGGGCCTGCTGGCCCTGCCCGATGATCTCCTCGACCTGCTGGCGGACCGCCTCAAGAGAGATCCCGAGGCTCTCCAGGGCCTTAGCGGCGACACCCTCGCCCTCGTGGATCAAGCCCAGGAGGATGTGCTCGGTGCCGATGTAGTTGTGGTTGAGCATCCGGGCTTCTTCCTGAGCCAGGACGACAACCCGCCGCGCGCGGTCGGTGAACCTCTCGAACATCGTTAATCGCTCCTCAGAGCGGTCGGGCAGTTCGGGGACTGTCCCCGCCCTGTCCTTCCGCATGCTAGTCCCGCTCAGCGGCGCGGCCCACGTAGTTCCCCGCGGTGCACGGGGATATCCAAGCTGCGCGACCAGCCGACACCCTTCCCAACCTGATGCTGGGAGACGGTGTTCCCGCCAGTGCGGCCGATGCACGTGTTCCCGCTACGCCAATGGCGAACACGCTCCGGACCGGAGCCCCGCGAACCGCACTGATGGCCGTCCCACCTGCATTCATACCGGAAATTCCGGCGCTTCTCGTGCAGTTTCCCGGGTGGCGTTGTTCGCCAGGCGAGAAGTCCGCCCGGCCGGGCCCCGAGTGACAGGGGTTCAGCCGGAGGCGGGCCCGGGGTGGGGCGCCGGTGCCGCCGAACGGGGTCGGTCGGCGTGACCGTGCCGTTGATCCAGCGTTGCACAGTCCATGACTGATCACACGGCCACCGCGCCCGCCGCCGAGGGCCCCGGGGCCGCCGGCGGCCGCCGCTGCGGCGCTGCCCCCGGGCACGGCCACGGGGCGCGGAGGGAGGCCCTCCGCGCCCCGTCGTGGCGGCCGGGCCGCGCGGTCGCCGGTGCCGTGGCGCCGACGGATCAGGCGGCGCCGACCTGCGCCGCCTCGTAGGCCTCCCGCACGTTGCTCGGGACCCGGCCGCGGTCGTTCACGTTGTAGCCGTTGTCCTTCGCCCACGTGCGGATCTTGGCCGTGTCCGCACTGCCGGAGGCCGGACGGGCCGAGCCGCGGCCGCCGGTGCGGCGCGCGCTGGTGAGCCGGCCGCTCTGCTTGCGGCCCTTGTCGACGTACGGAGCGAGCAGGCTGCGCAGCTTCTCCGCGTTGTCCGACTTCAGGTCGATCTCGTAGGCAACGCCGTCGAGGGCGAACGTCACCGTCTCGTCCGCCGAACCGCCGTCGAGATCGTCTTCAAGAATGACCTGCACCCTCTGTGCCACGGGACTCCCTTTCCGCTTAACGATCCAATGCCTTAGGGAAAGGAAACCGCCTTTTCTCGGAAAACACAAACCCCGGGCTGTTCGGGGGACGGAGTCATGTGCGGTACGGCAAGTCCCCGGGGCCGGTTCACAGGTGCAGCAGCATGCGGGAGTTGCCCAGGGTGTTGGGCTTCACCCGCTCCAGGTCGAGGAACTCCGCCACTCCTTCGTCGTAGGACCGAAGGAGTTCTTCATACACTTCCGTAGCGATGACGGCGGGGTCTGTCGTACCATCATTGGTTTCCCCGATCTCCACGAAGCCGTGTTTCGCGAAGAACGCGACCTCGAACGTCAAGCAGAAAATCCGACGGACGCCCAGCCAGCGCGCGGTCTGCAGCAGCTTGTCCAACAGGATGTGCCCGATCCCGTGGCCGCGGCAGATCGGATCCACCGCCAGGGTGCGGACCTCGGCCAGGTCTTCCCACATCACGTGCAGCGCCCCGCACGCCACCACCCTGCCGTCCTCATCGCGTTCCGCGACCCAGAACTCCTGGATGGATTCGAACAGTGTGACGGTCGGCTTGTCGAGCAGAATACCGTCGCGCGAGTAGGCGTCGATGAGCCGGCGCACGGCCCGCACATCACTGGTCCGCGCCCGGCGGATGGTGACCTCCATGGCGGGACGTTATCGCGTCGGGCCTTCCGCCTCCGGACCGGCCACCCGGAGCGCGTCACCGAGGGCTTCCCGCTGCTCGGCCGACATCATGCCGAAGAAGTGCACCAGGGCCGCCGCGGGATTGTCACTGGTGGCCCAGGCGTCGTGCATCAGCGTTGCCGTGTACGCCTCGCGGGACGACACCGGCGCATATCGATAGGCCCGGCCGTCCCGCTCCCGGCGCAGCCAGCCCTTTCGATAGAGCTTGTCGAGCACGGTCATCACGGTGGTGTAGGCGATATCCCGTTCCGTGCGCAGATCGAGCAGCACCTCGCGAACCGTCACCGGGCGGTTCCACTCCCACACCCGGGTCATGACGGCGTTCTCCAGTTCGCCCAGTGGCCGGACCATATGACCACTTTAGGGATATTTGTCCGGAAAATGCGGAAGGCCGCTCCCTGGGCGGGGAGCGGCCTTGTGCGGGCGGGTGGCCCGCCGCACGTACTGGACGGCTACCGGGCGGCTACTGGACGGCGTCCTGCCGGGAGGCCCGCGCCAGGGCGTCGGCGGCGGCGTCCTCCTTGCCCTTCTGGGCGCCGCCCTGGCTGCGGATGATGGCCCGCACCAGGAACCCGAAACCGATCGCCATCACCAGCGGCGGCACGATCGCGCTCACGTACTGCATCGGATCACTCCTCTTCGGAATCGGCGTCATCGGCCTTGGCGGCCGCGGCACCCTTGGCTTCGGGCTTCACCAGCGGGAAGAGCACCGTCTCGCGGATGTTCTTGCCGGTGAGCAGCATGATCAGGCGGTCCACCCCGAGCCCGAGGCCGCCGGTGGGCGGCATCGCGTACTCCAGGGCGCGCAGGAAGTCCTCGTCCACCTGCATCGCCTCGACGTCGCCGCCGGCCGCCAGCAGCGACTGCGCGGTGAGCCGGGCGCGCTGCTCGACCGGGTCGATCAGCTCCGAGTAGGCGGTGCCGATCTCGGTACCGAAGATCACCAGATCCCACTTCTCGGCGACGCCCGGGATCGAGCGGTGCTGCCGGGTGAGCGGGGAGACCTCGGTCGGGTAGTCCTTGATGAAGGTCGGGCGGATCGCGTTCTCCTCCAGGAGCCGCTCGATCATCTCCAGGACGATCTGGCCGTGGCCCCACTCCTTCTCGTAGGGCACGCCGGCCGCGTCACAGAGCCCCCGCAGCTCCTCGACGCTGGTCTGCGGGGTGATCTCGGTGCCGATCCGCGCCGAGATGCCCGGGTAGACGCTGACCTCCTCCCACGGCTCGGCCAGGTCGATCTCGTGCTCCACGCCGTGCGGGTCGGTGCCGCGGACCACGGTGGTGCCCAGCGCGTCCTTGGCGGCGTTGATCACGATCGCCCGGATCAGCTCGGCCTGGGTGTCGTAGTCGCCGTACGCCTCGTACGACTCCAGCGCGGTGAACTCCGGGTTGTGGGTCGCGTCCGCGCCCTCGTTGCGGAAGTTCCGGTTGATCTCGAAGACCTTCTCGGCGCCGCCGACCACCAGCCGCTTGAGGTACAGCTCGGTGGCGATCCGCAGGTAGAGGTCGATGTCGTAGGCGTTGATGTGGGTGATGAACGGCCGGGCGTTGGCACCGCCGTGGATCGGCTGCAGCATCGGGGTCTCGACCTCGAGGTAGCCGCGGTCCTCGTAGGTGCGGCGGATCGAGCGGATCACCCGGGTGCGCAGCTGCAGCATCTCGCGCGCCTCGGGGTTGACGATCAGGTCGACGTACCGCTGGCGGACCCGGGCCTCCGGGTCGGTCAGGCCCTTGTGCTTGTCCGGCAGCGGGCGCAGGCACTTGGCGGTCAGCGCCCAGTCGTCCACCATGATGCTCAGCTCGCCGCGCCGCGAAGTGATCACCTCGCCCTCGACGCCCACCTGGTCGCCCAGGTCGATGTCGGTCTTCCAGGCGGCCAGCCGCTCCTCGCCGAGCTTGTCGAGCGAGAGCATCACCTGCAGGTCGCCGGAGCCGTCGCGCAGGGTGGCGAAGCAGAGCTTGCCGCCGGTGCGGGCCAGGATCACCCGGCCGGTGACGCCGACCCGCTCACCGGTCGCGATGTCCGGAGCCAGGTCGGGGTGCTTGGCGCGCAGGTCGGCGATGGTGGTGGTGCGCGGGAAGCCGACCGGGTACGGGTCGATGCCGGCGGCGCGCAGCCGCTCCAGCTTCTCGCGCCGCACGCGCATCTGCTCCGGAAGGTCGTCGGTCGCGGGAAGGCTGCTCTGATCGCTCACCTCACCAGAGTAGCGAGCGAAACTCAGTGCCCCGCCACCGGATAAACCGGGGTGACGGGGCACTGCGGGGTGCGCTCCCGGGAGCGGGTCGGGCGCGGTCAGCCGGTGCCGGTCGCCAGCTCCTGCGGCTCGTCCTCCTCGTGGTCTTCGGTCTGCTGCGGGGGCTCGCGGTGCTGGGGCGGGCGGGGGCGGCGGGCGAAGAGCTCGGCGGGGGTGGGGATGCGGGCCGGGGTCGGGGCCGGGGCGGGGGCCGGGCGGCGCGGTTCGGAGGTCATGCTGGTCCCTTCGGAGCGGTCGGGGCTGGGGACGGCCGTCAGATGGCGGGCCGGCGGCACGGTGGTGCGGGCCAGGCGCTCGCGGACGGCGGCCTCGGCCAGCGCGTGGCAGCGGCCGGCCAGTCGGGAGCGGCGGGTGCGCTCGCCGGGGCCGCAGGGCTGGCGGGTGAGGGTGCGCAGGGCTGACAGGTCGTCAGGTTCCGGGAGGTAGCCGTCGGCGACGGCCTCTTCCAGGCGCTCCAGGTAGCCGCGGGCGGTGCCGGGCAGGGCGGCTCGGTAGCGGGCCAGTTCGGCCAGCAGGAAGCCGCGCAGTCGGCCGCCTTCGAGGACGGCCTCGTCGATCGCCTCGGCCAGCCGGAGCGCCTCCTGGACGTCCTCCGCCCAGAGGACGGCCAGGTCGGCGCCGAGTGGCAGCTGGGCGGGGACGGTGGGGTGGAGGGCCTGGGCGAGGGCACGGCGCAGCACGCGCACTTCGTCGGCGCTGAAGGCCATGCCGCCGCGGGACCCGTGTGGCGTAGGCATGAGTTGACACTACGTGAGGAATATCCGATTTGTCGGAAACCTGGCGTCGTGTCAATCGCGGTTGGTCCGAGCGGGTCAGCTCGCCGGCTTGTTGCGTTCGAACACCAGGCGCAGCCCGATCAGGGTCAGCCAGGGCTCGTGCACGTCGATCGAGTCGGCCTCGCCGAGCACCAGCGGGGCCAGCCCGCCGGTCGCGATCACCTGGACGTCCTCCGGGTCCTTCGGGGAGAGCTCCTTGGACATCCGGTTGACCAGGCCGTCCACCTGCCCGGCGAAGCCGTAGAGCACCCCGGACTGCATGCCCTCCACGGTGTTCTTGCCGATCACGTTGCGCGGGCGGGCCAGCTCGATCTTGCGCAGCTGGGCGCCGCGCACCCCGAGCGCCTCCACCGAGATCTCGATCCCGGGGGCGATCGCCCCGCCCACGTAGTCGCCGCGCTCGTTGATCGCGTCGAAGGTGGTGGCGGTGCCGAAGTCCACCACGATGCACGGCCCCCCGTAGAGGTGGTTGGCGGCCAGCGCGTTGACGATCCGGTCGGCACCCACCTCCTTGGGGTTGTCCATCAGCACGTGCACCCCGGTCTTCACGCCGGGTGCCACCAGCACCGCGGGGACGTCGCCGTAGTAGCGGCGGGTCACCTCGCGGAGCTCGTGCAGCACGGCCGGAACCGAGGAGCAGATCGACAGCCCGTCCACCTGCTGGGCATGAGCCCCCATCAACCCGTTCATCAGCACGGCCAGTTCGTCGGCGGTGCGGCGCGGGTCGGTGGAGATCCGCCAGTGTTCGACGACCTCCCCGCCGTCGAACAGGCCGAGCGTGGTCTGGGTGTTGCCGACGTCGATGGTGAGGAGCATGGGCTGCCGTTCTCCAGGGTGACGGGGGCCGGTGGTGATCTGACGGAGCGTCAGGAGCGCAGGTCCAGGCCGATGTCCAGGACCGGCGCCGAGTGGGTCAGGGCGCCGACCGCCAGGTAGTCGACACCAGTCTCGCCAACCGCCCGCGCGGTGGCCAGGGTCAGGCCGCCGGAAGCCTCCAGCTTGGCCCGGCCGGCCACCAGCTGGACGGCCTCCTTCAGCTGCTCGACGGTGAAGTTGTCCAGCAGGATCAGCTCCGCCCCGGCGTCCAGCACCGGCGGGATCTGCTCCAGGTGGTCGACCTCGACCTCCACCGGCAGCTCCGGGTAGGCCGCCTTGACGGCCCGGAAGGCCTCGGCCACGCCGCCGGCGGCGACCACGTGGTTGTCCTTGATCAGCGCGGCGTCGGAGAGCGACATCCGGTGGTTCACGCCGCCGCCGCAGCGCACCGCGTACTTCTGCAGCGAGCGCAGGCCGGGGTGGGTCTTGCGGGTGTCCCGGACCACCGCGCCGGTGCCCTCCAGCCGGTCCGCCCACGCCCGGGTGGCGGTGGCGATGCCGGACAGGTGGCAGAGCAGGTTGAGCGCGGTGCGCTCGGCGGTCAGCAGGTCGCGGGTGCGGCTGCGCACCGAGAGCAGCACCTGGCCGGCCTCGACCCGGTCGCCGTCCTCGACGTGCCGCTCGACCTCGAACTCCTCCTCGCAGATCAGCGAGACCACGGCCTCGGCGATCCGCAGGCCGGCCACCGTGCCGGCCTCGCGGGCGGTGAAGTCGGCGGTGGCCACCGCGTCGGCCGGCACGGTCGCCACCGAGGTGACGTCCTCGCCGCCGGCCAGGTCCTCGGCCAGTGCCAGGGTGGCGATGTCCTCCACCTCGACCGGGTCCAGGCCGGCCTCCTCCAGCAGCTCGGCCAGCGCCGGGTCCAGGCCGGTCTCGTAGCCCTCGGCGTCGCCGCAGCCGCAGCTGTCGCCGCAGCCGCCCGGCTCCTCGGCCATCGGAAGGTGCTCGTGGGCCATGTGTCAGTGCTCCTCTGTGCTCTCGGCGAGCGTGCTGTCGGTCAGCCGGACGCCGGTGGTGTCCAGGGTGGTGATCAGGTGACGCTGCCAGCGGGCATCGTCGCGCTCCGGGTGGTCCTCGCGCCAGTGGCAGCCGCGGGTCTCGGTGCGAGCGCCGGCGGCGGTGACCAGCGCGGTGGCGACCAGCAGCAGGTTGGCCGCCTCCCAGGTCTCCACCCGGGGATCGGCCGGCTTCTGCTCGGCGGCGTCGGCCGCGGCGTCCCGGCTCAGCTCCGCGAGGCCGGCCGTGGTCTCGGCCAGCGACTCGGCCGAGCGCAGCACGCCGGCGCCGCGCGACATCAGGTGCTGGATCCGGGCCCGGGTCTCCGGCGCGGGCAGCGGGACGGGCTGCGCGGCCGCGGCGGCCGCCACGTCCACGGTGCGCTCCGGCAGCTCGCCGGCCCGGTGGCGCTCGGTCAGGTCGGCGGCGATCCGCTCGGCGAAGACCAGGCCCTCCAGGAGCGAGTTGGAGGCCAGCCGGTTGGCGCCGTGCACACCGGTGCAGGCCACCTCGCCGCAGGCGTACAGACCCGGCACCGAGGTGCGCCCGTGCAGGTCGGTGCGCACGCCGCCGGAGGCGAAGTGCGCGGCCGGGTAGATCGGGATCGGCTCGGTCACCGGGTCGATCCCGTGCGCGCGGCAGGACGCCAGGATGGTCGGGAACCGCTCGGCCCACATCTCGGCGCCGAAGTGCCGGCCGTCCAGGAACATGTGGTCGGCGTCCTGGGCCTGCATCCGGCGGGTGATCCCCTTGGCCACGATGTCGCGCGGGGCCAGCTCGGCCAGCTCGTGCTGCCCGACCATGAACCGGATGCCCGCCGCGTCCACCAGGTGGGCGCCCTCGCCGCGGACCGCCTCGGAGACCAGCGGCTGCTGGCCGTGCGCCTGCGGACCGAGCCAGAGCACCGTCGGGTGGAACTGGACGAACTCCAGGTCGGCCGCCTCGGCACCGGCCCGCAGGGCCAGCGCCACGCCGTCGCCGGTCGAGACCGCCGGGTTGGTGGTGGCCGAGAAGACCTGGCCCATGCCGCCGGTGGCCAGCACCACGGCCCGGGCCCGGATCGCGCCCACACCGTCCCGCGCGCCCTCGCCCATCACGTGCAGGGTGAGGCCGGCCGCGTGGCCCTCGGCGTCCTTGAGCAGGTCGAGGACCATGGCGTGCTCGACCAGCTCGATGTCGGGGGCGCGGCGGACGGCGGCGACCAGCGCCCGGGATATCTCGGCCCCGGAGGCGTCACCGCCGGCGTGCGCGATCCGGCGGCGGTGGTGGCCGCCCTCCCGGGTGAGCATCAGCTCGCCGTCCGGGTCGGTGTCGAAGGCGGCGCCCTGCTCGATCAACCGCCGTACCGCACCCGGGCCTTCGGTGACCAGGACCCGCACGGCCGGCTCGTCGCACAGCCCGGCGCCGGCCACCAGGGTGTCGTCCAGGTGCTGCTCGGGGCTGTCGCCCTCGCTCAGGGCGGCGGCGACGCCACCCTGGGCCCAGCGGGTGGAGCCGTCGTCGAGCATCGCCTTGCTGACGACCGTCACTCGCAGGCCGGCCTGGCGCGCTCCGAGCGCGGCGGTGAGCCCGGCCACGCCGGAACCGACCACCACCACGTCGGTGTCGGCGGTCCAGCCCGGGCGGGGGGCGGTGAGACGATGGGTCACGGCGGTGCTCCTAGCGGGTGTGCACGGCGTCGCCGCGCAGGGTGTCCGTGCCCGGCAGCGCCTCGGCGGCGTCCGACCCGGTGCCGGTGATCTTGTTCTCGGCGTCCACGAAGACCACGGTCGGCTCGAACTCCCTGGCCTCGGCGGTGTCCATCTGCGCGTAGGCGATCAGGATCACCAGGTCGCCGGGGTGGACCAGCCGGGCGGCGGCGCCGTTGATGCCTATCACGCCGGTGCCGCGCGGCCCGGCGATGGTGTAAGTCTCCAGCCTGGCGCCGTTGTTGATGTCGACGATGTGGACCAGCTCGCCGGGCAGGATGTCCGCCGCGTCGAGCAGGTCCTGGTCGATCGTCACCGAGCCCACGTAGTGCAGGTCGGCCTGGGTCACGGTGGCCCGGTGGATCTTGGACTTGAACATGGTGCGAAGCATGGTCACGCCTCCTCTGAGTGCATGCCTGGGGGTTGCTTGCCGGTGGTCGAACGTACCGGTGGTCTTGCCGGCTATCGAACGATGATGCGGATGTTGTCGATCAGGCGGGTGGCACCCACCTTCGCGGCGATCGCCAGCACCGCCTCGCCCTGGAAGTCGTCCGGCGCCTCGACGAAGTCGTGCGGGTCGATCAGGGCGAGGTAGTCCAACTCGACGCCGTCGGCGGCCTCCAGCACCTCGGCGGCGGCCGCGCGGACCGCCGCCGGGCCCTGCGCGCCCGCGTCGCGGCCGGCGAACAGCGCTCGCGAGAGCGCCAGCGCCTGCTCGCGCTCGGCCTCGGAGAGGTAGCGGTTGCGCGAGGAGAGCGCCAGGCCGTCCGGCTCGCGGACGGTCGGCACCCCGACGATCTCGACGTCGAAGTCCAGGTCGGCCACCATCCGCTGGATGACGGCCAGCTGCTGGGCGTCCTTCTCACCGAAGAACGCGTAGTCCGGGTCGGTGATGTGCAGCAGCTTGGCCACCACCGTCAGCATCCCGTCGAAGTGGCCGGGGCGGCTGGCGCCCTCGAACCGCTCGCCCATCGGCCCCGCGGTCAGCCGGACCAGCGGCTCGCCGTTCGGGTAGACCTCCTCGGGCAGCGGGGCGAAGACCACGTCGGCGCCGTTCTCCTCGGCGAGGCGCACATCGGCCGCCAGGGTGCGCGGGTAGCGGTCCAGGTCCTCGTTCGGGCCGAACTGCAGCGGGTTGACGAACACCGTCACGGCGACCCGGCCGTCCCGGCCGACCTGGCGGCGGGCGGCCCGGATCAGCGCCGCGTGACCCTCGTGCAGCGCGCCCATGGTCATCACCACGGCGTTGTCCACCGGGTGCTCGTCCGGCCAGAAGGCGGACTCGAAGTCCTCGACGGTGTGGGTGAGCCGGGTGCCGGCCGGCTTCGCGGCGGGCTTGGGGCGGGCCATCAGTGCATCTCCTCGTTGAGTACGTCCAGCAGCGAGGCCGCCGCTTCTTCGTTGAGCGTCCCGTGCGCCAAGGCGCGCTGGGCGGTGGCCCGCGCCATCGCCCGGTAGGCGGTCGGGATGTCCGGGGACACCGTAGTCAGCTGCGCCAGGTGGCGGCGCACGGTGCCGGCGTCGCCCCGGGCGACCGGGCCGGTCAGCGCGGCGTCGCCGGAGCGCAGGCTGTTGTCCAGGGCCGCGCCGAGCAGCGGGCCGAGCATCCGGCCCGGCTCGGCGACACCGGCGGCGCTCAGCAGCTCCATCGCCTGGGCCACCAGGGTCACCAGGTGGTTGGCGCCGTGCGCCAGGGCGGTGTGGTAGAGCGGGCGGACCTCCTCGGGCACCCACTCCGGCTCGCCGCCCATCTCCACCACCAGGGCCTCGGCCACCGGGCGCAGCTCCTCGGGGGCGGTCACCCCGAACGGGCAGCCGGCCAGCCGGGCCAGGTCGACCGAGGTGCCGGTGAAGGTCATCGCGGGGTGCAGCGCCAGCGGCAGCGCGCCGGCCCGGGTGGCCGGCTCCAGCACCGCGACGCCGTGCGCGCCGGAGGTGTGCACCAGCAGCTGGCCCGGACGGACCGCACCGGTGGCGGCCAGCCCGGCCACCAGGTCGGCGAGCGCGTCGTCGGGCACGGTGAGCAGCACCAGGTCGGCGGCGGCCAGCACCTGCGGGGGCGACACCAGGCGCACCCCGGGCAGCAGGGCCTCGGCGCGGCGGCGCGAGGCGGTGGACACCCCGGCGGCGGCCACCACCTGGTGGCCGGCCAGCTGCAGGGCGGCGCCCAGCGCGGGGCCGACCCGGCCGGTGCCGACCACGCCGACGGCGAGGCGCGCCGGGCGCTCCGCGGGGTCCTGAAGGTCCCCCCGGACGAAGTCCCAGGGAGGGCCGGCGGGGGAGTCGAACGAAGAGCTCACGGCGTTCCAGTCCTCTACGGGTACCAGACGGTCCGTCCCATCCTACGGCCCGGCCGAGAGTGGGCTCAGCGGCCGCCCGCCTTGAGCAGTCCGGCCTCGTAGGCGAGCACCACGGCCTGCACCCGGTCGCGCAGCCCCAGCTTGGCCAGGATCCGGCCGACATGGGTCTTCACGGTGGCCTCGGAGAGCGTCAGCCCGGCCGCGATCTCGCCGTTCGACCGGCCCTGGGCGACCAGCAGGAACACCTCCCGCTCGCGGTCGGTGAGCGGGGCCAGGGCGGTCGGCCCGGTCGGCGGCTGCGTGACGGGCAGCACCTCGGCGAACCGGTCGATCATCCGCCGGGTGGTGCTGGGGGCCACCACCGCGTCGCCCGCGTGCACCGCGCGGATCGCGCTGACCAGCTCCGGCGGCGGCACGTCCTTGAGCAGGAAGCCGCCGGCACCGGCCTTGAGCGCGGTGAAGGCGTACTCGTCGAGGTCGAAGGTGGTCAGGATGAGCACCTTCGGGGCGCCCGGCCGCGGCAGTCCGTCGTCGTCCAGGCAGATCCGGCGGGTCGCCTGCACGCCGTCCAGCCGGGGCATCCGGACGTCCATCAGGACGACGTCGACGGCGGCCCCGCCGGGCCCGGCGAGCACCTCCAGGGCGGCGGCGCCGTCGCCGGCCTCGGCGGTGATCTCGATGTCGGGCTGCGACTGGAGCACCATCCGGAATCCGGTGCGCAGCAGTTCCTGGTCGTCCACCAGCATCACGCGGATGGTCACGTGGGTCCTCTCCGTGGGGGTCATCGGGCGGCCTTGAGCGGGAGCACCGCGCGGATCCGGAAGCCGCCGCCGGGCCGCGGCCCGGCGTCCAGGCTGCCGCTGACCATGCCGATCCGCTCCCGCATGCCGATCAGGCCGTGGCCCTGGCCGTCGGCACCGCCGTTGGCCAGCTGCTCGTCGGTGCTGCCGCGTCCGTCGTCCTCGATCACCACGTTCAGGTCGCGGTCGCCGAAGTCCACCGCGACCCGGGCGCTGACGTTGGGCCCGCCGTGCTTGCGGACGTTGGTCAGGGCCTCCTGGACGATCCGGTAGACCGTCAGCTCCACCCCGCGGGGCAGCTCGCGCGGGGTGCCGGAGGTGGTGAACTCCACCGGCAGACCCGCGGTGCGGACCTGCTCCAGCAGCTCGGGCAGCTCCTGCACGCTGGGCTGCGGCACGTACTCGTCGGTGGTGTCGGCGGTGCGCAGCAGGCCCAGCAGCCGGCGCATCTCGACCAGCGCCTGGCGCCCGGTGGTGGCGATGGTGCCGAGCGCCTCCTTGGCCTGGGCCGGTGAGTTGTCCATCACATAGGCGGCGCCGTCGGCCTGAACGATCATCACCGAGACGTTGTGCGCCACCACGTCGTGCAGCTCCCGGGCGATCCGGGCCCGCTCGGCGGCCACCGCCACCTTGGCCTGGGCGTCGCGCTCCCGCTCCAGCCGCTCGGCCCGGTCCTCCAGCTCGGTGAAGTAGGCGCGGCGCACCCGGGTCAGCCGGCCCCAGGCCCAGCAGAGGATGAACGGGGTGGAGAGCAGGGCACCGACGAAGGCCCGTTGCAGCACGCCGCGTCCGGGGGGCGCCGAGTCGACGCTGCGCCAGTACTCCTCCAGCATGGCCAGCGGACCGGCCAGCAGGCCGCCGGTCAGGGCCAGCCGGGACACCCACTGGGCGCCGAACGCGGCCCCGGTGTAGGTGAAGACCAGGTAGCCGATCGAGGAGAACTGCGGCGGGACGGCCAGGGCCACCTGGAGCAGGCCGAGCCCGAGGCCGGCGGTGACCGCCAGCGCCGGCCAGCGCCGCCGGACCACCATCAGGCAGCCGATCAGCGTGGTGATGACGAAGTAGCCGGTCCGGTGCCAGGCGTCGTCGCTGAAGTGGGACACCAGCGACAGGAGGACCACCAGGACTGCCCAGGCACCGTCGACCACCATCGGGCGTCCGCGAAGCCAGGCATAGAGTCGATGCACATGACCAAGCCTAGGCAGGCGAAAGGGGCGTACCCGTCCACCGGGAGAGCGATCCGGGCATCGTCCGCAGGTCGGAGGCCGGTACCGTCACCGGCATGACGTGGATGCGCTGGCGCCCTGCCATGGAGCGGGCCCTGTACGCGGCCGAGGACGGCTTCTACCGCCGCCCGGAGGGCCCGGCCGGGCACTTCAGGACGTCCGTGCACGCCTCACCGCGGTACGCCGAGGCGGTCGGCCGCCTGCTCCTGGAGGTGGACGAGGCGCTCGGCCGTCCGGAGGGGATCGCCCTGATCGACGTCGGGGCCGGCCGCGGTGAGCTGGTGGGGCGGCTGGCGCGGCTGCTGCCGGGGCGGCTGCGGGCCTACGGGGTGGAGCTGGCCGCGCGGCCGGACGGGCTGCCGCCCGAGGTGCGCTGGCGCGAGACGGTGCCCGAGGGGGCGGTCGGGCTGCTGTTCGCCAACGAGTGGCTGGACAACGTGCCGCTGGACCTGGCCGAGCGGGACGACGCCGGGGTGCTGCGCTACGTGGAGGTGGACGAGAGCGGGGCGGAGCGGCTCGGCGGGCCGCTGGAGCCGGCGGACGCCGCGTGGGTGGCGCGCTGGTGGCCGGAGGGGGAGCGCTTCGAGATCGGCCGGCCGCGGGACGAGGCCTGGGCGGCGGCGGTCGGCGCGCTGGAGCGGGGGCTCGCGGTGGCGGTGGACTACGCGCACCGCCGCCAGGACCGGCCGCCGTTCGGCACCCTGACCGGCTTCCGGGCCGGCCGGGAGGTCGCCCCGGTGCCGGACGGCGGCTGCGACCTGACCGCCCATGTGGCGCTGGACGCGGTGGCCGTTCCCGGTTTCCACAGCCTGTGGACGACGCAGCGGGACGCCCTGCGGGCCCTCGGGGTCTCCGGGGTCCGCCCGCCGCTGGCCCTGGCGAGCAGCGACCCGGCCGGCTACCTGCGGGCGCTGGCCGGTGCCGGGGAGGCCGCGGAGCTCACCGCGAGCGCCGGCCTGGGCGGCTTCGGCTGGCTGCTCCAGGCCGTCCGGATGCCGATACCGCAGAGCCTGGCGGGGCTGCCGGGATGGCAGACTCTGGAAACATGAGCAACCTCAGGGAGACCACGGTCGGCGTCGGTGCGGGAGCGGA
Organism: Kitasatospora sp. GP30; assembly: GCF_029892145.1. Classification (NCBI taxonomy): domain Bacteria; kingdom Bacillati; phylum Actinomycetota; class Actinomycetes; order Kitasatosporales; family Streptomycetaceae; genus Kitasatospora; species Kitasatospora sp. GP30. The sequence goes on from NZ_JARZAH010000001.1 coordinate 638,404, forward strand.
GACCACCGCCACCGACATGGTGCTGAACATCGGCCCGCAGCACCCGGCCACCCACGGGGTGCTGCGGCTGCGGCTGCTGCTCGACGGCGAACGCATCGTCGAGGCCGAACCGATCATCGGCTACATGCACCGCGGCGCCGAGAAGCTCTTCGAGGCCCGGGACTACCGGCAGATCATCATGCTGGCCAACCGGCACGACTGGCTCTCCGCCTTCGGCAACGAACTGGGCGTGGTGCTCGCCGTCGAGCGGATGCTCGGCATGGAGGTGCCGGTCCGCGCGGTCTGGACCCGCACCCTGCTGGCCGAGCTCAACCGGGTGCTCAACCACCTGATGTTCCTCGGCTCCTACCCGCTGGAGCTCGGCGGGATCACCCCGGTCTTCTACGCCTTCACCGCCCGCGAGGAGCTCCAGCACGTGCTGGAGGAGGCCAGCGGCGGGCGGATGCACTACATGTTCAACCGGGTCGGCGGCCTCAAGGAGGACCTGCCGGCCGGCTGGCTCGGCCGGGTGCGTACGGCAATCGCGGCGGTCCGAGCCCAACTGCCGGTCTTCGAGGACCTGGTGCTGGGCAACGAGATCTTCCGGGCCCGCACCGCCGGGGTCGGGGTGCTCTCCCCGGAGCACGTGCGCGCGTACGGCGTCACCGGCCCGATCGCCCGGGCCAGCGGCGTCGACTTCGACCTGCGCCGCGACGAGCCCTACCTGGCGTACGGCGAACTGCGGGACGTGCTCAGCGTGGCGCTCCGCGAGGAGGGCGACTGCCTGGCCCGCTTCGAATGCCTGCTGGAGCAGACCGCCAACTCCCTGGACCTGGCCGACGCCTGCCTCGACCGGCTGGCCCAGCTGCCCGCCGGCCCGGTCAACCTGCGGCTGCCCAAGGTGCTCAAGGCCCCCGAGGGCGAGACCTACGCGTGGACCGAGAACCCGCTCGGGGTCAACGGCTACTACCTGGTCTCGCGCGGCGACAAGACGCCGTGGCGGCTCAAGCTCCGCTCGGCGTCCTTCAACAACATCCAGGCGCTCACCGAGCTGCTGCCCGGCACCCTGGTGGCCGACATGGTCGCGATCCTCGGGTCGATGTTCTTCGTGGTCGGGGACATCGACAAGTAGGCGACGTCGCCACGTAGGCAACATCGCCAAGTGGCTTGCTACTCGGCCGACTTGGCCTTCTTGCCGCGCTTGCCGTCGGCAGGGTGAGGCGCCAGCTTGCGGTCGCCCTTGGCGGCGATCCGCTGCTCGCACAGCTCGGCCAGCACCGCGTACGCCTCGGCGCCCATCAGCTCGATCAGCTCCGGCCGGTAGCTGACGTACACCGGCTTCGAGGCCTGGTGCGCCTCCGGGCTGCTGGTGCACCACCAGTGCAGGTCGTGGCCGCCCGGACCCCAGCCGCGCCGGTCGTACTCGCCGATCGACACCTGGAGGTAGCGGGTGTCGTCGGGGCGGTCGATCCAGTCGTAGGTGCGCCGGATCGGCAGCTGCCAGCAGACGTCCGGCTTGGTCTCCAGCGGCTCCTTGCCCTCCTTGAGCGCCAGGGTGTGCAGCGCGCAGCCGGCGCCGCCGGCGAAGCCCGGGCGGTTGAGGAAGATGCAGGCGCCGTCCACCCGGCGGGTCTGGCGGTCGCCGTCCTCGTCCAGCATGGTGATGCCGCCGTCGAGCTTCAGCCGGCCCTTCTTGTCGGTGCCCTCGGCGAAGTACTGCCAGGTCTCGGGGGTGAGCCGGCGGGCGTGCCCGATCACCCGCTGCTCGTCGTCCTCGTCCGAGTAGTGCGCGCCCAGCGTGCAGCAGCCGTCGGACTCGCCGCGGCCGGGGCGGATGCCGTGGCAGCCCTGACCGAAGATGCAGCCCCAGCGGGAGGTCAGCCAGGTGAGGTCGCAGCGGAACACCTGGTCCTCGTCGGCGGGGTCGGCGAACTCGACCCAGGCGCGGGGGAAGTCCAGCCCGACCTCGGGGAGGGGCTTCTTGCTGGTGGGGGCGGGGATGTCGATGGCGGCCACCCGGCAAGGGTAGGGCAGCCGGGTGGTGTTCCGTGTCGGGGTGCGCGGCTCAGGCGGCCAGATAGTCCTCCAGCGCCTTGGCGAACGCCACCGGGATCTCGTACATCGGGTAGTGGCCGGAGTTCGCCAGCACCTCCAGCTCGGCGCCCGGATAGAGCGGCAGCCAGGTGCTCTCCATCAGCTCCCGGGTCAGCGCCAGGTCGTGCTCGCCGACGAAGACCTTCACCGGCAGCTCCAGCCCCGCCACCTTGGCGGCGAAGTCCTGCCCGGCCCAGTCCTGGAAGTAGGCGGCGAAGGCGTCCACCCGGGAGGTGGCGCTGGAGCGGGCGACCATCCGGTCCAGCCAGACGCCCTTGGCGCGCTGCCCGGTCACCAGGTCGAGGATGATCCGCCGGGCCGTGAAGTTCTGCGCCGCGGCCTCGAACAGCTCCCGCTCCTCGTCGCTCAGCCGGTAGGCGCCGGCCATCACCGGCGAGATGCCGACCAGCTTGCGCACCCGGTGCGGAGCCTCGGCCAGCACCAGCTGCGCCGCCTTGCCGCCCATCGAGTGCCCGACCAGCGAGAAGGTCTCCCAGCCCAACTCGTCGGCCAGCGCCAGGGTGTCGCGGGCGATCTCGGCCAGGCTGTAGTCACCGGGCTCGGCGACCCGGTCCCCGTAGCCGCGGTAGTCGAGCATCGCGTAGGAGAACGCCGACCTGTCCAGGTAGTCGAGGAACGGACCCCAGCCGGCGGTGGTGCCGAACCAGTCGTGCAGCACGATGACTTTGTGCTCGCCCGAACCGTGTCGGCGGTGACTGATCGTCATGTTCAGTTGGCTCCCGGGTAGGAGGGATCGTCGGTATCCCAGGCTGACGCCACGACGACTCGATCAGCAATCGAACACGCGGGATTTCCGCAGGTGCCGTGGCGTAGCGTGGTGAATTATGCGACTTGGTGTCCTCGACGTAGGTTCCAACACGGTGCACTTCCTGGTGGTGGACGCCCACCCGGGGGCCGCGCCGCTGCCCGCCTACTCGCACAAGGCGGAACTGCGACTGGCCGAGCTGCTGGACGAGCGGGGCGCGATCCGCGAGGACGGGATACACCGGCTGATCGACCACATCTCCTCCTCGCTGCGGGTCGCCGAGGACAAGGGCGTGGTGGACCTGCTGCCGTTCGCCACCTCGGCGGTGCGCGAGGCCGTCAACGGCGAGGCCGTGCTTCAGCGGGTGAAGGAGGAGACCGGCGTCGAGCTCCAGGTGCTCTCCGGGCAGGACGAGGCCCGGCTGACCTTCCTGGCGGTGCGCCGCTGGTTCGGCTGGTCCTCCGGCCGGCTGCTCGACCTGGACATCGGCGGCGGCTCGCTGGAGATCGCCTGCGGTATCGACGAGCAGCCCGACGCCGCCTTCTCACTGCCGCTCGGGGCCGGCCGGCTGACCGCCGTCATGCTGCCGGACGACCGCCCCGACCCGGCGGCGGTGCGCGAGCTGCGCCGGCACGTCCGGGCCCAGATCGCCACTGTGGTCGGCGAGATCTCCCGGCTCGGGCCGCTGGACCACGCGGTCGCCACCTCCAAGACCTTCAAGCAGCTGGCCCGGATGACCGGCGCGGCCCCCACCGAGGCCGGTGCCCGGGTGCCGCGCAAGCTGAGCCGCAGCGGGCTGGCCGCCTGGGTGCCGCGGCTGTCGACCATGACGCCGGCCGAGCGGGCCAAGATCCCCGGGGTCTCCGAGGGCCGGTCCAGACAGCTGCTGGCCGGCGCCCTGGTGGCGGACGCGGCGATGGACCTGTTCGGTCTGGACGAGCTGGACATCTGCCCGTGGGCGCTGCGCGAGGGCATCATCCTGCGGCGGCTCGACTCCATGGAGGGCACTGGCTCCCGCTGATCGAACGAGAAGCGCATAACCTGATGGGCGTGGAACAGGAGAGCGGCCGGCCGGGGCGCCGGGTGACCAGGCGGAGGGAGCAGCCGCGGCGGGACCCGCTGCTGCGCACCACCGACCGGCTGGTGCTGCCCCGCCACCCGGTGCTGCACGTCCCCGACAACAAGATCGTGCTGTCCACCGCATCGGTCTATCCCGACAACACCCGGATCGCCTTCGAGCTGGCCGCCAAGCTGGGCTACGACGGCATCGAGGTGATGGTCTGGAACGACCCGGTCAGCCAGAGCCTGCCCGCCCTGCGCGAGCTCTCCGAGCGCTATGCGATGCCGATCCTGGCGGTGCACGCGCCCTGCCTGCTGATCACCCAGCGGGTCTGGAGCACCGACCCGTGGACCAAGCTCAAGCGGGCCCGGGCGGCGGCCGAGAAGCTGGGCGCGGACACCGTGGTGGTGCACCCGCCGTTCCGCTGGCAGCGGCAGTACGCCAAGGAGTTCGTCCAGGGCATCGAGCGGATGGCGGGCGAGACGGCGGTGAAGTTCGCCGTGGAGAACATGTACCCGTGGCGCTACAAGGACCGCGAGATGCTCGCCTACGCGCCCGGCTGGGACGTCACCGAGGAGGCCTACCGGCACTTCACGGTGGACCTCTCACACGTCGCCACCTCCCGGATCGACGCCTTCGAGATGGTCGACCGGATGGGCGACCGGCTGGCCCACGTGCACCTGGCCGACGGCTCCGGCTCCGGCAAGGACGAGCACCTGATCCCGGGGCGCGGCAAGCAGCCGTGCGCCGAGGTGCTGGAGCGGCTGGCCCGCACCGGCTTCGAGGGCCACGTGGTGCTGGAGGTGAACACCCGCCGCTCCGGCTCGCCGGCCGAGCGGGAGGCGGACCTGGCTGAGGCGCTGGCCTTCACCCGGCTGCATCTGGCCACCGGGGCGCGCGTACTCTGACGGCAGGACGCGAACCGTTGGGGAGTGGGCAGATGACAGACCTTCAGCACCAGGCTCACGCAGGCTCCTTCGGCGCGGTGGCCGCCGAGTACGACAAGGCCCGGCCGTCCTACCCGCCGCGGCTGTTCGAGGAGATCGAGCGGCTGGCCGACCGCCCGCTGCGCGGGGCCGACGTGCTGGACGTGGGCGCCGGCACCGGGATCGCCACCCGGCTGCTGGCCGAGCGCGGTGCCCGGGTGATCGCCGTCGAGCCGAGCGGCGGGATGGCCGCCCAGCTGCACGCGGTCAGCCCCGGGATCCCGGTGGTCAAGGGCGTCGGCGACGAACTGCCCTGCCACGACGCGAGCGCCGACCTGATCACCTACGCCCAGGCGTTCCACTGGACCGACCCCGACAAGTCGATCCCCGAGGCGATCCGGGTGCTGCGTCCGGGCGGGGCGCTGGTGCTGTTCTGGAACCTCAAGGACCGCTCGGTGGACTGGCTGGGCGAGCAGGAGCGCCGGCACGCGGCGGCCCTGCCCTCGTACCACTACTACGGCACCATGAACGCCGTCACCGAGCCGCTCTCCCGCTACCCGCTGGACGTCTTCGGGGCCAAGGTGCGGTGGGAGCGGACCATCACGGTGGACGACGTGATCACCGACCTGCGCTCCAAGTCGTACTTCGCGGTGGCCGAGCCCGAGCTGCGCGAGTCGGTGCTGGCCGACGACCGGGCCTGGCTGCTCGGGCTGTTCCCGGACGGCCGGGTGGTGGAGCCGTACACCGTGGACCTGACGGTGGCCGTCAAGCCCCGTTGACGGGACTGACCGCGATGCGGACGGTGCGTCCGTTCCCCGGGACGGCGGCGTAGGCTCGGCAGACACCAGCCGCCCTAACGGAGTGGAGAAGGCAGTGCCCGAGCTGAGGTCCCGAACGGTCACCCACGGTCGCAACATGGCAGGCGCCCGCGCGCTTCTGCGGGCCGCCGGCGTAGCCCGCGAGGACTTCGGCAAGCCGATCATCGCGGTGGCCAACTCCTTCACCGAGTTCGTGCCGGGCCACACCCACCTGCAGCCGGTCGGCCGGATCGTCTCCGAGGCGATCAAGCAGGCCGGCGGCATCCCGCGCGAGTTCAACACCATCGCGGTGGACGACGGCATCGCGATGGGCCACGGCGGCATGCTCTACTCGCTGCCGTCCCGCGACCTGATCGCCGACAGCGTCGAGTACATGGTCAACGCGCACTGCGCGGACGCGCTGGTCTGCATCTCCAACTGCGACAAGATCACCCCTGGCATGCTGATGGCCGCGCTGCGCCTCAACATCCCGGTGGTGTTCGTCTCCGGTGGCCCGATGGAGGCCGGCCGGGCCACCCTGGTGGACGGCACGGTCCGCCGCCTCGACCTGGTCAACGCGATCTCCGACGCGGTCAACGAGTCGGTCTCCGACGCGGACATCGCGATCATCGAGGAGAACGCCTGCCCGACCTGCGGCTCCTGTTCCGGGATGTTCACCGCCAACTCGATGAACTGCCTGACCGAGGCGATCGGCCTGTCGCTGCCGGGCAACGGCTCGGTGCTGGCCACCCACACCGCCCGCAAGGCGCTCTACGAGCGGGCCGGGCGGACCGTGGTGGAGATCGCCACCCGCTACTACGAGCAGGACGACGAGGCGGTGCTGCCGCGCAACATCGCCACCCGCGCCGCGTTCGAGAACGCCATGGCGCTGGACATCGCGATGGGCGGCTCCACCAACACCATCCTGCACCTGCTGGCCGCCGCCCAGGAGGCCGAGCTCGACTTCGACATGCGGGCCATCGACGCCATCTCGCGCAAGGTCCCGTGCCTGTCCAAGGTCGCCCCGAACGGCAACTACTACATGGAGGACGTGCACCGGGCCGGCGGCATCCCCGCCATCCTGGGCGAGCTGCACCGCGGCGGGCTGCTCAACGAGGACGTGCACACGGTGCACGCCGACTCGCTGACCGAGTGGCTGAAGACCTGGGACATCCGGGGCGGCTCGCCGTCCCCCGAGGCGGTCGAGCTGTTCCACGCGGCCCCCGGCTGCGTGCGCAGCGCCGAGGCCTTCTCGCAGTCCGAGCGCTGGGAGTCGCTGGACACCGACGCGGCCGGCGGCTGCATCCGCAGCGTCGCCCACGCCTACTCGGTGGAGGGCGGCCTCGCGGTGCTCTACGGCAACCTGGCCGAGGACGGCTGCATCGTGAAGACCGCCGGGGTGGACGAGTCGATCTGGACCTTCTCCGGCCCGGCCGTGGTGGTGGAGTCGCAGGAGGACGCGGTGGACGCGATCCTCGCCAAGCGGGTCAAGGAGGGCGACGTGGTCGTCATCCGCTACGAGGGCCCCAAGGGCGGCCCCGGCATGCAGGAGATGCTCTACCCCACCTCGTTCCTCAAGGGCCGGGGCCTGGGCAAGGCCTGCGCGCTGATCACCGACGGCCGGTTCTCCGGCGGCACCTCGGGCCTGTCGATCGGCCACGCCTCCCCGGAGGCGGCCTCCGGCGGCACCATCGCGCTGGTCGAGGACGGCGACATCATCTCGATCGACATCCCGGCCCGCTCGGTCAGCCTGGAGGTCTCCTTCGAGGAACTGCACGAGCGCCGGATGCGGCTGGAGGAGAGCGGCGGCTACCGCCCGGCACACCGCGAGCGGCAGGTCAGCCAGGCGCTGAAGGCCTACGCGGCGATGGCGACCTCCGCCGACAAGGGCGCGGTGCGGGACGTCACCAAGCTCGGCTGATCCGGCCGGCCCGACCGGTCGGCATAATCGATTGATGTGAACGACGTGACCGCGCCCGCCCCCGAGCCCATCCGCTTCTTCGGCACCAGCTGGGTGGCCAGAGGCGCCGACTACTGGCTGCGGCGGGCGGCGGTCACACTCGGGGCCCTGGTCACGGTGGTGGCCGGGGCCCTGGTGCTGCGGTTCGCGGTCGCCGGGGTGGCGCTGTCCCAGTCGGGCGGCCTGGTGAACGGGCTGCTGCTGTTCGCCATCGCGCTCTGCACCTTCCTGGCCGGGGTGCGGATGTGGAAGATCCTCACCGACGGCCGGGACACGCTGACCGGCTGGATGGCCGAGGACCGGTCGCTCGGCGCGGTCTGGCTGATCGGCTGCGTCGGCTCGGCGGCCGCCTACTTCTTCCGCAGCCTGGTCGAGGCCCCGGGCGAGGCGGTCCAGCGGGCGGCCTGGGAACAGGCGAAGGCCCGGACCGCGAAGCGCGATGCGCGGCGGCCCGGGCGTCCGGGTGGGAAGAAGAAGCGGTAGGGGTCAGGAGCGGGTGATGGTGCCGCACTGGCCGTCGCCGGGGCCCGGCTTGGTCCGGTCGTACGGGTCGAAGCTCTGGCTGGGGTTCGGGCTCGGGTCCCCGCTGGGCCGGTGCTCGCCCCGGAACTCGGGTTCCAGATAGCCGTCGTGGGCCCCGCAGAAGTTGTTGCCCCGGTCGGCGAACCAGTGCTTCAGGTGCACCTTGCCGGCCTCGACGTCGAAGTGGTCCGGATCGTAGAACCGGAAGTCCACCGTGCGGTGGACGATCTCGCGGGTGACCTTTGCGGACGGGTCGAGTGCGACCAGGCTCACGGACTGGGCATTGCCACTGGCCGACGGCGCCGGCGCACTGGCCGACGGCGTCGGCTGGTAGCGCTCCGGGCCCGGTACCACGGCGTAGACGAAGATGTAGTCCGCGTGGACCAGGGACCCGTTCTCGCCATCGCCCTCGAAGGTCATCTGGCCCTGCACCCTGACCTCGTTCACAGCCGGAACGGCGGTACGGGGGTTGAACCGGCTGAACAGGAACGCGCCGTCGTGTCCCTCGCGGGGGTTGGCCAGGTCGTCCTGGACCGGCGTGAGGCTCTTCTGGTCGAGCATGTCCAGGGCCCGCTGCGGGGTGCCACCGGCCAGCGCGGCGGGGTCGAGGTTCGCGGCGACCATGAAGTCCTTCGCCTGCTGGAGCTGCTTCGCGACCTCGTCCTGGCCGAACACCCCGACCGGCTGCGCCTGCGGCAGCTGGATCCCGTCCGCACCGCTCGACCAGCTCACCGCCGGGGAGTTCGCCCACGGGTGCGCCACGGTCGGCGTCTTCGGGTCCTCGGTGGGCGGCGCGCTGGTGGGTGCGGTGGTCGCGGCGGCCTGCGGGCTCGGCGCGGTGCTCGCCGCGCTCGGGCCGCCCGGTGTGCCGAAGTTGTCCTGGTACCAGCCGTGCAGCCCGTTCACGTTCAGGGCCGCCGCCACCACCGCGATGGTGAGCAGCACGAAGATCGGGGTCTGCCAGTTGCGCTTGGTCCTGCGCTTGTTGCCCCAGGGGTCGACCCGCTTGGCCTTGCGGCCGAACCGGCTGCGGCGGATCTCGGCGGTCGGCGGGCGCCACGGTTCGGCGGGCTGCGGCGGCTCCTTCTTCCAGCGCGCGGCGAGCATCCGGGTGCGTCCGGACTGCTCCTTGACGGCGGCACCCTTGATGAACTCCTCGTCCAGAACGAGGTTCGCGAACGGATCAGGCTCTTCGCCGTGGGGACGCGGCTCGGGGTCTTCGGCTATCGGCACGCGGGTCAGTATGCAGACGCGCCACGGCACCCGGCGCACCGGGTGGTGCCCCGGTGATCACCCGGTGTGCGTTCTGCGGTGATTCCTCCTCAGGTGACCGCCGCTCAGCTCCGCCTGGCTCCCTTGACCGAGCCGACCACGCCGGCGACGAGCAGCAGCAGGCCGGCGGGCAGCAGCGAGGCGAAGACCGCGCCGATCACGCCCCAGTCGCCGAGGAAGGTCAGCGTCAGGGTGGTGAGTGCCCACAGTGCGACGGTGCCGGGCATCGCGGACTGCCAGGGGTGCTCCTCGGCCCAGCGGCGCAGTCGCCGGTCGCCGGTGTCCCGGCGCAGCCGGCCGCCGACGGTGCCGACCAGGAAGAAGAAAAAGAGGCCCCAGCCGACCGGGCCGGCCAGGATGGACGTCGACCAGTGGCCGGTGACCACGTCCACGCCCAGGGCGGCGCCGCCCACCACCGCACCCACGGCCGCGGCGGTGCGCCACGGTCCGGTGGTGGCGGAGGCGACGGCCAGGTGGCTGTTCTCGCGTCGCGACAGATCTCCGTGTCCCATGCCTCTACGGTGCTCCTCGCGAGGCCCCGGGGCCAGGGTCGACACCCCTGAGTTTTCCCCTACGGGGCGGTGGCGTCACGGGGTGTCGGGCGGGTGGCTGCTCGGTGCCGCCTCGACCAGCATCGGCCAGCCATGGCTGCAGGCGTGCTCGGAGAGCTCCGGGTCCGGGCCGACCACCCGGGGGTTGCCGACCACGCTGAGGGTGCGCAGGCCGTCGGTGTGGTCGACGTAGCCGAAGCAGCGGGAGGCGTCCAGGCCGAGCAGGATGATCGCCTCGACCACGGTGACCACGCCCGGGTCGTCCTCGGGGCAGGCCGGCTGCTCGGGCTCGGGGCGCACCACCAGGTCGGCGCCGATGCCGAGGGCCGCGATGCCGTGCTCCGCGGCGGCGTGCGGCTGTTCGAGGGTGTCCCGCGGGGCCACCAGGACCAGGAGGTCGCCGGCCGAGCGGTGGCGTTCCACGGCCTGCCGCAGCGCCCGGCGCGACCGGTGGCAGCGGTGCCTGTCCCGCAGATCGAAGAATGCGGCGCGCGTCGGCTCCACCATGATCCTGCCAATCCCCCCTCGGCCCCAGGCCTGCGTTACGAAGATATCCCGTCCTTTCGAGCGGCCAGGGGGTGGGCATGGACATTTTTTTCTATTCCTGACGCCTCGCCAATCGGGTTTCCGCCAATGGTCGGCAGACGACGTGACGGTGGGTCAGGGCGTTAATTCCAGGTGTCCGGATCACCCTGGATTGCACCTGTCTGGCGACTTGGCCCGGAATCGTCCCAGAGCGACGGAAACGCCCGGGGGGAGATTCGGGCATATAGGTCCGTTTTTTTTGTGTCATGATCACGACATCCCCCTCTGGGGTCTGATGCCGACATGACGATAAGGGGTACATTCCGCCACGCAGTTGACTCTCTCGTTGACACGCTGTGACTCCTGTTGTTGAGTCTTACTGGACGAAGTCGCCAACGTGGGGATGCGAGATGGGTGGCGCAGACATGGGGACCGTTGGGATCATCCTTGCCGGCGGACGAGGTGAGCGTGCCAAGCCGATCACCCTGGAGTCGGCCGACTACATCAGAAGCAAGGCGCTGATCCCGTTCGTCGGGCGCCGGCTGATCGAGTGGGTCGTCGATGCCTGCCGCGAGCAGGGCATCCGTCGTTTCTACGTGGTGGCGCAGGGGCTGGAGAACCGCAGCCAGATCATGCTGCTGCTGGGCCACGGCGAGCGGTACGGCGTCGAGGTCCGCTATTCCCGGCCGAGTTTCGACCGGTACAACGTGGGCTCCGGCGCGGCCACCCTGCACAACCTGGAGGAATGGGACCTGGTCGAACAGGCCCTGGTCCTGCCGGTCGACTCGGTGTTCGACTTCTCCCTGGCCGAGCTCACCGAGACCCACCGCAGCACCGGCGCCGTGGTCACCGTGGCCTCGGTCGCCCGCACTCCGCAGGAGGTGGCGGGCAAGTACGGCGCGATGCGGACCGATCCGCGCGGCCTGGTCTCCGGCTTCGTCGAGAAGCCCGACCTGGCGCGGATCGCGGACCTGTTCCCCGAGACCCGGAACGACGCCGAGGCGCTGATCCCCACCAACGCCGGCATGTACCTGGTCGACTGCGCCCGGCTGCGCCAGGCCGCCCGGGAGCCGGAGCTGATGCGCCAGGCGCAGCAGCGCCTGGACTGGGGCGGCGACCTGCTCCCCACCCTGGTGGGGCGGGGCCTGCCGGTGGCCACGCACCGGATCGCCCGGCTCGGCGACCTGGGCAACGTCGAGGACTACCTGATCACCCTGAAGGACGTACTGGCCGGCGACTATCCGCTGATGAACCAGCTGATGGACAAGCCGGACTCGGACACCGGCCGGTACTGGATCCACGAGACGTCACTGGCCACCCGGGACGAGATCACCGGCACCACGCTGGCCGACAAGATCGAGGACGGCAGCGTGGTGATCGGGCCCGGGGTCCGGATCGGCCGCCACGTGGCGGTCGGCAGGGACGTCCGCCTGGAGTACGCCGACGTCGGAGACGGCGTCGAGCTAAGGGCCGGAGCCCGGCTGAGTCGGAGCTCCTGCGGAGATGCGGCGGTGATAGGCCCATACGCCGACATCAGCGACACCTACGTCGGCCCCATGGTGGAGATCCAGTCGGACCGGGAGCACCCGGTCCGACTGGAGGGTTTCTCGGCCCTGGGAGACGGCGTGCAGCTCTGGCCGGGCTCGCGGCTGTCGGGGGTCAGCGTCTACCCCCGGCTGCGGGTACCGGCGATCGCGAACCTTCCTTCGGGCACCCGGCTGACCAGCTCGGACGACATCCTGCGCTGGATCTGACGGGGCCCGTGACGGCCGAGGCTTAAGGAGAGAAGGCGATGGACAATCCGGTGGTGGTGGTCGGTGGTTCCGGGCGGGTCGGCCGGATCATCGTGCAGCGCCTCCTGGAACGTCGGGAGAGTGTCTGTGCGATCGGGCGCAGCGGCCACCGGGCCCGTCGGCACCTGGCACCGGGGGCCGCGTTCAGCGAGGGCGACGTCAGGGCCCCGAAGACCCTGAAGGCGCCGCTGGCCGGGTGCTCGGCGGTGGTCTACTGCGTCGAGCCCGGGACCGAGAACCACGGTCCCGACCGGCCTGAGACCACGATGTACCAGGGGGTGCGCAACGTGCTGGCGGCCGCGACCGCCGGCGCCAACCGCCCCCACGTCGTGCTGGTCAGCCAGCTGCACGCGACCCACCAGGGGCATCCGCTGAACGCCTACGGGCGGCTGCTGTCCTGGCGGTTCGCGGGCGAGGACCTGCTGCGCGAGTCCGGACTGCCGTACACCGTGGTCCGGCCGGGCTGGCTGATCGACGACCGTGCGGCCGGCCATCGGGTCCGGCTGGACCAGGGCGACCAAGGCACCGGTCAAGTCACCCGGGACGACGTTGCCGAGTCCTGCGTCCAGGCGCTCTACACCCCGGCGGCCCGCGGGGTGACGTTCGAGATCTTCAACGAGCCCGGCACGCCGCTCCCGTCATGGGGAGCCGCGTTCGGTGCGCTGAGCTGGGACCGGACCCCGGTGGGTCTGACCTAGCGCCGGGGCCCCGGACCCGTCCGGGGCCAGTCTTCTCCGCCCGCACCCGTGCGCGCGTCTGTCGGCGGAGAGCGCGGCCGCTCATTCCCCGGAAGGCGGAAAGACGGCCGGAATCAACAATTCCGGGTGCAGTATGGGTAGGGAGTTGACAGCACATATGACTCAGGGTAAGACGGTACAGACGGAAGTCCCGAGGGATCTGATAGCGCGGGCACCGGTGACTACGGGCCGTCCGCAACCGCTGGGCGCAACGATCGACGCGACTGGCGTGAACTTCTCGCTCTTCTCGGAGCGGGCCTCTCGCGTCGAGCTGCTGCTGTTCGACAGCTATCACGCCCTGCAGCCGGCCCGGGTCGTCGAGCTCGACCTGGAACGGCATCACAGCTACCACTTCTGGCACTGCCACGTGGCCGGTCTGAAGGAAGGACAGGTGTACGCCTACCGAGTCGACGGTCCGCATGACACAAGGGACAGCGGCAGCCGGTTCAACCCGCGCAAGGTACTGCTGGACCCTTATTCACGCGCCAATATCAACATCCTCTGGGACCGCGCTAGGGCGGTGGGCCCGGAGGACAACTGCGCGTACGCCATGCGGAGCATGGTCGTCGATCTGGACGACTACGACTGGGAGGGCGACAAGCCCCTGCGCACCCCGATGGCCGACTCGGTCATCTACGAGATGCACGTCGGCGGGCTGACCGCTTCGCCGACCTCGCGGGTGGTGCACCCCGGCACCTTCAGCGGCGTGGTGGAGAAGATCCCGTACCTCAAGGAGCTCGGCGTCACCGCGGTCGAGCTGCTGCCGGTCTTCGACTTCGACGAGCGCGACGTGCTGCGGATCGGCCCGGACGGCCGGCCGCTGCGCGACTACTGGGGCTACAACCCGTACGGCTTCTTCGCCCCGCACAGCGCCTACTGCTCCGACCCGTGCGGCTGCCTGCATGTCATCGAGTTCCGCGACATGGTCAAGGAGCTGCACAAGGCCGGGATCGAGGTGATCCTGGACGTGGTGTTCAACCACACCTCGGAGGGCAACGAGCACGGCCCGATGATCAGCTTCCGGGGCCAGGCCAACGAGGTGTACTACCACCTCTGGCCGCAGGACCGCCGGCACTACATGGACTTCACCGGCTGCGGCAACGCGATCAACGCCAACCACCCGGCGGTGGCGAAGTTCATCATCGAGTGCCTGGAGTACTGGGTCACCGAGCACCACGTGGACGGCTTCCGGTTCGACCTGGCCTCCGAGCTGTCCCGCGGCGCCGAGGGCTACGAGATGGAGACCCCGCCGCTGCTGTGGGCGATCGAGCTGTCCGGGATCCTCGCCGAGACCAAGATCATCGCCGAGCCGTGGGACGGCGGCGGCCTCTACCAGGTCGGCCGGTTCCCGGGCCGCCGCTGGGCGCAGTGGAACGGCCCGTTCCGCGACGACGTGCGGCGCTTCGTGCGCGGTGACGCCGGCCTGGTCGGCACCCTGGCCACCCGGATCGGCGGCTCCCGCGACCTGTTCAGCAGGGCCGGCGAACTGCCCACCAACAGCGTCAACTTCCTCACCTGCCACGACGGGTTCACGCTCAACGACCTGGTCAGCTACAACGGCAAGCACAACCACGCCAACGGCGAGGCGAACGCGGACGGCAGCGACGAGAACTTCAGCTGGAACTGCGGCGTGGAGGGACCGAGCGACGACGAGTCCGTCGAGCGCCTGCGGGTCCGCCAGATCAAGAACATGGCCGCGATCCTGCTGCTCTCCCGCGGCGTGCCGATGATGCTGGCCGGTGACGAGTTCCGCAACGGCCAGGGCGGCAACAACAACGTCTACTGCCAGGACAACGAGATCTCCTGGCTGGACTGGGAGCAGGCGGAGAAGGAGACCGAGGTCCTGGACTTCTTCCGGGGCATGATCGCCTTCCGCAAGGAGCACGCCTCGCTGCGTCAGGCGCGGTTCTTCGACGACCGCCGCAACGAGCGCGACCTGCCCGAAGTCACCTGGCACGGAACCCGGTTGGAGCAGCCGGGCTGGGAGGACCAGGACGCCCGGGTGCTCTCGCTGACCCTCGCCGGGTTCGAGGGCGACCCGGATCTGCACGTGATCCTCAACATGTACCACCTCGGCCTGGACTTCGAGCTGCCGCACATCCCGGGCCACCACTGGGCGTTGGCCGTCGACACCGCGCGCGGCCCGGGGGAGGACGTCCGCCCGGCCGGCTCCCGCGTCCCGGTGGACGGTCGATCCTTCCACGCCCACGGCCGCAGCGTCGTCGTGCTGACCTCGCTGCCCAACGACGGAGGTTCCAACCGATGAGCACTCCCGACACCAGGCGCACCTACTCGGACAGCATCGCCGGCTACATCACCAGCTACGAGCCGACCAAGGAGCGCTTCGGCCTGCGCACCTCGGACGGCCGCGAGGTGGTCATCCACCTCGGCGAGTCGGTGAACTCGCAGATCGTCCGCAACCTCGGCGATCCGGCTCGCGACACCACCGGGGCCACCAGGGACATGCTCTCCGAGGGCCGCTACGTCTTCGTCTACGGGATCTTCTACCAGTGGGACGGCGGGCAGCGGATCGAGGCCCGGCAGATCACCTTCCCGGAGGAGAAGCGCGGCGCCTACGTCTTCGAGCACCCGAACTGGTGGGTCCAGCAGGCCGAGCAGATCGCCGACTTCTACCTGCGCGGGCACTTCCCCGACGGGGTCTACGACTGGCGCAACTTCCGCACCAAGCTGACCCTTTCGGGCACCCACCCGACGGAGACGGCGGGCGCCGAGGTGCGCCAGGAGACCGACACCATCTCCCGGCTGGTCTACGGCCTGGCCACCGCCTTCATGCTGACCGGTGAGGAGCGCTTCCTGCGCGCCGCCGAGTCCGGCACCGAGTACCTGCGCGAGCACATGCGGGTGGTCGACGAGGGCGAGAAGGTCGCCTACTGGTACCACGCCATCGACATCACCGAGGGCGCCCAACGCAAGGTCTTCGCCTCGGAGTTCGGCGACGACTACGACGCCATCCCGATGTACGAGCAGATCTACGCGCTGGCCGGTCCCACCCAGACCTACCGGATCACCGGCGACCCGCGGATCCTCAACGACATCGACCACACCGTGTCGCTGTTCGAGAAGTACTTCCGGGACACCGAGCGGGGCGGGTTCTTCTCGCACCTCGACCCGATCACCATGGACCCGCGCTCCGACTCGCTGGGCCGCAACCGGTCCCGGAAGAACTGGAACTCGGTCGGTGACCACGCCCCGGCGTACCTGATCAACGCCTACCTCGCCACCGGCCGGGCGGACTACGCCAAGCTGCTGGAGGAGACCGCCGACACCATCACCAAGTACTTCCCGGACGAGCCCAACAGCCCGTTCGTGCAGGAGCGGTTCCACGCCGACTGGAGCCCGGACCGCACCTGGGGCTGGCAGCAGGACCGCGCGGTGGTCGGCCACAACCTCAAGATCGCCTGGAACCTGACCCGGATCCGCAGCCTGGTCGACAAGGCCGAGTACACGGCGCTGGCCGAGCGGATCGCCGAGATCATGCCGCCGGTCGGCAGCGACCAGCAGCGCGGCGGCTGGTACGACGTGGTGGAGCGCCAGGCCGACCCGGCCACCGGCGGTCACCGGCTGGTCTGGCACGACCGCAAGGCCTGGTGGCAGCAGGAGCAGTCGATCCTCGCCTACCTGATCCTGGCCGGCGTCTCCGGCGACCCGGAGCACAAGCGGCTGGCCCGCGAGGCGGCGGCGTTCTACAACGCCTTCTTCCTCGACTACGACGACGGCGGCGTGTACTTCAACGTGCTGGCCAACGGCATCCCCTACCTGCTCGGCACCGAGCGGCTCAAGGGCAGCCACTCGATGGCCGGCTACCACGCGCTGGAGCTGTGCTACCTGGCCGCCACGTACACCGGCCTGCTGGTCAACTCCTCGCCGCTGACCCTGCACTTCCGGCCGCTGCCGGAGTCGTTCCCGGGCCGGGTGCTGCGGGTGGCGCCGGACCTGCTGCCGGTCGGCAGCATCCAGATCGACCAGGTCTGGATCGACGACCAGCCGTACGACGACTTCGACCCCAAGGGTCTGACCGTCAACCTGCCCGAGAGCGCCGAGCCGCTGCGGGTGCGGGTGGTGGTCGAACCGGTCGAGATGCGGATGCGGATCTCCAGCGAGTTCGACGGCAAGACCGCGCACATCAAGCTGGCCGGCGTGGTCGACAAGGACGAGCTGGACAAGTTCCGCCGCGGGCTGACCGAGGCGCTCTCGGTCCGGCCGCAGCCGCAGCGGGTCGAGTTCCACCTCTGCGAGGTGACCGAGATGACCCGTCCGGCGATCAACGAACTGCTGTTCCAGCGCACCAAGGCGGGCATGGACGTCGACTTCGTGGTCGTCGGCTGTGCCCTGCCGGAAGTGGCGCAGGCACTGGCGGCGACCGACGCCTTCCTGCTCGATCCCCGGGAAACGTGCGAGAGCTGACCTGCGGAGTTGAACACGTCTCTGTCCTTCTTACGCGCCCCCGACGCGGAGAAGGACAGGGCCATTTGGCGGGGCCGGTCCCCGTCATCGGAAAGCGAAGGAGCTAGCTGTGTCGACGATTTCGCACCGCCGCGAATCGTTCGCGGGGGAGCGGCAGGACGAAATCTCCGAGTTCTGCCAGGGCCTGTTCGCGCCCTTTGCCCGCTCTGACCAGCGGCGATGGGGCGAGGTGTACCTCCGCGGCCTGCTGCACGCACAGGGCCGCAAGACCCCTGCCAACATCTCCGAGCATGTGCTCGGCCGGCGGGCGGTCCAACCCATCCAGCAGTTCGTCAATCAGAGCACCTGGTCGTTCGAAGGGGTTCGACGCCATCTCGCGGAACGGCTCTGCGCCGTGACCACGCCGAAGGCCTGGTCCTTCGACGAGGTGGTGTTCCCCAAGAACGGCGCGCGCTCGGCCGCCGTGGGGCGGCAGTTCGTCGCCTCCGAGGGCCGGATGATGAACTGCCAACTCGCACTGGCGTCGTCGCTGGTGCACGAGAACGGCAGCGTGCCGGTGAACTGGCACCTGATGCTGCCCCGGCACTGGGATCAGGACGAGGAGCTGCGCGGCCACGCGCACATCCCCGAGGAGCAGCGGCACCGGCCTCGCTGGCGGTACCTGCTGGAGTCGGTGGACGAGATCCTGATCGACTGGGACGTGCCGGCGGCACCGGTCCTGGCTGACTGGAGTTTCGAGAACGACGTCGAGCCGTTGCTGCTCGGCCTGGAGGAGCGCGGCCTGGGCTACCTCGTTGAGGTGGCGCCGAGTGCCAAGCTGATGGTGCGCCGCCCGGTCGGACCGGGCGGGATGCAGTACTGGGCCGCCTCGGACGTGGCTCGCGACCTCGGCGAGCACGGTGAACGGGTGGTGCTGGCCTGGCAGGAGAAGCCGGACAACCGAGCCCGGCACTCGCAGTTCCTGGTCGGCCGGCTGCCGTCCGCGCAGCCGCCGGCCCGCCGGGTCGGACCGCACATCCCGGGGCACCGGCCGGCCGCCCGCCACCTGGTGGTGGAGTGGCCGTTCGGGCGTCCGCAGCCGCGCACCTACTGGGTCACCAGCCTGCCGGTCGCCCGGCTGCACGAGACGGTGGCGCTGGCCGAGCTGCGGCACCGGGCCGTCCACGGGTTCCAGAAGTTGCAGGACTTCGGTCTCGGCGACTTCGAGGGCCGGTCGTTCCGCGGCTGGCACCACCACGTCACGCTGGCCTCGGCCGCGGCCGGCTTCCACGCGCTGCGGGAGCTGAACGGACCGGACGACGAGTCGCAGGCCCTCGAGGTGACGGGTGCCGAGTCGGCGGGCGCCGAGTCGTCCGCCGACGCGGACGACGAGCTGACGCCTCGTGACGAGGAGCTCTACGAGGACGAGCTGCTGGACGAGGAGATCCTGGAGGCCGAGGAGGAGTTGGAGGACGAGATCCGCGACGAACTGCGGGCCGAGGTCCGCTGACGCGAGTCGTCCTTGCGCCGCCGCGCGGCACGACGGGCCGGCGCCCCCGCCAGGGGCGCCGGCCCGTCGGCCTACCGCACCGGGGCACGTCGCTCGGCCGGTGCCGGACCGGTCAGCGCTGCAGTGCCAGCACCTGGGCGGTGCGGCCGCAGGTGGGGCACGGCTGCTGCGCCGCCTTCGGTGGGCCGGGAGGCGGTGCGGCAGCCGGCCCGGCGCCGGGCACCGCGGTGTCGGCCGCCGGTGCGGCGGGGACGGCTGCTGCGGCGGGGACGGGCGGTGCGGCATGGACGGCCGGTGCGGTTGGTGCGGCATGGACGGCCGGTGCCGCGGCTTGCGGTGCGGGCGGCTGGTCGGTCGACGTCCCGACCTCGGCCGGCGGCTCCGCCAGCCCGGTCATCCGGTGCACCGGCGACCGCGAGTGCAGGTCGTGCTGCTGTTCGCTGGTGCTGCCCAGCACCTCGACCATGTAGAAGAGCAGCAGCACGCCGAAGATGGTCATGCTCGCCACCGCGCTGGCCAGGCCGACCAGGGTGGCCCCGAGGTACATGATCGGGCCCATCAGGAAGTGCTTGCGCATCACCGCGGCCTGCGCCGGGGTGATGTTGCGCCCCAGGTGCCGGTGGCCGACCGAGGCGTAGATCCAGACCGCGTTGAACGGGATGCCGCCCAGCGTCAGGGTCAGTCCGTAGAAGACCGCCGCGGTCTGTTCCCCGTGGCCCGTGCTCATCGCCTCGGCCAGCACATGGGTGGGGAACGGGATGAACGAGACGTTCATCAGCAGCAGAAGGTTGAACAGCATCAGCGGGCGGTCCACCCGGCGGATGTAGAACAGCATGGTGTGGTGGTTCATCCAGACCATGCCGATGATCAGGAAACTGATCACATAGGCACCCAGCGACGGCCACTGCTGGGTCAGCCGGTGCAGCAGGGTGCCGTCACCCTGCGGGACCTTGATGTCCAGGATCAGCAGGGTGATGGCGATCGCGAACACGCCGTCGCTGAACGCCTCCAGGCGGCCGGTGCTGATCTCGAAGTTCTCCGGTACGCCGGAGGCGTCGTGCTGCTGGTCGTGCTGGTGCTCGTGATGGTGAAACGGCCTCACTGTGGTCCTCCCCGTGGTACGGCGGCGGCCCGGGGACAGCCGGCGGGCTGTCCCCGGGCCGACCAGTGCCAGGGATGTGTCGGGAACGATGTCACTCGGTGCCGATGATCCAGTGCTCGACGGCCGCCACCTGGTGGATGTAGCGGGGCTCCACGAACTCCTTCAGATCGGCCAGCAGGGCGGCGAACTCCGCGGACTCGTAGGCGGCGGTCAGCGCCTCCTCGGTCTCGAAGTTGAACAGGTAGATGCCGTCCAGCAGGGTCTCGCCGAGGGTGTACCAGCCGTCACGGGCGAACTGCTGGCTGTACCGGACCAGGCCCGGCAGCTGCAGCGCGACCTTGCTGTGCTGCTCCAGGCTGCGGGTCCGGAACTCCTCGACGGTGGTGCCGTTGGTCCGCTTGACCAGCAGCAGCAGCTTGTACGGGTGCGCGTGCTCCGGGCCGGGGCCGGGCAGCACCACGTTGGCCTCGGTGTCCAGCACCACGGTGCGCCAGAACGCGGCCCAGTTGGGCTCGTCCAGCCGGGCGCCCTGCAGGAACTCCGGCGTCTGGAGCGAGGCGATCTGCTCCTCGTCGTTCTCCAGCCAGATCTCCGCGACGCCGCTCCACAGCGGGTCCGCCGGCTCCGGGCCGAGCGGGATCCGGGTGTCGATCGCGTACTTGCGGATCTGCGGGATCTTGCCCGCGAAGTTGGGCGCGTGCACCTCCAGCCAGTAGCGCTGGAACTCCTGCTCGCTCATCCCCGGCTTGGGGTGGGCGAAGATGAACTGGTGGATCATCGGTTCTCCTCGGTGGACGAGCTGGCGGCGGATCAGACCTGGTAGCGCTTCTTCACGTCCTCGGCGAAGCCGAGGTAGTCGCGCAGCGGCCAGACCTCCTCGAACTCCAGGTACTCGCGCATCGGCAGCCGGCCGAGCGCGGTGCGGTCGAGCTCCTCGGCATCCGGGGAGTCGATGATCGCGATCACCCGCTTCTGCGCCGCGACCTTCCAGATGCCCACGCAGAAACCGGAGTTGATGGTCTCGACGGCGTGCTCGGCCTCGGCCTGCTCGACCTCCCAGAGCTCCTCGAGGGAGATCCGGCCCTCGTGCTTCCACTTCATCTGGACGTAGAACAGCATGCTGTGCTCCTCTGTCTGAAGGTCGATCAGCTTGCGGTGCTGGTGAGTTCGGCGACCAGCGGGTGCTCGGCGCCGAAGGTGTCCACGGCGATGTCACGCGGCGTCTTGCCGTCGTGGCCCACCAGGTCGGTGCGGGCGCCGGCGGCCAGCAGGATCCGGGCGCAGTCCTCGTAGCCGTGCCAGAGCGCGTCGTGCAGCGGGCTGTAGCCGTTGGTGGCGCCCTGGAAGTCCAGGTTGATGCCGTCGGCGTTGACCAGCAGCGTGGTGATCTCGGCGTGGCCGTTGTAGACCGCCTTGTGCAGCGGCACCGCGCCGAAGCACGGCTCCACCGCGTTGACGTCGGCACCGGCCGCCAGCAGCTGCCGGACGATCCCGGTGTGGCCGTCGCGGGCCGCCACGTGCAGCGGCTGGTGGCCGTCGTTGAAGCCGTTGAGGCGCGGGAAGACCTCGTCGGTGCGGGCGCCGGCGGTCAGCAGCTCGGCCACCTTGGCGGCGTCGTCCGCGGTCACGGCGGCCATCAGCTGCTGCGCCTCGACGGCGGCGCTGTCCCCGGCCCGGCGGTCGTTCAGGTACTGCTCGGCGCGGAGCAGCAGGTCCTTGCCCCGGGTGTTGACGTTGAGCTCGTACTCGAAGTGCTGCTTCAGCGAGAACCCGTAGTGGGTGTAGACCTCCAGGCCGGCGCCCTGCTCCAGCAGGTACTCCACCAGCTCCGGGTACTTGAACCAGAGCGCGTCCATCAGCGGGGTGTGGCCGGTGGTCGGGGCCACCGCGTCCACGAAGGCGCCGGCCTCGACCAGCGCCCGGGCGACCGCCACGCTGCCGCCCTGGCAGGCCTTGTGCAGGGCGGTGGCGCCGGCCCGGCTGTCCGCGGTGAGCGGGTCGGCGCCGTGCGCCAGCAGCACCTTGACGGTCTCCGGGTCCGCCTGGCCGGCCGCGATCATCAGCGGGGTCAGGCCGCTCTCCGCGTCCCGGGTGTTGGCGTCCGCGCCCTGGGTGAGCAGGGCGGCCACCTTCGCGGTGTCCCGCGCCCAGACCGCGTCCAGCAGCGCCGGGCTGTCGTGCCGGCTGCGCGGGTCGTCGTCGCCGCGGATCGCCCGGATGATCTGGGACGGGTCGGTGTAGGACTTCCAGCGCACGATCTTGCCGTGGCGCACGGTGAGCCACTGGACGAACTCGATCTCGAAGGGCAGACCGGTCGCCTTGATGGTGGACTGCTCCTGGATCACGCCGGCCGCGAAGTCGCCGTCGACCGAGATGCGGACCAGCTCCTCCTTGTCCACCTGGGCCACGCCGGTGAAGACGCCGAGGCTGTCCAGCACCCCCTGGCGGCCGCGGACGGTGCCGATCCACGCCATGTCGTCGTTGTAGCCGGGCACCGGCGCGTAGTTGATCCACTCGACGTCCTCGGCCAGGCAGTCGAGGGCGGTCGGGAAGTCGCCGCTGGTGAGCGCGGTGAACCAGCGCTCGGCGACCGCGCGCGTCTGGGCGGTCTGCTCGGATTCGGTCATGTCGGTGCTCCTCCTCAGGGGGCCGTCGGGAACCGACGGCGTGCGGCTCAGAGCCAGTCGGCCTGGATGAACTCGATGTAGTGGCCCTCCGGGTCGCGCACGAAGAGGGCCTTGACGCCCAGCGCCGGCACATCGGCCACGTCGGTCACCAACTCGGCGCCGCGCGCCTTGAGTTCGGCGGCGGTATCGGCCAGGTCGGCGACGTAGAAGGCGAGTTGGCTGACCCCGCGAAGGGCGCCGTGGTTCGGCGGCAGCGGGCGGCGCTGGTCGATGCCGTTCGCCACCCGCATCAGCTCCACCACCTGGACGCCGTTGCCCAGATACGCCACCTCGGCGTCGAACTGCGGGAACTCCAGCCCGCGGATCAGGGTGAAGCCGAGCACGGTGCGGTACCACTCGGCCATCGCCGGCAGGTCCGCCACCGAGAGGCAGGCGGACAGCCCGAGCACCGGCAGCGGGGCCCGGGCCGGCGCGGTCATCGGGCCACCGCCGCCGAGTCGTGGCGCAGTGCGCCGAACAGCCGGGGCCAGTCGCTCGCGGCGCCGCCGGACTCGTTGTAGATCTCGAAGGTGAGGCCGTTGCCCTCGGGCAGGTAGAGCGCGTTGACCAGGGCCTCGGCCACGTCGTCCCGGCAGATCTTGCCTTCGCCGGTGTCGCCCTGCTCCAACCTGACCTGGCTGCCCGCCGCATGGCGGTCCGTCAGCCAGCTGGGGCGGACCACCGTGTAGGGCAGGCCGCTCCCGCGCACCGCGTCCTCGCCGGCCAGGCGCCAGTCCAGCAGCCGGCCGTAGGAGTTCATCGAGTGGCTCTTGCGGGTCACGTAGATCTGGCTGACCAGCGCGACGTGCGGCCGGGAGCCGTCCGCCGTGGCGGCCGCCAGGGCGCTCAGCACGCCCCGGTGCATGGTGGCCTCGGGGCTGTCCGGGCCGGAGTCGGAGGTGCCCGGCTCGACCGAGAAGACCAGCGCCGACAGTCCGGCCAGCGGCGCCGCCAGGGTGCCCGGGTCGCGCACGTCGGCCCGGAAGTACTCCACCTCGCCGGCGCGCCGCGCGGCATGCGATCCGCGACCCAGCACGCGCACCCGCTCGCCGCGGTCCAGCAGCTTGTCGACGACCAGTCGGCCGATTCGGCCGTTGCCGCCGATGACCGCGATCGGACTGTCCATGGTGCTCCCTCCAGAGCCGCTCAGAGCTTGCTGTCACTATCGCAACGACTCCGGGTCAAACCGCTCGTCGAGGGACAACTGGCCTGCCATTACGTTCATTCAAGGCGCAGGCCGCGTCACTGTGGACCCGACGTGACGATGCACTCACGGATGGCTTGACTGCGGTGTCAATGGGACCGCTACCCTCGCTGCGTGCCGTGCCCGGCCCTCTCCGTGCTGCCCTGACGGCGGCTCAACCACTCCACGTCCACTCAGGAACGATGGCCGGCAAGCCGCCTCGCCGACCCCGCTGGGCACGTGACCTCTCCCCCTCCCACGGAACCGCGAGGAGCCTGACAACCATGAGTGACGTGCAAAGACCCGCTACGGTCGACGCCGACCCGTCCGCCAGACGCAAGACGATTTCCCTGCTGATCCTGTGTGCCGCGGTCTTCCTCGACTCGCTGGACAACTCCGTGCTCGGTGTCTCGCTGCCGAGCATCAAGCACGCCCTGAGCCTCTCCGACGGCGCGCTGCAGTGGCTGGTCTCCGGCTACACCGTCGGCTACGGCGGCTTCCTGCTGCTCGGCGGCCGGGCCGCCGACCTGTTCGGCCGCAAGCGGACCTTCATCGCCGCCACCGTGGTCTTCATCATCGCCAGCCTGCTCGGTGGTGTGTTCACCGACGGTTCGCTGCTGGTCGGCACCCGGGTGCTCAAGGGCATCGCGGCCGGCTTCACCGCGCCCGCGGCGATGTCGTTGATCACCACGACCTTCAAGGAGGGCGCCGAGCGCAACCGGGCGCTGGGCATCTTCGCGATGACCGGGGCCGGCGGCTACAGCTTCGGCCTGGTGCTCTCCGGTGTGCTGACCGAGATCAACTGGCGCCTGGTCTTCTTCGTGCCGGCCCTGATCGCCTTCGGCGTGCTGCTCGCCAGCCCGATGATCATCGGTGACAAGTCCGGCAGCGCCGCACGGCGCCGCGGCAGCTTCGACCTGGGCGGCGCGATCAGCGCCACCGCCGGTGTGATGCTGCTGGTCTACGGCCTGGTGCAGGCGCCGGCCTGGGGCTGGGGCTCGGCCGCCGCGCTGGGCACCCTGGCCGGCGCGGTGGTGCTGCTGGTCGCCTTCGTGCTGATCGAGGCCCGGCACCGGGCGCCGCTGGTGCCGCTCTCCATCTTCCGCTCCTCGACCCTGAGCAGCGCCAACCTGGTCAGCGTGGTCTGGGCCTGCTCGACCATCGGCTGGCAGTTCGTCGCCAGCCTCTACCTGCAAGAGACGCTGCACTACAGCGCGCTGCAGACGGCGTTCGCCTTCCTGCCGCTGGGCGTGGTGATCGTGATCACCGCGAAGTTCGCCTCCGGCCCGCTGGTCAGCCGGTTCGGCGTCCGGACCGTGGCCACCGCCGGCATGCTGATCCAGGGCGTCGGCGTGGTGCTGTTCCTGCGGATCGGCCACCAGGCCGACTTCGCCACGGTGCTGCTGCCGGCCATCCTGATCCACGGCATCGGCAACGGCCTGGTCTACCCGACGGTCAACATCGCGGGCGTCAGCGGCGTGGCCGACGAACGCCAGGGCGTGGCCTCCGGCCTGATCACCGCGGCCTACCAGATCGGCGCCGGCGTCGGCGTCGCGGTGCTCGCCGCGGTGCTGACCGCCACCGCCACCACCGGGTCGGGCGCCGGCGTGGTCAACTACCGCTGGGCGTTCCTGGTGGCCGCCGTGTTCTCGGCGGCCGGCGTGCTGATCGCGCTGTTCGGCATCCGCCCCAAGGCCGCCGCCTCCACCCCGGTGGCCGGCGCGCTGGCCGACGAGCCCGCCACGGCGGACACCCGCACCACGACGGCCGGCTGAACCGCCGCCCCGCCGCACCAGGCACCGGCCGGGGTCCCGGCCGGTGCCTGTCCTCTGACGGAGGGCCAACTCCATGACCAGACGACGCTGGTGGGGCCTGGCACTCGGCCTCGCCGTGCTGCTCGCCGCGGCAGCGGTGACGCTGAGCCTGGACCCGGTCCGGGCCACCGTGATCGAGGCGGTCCGCAGCGATCCCACCGCCGGCAGCCCGCAGACCCTCGACCAACTCCCGCCCGCCGCCCGGGCCTACGTGGACGCGGTGGCGGCGAAGAACCTGGACGGCCTGGTGGCCGCGTTCGCCCCGGACGGGGTGGTGGTCGACGTCGGGCGGCAGATCCGCGGCCGCGACGCGATCCGGCAGTGGGCCGGCAACGAGGTGATCGGCGGGCGGCTCACCGTGCTGCGCGCCACCGCGCGCCCGGGCGGCACCACGATGCTGGTGGTCTTCGCGCCCGGCGGCTCCGGGGGGTTCCGGGCCGACTACGCCTTCGACCTCAGCGGCGGCCTGATCAGCCGGGCCGAACTGACCTACGCCGACTGATCCGCGGGTGACTCCGCACAGTACCCGGACGGATCTGACGCCAGCCCAGGCCGCCGAATGCAGCCCTCGAACCCGTCTCCGGGCGCTGCTACACCTGGATGGGACGTCCTGAGCCCCGCACGCGTCCCACCGAAAACCTCCACCTAAGGAGCCTCGCAGATGGCGAAGAAACGAATCCTCATCGTGCTCTCCGAGTACGGCTACTGGGGCGAGGAGCTGATCGGCCCGCTGGAGACCTTCGACAAGGCCGGTTACGAGGTCACCTTCGCGACCCCGACCGGCAAGCGCCCGGTGGCACTGCCGCCGAGCTACGACCCGGAGTACATCGACCCGCCGCTCGGCAAGTCGGTCACCACCGGGGAGATCGCCGACAAGGTGAAGGCGCTGGAGGCGTCCGACCGCCTGGACAACCCGCTGGACATCTCCTCCTGGCTGCCCGACCGCCCGTACCGCAGCCGCCCGGACTTCCTGCGCGCCTTCGAGACCTACCACACCCGGCGCGACCACGTGAAGGCGCAGATCGGCGAGCGCTACGACGGGCTGCTGATCGTCGGCGGCTCCGGCCCGATCGTCGACCTGGCCAACAACTGGCGGGTGCACGACCTGATCCTGGCCTTCCGCGACCTCGGCCTGGTGGTCGCCGCCGAGTGCTACGGCGTGGCCTGCCTGGCCTTCGCCCGGGAGATGGACGACCGGGTCAGCATCATCAAGAACAAGCACGTGACCGGCCACTGCATCGAGTACGACTACAAGGACGGCACCGGCTTCATGGGCACCGACTTCGTGATCGGCCCGCCGCCGTACCCGCTGGAGTACATCCTGCGGGACGCGACCGCCCCGAACGGTGCCTACCACGGCAACTTCGGCCACGAGACCTCGGTGATCGTGGACTTCCCGTTCGTCACCGGCCGTTCCACGCCGGACTCCTACCTCACCGGCCAGAAGGTGGTCGAGGTGCTGGAGCACGGCCTGCGCCAGTGGGGCTTCAACGCCGGCTGAGCCACGGCCCCCGGACCGGGCGGGCGGTCGCATCCGGCGCGCACCGCGCGGCCGCCCGTCCGCTTCTCGATCGACCGCAGCACCACAGCTCCAGATCCGACCTTGCAGAGATGAGGCTGAGATGGCCGGCAGCAGGCCCGCCCGAGTGGCGATCCACGAACAGTTCAGGGCCGACGGCGTGCAGTACATGTTCGGCAATCCCGGCACCGTGGAGCAGGGATTCCTGGACGAGCTGCGCGACTTCCCCGACCTGCAGTACGTGCTCGCCCTGCAGGAGGCCGTGGTGGTCGGCATCGCCGACGGCTACGCCCGGGCCACCCGCAAGCCCGCCCTGCTCCAACTGCACTCCGGGGTGGGCCTGGGCAACGGCATCGGCATGCTCTACCAGGCGATGCGCGGCCACGCGCCGCTGGTCTGCATCGTCGGCGAGTCGGGCCTGGCCTACGACAGCATGGACGCCCAGATGGCCGCCGACCTGGTCGGGATGGCCAAGCCGGTGACCAAGTGGGCCACCCGGGTGGTGGATCCGCAGTCCACCCTGCGGGTGCTGCGCCGGGCCTTCAAGGTCGCGGGCACCCCGCCCTACGGGCCGGTGCTGGTGGTCCTGCCCGCCGATGTGATGGACCAGGAGACCACCGAGGACGCGGTCCCCACCTCCTACCCGACCACCACCAGCGTGCCGGACGCCGCCTGGGTCGAGCAGGCCGCCGCGCTGCTCGCCCCCGCCCGCCACCCGCTGATCCTGGCCGGCGACGGCGTCCACTTCTCGGGCGCCCAGGGCGAGTTGGCGGAGTTCGCGGAGGCCTGGGGCGCCACCGTCTGGGGCGCGGACTGGGCCGAGGTCAACCTGCCGGCCTCGCACCCGCTGTTCGGCGGCCAGCTTGGCCACATGTTCGGCGAGGCCAGCGCCAAGGTCATCAACCCGGCGGACGGGGTGCTGATCGTCGGCACCTACACCCTCAACGAGGTCTACCCGCTGCTCGACGGCGTCTTCGCCCCGGACGCCAAGGTGGTCCACGTCGACCTGGACAGCGGGGCGATCGCCAAGAACTTCCCGGTGGACCTCGGTCTGCTGGCCGACCCCAAGGCCACCCTGCCCCGGCTCACCGAGGCGCTGCGCCGCCGCCAGACCGGTGAGCAGAAGGCGGACGCGGCGGGCCGGCTCACCAACGCCACCCAGCAGCGCAAGATCGCCGAGCTGGAGAAGGCCGCGCTGGACATCGCCGGGGTCGGCCACGACCCGCTCTGCGCCGAGCTGTTCGGCTGGGAGCTGGCCAAGCACCTGCCCACCGACGCGGTGCTCTTCGACGAGGCGCTGACCAGCTCGCCCGGCCTGTTCCGCCACCTGCCGGCCGATGTGCCCGGGCAGTGGCACCAGACCCGCGGCGGCTCGCTGGGTGTCGGCATCCCCGGGGCGGTCGGCGCCAAGCTGGCCCACCCGGAGCGCGAGGTGATCGGCTTCACCGGCGACGGCGGCAGCATGTACACCGTGCAGGCGCTCTGGACCGCCGCCCGCTACGGCATCGCCGCCAAGTTCGTGATCTGCAACAACGGCCGCTACAAGCTGCTCGATCTGAACATCGAGGAGTACTGGAAGACGGTCCACGTCGAGCACCACGAGTTCCCCGGCCCGTTCGACCTCGACCACCCCGCGATCGACTTCGTCAAGCTCGCCGAGTCGCTGGCGGTGCCGGCGGTGCGGGTGGAGAAGCCCGAGCAGGTGGCGCCGGCGATCACCCGGATGCTGGCCCACAACGGCCCGTTCCTGATCGACCTCGTCATCGGCCGCACCGCCTGACCCGATCGGCCCCGACCGAGCCAACGTCTGCGAAGGGAGAGCGCGCCGTGGCGCTGAACGGCCAGAAGATCGCCGTCCTGATGGAGAGCGACTTCTACGAACCGGAGATCCTCTACTACCAGCGCCGGTTCGCCGAGGAGGGTGCCGAGGTGCACTTCCTCACTCGGCTCTGGGGCAGCGAGCGACTGGTCTTCCGGGGTCACGAGCACCGGATGCCGTTCGAGGTCTCGGAGTCCTTCGAGGACCTGGACGAGTACGCGCTCAAGGAGTTCGCGGCGCTGATCGTGCCCTCGGGCATCGTCGCCGACCGGCTGCGCTACACCGAGGACGTCAACCAACTGCCGCCGGCCGCCGCGCTGCTGCGCCGGGCCTTCGCCGATCCGGCGATCATCAAGGGGATCATCTGCCACGGCATGTGGCTGGCCGCCCCGATCCCCGCGGTGATCCGCGGCCGCCGCGCGGTGGTGCACAACAACCTGCTGGGCGACCTGCGCAACATGGGCGGCGTCTACGTGGACGAGGACGTGGTGGTCGACGAGGACCTGGTCACCGCCCGCACCGGCAACCACTGCCACCTGTTCGCCCGGCAGATCATCGAGGAGCTCGGCAAGCGCGCCGCGCGCCGCGTCGGGAGCCTGGCATGACCGATCTGGCCGCGCGGCCCCAGCAGACCCCGAGCGGTGAACTGCCGCCGCTGGCCGGGCGGATACCCGTGATCGACGTCAGCCCGGTGGTGGCCCAGGGGCGGCGCCCGGCCAAGGCCGTGGTCGGCGAGAGCTTCCTGATCAGCGCGACCGTGTTCCGCGAGGGCCACGGCCGGCTCGGCGCCAACGTGGTGCTGCGCGACCCGGACGGCCGCCCCGGACCGTGGGTTGCGATGCGGGAGCTGGCGCCCGGCACCGACCGCTGGGGCGCCGAGGTCACCGCGGACGCCATCGGCCGGTGGAGCTTCACGGTGGAGGCCTGGAGCGACCCGGTGGCCAGCTGGCTGGACCGGGCCGGCGTCAAGATCCCGGCCGGGCAGGACCTCGAACTCACCCTGGAGGAGGGCGCGCTGCTCCTTGAGCGGGTGGCCGCC
Source organism: Kitasatospora sp. GP30 (assembly GCF_029892145.1). Classification (NCBI taxonomy): domain Bacteria; kingdom Bacillati; phylum Actinomycetota; class Actinomycetes; order Kitasatosporales; family Streptomycetaceae; genus Kitasatospora; species Kitasatospora sp. GP30. The sequence continues at coordinate 668,442 of NZ_JARZAH010000001.1, forward strand.
GGGGTGCCCGAGGGCGGCGGCCGGACCGCCGTGCGCACCGCCGTGGCCGGGCTGCGCGACCGCGGCCGGACGCCGCTCGCCCGGCTGGCGGCGGCACTGCTGCCGCGGGTCGCGGCGGTGCTGGAGCGCTATCCGCTGCGGGAGTTGGTGACCTCCTCGGCGCCCCTGCCGCTGCAGGTGGAGCGGCGGCGGGCGCTGTACGGGTCGTGGTACGAGTTCTTCCCGCGGTCCGAGGGCGCCACCTTGAACCCCCCGCGCTCGGGCACCTTCCAGACCGCTGCCGAGCGGCTGCCGGCGGTCGCCGCGATGGGCTTCGACGTGGTCTACCTGCCGCCGATCCACCCGATCGGGCAGGCCTACCGCAAGGGCCCCGACAACACCCTGACCCCGGGCCCCGACGACGTCGGCTCGCCGTGGGCGATCGGCTCCCCCGAGGGCGGCCACGACGCGATCCACCCGGACCTGGGCACCATCGAGGACTTCGACGCCTTCGTCGCCCGCGCCGGCGAACTCGGCCTGGAGATCGCCCTGGACTTCGCCCTCCAGGCCTCCCCCGACCACCCCTGGGTCAACAAGCACCCCGAGTGGTTCAGCCACCGCATCGACGGCACCATCGCCTACGCCGAGAACCCGCCCAAGAAGTACCAGGACATCTACCCGATCAACTTCGACCAGGACTTCGACGGCCTGGTGGCCGAGACCCTGCGGCTGCTGCGCCACTGGATGGGCCACGGCGTGCGGATCTTCCGGGTCGACAACCCGCACACCAAGCCCGTCCACTTCTGGGAGAAGGTGATCGGCGAGATCAACCGCACCGACCCCGACATCATCTTCCTGGCCGAGGCCTTCACCCGGCCCGCGATGCTCCAGACGCTGGCGAAGGTCGGCTTCCAGCAGTCGTACACCTACTTCACCTGGCGCACCACCAAGCAGGAACTCACCGAGTACCTCACCGAGTTGACCGAAGAGACCGGTGCCTTCCTGCGCCCCAACTTCTTCGCCAGCACCCCGGACATCCTGCCCCGCCAGCTGCAGCACGCGGGACCTGCGGCATTCGCGATCCGCGCCGTGCTCGCCGCCACCCTGTCGCCCAGCTACGGCATCTACGCCGGCTACGAGCTGTACGAGAGCGCCCCGTTGGGCGACGGCGAGGAGTACCTGGACTCGGAGAAGTACCAGCTGCGCCCGCGCGACTGGGCCCGCACCGACACCCTGGCCCCGCTGCTCACCCGGCTCAACGAGCTGCGCCGGGCCCACCCGGCACTGCAGGACCTGCGCAACCTGGAGTTCCTGGAGACCGACAACGACCAGGTGATCGCCTACACCAAGCGCACCGGCGACGACCGGGTGATCGTGGTGGTCAATCTGGACCCGGAGCAGGTGCAGGAGGCCATCGTCACCGTGCCCGAGGAGCTCGCACCCGCCAAGGTGCGCTGCGAGTTCAACGGCGAGGAGTACCGGTGGCACCGGCACAACTACGTCCGGCTCGACCCGTCCCGCAGCCCGGCCCATCTACTGACGGTCCGTCAGGAGCCCTGAGATGCCCGCGACCCTGTGCGCCACCTGCCTGAACGCCCAGCACGGCGACGACCTCCAGGCCGACGGCCTGCTCCGCCCGCTGCTGCCGGCCCTGCTGCCCTGGCTGGTCACCCGCCGCTGGTTCACCCATGAGCAGGGGCACCTGGAGGAGCTGCGCCCGGTCAGCGCCAGCGTGCTGGACGGCGAGCAGGGCGGCGACCGCACCCCGGTGCTGCTGCACTCGCTGCTGGACGCCCGGCACGGCGCCGACGTGTCGCACCACTACCAGCTGCTGGTCGGGCTGCGCCCCGAGCTGCCCGAAGGGCTGGGCCGGGCGGTGATCGGCCGGGCCCAGGGCGGCCGCTGGGACGGCTGGACGCTCTACGAGGCCACCGAGGACCACGAGTTGATGGAGCGCCTGCTGGAGCGCACGGTCGGACCGGGCGGCGAGGGGGGCCTGCGGATGTCGCTCACCGGCGCCCCGGCGGTGCCCACCGGGCTGAGCGCCCGGGCGCTGGCGGTGGAGCAGAGCAACAGCACGGTGGTCTTCGGCGACCAACTGCTCTTCAAGCTGTTCCGGCAGCCCGAACCGGGCCCGCACCCGGAGACCGACGCGCTGCGCGGGCTCACCCAGGTGCACTGCCGCCGGATCCCGGGCCTGGCCGGCTGGCTGCACACGGACGGCGGCGAGCCGGTGGTGCTCGGCATCCTGGAGGAGTTCCTCCCGGCGCGCGGCGACGGCTGGCAGCTGGCCGTCGAGCAGGCCGCCGAGTCGATCAACTGCTCGCTGCGGAGCGTCCCGGTGCTGGACTGCTTCACCGAGGACTCCCGGGCCCTCGGCGCGGCCGTGGCCGAGGTGCACGCCTCCCTCGCGCAGGCCTTCGGGCAGGTCACCCTGACCCCCGATGACGTCGCCGCCCAAGTCGACCAGCTCCGCCGGGAGCTGCGCGCCGCGGTCCAGGTCGTCCCCCAACTGGAGCCCTACGCCGGCCGGCTGGGCGGCCTCTACGAGGACTGGGGCAGACTCGCCGGGCGCGGCCTGCGGTACACCGCGCAGCGGATCCACGGCGACCTGCACCTGGGACAGGTGCTGAGCACCGAGGACGGCTGGAAGGTGATCGACTTCGAGGGGGAGCCGGCCCGCCCGGTGGCCGAGCGCTACCAGCCGCAGCCGGTGCTGCGCGATGTGGCGGGCATGCTGCGCTCCTTCGACTACGCCGGCCAGCAGGCGCTGGCCGCGCTGCCGGAGTCGGCCGCGGTGGCGGACGGCCCGCTCGCCGAGTCCGCCGAGCAGGCCGCCGCGCGGATGCGCCGCAGCCGCCGGGCCTACGCCTGGTCGGTGCGCAACCGGCGGGCCTTCACCGCCGGCTACGCCGCGGCCGGCGGCATGGACCCGTACTGCCAGCCGGTGGCGCTGCGTGCCTTCGAGGCGGAGAAGGCCGTCTACGAGGCGGTCTACGAGGCCCAGCACCGCCCCGACTGGCTGCCCATCCCGATGGCCGCGATCCAGCGCCTGGTCTTCGGCCGCTGATCCCGCCCACCCTACGGACGTTAAGGACCGCGCTCCCGTGACTTTGCGCCTGACCCTAGAACTGGATCCCCCGGTCCTGCAGCTCGCCCCGGCCCGACCCGCCCCGGAGCAGACCGAACGGCTGCTGTCCGGCCGGCACCACGACCCGCACTCCGTGCTCGGCGCCCACCTGGTGCGCGACGGGGTGGCGGTGCGGGTGCTGCGCCCCGGCGCCCGCCAGGTGGTGCTGGAGACCGAGGTCGGCCCGATGGCGCTGGCCCCGGCCGACGACGGCCTGTTCACCGGCCTGCTGCCGATCAGCTGGCAGGCCCGCTACCTGCTGCGGACGTCCTACGACACGGAGCTGGGCGAGCCCGAGCCGGACGGCTACCAGTTCGCGCCCACCCTCGGCCAGTTGGACCTGCACCTGATCCGGGAGGGCCGGCACGAGGAGCTGTGGCGGGTGCTGGGCGCCCAGCCGCGCACCGTGAACGGCGCCCAGGGGACGGCCTTCGCGGTGTGGGCGCCGAACGCCGAAGGGGTGCGCCTGGTCGGCGACTTCAACCTCTGGAACGGCGCCGGGCACCCGATGCGCTCGCTGGGCGGCAGCGGGGTCTGGGAGCTGTTCGTGCCCGGGGTGGGCGAGGGCGCCCGCTACAAGTTCGAGATCGCCACCCGGGACGGGCGCCTGGTGCAGAAGGCCGACCCGTTGGCCCGCGCCGCCGAGGTGCCGCCCGCCAACGCCTCGGTGGTGCACGGCTCGCACTACGCCTGGGGCGACACCGGGTGGATGCGGCGCCGCGCCGAGGGGTCGTACCTGGATCGCGCCATGACGATCTACGAGGTGCATCTGCCGTCCTGGCGGCCCGGCCTGACATATCGTCAACTCGCCGTCGAACTTCCGGCATACCTGCGGGAGTTGAACTTCACGCATGTGGAGTTCATGCCGTTGATGGAGCATCCGTTCGGCGGGTCGTGGGGCTATCAGGTGTCGGGGTTCTACGCGCCGACGTCGCGGCTGGGCTCGCCCGACGACTTCCGCCACCTGGTGGACGCGCTGCACCAGGCCGGGATCGGCGTGATCATGGACTGGGTGCCGGCCCACTTCCCCAAGGACGGCTTCGCGCTGGCCCGGTTCGACGGCGAGCCGCTCTACGAGCCGGCCGACCCGCGCCGTGCCGAGCACCCGGACTGGGGCACCCTGACCTTCGACTACGGCCGCGCCGAGGTGCGCAACTTCCTGGTCGCCAACGCGGTCTACTGGTGCGAGGAGTTCCACATCGACGGCCTGCGGGTCGACGCCGTCGCCTCGATGCTCTACCTCGACTACTCCCGCCCCGACGGCCAGTGGCTGCCGAACGCCGACGGCGGGCGGGAGAACCTGGACGCGGTGCGGTTCCTCCAGGAGATGAACGCCACCGCCTACCGCCGCTGCAGCGGCGTGGTGACCATCGCCGAGGAGTCCACCGCCTGGGACGGCGTCACCCGCCCCACCGACAGCGGCGGTCTGGGCTTCGGCCTGAAGTGGAACATGGGCTGGATGCACGACTCGCTGCGGTACTTCTCCCGTGAGCCGGTCCACCGTCAGTACCACCACCACGAGTTGACCTTCTCCATGGTCTACGCGTACTCGGAGAACTACGTGCTGCCGATCTCGCACGACGAGGTGGTGCACGGCAAGGGCGCGCTGGTCGGCAAGATGCCCGGCGACTGGTGGCAGCAGCGCGCCAACCAGCGCGCCTATCTGGGCTTCATGTGGGCCCACCCGGGCAAGCAACTGCTGTTCATGGGTCAGGAGTTCGCGCAGGGCGCGGAGTTCCAGCACGACGACGGCCCGCAGTGGTGGCTGCTGGACGGCGACTGGCCGGCCGCGGCCGAGCACCGCGGGGTGCAGCGGCTGGTCTCCGAGCTCAACCGGATCTACCAGGACTACCCGCCGCTGTGGCAGCAGGACTCCGCGCCGGGCGGCTTCTGCTGGCTGGACGCGGACGCCGCGCAGGACAACGTCTACTCCTTCGTCCGCTGGGACGCGGCCGGGCGGGCCCTGGTGGCAGTCAGCAACCTGTCGCCGGCGGTCCGCACCGACTACCGGATCGGGCTGCCGGCCGGCGGCACCTGGTACCCGGTGCTGGACACCGACGAGGCGCGGTTCGGCGGCAGCGGCGCGGGCAGCCGGGAGGCCCACCAGGCGGGCGAACAGGCCTGGCAGGGGCAGCCGTTCAGTGTCGAGCTGACGCTGCCGCCGCTGGCCACCGTGTGGCTCTGCCCGGCCGGGCCCGACCTGCCGCTGGCACCGGCCCGCCGGGCCGAGTGAGCCGACGGGCCGGCCGATGAGACCGAGACCCACCGGGCTCATGGCGCACACCGGTCAGACGGTGTGCGTCATAGGCCCGGTGCCGTTCGGGCGGGCGCGGGGCACGCCCGAACGGGGTGGGGGAGGGTCAGACGGTGGGCACCGGGGTGCGGGTGAGCTTGTCCAGGGACTGCAGGCCGGCTTCCCCCAGCGCGCGGTCGTAGGCGGCCAGCGCTTCACTGGCATGGCCCAGTTGCCGCCACAGGTCACCCACCTGCCGCCAGACGACGGCGATGTGTCGGTTGGTGGCGACCCGCCCGAGCTGGCGCACGAGAGCGTGCAGCGTCTCCACGGCCGCCTCCGAATCGCCCCGCTCGTACTGTGCTTGGGCGAGGTAGACCCTGATCTGGCCGGCCGCATAGGTGGACTCGTTGCGCAGCAGCCCCAGGGCTCGACTTGCCAGGTCGACAGCGCGATCGGGGTTGGCCTGGTGCAGCGCCAGCCGGGCCTGCTGACCCTCGACATGGACCTGGTCCGTGGTGTTACCGCATTCCAGCAGGGCTTCACGCGCCTCGTCGAACAGCTGCTGGACTCGGCCGAGGTCGGTCGTACCGGTGTCGAGCAGGTAGTTGCCGCAGTTGAGCTTGAGAATGCCGACATGGCGGACGTTGTCGGACTCCGCCATCAGGGCCAGAGCCCGCTCGGCCATCGCCAGCGACTCCTGGAACTTGCCCCGGGTGTTTGCCACGACGGCGGCGTTCCAGTAGACCGCGCCGCGAGCGGTCCGCGAGCCGTTCTCGTCGGCGACCCTGGTGAGCCGGTTGATCAGCAGCTGAGCCTGGGTCAGATCGCCGCGCTGCTGGTAGCAGCTGATCAGGGTCGAACCCAGCTGGATGTGGTCGTCGGTGTAGTCCAGGCCGAGCCCGTCGAGCGTCTTCATCGCCCGCTCGCCGATCTCGACGGAGAGGGTGTAGTCGCCGGCGTCGCGATAGCTGCGGCAGAGCGAGACCGCCAGCTGGGCCCACTCGGCCGAGCCCGGTACGACGGCCGGGTCATCGAAGAGCGTGGTGTAGAGCTGGATCGCGGCCTCCATTCGACCCAGCTTCTCAAAGGCGGTGGCCTGGCCCAACCGCGCTCGTCGCACCGCCGCCTCGCCGAGCAGCGGGGCGTGTGCGAGGGCCTCGCTGAAGGACTGGAGCGCCTCGCCGTTGGCGCCGTTGCGCAGCGCCATGTCGCCGAACGCGATCTTGAGCTCCAGCTCCTTGACACGCTTGTCATCCCGGCCGCTGCGCAGGTAGTCGACCGAGCAGCCGACCCGCTCGGCCAGCGTCTTGAGCACCGCCTCGGACGGGATCCGCTTGCCGGTCTCGATCAGGGAGACATAGCTGACCGAGATGTCCGCGGAAGCCAGGTCCTGCTGGTTCAGGCCGCGCTTCTGGCGCAGCTCGCGCAGCCGCTGCCCGATCCCGTTCGTGCCGCTCTGTGATTGGTCCATGGTTCTCCGGTCAACGGGGAGGGCGGCCGCTCGGACCGCACCCCGGGGGTGCCCATTTGACTCCATCTTTTACATCACCTGGTGACTCTGGCCAAGGTTAACGCTCGGCCGCGAGGACGCTCAATCGGCTGAACACCCTTGCTTTCCTTACTCTTCCCCGCCATCCCATGGTCACTCTCCGTCGACTCTGACTGGTGCAGAAGTTGATGATTGACAGCTTCGGTCAACTTAGATTGACTCTGCTTGTCAACAACTTCGACCGGCGAAAGGTACAGACCGTCATGCGCAAGACCCTTCCGCTCCTTGTTGCCGCCCTCGTGCTGGGCCTCGGCGGAGGCCTGGTCGCTACCAGCGGTGGCGCCGCTGCCGTGCCGGTGAGCCGGCAGTCGGACGTCACCGGTGTCATGCCGGCGGCCACCGCCACGCCGATGATGGGAAGCGGTGGCAACTGCTGCTGACCTCGCTCCCCATCCACCTCAGAAGGGACCCTCAACCCATGCGGATCGACCTCCTGACCAGGGAGTACCCGCCGGAGGTCTACGGCGGGGCCGGTGTCCACGCGGCCGAACTGACCCGGGCACTGCGCCGACTGGCCGAGGTGCGGGTCCGCTGCCTGGGGGCCGAGCGGAGCGAGCCGGACACCACCGCCTACCAGCCGCCCGCCGACCTGGCCGCGAGCAACCCGGCCCTGCAGTTCCTCGGCGCCGACCTGCGGATGGCGGCCGACGCGGTCGGGGCCGACGTCGTGCACAGCCACACCTGGTACGCCAACGCCGCGGGCCACCTGGCCGGCCTGCTGCACGGCATCCCGCACGTGATGACCATGCACAGCCTGGAGCCGCTGCGCCCCTGGAAGGCGGAGCAGCTCGGCGGCGGCTACGCGCTCTCCGGTTGGATGGAGCGCACCGCGGCCGAGGCCGCCGACGCGCTGATCGCGGTCTCCGGCGCGATGCGGGAGGACATCCTGCGCGCCTATCCGGCGATCGACCCGGAGAAGGTGCACGTCATCCACAACGGCATCGACACCGAGCAGTACCAGCCCGATCCGCGCCCGGACGCGCTGCGCCGGTTCGGCATCGACGAGCAGCGCCCGATCGTGCTCTTCGTCGGCCGGGTCACCCGGCAGAAGGGCCTGCCGCACCTGCTGCGGGCCGCGTTCCGGCTGCGCCCCGAGGCCCAACTGGTGCTCTGCTGCGGGCAGCCGGACACCCCGGAGATCGGCGCCGAGGTGGCCGGCCTGGTCGACGAGCTCGGCCGCCGGCGGGACGGCGTGGTCCGGATCGACGGCATGCTCGACGCCCGCTCGGTGCGTCAACTGCTCACCCGTGCTCGGGTGTTCGTCTGCCCGTCGCTCTACGAGCCGATGGGCATCGTCAACCTGGAGGCGATGGCCTGCGGCACGGCGGTGGTGGCCACCGCGGTCGGCGGGATCCCCGAGGTGGTCGAGGACGGCGCCACCGGCCTGCTGGTGCCGTACACCGCGACGGCGGACGCCACCGGCGAGCCGGTGGACCCGGAGCAGCTCGCCGACGGCCTGGCCGCGGCCGTCAACCGGCTGCTGGACGACGCCGAGCTGGCCGAGCGCTTCGGTGCGGCGGGTCGGCAGCGGGCGGTCGAGCAGTTCTCCTGGGCCGGTGTCGCCGAGCGCACGCTGCGTGTTTACGAGAAGTTGGCCAGCTGAGTGAAGAGATCTGACTCAGCATTTGACTCCCGGTGATATTCCTGTTCATAGGAACCTGAGTGACAGCTGTGACATCTGTCCACTCGCCGGACGGATTCACGGGGTCGCGAGCTCCCGGTGCGAGGATGACCGCAGTACCGTCGCGGTGATCAAGGAGCCAGGCCATGAGCAGCAGCGCCGTCCATCCCCAGCGGATCGCCTTCCTCGGCACCGGCAAGATCGGTGAGGCCCTGCTCTCCGGCCTGCTGCGGGCCGGCAAGCGGCCGGCCGACGTGCTGGTCACCGCGCGCCGCCCGGAGCGGGCCGCCGAACTGAGCGAGCGCTACGGGGTGACGGCCTGCTCCAACCAGGAGGCCGCCAAGCTCGCCGACACCCTGATCCTGGCGGTCAAGCCGCAGGACATGGGCGCCCTGATGGACGAGCTGGCCTCGGAGCCGGCGCCGGGCCGGCTGGTCATCTCGGCCGCGGCCGGCATCCCGACCGGCTGGTTCGAGGCCCGGCTGCCGGAGGGCACCCCGGTGGTCCGGGTGATGCCCAACACTCCGGTCCTGGTGGACGAGGGCATGAGCGTGATCTCCGGCGGCTCGCACGCCACCGAGGAGCACCTGCGCCGGGCCGAGGAGATCTTCGAATCGGTCGGCAAGGTGCTGCGGCTGCCCGAGGCCCAGCAGGACGCGGCCACCGCGCTCTCCGGCTCCGGGCCGGCCTACTTCTACTACCTGGTCGAGGCGATGACCGACGCCGGGATCCTGCTCGGCCTGCCCCGGCAGGTGGCGCACGACCTGATCGTGCAGTCGGCAATCGGCGCCTCGGTGATGCTGCGCGACTCCGGCGAGCACCCGGTCAAGCTGCGCGAGGCGGTCACCTCGCCGGCCGGCACCACCATCGCGGCCATCCGCGAGTTGGAGAACCACGGGGTGCGGGCCGCGCTGCTCGGGGCGCTGGAGGCGGCCCGGGACCGCTCCCGGGAGCTGGCCTCCGGCGGAAAGTAAGGCGAAAAGTAGCAGGCAGGTAAAGCAACGCCTCCCGACCCCTCCCCAAACACCGCGCCGCCCCCTACGCTCGCGCCAATATCTTCGTACCGGCCGGTAGTTGCCGACCGGTGGTGGGGGAGGTGCCCAAGTGGCGGTGGACGAGCGACTGCGCCGGGCCAGGCTGGCGCTGCTGGTCAGCTTCCTGCTGCAAGGCATCACCTTCGCGCTGCTGGTCACCCGGATCCCGGGCATCCAGCGCCAGTACCACCTGGGCGACGGCGCCCTGACGGTGCTGCTGGCCGCGGTGCCGATCCTGGCCGGGGTCGGATCGATCACCTCCGAACAACTCGTCAAGCGCACCTCGGCCCGGGCCGTGCTGCGGGTGGTGCAGCCCACCCTCTGCGTCACCCTGGTCGCGGTCGGCCTCGGCAGCCGGCTGTGGAGCCTGGTGCTGGCGCTGGCCGCCTTCGGGCTGCTGGTCGGCGCGCTGGACGCCTCGATGAACATGCTCGGCGTCGGCCTGCAGCACCGCTACGGCCGGTCGATCATGATCGGCTTCCATGCCGCGTTCAGCCTCGGCGGCATCGTGGGCGCGTCGCTGGCCGGTGCCGGGGCGCACGTCCGCCTGCTACTCCTGTTCGGCGTCACCATGGCGGTGCTGGTCCCGGCCGCGCTGGTGGTCGGCCGGTTCCTGGCCGGCCCCGAAGAGTTGGGCAGCGCCGTCCAGGAGGCCGCCGCGGCCGCCGCCCGCTCCATCCCGTGGCGCCCGCTGCTGCCGCTCTGCGCCGCCATGGCCTTCAGCTACATCGCCGACTCCTCGGTCTCCAACTGGAGCGCCAAGTACCTCACCGAGACCCTGAAGAGCGGCGACGGCCTGGGCGCCTTCGGCTACGGCGGCTACATGGTCGCGATGCTGCTCGGCCGCACCGTCGGCGACCGCGGGGTGCAGCGGTTCGGCGCGGCGGCGGTGGTGCGCTGCGGTGCCGTGGTGTCCGCGCTGGGCTTCGTGATCGCCGCGCTGGCCCCGACGCCCTGGGTCGGCATCGCCGGCTTCACGGTGCTGGGGGCCGGGATCAGCGCGATCGTCCCGCAGGTGTTCGCGGCCGGCGGCCGGCTCTTCCCGGCCGACTCGGACGCCGCCGTGGCCCGGCTCAACCTCTTCAACTACGTGGGTTTCCTGGTCGGTTCACCGCTGGTCGGCGCGATCAGCGGGGCGGCCGGCTACCGCTGGGCGCTCTGCGCGCCGCTGCTGCTGGTGCTGGCGGTGCTGCCGCTCGGTGGGCACTTCGCGCCCGCTCGGCACCAGCAAGTAGCGTTGGATCATGCCGCGAGCCGAGTCTGACCAGTCCTGCGCGCTTCGCCTGTTCTGGGACGAAGCCGAAACCGCCTACAAGTTCAGCGACCGGCACCCGATGGACCCGGTCCGCCTGGCGCTCACCATGCGCCTGGTGGAGTCCTTCGGCCTGACTGCCGCATCCAGCGTCACGGTGACCGCGGCGCCGCCGGCCGGCGACTCCACCCTCGCCCTGGTGCACCGCCCCGACTACCTGGCCGCCGTGCGCCGGGCCGCCGCCGACCCGGCCACCGCGGACGAGGCGTACGGCCTGGGCACCGAGGACAACCCGGTCTTCCCCGCCATCCACACCGCCTCCGCGCTGATCGCCGGCCAGTCGGTGGCCGCCGCCGAGGCGGTCTGGCAGGGCACCGCCCGGCACGCCGTCAACTTCGCCGGCGGCCTGCACCACGCGATGCCCGGCCGGGCGTCCGGCTTCTGCGTGTACAACGACGCCGCCCTGGCCGTCGCCCGGCTGCTGGAGCTCGGCGCCGAGCGGGTCGCCTACGTGGACACCGACGTGCACCACGGCGACGGCGTGCAGCAGGCCTTCTGGGACGACCCGCGGGTGCTCACCATCTCGCTGCACGAGCACCCCGGCACGCTCTTCCCGCAGACCGGCTGGGCCACCGAGACCGGCGGCGGGGACGCGCCGGGCCTGGCGGCCAACCTGCCGCTGCCGGCCGGCACCGCCGACGCGGGCTGGCTGCGCGCCTTCCACGCCTTCGTGCCCGAGCTGCTGGCCGCCTTCAAGCCGCAGGTGATCGTCAGCCAGCACGGCGCCGACACCCACCTGGAGGACCCGCTGGCCCATCTGCTGGTCACCGTGGACGCCCAGCGGGTGGTCGCCCAGAGCCTGCACGACCTGGCCCACCGGCACTGCGACGGCCGCTGGGTGGCGCTCGGCGGCGGCGGTTACGCGGTGGTGGACGTGGTGCCCAGAGCCTGGACCCAGTTGGTCGCGATCGCCGCCGGCCGCCCGATCGACCCCAAGGCCGAGACCCCCGAGGAGTGGCGCGCCGAGGTCTACCGGCAAACCCGCGGCCCGGCCCCCTTGCGGATGACGGACGGGGCCACCGGGGACTACCGGGACTTCGCCGAGGGCGGCTACGACCCCGCGGACCGCATCGACCAGGCGATCCTGGCCGCCCGCCGGGCGGTCTTCCCGCACCACGGCTTGCTGGCCTAGTCTTCGGACGGGGCACGGAGCGCAGCCGGAGTGCTACAGAGAGCCGATGCGCTACCTACTGCAACGGGCGCATCTCTGACCGTACAAGCAGTCGCCTTCTCCCCCTTCCCACTGGTACCACGCGCAACTACTCTGGGGATACGCGTGTGTCGGTCGAGTCACCGGAGGGGAAGCCGGTGCCTTGCACACGGACAAGAGGGTCGGGTGAGGTCATGAGTTCAGGCGAACGCCCCCTGCAAGAGGTCAACTTTCTGACCGTGGCGGAAGTCGCCTCGGTCATGAGGGTGTCCAAGATGACGGTCTACCGGTTGGTGCACAGCCAGGAGCTGCCCGCCATCCGGGTCGGCCGCTCCTTCCGAGTGCCCGAACAGGCGGTCCACGACTACCTCAAGGACTCCTATGTCGGGAGGCAGAGCGCCTGATCGCCACGACTGGTTGGCCCCGATTTAATCCGGGGCCTCGCCAGACGGTAGGCTAGGCCCTCCGTCAGTCGTATGGACTCCGTCTCTCACGGGCGGGAGTCTCAGTGAGCGAGGGTTGTTCCGTGGGCTCTGTCATCAAGAAGCGTCGCAAGCGTATGGCCAAGAAGAAGCACCGCAAGCTTCTGAAGCGGACCCGCGTTCAGCGTCGCAACAAGAAGTAACACCTGCGGAGCTCGCTCCAGGTGCCCGCTGCCCGTCCCGGCCTACCGCCGGGGCGGGCAGCGCTCGTTTCGCCACCTCGACGCGGTACGGTGCAACCACGGGCGGCGGCGAGGCAGAGGGGCGGCGGACAGGGTGGGCAAGGTGGTGCTGGTCACCGGTGTGGCCCGGCAGCTCGGCGCCCGGTTCGCCGAGCGGATCCGCCGCGAGCCCGGGGTCGACCTGGTGGTCGGCGTGGACGTGCTGCCCTCGGACCTCGCGGCCGAGCCCGCGCCCGCCGACGCGCCGCTCGCGCCCTACGTCTTCAGCCGGGTCGACCTGCGCCGCCCGGCGATCGCCCAGGTGCTGGCCGAGCACGCCGTGGACACCGTGGTCCACCTCAACGTCAGCGGCACCAACCCCAGTGCGGTCGGCCGGGCCACGGTCAAGGAGATCAACGTCATCGGCAGCATGCAGCTGCTCGCCGCCTGCCAGCAGTCCGCGCTGGTCCGCCGCCTGGCGGTGAAGTCCACCACCGCGGTCTACGGCGCCACCTCCCGCGACCCCGCGGTCTTCGCCGAACGGACCCAGCCCAAGACCCTGCCGACCGGCGGCTTCGCCAAGGACGCCGCCGAAGTCGAGGGCTACGTGCGCTCCTTCGCCCGCCGCCGCCCCGACGTGGCGGTCACCGTGCTGCGGTTCGCCAACCTGGTCGGCCCGGGCGCCGACACCCCGCTCGCCGAGTACTTCACGCTGCCGGTGCTGCCGACCGTGCTCGGCCGCGACCCCCGGCTGCAGTTCGTGCACATGGACGACGCGGTGGAGGTGCTGCGGCTGGCCGCGCTGGAGCCCGCCCCCGGCTCGCCGGACCAGCCGGTCGACCGGCGCGGCACCTTCAACGTGGCCGGCGACGGGGTGCTGCTGCTCACCCAGTGCGCCCGCCGGCTCGGCCGCCCCACCCTGCCGATGCTCCGCCCGGCGCTCGGCTGGGCGGCGGCGCTGGCCCGGCAGGCCCGGCTGGTCGACTTCGCCCCCGAGCAACTGGAGCTGCTGACGCACGGCCGGGTGGTGGACACCACCGCGCTGCACGAAGTCTTCGGCTACCGCCCCGCGTTCAGCACCCCCGAGGCCTTCGCCGACTTCGTCGCCGGCCGCCCCCAGGGACCGCTGCCGCCGGAGCGGCTGGCGGGGCTCGCCGACCGGCTCGGCGGCCTTTTGACCCGTGACCGCCTTGTGGACGACAGGAGCTGAGGTTGCCATGACCGCCGCCCGCGATGAGCAGAGCAGCACGGGAACCGGGGCCCGGGTCATCCCGATCGAGTCCGCGCCGAGTTGGACCGGCTCGGCCGGTCCCGACCAGGGCCAGGGCCTGGCCGACCGCCTGGCCGGCTCGCTGGGCTCCCTGCTGGCCGGCCGGACCGGCGCCGCCGCCGACTCGCTGCTCGGCAAGGGCTGGGAGGAGCGCGCCGCGGCCGGGCTCGGCTTCCTGCGCCGCCGGATCACCGGCGACTACGAGGTGGACGAGTTCGGCTTCGACCGGGAGCTGACCGAGGAGGTGTTCCTCGGCGCGCTGCGCCCGCTGGCCGAGAAGTACTTCCGGATCGAGGTGCGCGGGACCGAGCACCTCCCGGCCGAGGGCGGTGCTCTGGTGGTGGCCAACCACTCCGGGGTGCTGCCGCTGGACGCGCTGATGACCCAGGTGGCGATCCACGACCACACCCCGGGGCGGCGGCACCTGCGGATGCTCGCCGCCGACCTGGTCTTCATGCTGCCGGTGGTCGGCGAGCTGGCCCGCAAGGCCGGGCACACCCTGGCCTGCAACGAGGACGCCCAGGCGCTGCTGGAGCGCGGCGAGGTGGTCGGAGTCTGGCCGGAGGGCTTCAAGGGCATCGGCAAGCCGTTCAGCGAGCGGTACAAGCTGCAGCGGTTCGGCCGCGGCGGCTTCGTGGCCTCGGCACTGCGGGCCCAGGTGCCGATCGTGCCCTGCTCCATCGTCGGGGCCGAGGAGACCTATCCGATGCTGGGCAACGCCAAGACGCTGGCCCGGCTGCTCGGCCTGCCGTACCTGCCGATCACCCCGACCTTCCCGTGGCTGGGACCGCTGGGCGCGATCCCGCTGCCCACCAAGTGGACGATCCAGTTCGGCGAGCCGATCCCGACCGACCGCTACGCCCCCGAGGCGGCCGAGGATCCGATGCTGGTCTTCAACCTCACCGACGAAGTCCGGGAGACCATCCAGCACACCCTCTACCGGCTGCTGGTGGAGCGCCGGTCGGTCTTTTTCTAGCTTTTTCTAGCACTGGAGCCTTCTAGCGCTGGAGCCTTCCGACCTTGCTTCCGATGCCGGTGGGCCGCCGCCAAGCGGCGCGACGGCCCACCAACTGCCAAGCAGGGCTCAGCCCTTGTCGCCCAGCCCCAGGCCGGGCAGCAGGCCCGGGATCAGCGGCGGCAGGTTGAGCGCCTGGCCGACCCCGGCCGGGCTGCCGCTGGCGGCCGGCGAGGCCGCCGGCGTGTCGGTCGGGCCGGCCTGGCCGCTCTGGTCGCTCGGGGCCTCGCCGCCGGCGGGCGCCGGCGAGGCGGCAGGGGAGGCGTTGGCGCCGGTCAACGTGCCGGTCAGCCCGCTGACCAGGCCGCTGACCGAGTTGCCGCCCTGACCGCCCGAGGAGGACAGCAGGCCCTGGCCGGCCGCCGCGGAGCCGCCGCCGGGCCGGGTGGCACCGGCCGACTGGCCCGGGCCGCTGCCCTGGGACGGGTCGTCCTGGCGGGTGCCGGCAGCCGGGCTGCCGGGGGTGGTCGAGCTCGCGCTGCCGCCGGTGCCGGGCGCGACCGGGTGCCCGGTGGCCGAGTCGTGCTGCAGCGGGCCGACCTCCTGGTTGAGATCGCCGAAGAGCTGGTCCATCTGACCGGCCACCGGGGTCAGTTGGGTGGGCAGATGGGACTGCAGGGCGTTCCAGTGGTCGTCCTGCGTCTGGGTGAAGGCGGCCAGCTTGCGCAGCGGGTCGAGCGAGCCGTTCGCCCGGTAGACCGAGCGGAGCAGGTCGCGGCCCTTGGCGGCCTCCGCGTGCATGTCCCGCAGCGCGGAGTTGAGCCGGTTGACCGTGTCGGGGCTCAGGCCGTCGACGGGGGTGCGGCCGACCAGGCCGCGGGCCTCGGCCAGCCGGGTGGAGGCCTGGTCGAGCAGCAGGGCGCCGCGCTCGGCGTCATTGTCGGCCAAGTCCAGGCGCAGGCCCTCCAGATGGCGCTTCATGCCGTACAGCGGATCGCCCGGGAGCGCGTCGGAGCTGGCGGCGGCCACCCCCGCGAGGCTGCCCACCGTCACCCCCGCGATCATCCCGGTGATGGCGAACCGGCGACCCCAGCGGCGCCGGGTCAGTCGGTCGAGCCGTCGGTGGTCCCGCTGGCGCGGCACCGTGGCCAGGCCGCCGCCGACGGTCTGCTCGAACGCGGCCATCAGCCGGGCTCGTTGCACCACCCGTACCTCTGGGTCCAGACCGGGCACGGAGAGGGCGCTGAGCGCCGTCGCGGTGTCGAGCAGGTCACCCATGGGTGCGCCACTCGCGGCCTGTCCTGTCCGGTGGGCCTCCAGCGCCTCGGCGAAGGCCTTCGCCCGCCGGTGCTCCAGCACATTTGCCGTCACGGGCCACACCTCCCTTCGTCGTTGTCGACTCCCCGGCCTGCCGGACGGTTGCCACGGCCGGCCAAATCCACTCCTTCGGGTGATGGCATGCGGCTCCACTTGACCGCACGTCCCGAGGGGGTTTGCACGCTGGGCAACGAGCGGTACAGGGAGTCGGTTACGCACGAGTGATCATGTGACCGCATTCTCACCCGGACGTGTGGGAACCGTTTCCGAGGTGACTCTCCCTCACCGCTGATTCAGCGGGCGTCCGGTGGCAGCAGCCGGGCCAGGGTGCGCACGGCGCGGTACTGCAGGGTCTTGATCGCGCCCTCGTTCTTGCCCATGATCCGGGCGGTCTCGGCCACCGACAGCCCCTGCAGGAACCGCAGGGTGACGCACTCCTGCTGCTGCGGATTGAGCCGGCGCACCGCGTCCAGCAGGGCCGCGTTGGAGAGCGACTCCAACACCGAGTCCTCCGGGCTGCGTTCGCACTCGTTGGAGTCGAGCATCTCGCCGGTGGTGACCTCCAGCCGGAACCGGCTGGACTTGAAGTGGTCGGCGACCAGGTTGCGGGCGATGGTCACCAGCCAGGCGCCGAAGTCCCGGCCCTGCCAGGTGAAGGTGCCGATCCGGCGCAGCGCGCGCAGGAAGGTCTCGCTGGTGAGGTCCTCGGCCGTGGCCCGGCTGCCGACCCGGTAGTAGATGTAGCGGTAGACCGTGTCGCAGTAGTGGTCGTAGAGCCGGCCGAAGGCCTCGCTCTCGCCGGCCTGGGCGCGCTCGACCAATTCCATGATCGGGTTCGGCTCGGCCTCGGTGCCCTGCTGCGGCAGCGAGCGGGAGCGGCCCCGGGTGCCGGTGGAGCCCGGCAGCTGCCCGGTCCTGACCCGGGCGGCCGCCCCGGTGGCGGTGGAGCGCAGTGCCGGCTGGGCCGGCAGCGGAACGCCGACCGGGACCAACTGCGGGGCCGTCGGCAGCAGCTGACTCTGCACCAGGGTGCGCAGCAGGCGCAGGCTGCGCAGCGCGGCCAGTGACGGTGAAGGGAGCGCGACGGCCGACAGGGCCCGGCTCGCGGCGACGGAGGCCGACGGGCAGGAGGGAGCAGGCGCGTCGTTCCGGGCGGATGGGTACACGGGACTCCCAGAGGCAGAACTGTGGACGGAACACGAATCACGGAGCACGGATCACCTCCGCCTGCGCGGAGAGCACGTCACCCTGTCGGGGGTCACCTGGGGTGGACGTGCACCCAGGAGAGAATAACGCTTTGTGCAATGACAGCTACACCGTGTGGCCGAAGTGGTCGATAGGGATCCACTTCGCGTGGTATATGACCCGAAACTGACCGGTTGCACCGCCGAATCGCGTCGGATTGGTGATCGCTTGGCGGCTGATCGTGACCGATTTCTTGGCGAGCCGGGCGGGTTCCCGGTCGACGGACCCGCCAACCCCGGACTTTGCGGGGCGTTCGAACGATCAGATCCGGTCAGCGCGCGCGACGGGCCGAGGGCGCGTCAGTTCGCGCGCGCCGCACCGGCGCCGCCCCCCGGGAGGAGCGGCTCAGCGGCGCCGACGGCGCAGCGCCGCCATGCCGGCCACCGCCGCACCGGCCAGCACCCCGGCGCCGATCGCGGCCGGCACCCCGATCCGGGCCGCCTTGCGCCCGGTCCTGAAGTCCTGCACCCGCCAGCCGTGCGCCCGGGCGTACTTGCGCAGCCGCCCGTCGGGGTTGACCACGAAGGGGTGCCCGACCTGCGAGAGCATCGGGATGTCGTTGGCGGAGTCGCTGTAGGCGGCGCACCGGCCGAGGTCCAGCTGCTCCCGCCGGGCCAGCGCCAGCACCGCCTCGGCCTTGGCCGGGCCGTGCAGCATCTCGCCGACCAGCCGGCCGGTGTACTTGCCGTCCACCACCTCGGAGACGGTGCCCAGCGCCCCGGTCATGCCGAGCCGGCGGGCGATGATCCGGGCCACCTCCAGCGGCGCCGCGGTCACCAGCCAGACCCGCTGCCCGGCGTCCAGGTGCATCTGCACCAGCGCCCGGGTGCCCGGCCAGACCTTGGCGGCCACGATGTCCTCGAAGATCTCCTCGCAGATCGCCTCCAGGTCGGCGGTCCGCTTGCCGGCCACCAGCGACAGCGCGGTGCTCTGGGCGTCGGCGATGTGGTCCGGGTCCTCGGCGCCGTGCAGCCGGAACCAAGCCTGCTGCCAGGCGAACCGGGCCACGTCGCGGCGGTTGAAGAAGTCGCGGCGGTAGAGGCCGACGCCGAGGTAGAAGACGGCGGCACCCTGCAGGATCGTGTTGTCGCAGTCGAAGAAGGCGGCGCCGTGCGGGTGGTCCACCGGCGGGCCCGCGGGCTGCGCGTCCTCGACTGGCGCCGGGGCCGCCTCCCCGCCGTCGGACGCGGGGCGGGCCTCGCGCAGCGCCCGCTCGGCCGCATCGGCGGCGGCCTCGCCTGCCAGAGCGGCCCGCTCGGAGGGGGAACGCCTAGTCTGGGTGAGCCTTCGCAGCGCGGCCATGGCACCGAGCATAGCCAGCCCGGGCGGCTCCCGGCTGACCGGTGGCGGCGCACAATGGCCTGGTGAGCCCACTGCTGAGGCGCGCCAAGGGCGCCGATCCCACCGCGAAGACCGTCACCATGCTGGGCAAGCCCGGCTGCCACCTCTGCGACGACGCGCGGGAGGTGATCACCAGGGTCACCACCGAGCTGGGCGCGGCCTTCGAGGAGCGCGACATCACCCAGGACCCGGAGCTCTACCGGCGGTATGCGGAGCAGATCCCGGTGACCCTGATCGACGGGCGGCAGCACGACTTCTGGCGGGTCGACGAGCGGCGCCTGCGGACCGCGCTGACCGGACGGTAGCGGCGCGCCGGGCGCCGTTCCGGCTCGAACATCTGGTCCGGCGGGCCCGACTGGGTCACCATGGCGGACGGGGCGGCCGAGCCCGCCCCTGTCCCGTCGAGGTGCTGCTTGGGCGAACCATTCGGTGCGACTCGAACGGCGAGTGGGACGTGTGTGCGGCGTGATGCGCGTCACTGTGGCGGGACAAAACGGACACCATCTTTGTGCACACGTTCACAAACGCATAGCCTGGCAGCCAAAGCCCAGCTTCACCCACAGGAGCACCGTGGCAATCGGCCGATCCACCCCCAAGTCCTCGCCCCCCAGCCCTGCCGACGGAGGCTCCATGCGCCGCACCCCTGTGGGACGCCAGACCCGTGCTCGCGGCATCCCCGAGGCCACCGTCGCCCGGCTGCCGCTCTACCTGCGGGCGCTGACCGCGCTCTCCGAGCGCTCGGTCCCCACCGTCTCCTCGGAGGAGCTGGCCGCGGCCGCCGGGGTCAACTCCGCGAAGCTGCGCAAGGACTTCTCCTACCTGGGCTCCTACGGGACCCGCGGGGTCGGCTACGACGTCGAGTACCTCGTCTACCAGATCTCCCGCGAGCTGGGCCTCACCCAGGACTGGCCGGTCGTGATCGTCGGGATCGGGAACCTGGGCCACGCGCTGGCCAACTACGGGGGCTTCGCCTCCCGCGGCTTCCGGGTGGCGGCGCTGCTGGACGCCGACCCGAACGTGGTCGGCAGCACGGCGGCCGGCCTCCCGGTGCGCCACATGGACGAACTGGAGTCCATCGTGGCCAGCCAGCACGTCTCCATCGGCGTGATCACCACCCCGCCCGGCGCCGCCCAGCAGGTCTGCGACCGACTGGTCGAGGCCGGCGTGACCAGCATCCTGAACTTCGCGCCCACCGTGCTGAACGTGCCGGACGGCGTGGACGTGCGCAAGGTGGACCTCTCCATCGAGCTGCAGATCCTGGCCTTCCACGAGCAGCGCAAGTCCGGTGAGGAGCCGGAGGAGGGCCCGATAGAGGAGCCGCCCGTGCGTGAGCGCGCCCCCGGCCCGGTCCGCGCGGCCGCGGCCAAGCTGCGCCGCGCCGCGGGCGGCGGCAAGGACACCAAGGGCGACAGCGACCGCCAGGCGGTGCTGCCGGCATGAGCGAGCGAAGCGAGCGAATCATGAGGAAGGGCGCGTCCGGCTCACCGGCCGCCGAGCCCTGCGAGGTGGGCGCGTGAGTCTTCTAGTCGTCGGTCTGAGCCACCGCACCGCGCCCGTCACCGTTCTGGAGCGCGCCGCCCTCACCGGCCAGACCCCCACCCGACTGCTGCACGACGCCGCCGCCACGGCCACCGTCTCCGAGGCCGCGCTGCTCAACACCTGCAACCGGATCGAGCTCTACGCGGACGTCGACAAGTTCCACGCCGGCGTCGCCGAGCTCTCCCAACTGCTCGCCGAGCACAGCGGCGTGGACCTGGAGGAGCTCACCGCGCACCTCTACGTCCACTACGAGGACCGCGCCGTGCACCACCTCTTCTCGGTCGCCTGCGGCCTGGACTCGATGGTGGTCGGTGAGGGGCAGATCCTCGGCCAGCTGCGGGACTCGCTGGCCCGCGCCCAGGAGGAGCACACCGCCGGGCGCGGCCTCAACGAGCTGTTCCAGCAGGCCCTGCGGGTCGGCAAGCGGGCGCACAGCGAGACCGGCATCGACCGGGCCGGGCAGTCGCTGGTCACCTTCGGCCTGGAGCAGGTCGCCGCCGGTGCCGGCGAGGTGCCCGGCAAGCGGGCCCTGGTGGTCGGCGCCGGCTCGATGAGCTCGCTGGCCGCCGCCACCCTGGTCCGGGCCGGGGTGAGCGACCTGCTGATCGCCAACCGCACGCCGGAGCGGGCCGAGCGGCTCGCCGCCCAGCTCGACGCCGGGACCGTGCCGCTGGCCGAGGTGCCCGCGACGCTGGCCGAGGTCGACCTGGTGATCTCCTGCACCGGCTCGCCCGGTGTGGTGATCACCGCCGACCAGGTGGCCGCCGCCGTAACCGCGCGCACCGCGCCCACCCCGCTGGCCTTCCTCGACCTGGCGATGCCGCGCGACGTGGACCACGCCGTGCACGGGCTGCCCGGCACGCTGCTGGTCGACCTGGAGTCGCTCTCCCAGGCCGACGCCGCCACCCCCGGCGCCGGTGACGTGAACGCGGTGACCGGCATCGTCGCCGAGGAGGTGGCCGCGTTCGGCGCGGCCCAGCGTGCCGCCCGGATCGCCCCCACCGTGGTGGCGCTGCGGGCCATGGCCTCCGAGGTGGTCGGCGCCGAGTTGGCCCGCCTCCAAGCCCGACTGCCCGACCTTGACGACCGGTCGCGCGCCGAGATGGCGCAGACCGTCCGCCGGGTGGTCGACAAGCTGCTGCACGCGCCCACGGTGCGGGTCAAGCAGCTGGCCGCCGAGCCCGGCGGAGCCTCCTACGCGGAGGCGCTGCGCGAGCTGTTCGACCTCGATCCCGGTGCGGTGCACGCCGTGTCCGGTACCCCGGTCGGTCCCCAGGCGCAGCCCGCCGGCGGTAGTCTCGCGGGCGGAGCGGCCAGATGAACCATCCTCATCTCCACCAGCACGACCAGGACGAAAACGCTATGAATGGTCAACTGAGCATGCGGCAGGGCCAGTTGGACGCCGAAACGATACCGCTGCGGCTGGGCACCCGGCGCAGCGCGCTGGCGCTGGCGCAGTCCGGCATGGTGGCCCGCGACATCACCGAGCGCACCGGCCGCCCGGTCGAGCTGGTGGAGATCACCACCTACGGCGACACCTCGCGCGAGCACCTGGCGCAGATCGGCGGCACCGGGGTCTTCGTCTCCGCGCTGCGCGACGCGCTGCTGGCCGGCCGGATCGACCTCGCCGTGCACTCGCTCAAGGATCTGCCGACCGCCGCCCCCGAGGGCTTGCTGCTCGCGGCCGTGCCGCCGCGCGAGGACGTCCGCGACGTGCTGGTCTCCCGGGAGAACCTGGAACTCGCCGAGCTGGTCGAGAAGATCCAGGACCGCCCGGTGCGGATCGGCACCGGCTCGCCGCGCCGGATGGCCCAGCTGAACGCCTGGGCCCGGAACGGGGGCACCTCCCAGCCGCCAGGCTGGGGGAACGGCGCCGCGATCGAGACCGTCCCGATCCGCGGCAACGTGGACACCCGGATCGGCTTCGTGCACTCCGGCGAGCTGGACGCGGTGGTGCTGGCCGCCGCCGGCCTGCACCGGCTGGGCCGGGCCGCCGAGATCAGCCAGTACCTGGCGCCCGAACTGATGCTGCCGGCCCCCGGACAGGGCGCGCTGGCCATCGAGTGCCGCGCCGACGCCCCCGAACTGGCCGCCGCCCTCGGCGTGCTGGACCACCCGGAAACCCGGGCCGCCGTCACCGCCGAGCGCGCCCTGCTGGCCGCGCTGGAGGCCGGCTGCTCCGCGCCGGTCGCCGCGCTGGCCCAGGCCGGCGGCGAGAACGAACTGCGGCTGGAGGGCGTGGTCGGCACCGCCGACGGCGCCACCCTGCTGACGATGTCCACCACCGGACCGCTCGCGCTGGGCGAGTCGGCCGAGCAGTCGGCGCGGGCCATCGGCCTCGCGCTGGCGGCCCGGCTGCTCGACGGCGGAGCGGCCGGTCTGATGGGGGAGCGAGCCTGATGAGCCCCACCAACGCCACCGCCGACCGGACCGGACGCTGCACCTTCCTCGGTGCCGGCCCGGGCGACCCCGGCCTGCTGACGCTGCGTGCGGTCGAGGTGCTGGCCACCGCCGACATCCTGGTCGCCGACCCGCTGACCGCCGCCGCCGTGCACAGCCACTGCCCGGAGTCCGTGCAGCTGCACAACCCGGTCGCCATGGATGCCGAGAGCACCGAGTTCGACGCGGCGTCGCTCACCAAGCTGATCGGTGACGCGGTCACCGCCGGCAAGCACGTGGTCCGCACCGTCGACGGCGACCCGGGCCTGGACGGCCGGGCCGCCGAGGAGATGCTGGCCTGCGCCAAGGCCGGGCTGCCCTTCGAGGTGATCCCGGGTGTCGCCCAGTCGGTCGGCGTGCCGGCCTACGCGGGCGTCCCGCTGCGCGGCAGCAACGGCGCCGACGTGCGCTTCGTGGACGGCTCGGCGCTGCTGGCCGGCTCCCTGGTCGACCTCGGCGCGCCCGAGACCACCCTGGTGGTCCGCACCACCCTGGGCCAGCTGCCGGCCACCGCCGGCGCCCTGGTCAACCACGGGCGCAAGCCGGACGCGCCGCTCTGCGCCACGCTCTCCGGCACCACCACCCGCCAGCGCACCTTCACCTCGACGCTGGCCACCATCGGCGCCGACCTGAAGGCGGCCCGGGTGCTGCCCGCGCCGGTGTCCGCCCCGGTCGACCCGAACACCCCGGTGATAGCCGTGGTGGGCGAGCAGGTCGCCCACCGGTCCTCGCACTCCTGGTTCGAGACCAAGCCGCTGTTCGGCTGGAACGTGCTGGTGCCGCGCACCAAGGAGCAGGCGCACGGCCTCTCCGAGCAGCTGCGCTCCTACGGCGCGGTGCCGCAGGAGGTGCCGACCATCGCCGTCGAGCCGCCGCGCACCCCGCAGCAGATGGAGCGGGCGATCAAGGGCCTGGTCACCGGCCGCTACGAGTGGATCGCCTTCACCTCGGTGAACGCGGTCCGGGCGGTCCGGGAGAAGTTCGAGGAGTACGGCCTGGACGCCCGCGCCTTCGCCGGCATCAAGGTCGCCGCGGTGGGCGAGACCACCGCCCAGGCGCTGATCGACTTCGGCGTGAAGCCCGACCTGGTGCCGTCCGGCGAGCAGTCGGCGGCCGGGCTGCTGGAGGACTGGCCGCCCTACGACCCGGTGTTCGACCCGATCGACCGGGTGCTGCTGCCGCGCGCCGACATCGCCACCGAGACCCTGGTCGCCGGCCTGGTCGAGCTCGGCTGGGAGGTGGACGACGTGACGGCCTACCGGACCGTGCGCGCCTCGCCGCCGCCGGCCGAGACCCGCGAGGCGATCAAGGGCGGCGGCTTCGACGCGGTGCTCTTCACCTCGTCCTCGACCGTGCGCAACCTGGTCGGTATCGCCGGCAAGCCGCACAACGTCACCATCATCGCCTGTATCGGTCCGGCCACCGCCAAGACCGCCGAGGAGCACGGCCTGCGGGTCGACGTGATGGCGCCCGCGCCGTCCGCCTCGGCGCTCGCCCAGGCGCTGGCCGAGTTCGGCGCCGGCCGCCGGGACGCCGCCACCATGGCGGGCGAGCCGGTCTACCGGCCCAGCGAGCGCCGGCCGGGCTCCCGTCGCAAGGCGCGCTGACACCTGGATTCGTAAGAACGTGGAGGAGTCATGACGTTCCCCGCCATCCGGCCCCGCCGGCTGCGGACCACCCCGGCGATGCGCCGGCTGGTCGCCGAGACCCGGCTGCACCCGGCCGAGCTGATCCTGCCGGTCTTCGTCCGGGAGGGCATCAGCGAGCCGGTGCCGGTCAGCTCGATGCCGGGCGTGGTCCAGCACACCCGCGAGACCCTGCGCAAGGCCGCGGTGGAGGCGGCCGAGACGGGGATCGGCGGCATCATGCTGTTCGGCGTGCCCGAGCACAAGGACGCCACCGGCTCCGCGGGCACCGACCCCGACGGCATCCTGCAGCAGGCCATCCGGGACGTGGTGGCCGAGGTCGGCGACCGGCTGGTGGTGATGTCCGACCTCTGCCTGGACGAGTTCACCGACCACGGCCACTGCGGGGTGCTGGCGGCGGACGGCACGGTGGACAACGACGCCACCCTGGAGCGCTACGCCGAGATGGCCGTGGTGCAGGCCGAGGCCGGGGTCCACCTGGTCGGCCCGTCCGGGATGATGGACGGCCAGGTCGGCGTGGTGCGGCGGGCCCTGGACGAGGCCGGCCACCAGGACGTGGGCATCCTCGCCTACACCGCCAAGTACGCCTCCGCGCTCTACGGCCCGTTCCGGGAGGCGGTCGCCTCCTCGCTCAAGGGCGACCGCAAGACCTACCAGCAGGACCTGGCCAACAGCCGGGAGGCGCTGCGGGAGCTGGAGCAGGACATCGCCGAGGGCGCCGACCTGGTGATGGTCAAGCCGGCCATGCCGTGCCTGGACATCCTGCGCCAGGTCGCCGACGCCTCCCCGGTGCCGGTGGCGGCCTATCAGATCTCCGGTGAGTACTCGATGGTCGAGGCGGCCGCCGCCAACGGCTGGATCGACCGGGACCGGACGATCATGGAGACCCTGACCTCGATCCGCCGGGCCGGCGCCGAGCAGATCCTGACCTACTGGGCCGTCGAGGCGGCTCGGGCACTCTGACCGAACGGGTGAGGGGGCGTCGGCCGAACGGCTGACGCCCCCTCACCCGTGGTGCGCCTCAGCCCATGTGGTGGTGACCGATCGACGCCAGGTCGCCGCCCTGGCCGCCGGCCTCCTCATCGGTGGCCCACTGGAAGAACTTCCAGTGGTCGTGCACCTCGCCGGCGGTGGCGAAGCCCTCGCCCCAGCCGGCCTCGAACGGGTCCTCGGCGCTGACCACGCCGCCGCCGATCCCGCCGACCGCGACGTGCGCGGAGGCGGCGGTGGCACCCAGGCCCACCATCATCAGCGCACCGGCGGCCACTGCGGTAGCCCGGCCCGGCATCTTCTTCATGAGCTTCAAACCTCTCTTCTGACGCGGTACTTGACGGCGGCGGGAGTCCGCCGCCGAACAACGGAGCGGGGCTGGCCGGAGTGCTCCGCCAGCCCCGCTCGGGTACTGCTCCGTCGGGTCGGGTACTGCTCTGGAGGGTCAGGTGGTGCCGGGGTGACGCAGGGTCAGCCGATCAGGTGCGACAGCGGGGCGTCACCGGTGGTCTGGGTGGTCTGGCCCACGTTGCACTGCTGGACCTGCTGCTGGTTGAGAACCGGGATCTCGACGTTGATCGGGACCCCGCCGATCTGGATGTGGTCGATCCGCGGCAGGCAGATGTTCGGGTTGTCCAGGGTGTGGAAGTTCGGGCTGTGGTCGCCGAAGGTGCCGGTGTGGTTGGTGCCGCCGTCGCCCTGGATGGAGGCGGCCGAGCCGTCAGCGTCGGCGATGGCGAAGGACGGCGCGCTGGCCATCGCGAGGGCGGCGGTGGCCAGGCCGGCGGTGGCGAAGACCTTCTTCAGCATGGGGTGCTCTCTCTAGCGGTGTGATGGGTGCGGCGGAATGGGCCATCGCTGGCTGCGATGGGTGGTGCGGTGGAGCGGAGCTGACGGCTGATCAGCCGATCAGGTGCGAGGCGACACCGTCACCGGTGGTCTGGGTCGTCTGGCCGACGTTGCAGATCTGGTGCGGCTGCTGGTTGCCGATCGGGACCTCGGCGTTGACGTCGAGCAGGCCGACCTGGACGTGGTCGATCTGCGGCAGGCAGACGTTGGCGTTGTCCAGGAAGTGGAAGTTCGGGCTGTGGTCGCCGTAGGTGCCGGTGTTGTTGGTGCCGCCGTTGCCCTGCAGGCTGGCCGCGGAGCCGTCCGCGTTGGCGATCGCCGAGGCGGGGCTGACGGCCGCGCCCAGCGCGGCGGCGGCCAGGCCGGCGACGGCCAGGGTCTTCTTGATCATGGGGGTTCCTCTCTGGATTACTGCGGCGCTACGTCTTCGGGCAATCCGTGCGGGCGAATTGGCCTGTGTCCATGGCCGCCGCGCGCTTTCACGGCTTATTCGAGCGACCTATTCGGTATTGGGATCGCCACCGACAGGATCTCCGGCTGCCGGGCGATCGGCCATCCGAACCGGCCGTGGTGCGGCGACACCGATATCAAAGAACGGCGGCCGGGAAAGTTACGCGAGGCGGGGCGGAAAAATCACCCGACAGCCCGTTCGGGCGCTCATGCAGTCGTATTAATACTCCGTGCGGGCTAAGCGTCCCGGGTGTGCGCCCACCTGTCCGCCCTCGGATCGTTGAAGCAGTTCGGGGTGTTGCCCTCATTGCCTCACGAGATCGGAACAGAGAAGACGATGAAGCTGTCCAAGCGGAGCGGTGCGACGCTGCTGTTGGCGGTCGGAGCATCGGCGATCGCGGGCCAGGCGGCGGCCGGCGCCGCCCCGGCGGCGCCGGTGACCCCGGGTCAGGTGGCCGAACTGGAGAACGGGCTGGCGACCAAGACCATCCCGCTGCGGGTGCCGCTGGAGACGGTCACCCGGTACGCGCCGATGCTGCCGCTGGGCGGTGACATCCAGGGCGCGCTGCCCGCCTCGCCCGTTCTGCCCCCGGCGCCCGCGTCGCAGGACCAGGCGCAGCAGGGCAAGCAGGACGTGATGCCGGACCAGGTCGTGCCGGCGCTCAACTTCAGCAAGGTCGGCCCGAGCCTGGACACCGCGCTGCCGCTGCCGGCCCTGGTCGACGGGGTGCGTCCGGGCGCGCTGGGCCTCGACGCGCCGCAGTCGCCGCTGCACGCGATCGGCCCGGCGGTGGGCGTGGGGCACCCGCTCACCTACACCAAGGGCGCCGACGGGCAGCCGCAGGCCGGATCGCTCGCCTCCGGCGACCTGGACCCGCGCCTGATCCCCGCCGCGGTCTCCATGGTGCCCGGGGCCAAGGCCAGCCTCGGCGGCCCGGACCAGCACACCTCGGTGGTCGAGGCCGGCAAGAGCCTGCTGGCCACCGGCTCGGCGGCGCTCTACGAGGCGACGCACGACCAGGACTGAACGCCCGTCACACCACTGCCGTGGGGGGCGGGGGGGGCCGCGCCCCCCCCGGCCCCCCCCCGGGGGGGGGCGCCGCGGCGCCCCGGCCCCCCCCCCCGGCCCCCCCCCCCCCCACCCCCCGGGGGGGGGGGGGGGCCCCCCCGCCCCCCCCCGGCCCCCGACGGCGTGTCGGCGCAGCGGCGCCTCAGTGCCCCGGCAGCGCGCCCAGCAGCGTGCCGACCACCGGCAGGTCCTTGGCGCCGCCGCCGCCGCTGAGCGAGCCGGTGGCCGCCGTGGTGGAGACGTGCGGCACGCCGTTGTCCGGCTCCAGCGACAGCGCGTTGTTCAGCGGGTCGGCGGCGGACTTGGCGAACGGGTCGAGCCGCAGGTCCTTGACCGGCCCCAGTACATAGCCGGTGGTGCCGCCCAGAGCCCCGAGCGCCGGGCCGACCTGCGGCTGCTGCAGGGCGGCGGTGGGAGTCGGGAGGCTCGCGGCGGCGGCGGTGCCGGCGGCGGCCGGGGTGAGCAGCAGTGCGGCGCCGATCGCGGCCAGCGCGCCGGCGGCGGTGGAGGTGGGGGTCAACTCTGGTCCTCTCACGGGTGGGTGGAGATGCGGCGCTGCCCCCCGGACCGGCAGTCCGGGGGGCAGCAGGTGCACGGAACGAGGACTGCTCAGCAGTCGTCGTCGCCGCCGTGGTGGTGGCGGGTGTCGTTGTCGACGTGGGTGTCGTTGTTGATGCAGGTGTTGCCGAACGCCGGGTTCAGCAGACCGACCACGTTGACGCTGTCACCGCAGATGTTGATCGGGATGTGCACCGGAACCTGGATGGCGTTGCCGGAGAGCACACCGGGGGAGTGCGCGGCGACGCCCTCGGCGCCCGCGCTGGCCAGCGCCGAGCCGGCGGAGCCGAGCACGATGCCGACGGCGGCGGTGGACAGGACCGCGATCTTCTTCGCGTTGATGGGGGACCTCCTGTGGATCTGAACTGAGGCCGGCTCAGACGCTGTCGCTGTTGATGCAGGTGTTGCCGAACGCCGGGTTCAGCAGACCGATCACGTTGACGCTGTCACCGCAGATGTTGATCGGGATGTGCACCGGAACCTGGATGGCGTTGCCGGAGAGCACACCGGGGGAGTGCGCGGCGACGC